>DATHMM010000001.1:0-3671 GCA_035487095.1 Candidatus Sulfotelmatobacter sp.
ATCCGCGACACCGGCGAGTAATTCGCCGCCCGCTAGCTGCAAAATCAATTCGGCGCATCGGCGCGAAGCCAGCTCGGCCATTTCAGGATCGGCGCCGCGAGCAAAGCGCGTCGAAGCCTCGGTGTGGAGCTTAAGCGACCGAGTGGCCCGACGAATGGCAATGGGATCGAACCAGGCGCATTAAATCAAAACATTTTTGGTGGAAAAGGAAATTTCGGTTTCGGCGCCGCCCATAACGCCGCCAATGCCCACGATGCGCGAGCCGTCGCCATCGCAGATTACGCAGGTGCCGGGATCGAGTAGACGTTCGATGCCATCGAGAGTTTTGATTTTCTCGCCTGTGGCGTTGGGGGTGCCGGAAGCACGAGGATTCGCGCCGCGCACAACGATAGAGTGATCGCGTATTTTATCGTAGTCGAAAGTGTGCAGTGGGTGACCAAGCTCGAGCATCACGTAATTGGAAATGTCCACCACGTTGTTGATGCTGGCGGTGCCGGCGGCTTCCAGTCGATCCTTCAGCCACTTCGGAGAGGGTTGAATCTTCACACCGCGAATCACGCGCGCGGTGAAGCGGCCGCAAAGTTCCGGCACTTCAATCTTCACTTTGACGGCATCGGCGGCCCGAGCGGTTTTGGATTCCGCGGGATTCGGTGAACTGGTTTTCAACGGAAGCCGGTAGATGGCGCCAGTTTCGCGGGCGATTCCAAGCATGCCCAGGCAATCGGGGCGATTGGACGTGATTTCCGCGTCGATCACCGCGCCGTGCGGCCCGGTTTCGATGGAGGCGATATTCGTCCCGGAAAGCGCGAGCCGCGAGGCGACTTCCCCGGGCGAGGCAGTGACGTCCACAAATTCTTTCAGCCAGCTGTAGGAAACCTTCATGCCCGTGTCCTGTCGTGATCCAGTTTCCCAGCGTAGACGCGCGTGCGGTATTCCATGCGGACCACGCCGCCTTTCTGGTGGGAATCGAAAAGCTTGCGAAGTTCTTTCATCATCGGTTCGAATTGCGGATGGCCAGGCGGCGGCGCATAAGAACTGCTGCGCAGACGGCCGCTGAGGCCAGCAAAATCGAATTGCTGGAAATTGGGAAGCGAATGGGAAGTAAAATCATTCGGCGCATAAAACTCGAGCATCTGTTCCGCCCGCGGGTAACTTTCGCTGACGCGGGAGTAATCCGTTCCGAAGCGTAGAAGCAGGGCTTCGTATTCGCGCAGAAATGCCGTTTCATCAAGAAGCCGCTCGTTCCAGATGACCAGGACGCGGCCTTCAGATCTAAGGATGCGGCGAAATTCGTCGCGCGCCGCCGGCATTTGAAACCAGTGAAACGCCTGGGCAGCTGCAACGAAGTCAACGGAATCGGAGGGGAGCGTGGTGGCCTCTGCGGAACCCGCGACGCTTTTGAAATTCGGGAACTCGCGGAGGAATTCCTCTCCCGCCGCGCGCATTTCGGCGTTGGGCTCGACACCTACCACGCGATTACCGAAATCGAGGAACAGCTTACTGAGCAAGCCGGTGCCCGAGCCGATGTCGGCGACGGTGTGTTCGGCGCGAAGGTCGGCCCAGGTTTTCAGCAAAGGAATGAGTTCCGCCGGATAGCCGGGCCGGTAACGGACGTAGTCCGCCACGCGATTGGAGAAACGCTGTTTGGCATCGGCGAAGGTCATGGACACTTTTTAGTAAGCAGTTTTCAGTTCTTAGTCAACCCGATCCGAACCTGAGTCAGCCCATCCTCAGCCTACGGAAATTGCCGAAGAAAACGCACGTCGTTCTGGAAAAAGACCTGGATATCGTCGATGCCGTACTTGAGCATTGCCAGGCGATCCATGCCCATGCCGAAGGCAAACCCGCTCACTTTTTTGGCGTCGTAGTTCACAAACCCATAAACAGCGGGATCGACCATGCCGGCACCGAAAAGCTCGATCCAGCCGGAGCCTTTGCACTTGCCGCAGGCTGCGCCGGAGGCGCCTGTGCCGCTGCCCCCGCAAAAAATACAGGAGACATCGAATTCCACCGAGGGTTCGGTGAACGGAAAATAGCTGGGCCGGAAGCGCGTTTTCACGCTTTCGCCGAAAAACTGCTTTACGAAATATTCGATGGTGCCGGTGAAATCGCAGAACGTGATATCCGTGTCGACGGCAAGTCCCTCGATCTGGTGGAACACGAACGAATGCGTGGCATCGGGATTGTCGCGGCGATAGACCTTGCCGGGAACGATCACGCGCACCGGAGGTTGGCGTTTTTCCATGGTGCGAATCTGCACGGGCGAAGTGTGGGTGCGGAGAAGCAGCGGCCCCGGCGCGCCTTTGGGCAGGTCGAGATAGAAGGTGTCCATATCGTCGCGGACCGGATGATGCTCGGGAATGTTCAGCGCTTCAAAATTGTAGTAGGGCGTCTCAATTTCCGGGCCTTCGACGACGGAGAAGCCGATGGAAAAAAAGATGTCCTCGATTTCCTGCATCACCGAGCGGACGAGGTGATGCGAGCCGATCGGGCGAATCACGCCGGGAAGCGAAAGGTCGATGCGATCTTTGGCGGAGGCGGCGGAATCGGCGCCGCTTTCAACGGCGGCGCGACGGGATTCCATCTGGGCATCGACGTGCGCGCGCAATTCGTTCAATGCTGCGCCGACGGTGCGCTTCAACTCCGAAGAAGCCGGCTTCAGCCAGTTGTCCGTAACCAGCGTGATCACACCGGATTTGCGGCCCAGCCACGCGTCGCGGAAAGTCTTGAGCGAGGCTTCGTCGGTGGCGTGTGCAGCTTCAGCGTCGAATCGCGCGCGAATCTCCGCGAAAAGGGATTGCAGGCCTTCAGCGGAGCTGATGCCGAGAGAAGCGAGAGTTTGCGAGAGCTTCGAATCCGGTGTCGACATGGGTCGGATAAGAATATAGCGCAGGGGCATGGTTGCGCGCCCCTGCGGAAGCAAAAAAGAATGAAGCAGATCCCTCACCCGCAAAAGGTGCGGATTCGGGATGACAAACGTTCAGCCTTGTTCCGATACCGAGGGCGGGGCAAGCCCCGCCCCTACAGAGTGAGGAGAGCTAAGCCTTCTTGGCTGCGGGCTTGGGGGTTCGCTTGGGCATGAACGCCTTGGCCTTTTCGGCGAGTTGCGTGAAGCCGGCGGCGTCCTTAACGGCAATATCGGCCAGGACTTTGCGGTCGAGGGCAATTCCCGCGGCCTTCAAGCCATGGATGAGTTGGCCGTAGGTGATGCCGTTCTGGCGGGCAGCGGCTCCGACGCGCTGAATCCAAAGGCGGCGGTACTGGCGCTTTTTCACGCGGCGGTCGCGCTTTGCGTAGCGATCCGCGCGATTGGCCGCTTCCTGCGCGGACTGGTAGAGCTTGCTCTTGGTGAGGAAAAAGCCCTTGGTCCGTTTGAGATACTTCTTACGCCGGGCCCGGCGTTTAGTGCCGCGTTTTACGCGTGGCATGGGTTTGCTCCTTTTTTTTGCTGCGCGTCAGGAATTGCCGGCCGAGGGTTCGCGGTCTTGCCGCGAAAACCCTCAGGCCTGAAGGCCTGAGCTACAGATTTTCAGGGAAACGAAACGGGTTGCGGAGAGACGCAGGAATGCGCCGCTCGCAACGGGTTTGTTTCCGAGGTGTATGTAGTTGCCTTGCGGCGGGCGGCGTAAAGCCACCCCTACACGCTCTCCGGAGAGAGCGGAACGGCCGGC
>DATHMM010000002.1:0-5825 GCA_035487095.1 Candidatus Sulfotelmatobacter sp.
CTTCGTATACTGGAGCTGGCGAAGGGATTTGAACCCCTGACCCCCTGATTACAAATCAGGTGCTCTACCGACTGAGCTACGCCAGCATTGCGGGGACAAGTGCTCTTCCGGGCACAAGTATACCCTTTGATCCCTTCCAGATGTCCGGGACAATTAGTTAAGTTATCACAACGGGTAAATTTCACGCAACCGACAGCTGGTTTTTTGAGGGCTCTTCTGCTCGGCGCACGTACGAGTCGATCTATTGCTTCAAGTGCGTCGAAAACCAGGGCAGCACCTTGGTCTCGAATTGCGCGTGCACTCTGCTGGAATGATTGCCCTCGTAAACGTCGAGCACATGTGGAACGCCCGCTGTCGACAATTCGGCCGATAAGGCCTGCGCTCCTACTGGGATGTGGGTGTACTCGTCCTGAGCACCGTAATCAATGTAGATGCCCTTCAGCTTATAGATTTTTGGCAGCAGGCCGGGAACTGCGTTTACCACGATGTGGGATTGGAATTCCGGGAAAACCACGGGGTCAGGGACCCAATGATTGCCGTCCCTCCGGACTGGTGAATCAGAGAAAGGGAATGGTTTCTGGGGGTCTGGAGTAAAGGCTGCTTGCGCCGCGAGCATAGCTGCGCTTAATAGTTCGCCATGTTCGATCATGCCAGGCAGTTCCGATACCGCCTTCACGCTCTGGGCTTGTTCCCAAACCTTACTGCCTAGCGCCAGATCCCCCGCCAAAATAGTGCAACACGGACTCATTGCATACACATAGCCGAAAACATCTGGGTGTTTGAATGCAAGCATGAGGGAGCCGTAGCCACCCATGGAGTGTCCGCCGATCCCGCGAGAGTCGGGAGAGGCGAGGGTGCGATAGTGAGAATCGACATACGCCACGACGTCCCGAACCACGTAGTCTTCCCAATCTCCAGTGGCGGACGAATTCGTGTAGAAACTTCCAAGTAACTTGTTCAGCCCATTGGGCGCAACAATGATCATCGGTTCAACCGCGTGCGCCGCAATTTGCTTATCCATCATCTGCTGGACGATTTCAGCAACCTTCAGTGCCGGCGTGTCGGTGTAGCCGTGTAGGAAGTAAATGACAGCAAAGCGCCGCTGCGGCTCGGCAGCGTAGGCGGCTGGAAGGTAGATCCCGACAGGTTGATCGGACGAATCCCCGAAGAGGTTACGATCCAAACCGGATGAGTGAACTTGAGCTTGGACAACGCGGGACTGAGCAAACGAGTGAAGGGTGACACCAACACAGAGGAGTAAGGCGGCTGTTCTTGCTATGAAGCGTAGCGTCTTTTTCATGGTCATCGACCATTGTAGCCGCCAATTACGGCTTTGATGTTGCTTCACTGTCTCTGAAGAACTGAGCGAAGCCCACTCTCGACTCCCAGCTCCTGACACGCCCTCCGCCCGGTGTTATCATTTCTTCCCTGACCGCATTCCATGCGAATTAGGCGAACCTTCCCCATCGCGCTGGTCGTCGTGGTCGTTGCCGCGGCCGTGACCCTTGCGGTCCAACTGCGCAAGCACGCTCCTCCGGAGCCCGCCCGTTTATTGCCCGGGGGGGACGCATTTTTCTACCTCGATCTCGGCCGGGCGCGGAAACTGAACGCGGGAAAGAAGCTGCCTTCCGTCAGCCACGATCCGGAGTACGAACGCTTCATCCGCGATACCGGTTTTGAGTTCGAACGCGATCTCGACGAAGCCGCCTTTGCCGTCCACTACCCGGCGAGTTGGCCAGGCGGAGGAACCGGCAGTTCCTCTCCAGAGGTGCGCTTTTCTGAGGTGCTCGAAGGAAGATTTCAAGGCGAGCGCGTCACTGCCTATCTGCGGCAGATCGCCCAGTCGGTCGAAAGCTATCACTCGGTCGATATCTTCACGATTGTCTTGGAAGGCAGATCGTTGCGGGTCGCGGTGCTGAGCGCCGATTCCGTGGCCGCCTCCAATCACGACGACCCGGCCGTCATCCGGGGAATCGTCGACCGGTCGAAACGGCTGGCTTCGCCGTTTGGAGGCCCGTCGCTCTTGCGGCAATACTTCAAGCACGTTCAACTTGGCAGTCTGGCTTGGGTGGTGGCGCGCGTTGATCCCTCTTCACCTGAAGCTCGCGATTGGAAAACAATGTTTGCCGGCCCGGCTACGCTCGTCGTCTCAGGAAGCTATCTCAGCCCGCTTCACTTAAGAGCTGACGCGGTTCACCTCCGCGCCGAAGCCTTTACCGGGACGCCCGACGAGGCGCGCGCCGTCACGGATAAGGTAAACGTCTTCGTCGGTCTGACCCGCTCTGCGGAAACCTCCGTCGGAGCCCGCGGCACCGATCCCGATGTGAAAGCGTTCTTCGATAGTCTGAAAGTAACGGACGGCGGCGATCGCGCCGTATTGACGGCCGTCATGCCCCTCGGGTTTCTGCGCAAGATGCTGTCGGGGTCTACACCTGAGCTGGGCGAGCCATCCGACGCGTCGCCTGCCCAGGCGCCGGCGAAATAACGCCAGATAGAAATTCGGCGCCTGCATGCAACTAAACACCATTCCAATCGTCTCATTGATTACGGAGAAGAACTCCGGCAGGTAGAATTAAAGACGCATGTCGACCATTCCATCTCCTTCGATAATTCTCGCCTTTTTTGCCGGCCTAACTTCGTTTCTGTCGCCTTGTGTCCTGCCGTTGGTGCCGGGATATCTTTCTATGATCTCCGGCGTTGGTTTGGAGGAACTAAAGGCACCACAGGCCAACCTGATGCGCCGAGTGATGGTGAATTCCGTAGTGTTTATCCTCGGCTTCAGCGTAGTTTTTATCGCCCTCGGCTTGGCGGCAACCAGTGTCGGCCAAGTGCTCGGCATGTACAAGCACGTGTTGGCGAGGATCGCTGGCGTCGTCATCATCATTTTCGGATTGCACCTGACCGGCCTCTTCAAGATCAAAGCCCTCTATACCGATGCCCGCTTGCACAATGTGAAAGGCAGCAGCACTCCTCTGGGTGCATTTGTGATCGGTTTCGCCTTTGCTTTCGGCTGGACTCCGTGTCTGGGCCCGATTCTGTCAGGAATTCTCGCTGTCGCCGCGGAACAAAGCACTCTGGTCAAAGGTGCTTTACTGCTCGCGGTATATTCACTCGGACTTGCCATGCCGTTCCTGCTGACCGCTCTTCTGATGGAGCGTTTCCTGAAGTTCTACAGCCGCTTCCGCTCCCATATGCATGCTTTGGAGGTTGCCAGCGGCGGCTTGCTGATCGCGCTTGGAGTATTGCTTGTGATTGGCCGTTTTACTTTGATTTCGAATTGGCTTTCGTTCCTCAACCGCTTCGCCTTATAGGTCGGTTGGGGAGTAATCTATTTTTAGGATTTGGTTGCGCATAAGGAGTTTGCAAATGGAAACATCACCCGGCACCATCGAACCCGTACCAAGCACGGGACAGCCGCCCGCGCTGCCCCCGGTCTCCAACGGAGTCCACCCGAGCCCGGACCAGCCACCCAGTAAAGGGAGCCGTAACCCTCTCATCCTGGTAGTGGTGGCGTTCGTGGCGGCGCTGATGCTTTACTTCGGCTATCACCAGGCGCGGCGCACTGGAGCCGGTTCGGCGCCGCGACTCACCCAGTCCGCTCTCGCTCCCGATTTTTCTTTGGAATCGCTTGATGGCAAATCTCTCCGCCTTTCCGACCTTCGCGGCAAGGCGGTGCTGCTTAACTTCTGGGCCACCTGGTGCGGCCCGTGCAAAATCGAAATGCCCTGGTTCGTTGATCTGCAGAATCAGTACGGCTCGCAGGGATTGCAGATTGTCGGCGTGGCAATGGATGACGCCAGCAAGGAAGACATCAGCAAGTTCGCCAAAGATATGGGCGTGAATTATCCCATTCTGATTGGAAAAGAATCGGTGGGCGACCAGTATGGCGGGGTTCCGGCGTTGCCGGAAAGCTTCCTGATTTCGCGGGACGGCAAGATCGTCGACAAAATTATCGGGCTGAGGGGCAAGGCGGAAATCGAGGATGCAGTCAGGAAGGCGCTCGATACGCAAGCCGCAAAAAGCGAAGCGTCGGTGCATCAAGCAGGGGAGAACGGCCCTGTTCTGAAGTAACAGCACTTCAGGCGGCGATTGCTCTACTATTTCATGGAGCGCGCTTCACTCGCGGCCCGCTCTCGCTGACACTAGCAAAGATGAATCACAAGACGAATCGCCGACGCACGAAACAGCGAACGACGTTGGGATTGCTCCTGCTCATTGCTTCATTGAGCGCGCTTCCTGGCGGAGCGCAAACCGCCGGCAAAGCTCCGACCCTCGCCTTCGCCGCGGTGCCGCTGACAACAGCCCCCCGCGCCGCGCAGACCATGGTGAACTTGAATTTTCGCGTCCCGCCGGGCTACCACATCAACTCGAACACTCCCAAGTCGGAATTCCTCATCCCGACCTCCTTGAGGATCGACGTTCCCACGGACATTGTCCTGGGAAAGACTCAATATCCCGCGGGCAAAGATCGGAGTTTCCCTTTCTCGCCCGACGAAGCGCTGAATGTTTATAGCGGAGACTTCACCATCGCCGTGGGAGTGCATCCGCTGCACTCGGTCGTGCCCGGGAAATACGTGATGCACGGCGTCCTGCGCTATCAGGCCTGTGATAATGCCGCCTGCTATCCTCCGAAGAACTTGCCGGTGAGTTTTGAAGTGAAGGTCGTGAAAGAACCGCCCGAGCACCACGCCAACCCCGCGCAGAGCCCGCACGTGCATAACTAGGAATCAAGTGTTAATCGGTACGCGGCGTGGCGCTGGCGACTGCGAGAATCGCTCCAGCAAACAGCATCGTGTCGAAGAAATAGTTGATCCCCTCAACTTTGACACCGGTGCTCGGATCGCCCAGCGCCGCAATCAGGATTGGCCCGTAGATGAACAAGACCTCCAGCACAAGCCAGGTGCCCAGATACGTTGCCGCTAGCCGAGTTTTTCTGCCGACCAGGATCGCCACCCCGGCGACAAAGAGAATCACGCCCGTCAGATAGCCGATGAGCAGGTGCGCCGGAATCCACGCGGGCAGGAGTTTTTCGAGCGGGACTCCGGGAACGTTCGCTGTGTGCAGAAAGTTCTCCACCCCAAAAAATATAGCGGCGATCGCGACCAGTACGCGTCCCACGGTAATGAGCTTGCCTCCGCCTTGTCCGCGGCCGTGCTCGCGCATGGCTTCTCCGGCAACAATCCAGCCTCCGCCCGCAAACGACATTTCGCGGATAACAATCGTCCACGCAAACCGATCTTGAGGGCTCGCGAGAGCGCGCGGGACATGCAACATCGCCACAAAAAGAACCATCATGATTCCGAACAGCAGGCCTGACCAGCGGACCTGAATTCTGGTGGCGATGCTTAACGACGCCGAGAGCAGCGCACAGCCGACGAAATACGCCCAAAACAAATGCCACGGCATGTATGAAGGCACGCCGAGCATGATGGATCTTGCCTCTGAAAGATGCTCCGCGCCGAACACCGCCAAGGGAGCGGCGAAACACAAATTGCTCAAGGCCACGACCTTGTCGAAGCCGCGGGCCTGCGCGATATCGGTCTTCGCGGCCCACGAGGCAATCAGGAGAAGCAGGATGCCGGCGCCGCACATCGAGACTACGGCGCGGGAGATCCCGAGAAATGTGGCAAGAATGACTAAGTGCACGCGGCCTCACCTTTTCGAGGTTTGCTTCTTCTCCACCTTCGCCCAGGTATCTTTCAGCGCCACCGTGCGGTTGAACACGGGCTTGCCGGGCTTCGAATCTGGATCGACGCAGAAATATCCCAGACGCTCGAACTGATAGCGACTACCGCGAGCGGCATTAGCCAGCGAGGGCTCTACCT
>DATHMM010000003.1:0-23241 GCA_035487095.1 Candidatus Sulfotelmatobacter sp.
GGTAAACAATCCCGGTGGAGTGCCCGTTCACTATGGCGTTGTGCACTATGGCACGAATCCAAAAGACCTGAACCAAACGGCCAAAAATCCAATCCGATTGAACCCTACCCATTCGGAGACGGTGTTCCGCGTAAACCTGTATGAACTCCCACCTAAAACGACCTTCTACTACAAGGTAGAGTCGGTGGACTCCGCTGGCAAGAGCGATGGAGTCACCAGCCCGGTAAAAAGTTTCACCACCTCGTAGCGGGGAGAGCTTATACATCCAGGCGTTCAGTTCGGACGCTTGGAGACCTCTTAGTTCAGAAAAACGCTTACGGAAAGGAGAATCCGATGAATTCACGATGGTTGGGTCGTCTCTTATTGGGCTCGGCTTTTGTAGTAATGGTGACCATGACTGCTCGTTCTGACGGCGGCCGTGAACAGGAAGGCCATGAACATGAATTTGTCCAAACCAATCTGGTTTCGGACATCCCTGGACTGGCCGCGATCACCGACTCCGAACTTGTCAACCCCTGGGGCGTTTCGCACAGCCCCACGAGCCCTTTCTGGGTCTCGAACCAGGCGAAAAACACGACTACCCTCTATGCCGTTACGGACGCGACGAATGTCAGCAAGGTGAACATTAACCCGCCAGTTGGCTTCGTTCTAATCCCGACAACAGCCCAGGGACCTCAAGGACCCACTGGTCAAGCCAGCAACTCCAATGCTTCCTCTTTCCTCGTGAAAAATGGCGGTGACGGTGGTCCAGCACATTTCATCTTCGCCAATTTGAACGGAACCATTTCGGCCTGGGACGCTGGCACGACAGCCTTTATCCAGGTCACGACCCCCGGGGCCCTGTACACGGGGTTAGCGACTAACGGCGCACAAACGCAACTTTACGCCGCCAATGGTGGAGGAACCGGCAGCGTCGACGTCTTCGACAGCGCGTTCGCCCCAGTAAGCCTCGCCTCCGGCGCATTTGTGGACCCTTGCCTGCCAGCTGGCCTTGTTCCCTTCAACGTGGCGGACATCAGCGGCGACGTTTACGTGACCTATGCGCCCGCGGGACACGCCGCCCAGACCAGTGCCCCGTTGGGTGCAGGGGCCGTGGCGATTTTTGATGAAAGCGGCAACTTCATCAAAGAGCTGGACGGCGGCCTTCGATTTGCTGCGCCTTGGGGTATAACCTTGGCACCGCCCAGTTTCGGCCGGTTTGGCAGTGATCTGTTGATCGGCAACTTCAGCTATCTGCATAGCGAGATCAACGTTTTCGACCCTGCTAGCGGTAAGTTTCGCGGGACGCTTCCCATCGACATTGGCAACAACCACCCGGGTGGCCTGTGGACACTCGCGTTCGGGGTCGGAGGAAACAATGGGAGTCCTGATACCCTCTATTTCACTGACGGGATCAACGGCGAGACAGATGGGCTCTTTGGAGCTATATCTCCCAAAGAAACTCCGAAGCCTGACTGTAGACTGCGACCCTGACCCAAAGTGCATTTGTCTGTGACGCACGCTTAGGAAGAAGATTCGTATGTCTAATTTCCTGGGCTTTGCGACACCCTTTGACCTGCCCCCTGCGGACGCGGGGGGCAGGTCAGTACGAGTTCCCGCCGAAGACGACCTATTACACCCTCGAGTCGCTGGATGCTAGCGGCAAGAGCGACGGAGTCACCAGCCCGATAAAAACCTTTACCACGCAGTAGCGGCGCACTTACGCGGCCTTGGTTTTTCGGTGACGGGGGTATTGACCGTGGAATGAAAGGAGTCAGGCATGCCCAAGAAGAATCGAAGGGAACTGCTCGTGGAGGCTGGGCGTTTCGCACTGGCTGGAGGAATCGCGCCCATATTGTCGTCAGGCTCTTCCGGTGCGTCCGAAGCGCTTGCCCAGTCGCACGACATGAAAGCGGATGAGAAGCAAACTGAAGCCACTGCAGATAAAGTAATCGATGCCCTCGAAGGGGCCTATGGAGTACAGCGTGGTCAGCGCCGGAACCACACCAAAGGGGTAGGCGCACTGGGTTCTTTCGTTGGTAGTCCCGAAGCCTCCACCTATTCGCGTTCCCAGCTTTTTTCGGGAAAGGCACTGGAGGTGGTCGCGCGCTTCTCTCTCGCGGGCGGAGATCCCGAGGCTTCCGACGCTGAGAAGAGTCCTCGTGGCATGGCACTCCAGTTCCGGATGGCCGACGGTGGTCTGCATCATATGACGATGATTCACACGCCGATGTTCTTTGCCGCGATGCCGCAAACTTTCCTCGATAAGTTCATCGCTCTCACGGTGGATCCGGCAACGGGCAAGCCGGATCCGGAGAAATTCGAGGCGTTCAAGGCCTCACACCGGGACAATGACGGGCAGGCGAAATTCTTGTCGGATAACAATCCTCCGCCGAGCTATGCCAACTGCGCCTACTATGGGATTCACACCTTCCGATTCATCAACAGAAAGGGAGAGACCACGCTGGTGAAATTCCGCTTCGTTCCGCGGGACGGAGAGAAGCAGTTGTCCAATGCAGAGTTGCAGTCGGCGCCTCGCGACTTTCTCGAAAGAGCGCTCAGCGAGCGCACCAAGAACGGGCCGGTGCTTTGGGATATGATCCTCACAATCGGAGAGCCGGGCGATCCGGAGACGAATCCGACAATTCTATGGCCGAAGACCCGCAAGGAAATCAAGGCGGGTACGCTTACGATCACATCGGCGACTCCATCGGCCGAAGCGGGAAGCTACAAGATCAACTACGATCCTCTGGTGATGGCTGACGGCATCGCCCCCACCGATGATCCTGTTCTGCTATTTCGCTCTCCGTCCTACGCCACGTCCTACACCCGACGGCTGCGCGACTTGTGATAGTGATAGCAACGAGCAAGGTTGAATCGGCGGACTCCTCTGGGAAGAGCGACGGAGTCACCAGCCCATTAAGCAGCTTCACGACCTTCTAGCGGCGCAATAACGACGAGCGATACCTGTCTGGTAGACGCCACACCAGGCGTTTCTGGAATACCTCGTCCCTCCGCATTCCATCCTGGTTATCCTGATTCTTTTTCTTACTGGGGGAGCGATCTTTGCCCCAAAGGGTGCCGTCTCGAATGACGTTGGTTGTGTGTCTTTCGGTGCGCAATCCTGCGTATCCGCTTCACAACGATAAATTATGAAAAAGTTGTGACCACGGAGCGAAGAAAAGTCATCGTAGGCATGTCGACCGTTATCGCTTAGGGGGAAGAGATGAATGGACGTTTAGACAATGCTTCGGCCGGGGTTGGGGCCGTTGCGGCCGGCGGTAAGTTGAATACGGCCTCCGCTGGGCAGTCTGTGCAGGCGGGTCCGACGTTTCGGCGGCCCAAGGTAGTTCTGCCCGTGCCCACACCGGCGCCCAAGTTTCAACGAGTGGAGAGTGGAGTCCCGGACACGCAATTGACCCGCGAGGCTACCGGTCTTCTCCGGGAGTTCAGCACGCCTCTGCTTTTCAACCACTCTCACCGGGTCTTCTTCTGGGCCAACGAGCTTGGCAGGCAGACAGGGGAAAAATTCGATGTAGAGCTTCTGTTTGTCTGCGCAGCATTCCATGATCTGGGCTTGTTGAAGAAGTTCAGCAGCGCGGCGGATCGCTTTGAAGTGGACAGTGCGAATGCCGTGCGCCAGTTCCTCGAACATCATGGCGTGCCGGAAACGCGAATCCAGACAGCCTGGGACGCCATCTCTCTGCATACGACTCCCGGCATCGCGCAGTACAAGCAGTTGGAAGTCGAGCTGTTATTTAATGGCGTCGGTCTTGATGTGCTCGGCATCGGATACGAGAAATTCCCCGAAGACTTGCGCAATAAGGTCGTCGCGCAGTTCCCGCGCGTCAACTTCAAACAAGATATTGCCAGGGCATTTCTTGGCGGTTTTGAGAGCAAGACTCAATCGGCAGAAGGCACTTGCAACGAGGATATCTGCTCCCACTTCATCCGCAACTACAAGCGGAGCAATTTTTACGAGCAGATCCAGAATTCGCCTTTTGAAAATTCGTAGATCCGAAAAATCGCGTCTCCGCGCGGATCAATCGCCGCTCCAAGCCTTCACATTCGAAAGGTCCGGGCAGCGGGCACAAAGATGTAGTTCAAGACAATACATGTTCCATAGTGTACAGACGCCATGTTTGGCATTTTGTAAGATTTGCTTGCCTCATTGCGCTCCTGATGGACTGTCCCACGCGCGGAGCGATTGTGGCGAACCTACCCAGCAAGGTGGCCATATGAAGATTCTTCTGATTTCTTTCTCGTTTCTCGCGTTAATTCTTTTTCTACTGGTGCCCAATGCTAGTGCCGACGACGTCCTTGGACCTGATTTGAGTCCTTTTGCGGTCCTGGGTGGCACGCCGGTGGTAAGCTTCGCAACGGGCAACGACACCATTACAGGGAATGTGGGTGTCTCCCCAGCCGCTTCGATCACCATAGCTAGCCCTTCGACCTTCACCCTAACTGGTACGCAGCACGCCGGTGACGCGACCGCGCTGGCGGCTCAGGCGGGACTCACCAATGCGCTGACTGTTTTAGGAGGCTTGGCGTCCGTCGGTACCGCGCAGAGTAACCTGAATGGAGTTAGTCTCAATCCGGGTGTCTATAATATTGGGGCGGCTGATTTGACGGGGACTCTCACTCTCACAAACACTCTTGGCGTCAGCAATCCAAGCTGGGTTTTCATCGGGAGTTCCCTAACCTCCTCGGGGGTAGTTGGGTTCGCGTCTGGACTTGACGCCACCAACGCTGGCGTCTATTGGGATATCGGCAGCTCCGCGGCCCTCTCTGGCGTGATGTTAGGAAATGTTCTCGCGGGCACAAGCATCACTACCACCGGCGTAACAGATAGTTGCGGTAGGCTCCTGGCGTCAACTGGTGACGTGACCTTTGCCGGCGACAACACCATCTCCGACACGTGCGCGGCCAGCGTTAGCGGTTTGAACGGGGGCACTGGCGGTACAGGTGGAACTGGTGGCACCGGGGGAACAGGTGGCACCGGAGGTGGTGGCACTACCGTCCCGGAACCTGCGACGTTTGCGTTGCTCCTGGCGGGACTGCTCCCAATCGGACTCCTCACGCTCCGTAAGCTGCAGGTACATTGCTAGCCCGGGAAACGAGAACTACAGGTAATTCTTTTTTTGTGGTCGCCCCACCGTGCAACGAGTTTTGCGAGAGACAGGGCGCCTGATGCCCCACCTTCGAAACTAAAGTTGAGGCACGTTCCGTGTCCCAACCATTTCTAGAGGAATGCTCAAGACAGGGCCTTTCCACCAACGTTTTGGATAAATCCAGATTGTTGAGGATCCGACGCCTGCCAAAGCGCGGACGTTCGGGCGCCCTTCTATGTTTTCATTGGGGCACCGAGATGGAACGCCATTCTGGAGAATGGCGTTCCCAGGGTGACTAGAAGTTTTTGCTCCAGCCGCGGATGGATTCGGGGCGGATGAGAGTGGGATTGTATTTCTCGGCTTTGTTGCTCATCTCCAGGGAATAGCCGTTGGCGAGATAGGAAGGGATGTCTCGATAGTCGGTGATGGGAATGTAGGGGCCCTGCTTGCCAAGACGGACGTGGTAGCGATCGTCCTTAAAGCGGTGGGGGAGCAGGCGGGTTCCGAGTTTCCTGCCGCGAGACACGGTGGCAAACAGCATCGAAAGCCTCCCAAGGAATATGAACCGCGGCCATTCTAGGCCGTCGACGCCTAACTGGTAAGTGGCTTCTCTGTGGAAAAATGTGCAAGATTTTTGCGCGCGATTCCCGTACCTCGGATCCAGGAATTGCGTGCTCGGGAGGGGATCGGAGCCGCCCGTCAGTCGACTTCGGGCTCCTGGGTGACGATGTGGATGTCCACTGCCGGCGACTCGCGCAAGAAGCGATGCACCACGCTTAGGTAAAGAAACTTTTTCCAATCGCGGACCAGGGCGCGCCCGAAAATCACCTGGGTGATGTGTTTGGAACGGACGAAGTCGGCGATTGCGTCGGCTACGCTGCGTCCTTTCAGGCGCACAACCAGCGCGCCAAGATTTTCCGCGAAGCGTAAATTGGCTTCCAGGATTTTGGGATTTTCTTCGCGGGTAGCGAATTCGCGCATCACGTGAACCACGTAAAGCTCCGCATCCATGCGACGCGCCATGCGCGCGCCCCTGGCGACCAGATATTGACCGGAGGCGCTGCCGGAAACACAGACGGCGATGCGTTCTCGGACGCCCCAGTTCTCGCGGATTTGCTTCGCGTCCATGTACGTTTCAAGGCTGCGGTCCACCTGCTCGGCGACCTGGCGCAGCGCGAGTTCGCGGAGCGCGATGAGATTCCCGCGGCGGAAAAAATTCTTCAGAGACTGCTCCACCTTTTCCTTGCCGTAGACGTCGCCCCGCCGCATGCGATTGACGAGCGCCTCGGGCGTCAGGTCCACCATCACGGTTTCGCTGGCGCTGAGCGGCACCCAATCGGGAACGGTTTCGCGAACGGTCACGCCGGTGATGGCGCGAACGGTGGGAGCGATGCTTTCGATGTGCTGGATGTTGAGGGTGGAAACCACGCTGATCTTTGCGGAGAGAAGTTCCTGCACGTCCTCGTAGCGCTTGCGGTGGCGGCTGCCGGGGATGTTTGTGTGGGCGAGCTCGTCGACAAGAACGACGCCTGGCTGGCGTGCCAGGATGGCGTCGATGTCCATTTCTTCAAACGGAGTGCCCTTGTAATCGATTTTCTTCCGGGGAACGGCCTCAAGCTGCACGGCAAGCTCCTGAATTCCCTTGCGGCCGTGAGTTTCGATGATGCCGATTACGACGTCTTCGCCGCGGCCTTTGCGGCGGATGGCCTCGCTGAGCATGCTGTAGGTTTTGCCGACGCCGGGAGCGTAACCAAGAAAGAGTTTGAAAATGCCCCTGGCGTTGGGCGAGGGAGAGGCGAGTTCAAGCCACTCTTCGGGCTTCTTGGGCAAGTTGAGTTGTTCTCCAGTCTTCGAAATCGTCCCGGGTTACAATAAGAGCATGACGCGATTCGTTGCGGGGCGCGGAATCGGATTCGCTGTCGCCGCGGTCCTCTTGATCTCCATTACCTACGGATATACGCGATTTCTCCACGTAAACCAGACGACGGTTGCGCTTTCGTTTCTATTGGCAATTTTAGCAGTTTCCGCGGTGTGGGGCATGGTGGTGTCGGTATTTATGTCGATCACCGCGATGCTGCTGTTCAATTTTTATTTCCTGCCGCCGATCGGAACATTTACGATTGCGGATCCGCAGAACTGGGTGGCGCTGGGCGCTTTCCTGATCACCTCCATCATGGGCAGCCAACTTTCGGCGCGGATTCGCCTCGAAGCGGATGCGGCGCATAACCGCCGGCGGGAAGTGGAGCGGTTGTATGCCTTCAGCGAGAAGCTGCTGGGCGAAGGCAACGTCATACAATTGATGAATGCCATTCCAAATCACATCGTGGACTGCTTTGAGGCGGGCGCGGCGGAACTCTTCGTGCCGCAGAAGGACAAGTTTTATCGTTCGGGATACGGCGCGGCGCAGATTGACGAAGAGAAGATGAAGAAGGCGTACGTGCTCGACGAAACGACTTCCGATCCGATGCAGCCCTTGCACTTCGTCCCTGTGCGGCTTGGCGTTAAACCAATTGGGAGCCTGGGCATCTCGGGAGCGGTGCTTTCGCGGCAAACGCTCGACGCCATCGGCTCCTTGGTCGCCATCGCGATGGAGCGCGCGCGGGCAGTAGAGCAACTGGGCGAAACGGAGGCGGAGCGCCAGGGAGAACGGCTGAAGTCCGCCCTGCTCGATTCGATCGCCCACGATTTCCGCACGCCGCTTACCGCCATCAAGGCGGCCACCACAGACCTGCTCGCGTCTGCCGGAAGAGACTCGCAGCAGCAGAAGGAGCTGCTGACAATCGTAAATGAGGAATGCGACCGGCTGAACCACCTGGTGGAAGAAGCTGCCGAGATGGCGAAGCTCGAATCCGGCGAGTTCGAACTCCACTTGCAGCCGGTGGCGATTTCCACGCTAGTGGACGCGGCTCTGAGCCATCTGAGAAAGGCGCTCGGGGATCGAAGAGTCATAGTAAACGCGGGCGAAGATTTGCCGTTGGTGCGCGCGGATTTGGAATTGGCGAAAGATATTCTGGTGCAACTGGTGGACAACGCGAATCTCTATTCCAAGAAGGAACATCCAATCACTATCACGGCGGAGGCGAACGGTGAAATGGTGACGGTGAGCGTTGCGGATCGCGGCCCTGGCATCGATCCATTCGAGCAGGGCTTGATTTTCGACAAATTTTACCGAGGCAAGGACCAGCGTTATCAGGTGCGCGGCACCGGGATGGGCTTGCCGATTGCCAAGGCAATCGTGACCGCGCATAAAGGTTCGATTTCGGTGACCAGCCAACTGAATTCGGGATCGGTGTTTTCGTTTACCTTGCCGGTGGCTGTCCGGAGCGAGAACCGATGAATTCCGCGAGCATCCTGGTGGTGGACGACGAACCGCAGATCCGGCGGGTGCTCCGCTCAACATTGACGTTTCGCGGATATGAGCTCGTGGAAGCAGCGAGCGGAGAAGAAGCCGTGGAGTTGGCGCGGAAGACAAAGCCCGATCTGATCCTGCTGGACGTGAATTTGCCCGGCATTTCCGGTATCGAAACGTGCAGGGAATTGCGGAGCTTCACGGCGGCCCCGATTATCATGCTGACCGTGCGCAATGGCGAGCGCGACAAAGTTGTGGCGCTGGATGCGGGCGCGGATGACTACGTCACCAAACCGTTTGGGATTGAGGAATTGCTGGCCAGGGTACGCGCCTCGCTGCGCAGGCATTCCACGTCTGAAGCGATTCCTCCTTTTCAATCCAGGGACCTTTCGGTGGATTTCGAATCCCGGCGCGTGACCGCTTTGGGAGAAGAGGTTCACCTCGCGCCCAAGGAGTTTGAAGTGCTGAAACACCTGATCGCGCAACAGGGGAAACCCGTCTCCCACCGGCGGCTGCTGCAAGCGGTTTGGGGGCCGGAATACGGGGAAGAGACGGAGAATTTGCGCGTGGTGATCAACCAATTGCGAAAAAAGATTGAGAAAGATCCAGCGGAGCCGAAATTTATTTTGACGGAGCCCTGGGTGGGCTACAGGTTTCAGCCGCCGAAGCCGGCGAAGAGTTCGGGGAAGGGCTCCAAGTAGAACAGGAAGGCCGTTGGGTGAACTTTTTCTCGTGTAGGGACGGCCTTCTGAGGCCGTCCGCTCTTACCTTTGAGTGCGGTGGCCAAGCCACCGCTTTTGGAGACTGATCTTAATCGCCCAATCAGAAGGGACTCCTACCTTTGGGTATCGATATCCAAATTCAATTCAAGCACGTTTACGCGCGGCTCGCCGAAGATTCCCCAGGTTCTGCCCTGCGTGTGACGCGCGACGAGCGCCTTCACGGACTCCACACTCAACCCGCGCGCTTTGGCGACGCGGGGAATCTGGAAGTCCGCCGCGGCAGGTGAAATTTCGGGATCCAAGCCGGAACCGGATGAGGTGACAAGGTCGGCAGGTATGGCCACACCAGGATTTTCCTGCTGGAGCTTGGCGACATCGGATTTGACGCGGTCGATCAACCCTTGATTGGTCGGTGCGAGATTTGACGCGCTGGACGCACCGGCGTCGTATCCATTTCCGGCAAAGGATGGGCGCGAATGAAAATATTTCTCAGAGGTGAAAGACTGGCCGATCAAGCTTGAGCCGACGATGTGGCCATTTTTCTCGATGAGGCTTCCGGCTGCCTGCTTTGGAAAGATCATTTTGCTCAGCCCCGTCACGCCCAGTGGATAGAGCAATCCGAAAAATACGGTGGTAACTAGAGTGAACCGCAAGGCAACAATCAGTTCTTTTCTCATATATCCCCTACGCCAGCCGCAGCCATGAAATAAGAATATCAATCAGCTTGATGCCCAAAAATGGGGCGATCACGCCGCCCAGTCCGTAGATGAACATATTCCTCCGCAACAGCGCGGCCGCGCCAAGCGGACGATAGCGCACGCCGCGCAGCGCGAGCGGAATCAGCCCGATAATAATCAACGCATTGAAGATGACCGCTGAGAGAATCGCGGATTCCGGCGTGCGCAGCTTCATCACGTTGAGCGTGCCGAGCAGCGGGAACGTGCCGGCAAACATCGCCGGGATGATCGCGAAATACTTGGCGACGTCGTTGGCGACGGAGAATGTGGTGAGAGCGCCTCGCGTAATCAGCAACTGTTTTCCAATCTCGACAATTTCGATCAGCTTGGTTGGATTGGAGTCCAGGTCCACCATGTTGCCGGCTTCCTTGGCGGCTTGCGTGCCCGTGTTCATCGCGACGCCGACATCGGCCTGCGCCAGCGCGGGTGCGTCGTTGGTGCCGTCGCCCGTCATGGCGACAAGTTTTCCCTTGGCTTGTTCGTTGCGGATCAGCGCCATTTTGTCTTCTGGCTTGGCCTCGGCGAGAAAATCGTCCACGCCGGCTTGGCGCGCGATCGCAGCGGCTGTCAGCGGATTGTCTCCGGTGATCATCATGGTGCGGATGCCCATGGCGCGAAGGTGATCGAAGCGTTCGCGGATGCCGCCTTTGACGATGTCCGTGAGTTCGATGGTGCCGTAGACACGGTGATTTGCGGCGACGAGAAGAGGAGTGCCACCGGAATTTGCGATCCGAGCGACATGCTCCTGCACTTCCGGAGGAACCTGCTGCCCTTTTTCTGCAATGTAGCGCTTGATGGCTTCCGGAGCGCCTTTGCGGATTTCACGGCCGTCCATGTCCACGCCGGACATCCGAGTTTGCGCGGAGAAGGGAATAAAGACGGGATTGTGAGGAGCAAGTTCCCGCCCACGCAGACCGTATTTTTCCTTGGCGAGCACCACGATGGAGCGCCCCTCGGGAGTTTCATCGGCGAAGGAAGCGAGTTGCGCCGCGCTGGCAAGGTCCGCATCAGTGATGCCCGGCGCGGCGTGAAACGCCGTTGCTTCGCGATTGCCCAGAGTGATCGTGCCGGTTTTGTCGAGGAGCAGAACGTCCACGTCCCCGGCGGCTTCCACAGCGCGTCCCGACATTGCAATTACGTTGCGCTGGATCAGGCGGTCCATTCCCGCGATGCCAATCGCAGAGAGAAGCCCGCCGATGGTTGTGGGGATTAGACAGACGAGCAGCGAAATGAGTGCAAAGACGCTTTGCGGCGCGCCGGAATAGATCGCGAAGGGCTGCAGGGTGACGACAGCAAGAAGAAAAATAATGGTCAGCCCGGCGAGAAGAATATTCAGGGCAATTTCATTAGGGGTTTTCTGCCGAGACGCGCCTTCGACGAGGCTGATCATGCGGTCCAGGAAAGTCTCGCCGGGGTTCGACGTGATGCGCACCTTTATTTCGTCGGAGAGGACGCGCGTGCCGCCAGTGACCGCGGAGCGGTCGCCGCCAGACTCGCGAATGACCGGCGCGGATTCGCCGGTGATTGCGGACTCGTCCACGGAGGCCACGCCTTCAATCACTTCACCGTCGCCGGGAATAAATTCGCAGGCGGCAACCACGACGACATCGCCGGAACGAAGTTTTGAGCTGGGCAGCAACTCCGTTGTTCCATCATCACGCAATTTGCGCGCTTCGGTTTCGGCGCGAGCCTTGCGCAAAGTTTCCGCCTGGGCTTTGCCGCGGCCTTCGGCCATGGCTTCGGCGAAGTTGGCAAAGAGGACTGTGAACCACAGCCAGAGCGTGATCTGCAATCCGAACCGGAAGTCGCCGTGATGCTGAACCAGATTGGAGACGAGGACGACGAGGGTGATTACCGCTCCGACTTCGACTACGAACATCACCGGGTTCTTGACCATCAAGCGGGGATCCAGCTTCCAGAAAGAGTCAATGATGGCGTTGCGCAGAATTTTACGGTCGCCGAACGAAGTGCTTTTTGCCTGGGGATTCGGGGTCATGGGGTCCTCAAAATGCCTTTCCCGCGTTCATCAGCAGGTGCTCGAGAATCGGCCCGAGGCTGAGGGCCGGGAAGAAAGTCAACGCGCCGACGATGACAATCACGGAAATAAGAAGAACGGTGAAAAGCAGCCCGGTAACGGGAAAAGTGCCGAGCGATTCGGGGACATGTTTTTTGGCGGCGAGATTGCCGGCGACGGCGAGAATGGGAATCACGGAGAAGAACCGGCCGAGAAGCATAGCGATAGCAAGCGTAGAGTTGTACCACAGTGTGTTGGCGTTTATGCCGGCGAAGGCGGAGCCGTTGTTACCGGTCCCGGAGGTATACGCGTACAGAATTTGCGAGAGGCCGTGCGGGCCCGGATTGCTGATGCCCGCCAGCCCCGCTTTTGTGACTATCGAAATGGCGGAGAAGATCAGGATCGTCAACGATGAGACCAGTATCGAGAGGACAGCCATCTTCACATCAAACGCTTCGATCTTCTTGCCAAGATATTCCGGCGTGCGCCCGACCATCAGCCCGGCGATGAATACGGAGAGGATTACGAAAACGATCATGCCGTAAAGTCCGGAGCCTACCCCGCCGAACACGATTTCGCCGAGCATAATGTTGATCAGCGGAATCATGCCCCCGATCGGCGTGAGCGAATCGTGGGCGTTGTTGACGGCGCCGCAGCTCGCGTCCGTGGTCACTGTCGTGAACAGCGCGGAATTTGCGATGCCGAATCGCACTTCCTTGCCTTCCATGTTTCCGCCCGGCTGCGTTTCGGATGCGACAGTGTTGACGCCCTTCAGCATCGGGTTGCCGCGCGATTCGACCGCGTAGGCCACCAGAACGCCTGCAAGGAATAGAGCAGCCATTGCGCTCCAGACGGCCCAACCATGCTTCGCGGAGCCGGTCATGCGGCCAAGCGTGTATGTGAGGGCTGACGGGATGGCGAAGATCATCAGCATTTCGAGAAGGTTGCTGAGCGGAGTGGGATTTTCGAAGGGATGCGCGCTGTTGGCGTTGAAGAATCCACCGCCGTTGGTGCCCAGCATCTTGATCGCTTCCTGGGATGCGACGGGTCCCAGGGCGATCACCTGCGTGGTGACGGTATCCTGCGATTTCGTGCCGTCAGGGGCCTGCTTCTCGACTGTTTGTGGTTCGACGAGACTTGCCTGCGTATATGGGAGAAGATTCTGCACCACGCCCTGTGAAACGAGCGCCAAGGCCAGGATGATACAAAGCGGCAGCAGAATCCACAGCAGGCTTCGCGTGCAGTCCACCCAGAAATTGCCGATGGTCTTCGATTCTTTACGGGCAACGCCGCGGATCACCGCGATCGCCAACGCCATCCCGACGGCGGCGGATGTGAAGTTGTGATAGGCCAACCCCGCCATCTGCGTGAAGTAACTCATGGTGGATTCGGGCACGTACGATTGCCAATTTGTGTTTGTGGTGAAAGAGACGGCTGTGTTCCACGCAAGGTCGGGCGAGAGATTCGCCAGTTTCTGCGGATTCAGCGGGAGCCACTGTTGCGTGCGCTCGATCAGGTAGAGAAGTATCAGCGAAACCCCGCTGAAGAGGAGCATGGAGATGCCATAGTCTTTCCAGTCCGTCTCCTTCGTGTCGTCGATGCCGCACACGCGGTAGATCAGGCGTTCGATGGGGCGCAAGACGGGATCGAGGAAAGTGGGTTTGCGTTCGTATACGCGATACAGAAAAATTCCCAATGGCTTGGTCAGCAGCACGACAGCGCCAAAGAACAGGAAAATCTGGAACCAACCGTTGCCGGTCATAATTAGAATTTCTCCGGTTTCAAAAGGGCATAAAGCAGATAGCCGCACAACAAGAGCGATATCGCGATCAGTAAGACGTTTCCTATCATGGATTCACCTGTTTATTTCAGGCGCTCGCAGCCGCGCAGATAGAGGATGCTCAAAACGAAAAAGGCCAAAGTGCAAATCGCAAAAATTAAGTCGGACATGCTTCTCTCCGGATGCTCTTCATAGGTTAGATGAACACCCTAAGAAAAGGATGAGTCCCACATTAGGGAAACGTAAGCGCGTTCCTGCATACCACCGGCGATTCGCTTGTTCGAATCAGGCAGGGTATGGGACACTCGACACTCATACCTGAAATGTCCGAACAAACTCTTGCCGTTCCCGCGCCAAATTCCGCCATCCGGGACGCACGCCTGGAATGGGCCTATCTTCATCTGGGCTTCGTGTTGATCGGCGTCAGCATGACGATGCTCGGCCCGGTCCTGCCTTTTTTCACGCACCACTGGAATCTAACCGACGAGCAGGCCGGCCTGTTTTTCTCCACGCAATATTTCGGCAGCTTTCTGGGCACGCTTGTGACCAGTTGGCTGTTGCCCAGGATGGGATTTTCGAAAGTGATCAGCGCGGGCTACTTATGTTTTGCGCTGGGATTCGCCTGCCTGGGGCTCGGCCCCTGGTTTTTTTCGACGGTGTTCGTGGCGATTTACGGGCTGGGTTACGGGCTGACGAATCCATCGATCAATCTGCGGGCGACGTACTTGCCGTCAGCAAACGTCGCGGCCGCGGTGAGTTTACTGAATTTTTCGTGGGGGATCGGCGCCGTTTCCAGCCCCTTCCTTGTCGCATATTTCCTCGGGCATCTGAGCTTGCGCGCCCTGGCAGTTGCGCTCACTGTTGGGTTTCTTGGGCTTGCCGCGGTGCATTTCGTGCAGAAAGCCGAGCCGGTTGCGTCCTCAGAAAGCCGGCCAAAGCGATCGTTCGCGGTGTGGCGCTCCAAATTGCAGCCCTCCCCGTGGGTTTCGCTGGCTTTGCTGTTCTGTCTCTACGTCGGAGTTGAAATATCCGTGGGCGGCTGGGTCGCGCTCGACGAAAAACGAATGATCGGGTTTGCGACCGGGAAGCTGGCCCCCGCGCCCGCCTTTTTCTATGGATTCCTGCTGCTTGGGCGCTTCCTCGCTCCCGTTGCCCTGAAACGCTTTTCCCAGTTGACGCTGTGTGTGGCTGGTTTGGTACTCGCGACCGTTGGTGTCGCACTTGTGGCCTTCGCACATACGCCCGGCCTGCTCCACGCCGGCGCGTTGCTGGCGGGTTTCGGCTGTGCGCCCCAGTATCCGATCTACGTCACTTGGCTGGCTGCGATTTTCAAGGACGATGCCACGTGGCTGGCGGCGCTCTTTTTTGGGGCGGCGGGGATTGGAAGTTCTCTGATTCCGTGGCTGGTGGGTGTCGTTGCCTCGCAAACGCATTCGCTTCGATTTGGATTCATACTCCCGATGGGCTGCGCCCTGCTCATGATTCCATTTGCTCTTCGGGCGTGCCCGAAAAACCATGATCAGCAAGCCTCCCCAGCCTGAGTTGGAAAGGAAATGGCAATTGCGGTTCCCTGAAAATCAAAAGGCCTCCGGACCAAGTGGTTCGGAGGCCTTTTTTGGTTTTGCGAAGGAAGTTGACTAGCGTTCGATGGTGACGGGGTCCTTCAATTTGAAGGTGATGGAAGACTCCGAGGGAAATTCCACGTTCTTCCCGCCGGTCGCACCGGATGCCGCGAGACCGCCTCCCGCGCCGACACCAGCGCCAATCGCCGCGCCTTTGCCGCCGCCCGCAAGGCCCCCGATGAGTGCGCCGACCGCCGCGCCTCCGCCGGTGACGACTGCGGTGCGTTTGCCCTTGCCCTTTTGCGTGCCGCCGTAAGTGTCCGTCGAGATCGTGTAGCCATTGCCGCGAATTTCAACCCGCGTCAAACGGACCGCCAGAACCGCTTCACCTTTGAACGTGCCTTGTTTCTTGGCGTCCGTCACCGTGCCCGTAGCGTGCGCGCCTTTGGGAATGGCAGAGCGCCCTTCCACAACCACCGGCTCTGCCACCGTGGCTTCGAACTCGTCGCCAGGCTTGGCCACTCTCGAACTGATGGTGCTCGTCAAAACCACGGTGATTGGAGTCCCTGCTGGAACCACGATTGGCTTGGGTGGTTCAGGAGCAGGGGCCGGCTGCTGCGAAGAGGCAGATTGGCCTGCGCCTTGTTGAGTGCCATCAGTGGAAGGATTTGTCGAAGTGTCGCCTTTGTTGCAGCCCGTGGCCAGTCCAAGCAGTGTCGCTAATCCGAGTGCTGCCCATTTCTGATTCATTACTCCCCCCATTTTTATTGAGTTTGAAAGAATTAATGCGATGCCGCGCAGGTGCTTGCTTGGCCTGGGAATCCGCTGGGCGTCGCGGCGTTCAGTAATTGTGATTCTATCATTTCCCGTTGCGACTGAGTAGGGAAGCCCGGCGGGCCAATTTCGGAGTTTTCGCGATCGCGCTCTATCAATCTGGCCCGAATGGATCCCGCGGATTTGCCCACGCGGCGCGGTGCCATTACAATTTTGGGCATGATGCCAGAAGCGAGGGTCGCCGCGCCGCTGACCACCGGTGTGGCTGCGCGTGTTGCAAGGGAAGTGTACGGCCTCACGGCTGAGATTCGTGTGCTGCCTGGCGAGTACGACGATAATTTTCATCTGCGGGCCGGCGACTCGCGCGAGTTCGTTCTGAAACTGATGCACCCGGCGCGCGAAGTCTCGTTCGTGGACATGCAATGCCGCGCGTTCACACACTTGGCCGAGCGTGCGCCGCATCTGGCTTTGCCTCGTGTGATTCCCAACTCCAAGGGCGAACTTTACAGCCGCATCGGGCTGGAAGACGGCACTTCGCGCCTCGAATGGTTGCTGTCCTATCTGCCGGGGACGACCCTGGCGGAAACCAAGCCGCATACCTCGGAACTTCTTGAGTCACTCGGCCGATTGATGGGAGAAATCGATTCCGCCCTGAAGGATTTCTCGCACCCGGGCGCACAGCGGTTTTTAAAGTGGGATCTTTCGCGCTCCAACTGGGCCCGCGACTATCTTGGACACATCGCCGATCCGGATCGACGGGCGCTGGCCAAGAAGTTTCTCAATTTGTTTCAAGAGGAGGCCGTGCCGCGATTTCCGTTGCTCCGGCAAAGCGTGATTTACGGCGATGCCAACGATCACAATGCCCTTGTGGATCCAAAGGTGCAGCGCGTGGTTTCCGTGATCGATTTCGGCGACATGCACGAGGGGTTGCTGGTGGCGGATCCGGCGATTGCGGCGGCTTACGCCATGCTGGGCAAAGATGATGCGTTGGCGGCGGCGGGCGCCGTGCTTGCGGGCTATCACAATGTCCTGCCGCTGACCGACGAAGAGATTGCGGCTTTCTTCTCACTGGCGGCGGCGCGGCTTGCGGTCAGCGTAGTGAACTCAGCGCACCGCAAGTCGCTGGTGCCGGATGATCCCTACGTGACGGCGTCCGAAGCGCCGGCTTGGGCGGCCCTGGAACGCCTGGAAGCGATCGAGCCGCACGCGGCACAGGAATATTTCCGCGCGATTGCCGCCAAGGTGGCCCCGATCATCGGCCGGAATCACTCCAAGGGAGCGGGCTCAGCCACGAAGAAAGAACTCACGTTCGAGGAATCGCTGGCGGCGCGCAAGCGATTGCTGGGGAGCAATCTTTCGCTGTCATATGAGAAGCCGCTGAAGATTGTTCGCGGCTCGATGCAGCATTTATACGACGAGACAGGCCGCGCGTACCTGGATGTCTATAACAATGTCCCACTTGTGGGGCACTCGCATCCCAGGGTGGTGCGCGCGATTCAGGAGCAGGTGGCGCTGCTGAATACCAACACCCGTTATCTCCACGACAACATCCTGAAGTATGCCGAACGCTTGACGGCGCTGCTGCCCGATCCGCTGCATGTGTGTTACTTCGTGAACTCCGGCACCGAGGCCAATGAACTGGCGATCCGCCTGGCGCGGACGCATACCGGGCGCGAAGACATTATCGTGCTCGAGCACGCGTATCACGGACATACCTCCACGCTCATCGATATCAGCCCGTACAAATTTGACGGCCCGGGAGGACGCGGCCGCAAGCCGTGGGTGCATGTGGCGCCGATTGCGGATGATTATCGCGGCTTGTACCGGCGGGGCGAACCGGAGCTTGGAAAAAGGTACGCGGCGCACGTTGGCGAAATTCTGAGCGATTGCAAAAAGAACGGGCGGGGCGTTGCGGCTTATCTCGCAGAAACGCTGCCCAGCGTGGGAGGGCAGGTCGTCTTCCCGCCGAACTATCTTGCGGAAGTGTATAAGCTTGTGCGCGCAGCGGGCGCGGTGTGCATAGCGGATGAAGTGCAGGTGGGGTTCGGGCGCCTGGGCACGCACTTTTGGGGATTTGGGACGCAGGGAGTTGTGCCGGACATCGCCGTGTTTGGGAAGCCGATGGGCAATGCGTTTCCATTGGCGGCGGTGGTGACCACGCGCGAAATCGCGGCCTCCTTCGCAAACGGCATGGAATTTTTCAGTACGTTCGGCGGAAATCCCGTGGCCTGCGCAGCAGGGTTGGCGGTGCTCGATGTTTTGCGCGACGAAAATCTCCAGCAAAACGCGCTGACGGTCGGCACCCAATGGATGCGCGATTTGCGGGAGCTGCAGGTGAAATTTCCACTGGTAGGCGATGTGCGCGGCTTGGGACTTTTTGTCGGAGTTGATCTGGTCACCCACCGCGAGACACGCGTGCCGGCAACAAGCCAGGCTTCCTATGTGGTCAATCGCCTGCGCGAAGAAGGCATCCTCGCGGGGACCGATGGGCCGCACCATAATGTGATCAAGCTGCGCCCCCCGCTGTGTTTCACGGCGGCGGATGCGGACCGGTTTACTTCCACACTGGCATCGATTCTTGCGGAGCCTTCTTCCCAGCCCGCTGCCTAAACTGAAGGTCGGCCGCTGACGCAGATCGCCTCAAGTCGAATCAGGGAAACTCGAGTTCGATTTCGTCGACGAAGCACCATCCCCAAGTTTCACCGGGCTCCAGCGACCGCATAATCGGGTGCTTGGTACGGTGAAAATGCTTGGTCGCGTGCTTGTTTTTGGAGGAATCGCAGCAGCCCACGTGGCCGCATTCCATGCATAGGCGCAGGTGCACCCATGTGTCGCCCATTTTCAGGCACTCTTCGCAGCCTTTGGTGTGCGGCGTCACTTTGTGAATGTGGGTCAAATGCGTACAAGCGCTCATGGTTTTCCCATCCTGAATCTGAAAATGCCCGCCTTCAGCGATGATTTGCGGAGTTGTCTGCCCGAGGACCGCATGCCCGGAACCCATATTTAATGCAGGAGCCTTCCCAAAGGATGCCTGAACAAGCCTCTTTCAGCTAATTCTTTTTTTTGCTTGCGAAACTTTTTCGAAGCCAACCACTCCCATAGGTGCATCAAACCCGTGGCACGGCTTGAATTTGCCTGCCCAGCGTGATGTTGTAGGGTGACCATGAACAATCCCATTGCGGCTTACACCAGGTGGCTGCACACGCGCTGGCCGGCGGGCGCAGTCGAGAAACTGCCCGTTACCGGCGAGAACGGAATCACCAACCTGCCGGGAGTGCGGATCGTCGGAGACCTCTCCGGAATCCCACTGTTGAAATTTTCGTCGCAGACGGCGACGAACGCGGTGCGCGCCATCCTGAAAGAGTCTGAATTTCAGAAGCGCGATACATCGCACCCGGATGTATTGGACATTGCCATTGTCGGCGCCGGTGTCGGTGGCGTTTCCGCCGCGATCGAGGCTAGGAAGGCACAAGTTCGCTTTGCCGTGTATGAAGCGACGCAAATCTTCTCCACCGTTGTAAATTTCCCCAAAGCGAAGCCCATCTACACTTACCCAACGGAGTTAAAGCTGGACGGCGGCTTGATCTTTCAAGCGACCGTGAAGGAAGCGCTATTGGAGGAGATGGAGGCGCAGCAGCGGGCGGCGGGAATCGAGCCTGTTGCCGCGCGAATCGAGCGGCTGGAACGCTCGGGAAATTTGACGGTGTTGCATCACGCGGATGGAAAGTCCACGCGCGCGCATCGCGTGATCGTGGCCATCGGGCGAAGCGGTAATTTCCGCAAGCTTGGATGCCCAGGCGAAGATCTCGATAAGGTTTACAACCGCCTCTTTGATCCGAAGGAGTTCGCCGGCAGGGAAGTGCTGGTCGTCGGCGGCGGCGATACGGCGCTGGAAACTTCGATTGCCATTGCGGCTTGCGGCGGCAAGGTAACGCTCAGCTGCCGGAAGAAAGAGTTTTCCCGGCCGAAGCCGGAGAACGTAGAGAAACTGCAAATGCTGGTGAAGGATCCGGCGGCGCGCGTTGCGGTGGAGCGTCCCACCTCGGAGCGGGTGACTACGGCGGCGAGTTCCTACATGCGCGGAGACAAGGCGCCTGGCTGCGTGCGGCTGGTGATGGAATCTTTGGTGCAGAAGATTGAGCCGGCCACCGCCGTGCTGCGCGACGCATCCGGCAAGACGTTAACGATTCCAAACGACTTTGTTTTCACGATGTTGGGAAGGGAAGCGCCGCTGGATTTCTTCCGGCGCTCGGGGATTCCGATTCGCGGCGAGTGGTCGGCGAAAGCGCTGGTAAGTTTTCTTGCGTTCGTTGCTTTCTGTTCTTTTGTTTACATCTGGAAGGCGAGCAGTCACCTGAACCAGGTTTTTCAGCAGCGGCTTTGGTTTCCCTTCAATGTACCGGGCTGGCTGCATGCCATGGGCGGCTCGATTGCAGCTGCCTCCGCCGATCCGCGGACTCTGCTGGGCACGCTCACGATTGATCTGGCGGAGCCGGGATTTTATTACTCGCTCGCCTACACACTGGCGATTGTCGCGTTCGGCTTGCGAAGGATTCGCCGGCGCAACACGCCTTATGTGCGTACCCAGACGTATTCGCTGATGGCCTTTCAAATTATTCCGCTATTTTTGCTTCCTTACATTGTGCTGCCCTTCTTGGGCCACAACGGCTGGTTCGATTCAGGCGTGATGAAAACCATCGCGGACAATCTTTTTCCCGCGGCAAATTACGGACAAGGACGCGAATACTGGCGGGCGTTCGGGTTCGTGCTGGCGTGGCCGTTGTTCGTCTGGAACGTGTTCACGTCGCAGCCGATGTGGTGGTGGCTGGCGATTTCCTTTTTCCAGACGTTCGTGATCATTCCGTTGATTATCTACCGGTGGGGCAAGGGGGCGTATTGCGGATGGGTGTGCTCGTGCGGCGGCTTGGCGGAAACCATGGGCGACACGCACCGCGAAAAGATGCCGCACGGGCCGTTCTGGAACCGGCTGAATATGACGGGGCAGGTGATTCTGTTTGCAGCGCTGCTGATTGCGGCGTTCCGCTTCGTCAGTTGGATGACGCCGAACTCGGCGATTGGGCGGACTAGCGCTCAACTCTTTTCGGGATTGCTGAGTCAATGGGCGCTGCTGGGTGTTCAGCTGAATTATTACCACATCGTGGATATAGGGCTCGCGGGGATCATCGGCTTGTGCATGTATTTCTGGTTCAGCGGACGCGTGTGGTGCCGGTTTGCCTGCCCGCTGGCGGCGCTGATGCATATCTATGCGCGATTTTCGAAATACCGCATTTTTCCTGAAAAAAAGAAGTGCATCTCCTGCAATGTCTGCACTTCGGTGTGCCATCAAGGAATCGACGTGATGAATTTCGCGAACAAGGGCATGCCGATGGAAGATCCGGAGTGCGTGCGCTGCTCCGCGTGCGTGCAGATGTGCCCGACGGGTGTACTCACCTTCGGGCGCCTGGATTCAAACGGGAAAATCGTTTACGACAAGCTGGTGGCCTCGCCGGTGCAAATGAGGGAAGCGCATTGATCCAACTGTAGTGGCCGACCTTCAGGTCGGTCGCCCGCTGTCAAGCGAGCGCCCCAGTGCAGCTGGATCCAGCGCCAGCCGTGCAACCGAAACAATGCCCTCCGGTCGAGATCCGCCGCCCCGCCCAGCCAGTAAAGCTTTTCACGTCCCACACTGTAGCCGCACTTTCGTGTTGTTCCAATTCCATGTCCAGCATCTGGTTGAAATCGCAATCATAAAGCTTGCCGTCGTAGCCAATACTCACAAGCGAGCGGCACATCAGGCCGTGCATCGTCGCGGGGTTGAAATTGTTCTTCAGAAGCTCCATGTAGGCGTCATGTTTGCCCTGGCGCTGCAAGTCTTCCTCGAAACGGTGAATCGGCATGTTCGTGATGGTCAGCAAGTGATGGAACTCGATGCCATGCTCTTCACGAAGGTGTTGCTTGTAATCGGCTTCGAGCTTTGCCTGGGGCGGCGGCAGCGACGCGCCGACGGGGTTATAAACCAAGTTGAGCTGCAGCTTCGAGCCCGGCAACCCATACCCCAGCCCGTTCAATTTCCGCAGCGCTTCCATGCTTTTTTCAAACACGCCCTTGCCGCGCTGCTTGTTTACGTTTTCCGCGGTATAGCAGGGCAAGCTGGCGATAATTTCGGCGCGACGCGCAGCGAGAAATTCGGCAAGGTCGTTTTGACCGCCTTCCAGAAGCACGGTCAGGTTGCAGCGGTCGATCACGTGGCGGCCCAAGCGCTGCGACTCTTCAACGAGCCAACGAAAATTCGGATTCAACTCCGGGGCTCCGCCGGTGATGTCCACAGTGGTGATGCTGGGGCTGGCGGCAAGCAACTCCATCGCGCGGCGAGCGACCTCCACCGGCATGATTTCCGTGCGTTTGGGACCCGCGTCCACGTGGCAATGGTGGCAGGCCTGATTGCAGAGTTTGCCGACATTGATTTGAAGCGTGGTCGTTTCCGCACGAAGCAATTCCGCCACGCCGGTTTCGCGCAGGAATTGCGTGAAACTTTCAGCGTGGTCATTGCCGTGGGGCAACATCGGAAACGGCGAATTCGCAACTGCCATCAGCAACACCCGCTCTTTCGGTCACCGGGGGAGCAGCAATCCGCCGGTGCCTCGGTAGTGAGGGAATAGTCTTCGCCCTTGGTCTCTCGCGGGTTCCGCAGCAGCGTTCCGCTGGTGCAAGGAAATGGCTTGGCGTCTTCTTTCGACACCGGGACAAGCGGTGGAACCAACGCAAACGAATCGCGGTAAGGTGCCTTGGAGTAAAGGTTAAAAGTTTTTTGGCATACAGCCACCCGCATGCCCCGGCGCAGCACATGCCCATCATCATCAACCACCTGGCGGAACGGTCCTTTATATATGACCGCCTGCTTGTGTTCCCAGCATTCGCCCTGTTTCCCCTTGTAGGCGGCCACGGTCATGCTGCGAAATTCGATGCCCTCCACTGTCCGCCACGGTTCCTGCTGCCGCTCCAGAATTTCGATTCCATAGAAGCCGGCGTTTTCAAATGCGCCCAGGAACAGGTCCTCGCGGAATGCGCCGGAGATGCAACCGCTCCACAGCTCGGCATTCTGTTGCAGGTGAAGGGGGACGTCTTCGTCGGAGACGATGTCGGAAATCACGGCGCGCCCTCCGCGTTTGAGCACGCGAAAAATCTCCGTGAACAGTTGCTTCTTATCTTCGGG
>DATHMM010000004.1:0-5690 GCA_035487095.1 Candidatus Sulfotelmatobacter sp.
AGCACCCCCTCCGATCCCTTACGCGTCTCTGCCTGATAAATCGCCCGGAACACGTTCGCCGTCGAAACCGGCCAATCGCTCGCCCCCGAAATAATCCCACCACTATCCAAAATCGACCGGGCCGGATACTGCCACTCATAAATCTCCGGATCCAGATAAGGCTTGAGAATCTCAATCGTGTCCGGACTAGCCTCCGCCCAGAAAAGCTGCAACGCGCTTACCACCCCCAACTCCCGGAATCGCGGAAAATCTTCCGGCTGCACGAACTGTTCATGCGTAATCGTATGCGGCAACCCGGAATCCCCATTCGCCTTGCGCGCCGCCGTAATCCCATCCAGCGCCGCCGTCACCGCGCCGTCGCCAATCGCGTGCACGTGAATAATCAATCCCTGTTTATCCGCCGCCACACACAGCTCCGCAAACTTCTTCGGCTCAAACAGCAGATCCCCGTTGCGGCCCGTATTCCTGTACGGCTTGCTGAGATGCGCCGTCTGCGACGGATACTCCGCCACGCCGTCGGCGAACACCTTGATCCCGGTCACGTGCAGATTCGGCACATTCTTGTAAGCCTCGCGCGTCTTCTGCACACCAGCCAGTTCCGCTGCCGGCTCCTTCGCAAACACCTGCGGAAACGCCACCACCTCCGAAGTCAGCTCACCCCGGTCTGCCAGCATTTTGTACGCTCGCAAAACATAGTCGCTGGCCAGCGGATCAAGCCACGCCGTGATCCCGAGGCTGTGGTTATATTCGAGAGCCGCCCGACCGGCCACCAGCAGTCGATCCGCAGAAGGCTCAGGCAGCAGCGGCTCGATTTTCGCCATGCCCGCGTCCACCAGAAATCCGTTCGGCCGGCCGTCTTTGTCCGCACCGTAATAGCCCCGCTCCCGAACGGAAAGCTTCTGCATAAAGTCAGCCGTGATGCCCGCGCGCTGCAACAGCGCCCGATTCGCCCAAGCCGTATGCCCATCCATCCCCCGCAAAATAACGCTCTGCTTTTCGTAGGCCCCCGTGCTGAACTCGGCATTGAGCACATCAGGATGCGACCAGAACTCAAGCGGCAGGCCGACAATTTCAAGAATGTCGCCGCGCATGCCCTCGCCCGTCTTCTTCGCCGTATCAACAAAAGGCGCCAGCTGATCCAGAGTTTCCACTTTGTCGCTGGCGTCGGCCGAAATCAGGCTGAGTCCGCCGTCGATCGAATGACTGTGCGAATCGATGAACCCAGGGAAAAGACTCTTCCCTTCCAGGTCGATGCGTTCCGCCTTCGCGGACACCGATTTCACCACCTCAGCCAGATTTCCAACCGCAAGAATCTTTTCCCCGCGAATCGCAACCGCCTCCGCATAAGGATTCTGCGGATCGCCGGTGAAGACCTTGGCGTCAAAGAAAACTCGCTCCCCTGAATTCTCCTGCCCCCAAATCGAAGAGCCTGCTAGAAGAACGAATGCCGTAACCCAGACCACAGCTGCTGAAACTAGCGAGAATCGCCTCACGGAATCACCCTTCCTCCAGCGCGCCAGATCCGAGAGAAGAGAGCCTTTCTCACACACGGATGCGTCGCAAGTTATCCTACGAACCCACGTCCCAGCCCCGCGGCCTGCCATGAATTGTGATTTTTAGGGCAGCTTCCCTGCCAGGGAGGTCCTACTTCAATCCCGTAACCACGTACGCCTCCGACAGCGTCCGCACGTAGAGATAAGCGTACGCACTCCCGTCGCTCGACAGATAAAGTCCGCCAACAGTCGCCCCCTGCCCGCCCGGTTCTTCCCCAAACGTTCTCCACGGTTCCCTTTTCCCAGTCTGTATGTTCACCCGATCGATCTTCAGCGATTTCGCGAGCCGGTTAACCGGAGTTACATACACCGACTCCCCGTCCGGCGTCCAGCCAATCACGAAGTCTTTTGGTTCAAGCCCCGGTATGGCACGAAAATCGCCCGTTTCAAGCGACCAGATACCCCGCTTCCCATCGCCCCCACGCACAGCGACGCTCTTGGCATCCGGTGAAAGTTGCAGTCCACCCATGCCCTCGGGAGTGATAGGTTTCGAATCTCCGCTGCTCAAATCGACTACATAATCGCGCCCGCCGTGCCCGGCTTCAATCCCGTAGGCTAGCAACCGCTTGCCGTCCGGAAAAAAGCGGGCCCCGTCGTAGCTGACCGCATCGTGCGTTAGCTGTCTCGATTCGCCCGCTCCCGTGGGCACTAGGTTCAGCGGTCCGCCCAGTGCCCGTCTTGTAATCGCCCATTTTGTGTCCGGTGAGATGGCCATCGCGAGGCCCTCGCCAATGCGCGCCGGAGGCGACCCATCCGTATCGCGCAAATACACCGTGTAATTCGGTCCCCCACCATCGCCTTCCTCTTCAAACAGAATCTTCCGCCCGTCGCGGCTGATGTCGCGCAGCTCCGACCATCCAAACCACCCCAGTTCGTGCTCTTCTTTCCCGCCCGGCGCCAGGCCCCGGATCGACAAACGCAGGTGATTCGCCACCGCCAGCACCGTTCCATTGCGCAGGTCTTCGAGCCACATCCCTCCCGGCACGTTGGTGATCGTCCGCAGCTTGCCCGAAAAGGTAACGGCGCGCGGGTTCGAAGCCTGGCCCGTGTTAGTCGATGTAAACCAGATCTCATCCCCCGCCGGAGACCAGAGAATGCCTTGTAATGAGGTCCAACCAGATGAAAGTTTCTTCTCTTGTTCCTTGCCGTCCGCGCCGATTACCGCCAGCGAACCCTCGTCGTCGCCCCCTGGGTTTTCATGATCGGCAAAAGCGATCCACTTCCCATCCGGCGAAATCTTTGGATGGCTGATCCAGTTGATGGTGTCGAGCAGAACTTTGCCCGCGGGATATTCCAGCCGCCAATGGTTATTTTCCGGAATGTACCGGACGATCGCCAGACTCTCGCCGTTCGCGGACCAATCAGCGTCCTCTACATTCTCCAGCACCTCATGCGGAGTTCCCCCGCTCAGCGGAACCCGCGCCAGCGTCCCGCTCCGCGCATAGCCGCCGTGATACACCGTGTTGAGTCGAATCGCCAGTTCGCCGCCCTTCGAAATCGAAAGCAATTCCGCGTCCTTGATTCCCAGTTCGCGCGAACCCGGATCGTCCGTGCGCGACATATAAAGCTGCTCGCCGCCGCCATCCCACGACGCGCTGTAAACGATGCTGCCGTCCGGCGTAAACCGCGCATTCCCGATCGCACCCGTGCGAAAAGTAATCTGCTGGTACTCGGCCATACCCGCCGGACCGTGTCCTCGACTACCCAGCCACCACCCCAGACCAAGCATCACCAGCGCAATCCCCAAACCGCTCGCGATCCCAACTAGCAACTTTCCCCACGGCCGCCCACTCCCCACCGCTGCGACTGCCGCTCGCGCCGTCGTCCCGGAAACTCCCGTCAGATGTTCCAGGTCGAATGCAATATCGCTGGCCGAGTGAAAACGCTGTTCCGGGTTTTTCTCCAGGCAGTGCTGCACCATGCGCTCCAGCGCCGGAGAAACATTCCGATTGGTCTCGCTCAACTCCGCCGGCTCTTCCCGCAAAATCGCGCTCATCGTGTCCGCGGCCGTCTCTCCATGAAACGCCCGCTTCCCTGAAATCATCTCGTAAAGAATTGCCCCAAAGCTGAAGATGTCAGACCGCGGATCGACCGCCGTCCCCCGCACCTGCTCCGGCGACATATATCCCGCCGTCCCCATCACGACACCGGCCTCCGTAGCCTGCGTCTGCGTGGGCATCGAGGTGTGCGTCCCGGAATCAGGCTGCGTCAGTTTCGCCAGCCCGAAATCCAGAATCTTTACCCGCCCATCTTTCGTGAGAAAAAGATTCTCCGGCTTCAGGTCGCGATGAATAATTCCTTTTTCATGCGCCGCAGCCAGCCCATGCGCAATCTGCAACCCATAGTCCAGAGTCTTGCGCACCACGATCGCTCCGCCCCGCAGCCGCTCCCGCAGCGTCTCGCCTTCAAGCAATTCCGAAACCACGTAAGGAGACCCGTCATGGGTTCCAATATCAAACACCGCCAGAATGTTGGGATGATTCAGGGCCGCCGTAGCCAGCGCCTCTTGCTCAAACCTGCGCAACCGGTCCCCGTCGAGAGAAAACGCCGGAGGCAAAACCTTGATCGCAACTTCCCGCTTGAGGCGAGTGTCGCGCGCCCGATAAACCTCGCCCATCCCGCCCGCACCCAAAGGCGAGACAATTTCATAAGGACCAAGCCGCGCGCCAGAGGTCAGATTCATAAGCGCCCGATTATAACCCAGCCAGAAAGCGAGACCTCGTTCCGTGGAAACAGGCCCAAACGAAGACGGATCAATGTGGGGACGGCCGCCCTCGGCCGTCCAGCCGAGCGCAGCGAGGCGGCGAAACAAGATTCGTATCAGGGCATGCCTTCAGGCATGCCGTAAGACCGCCGAACTGGCCGCGCCTTCAGGCGCTGCACGCGAGGGTGGAGCAGGCCTTACAGGCCTGCGTCAAAATGCCAAGAGCTAGCAGGGCTTTAGCCCCCGAGTACCTGCCACTGAGCGGTGCTACAATTCGCCCCATGAAGCGCCAATTTTTCTTCTGCCTGATAGCAACCCTGCTAGCCGCCCAAGCCGTAGCGCCCGAAGTCGAACTCTCCGCCGAGCCCCACCACCACCTAACGCTCGAAAACAAATACGTCCGCGTCTACAACGTCGAAGTCCCGCCCCACTCCGACACGCTCATGCACTGGCACCGCCACGACTACATCTACGTAACTCTGGGCGCAACCGAAGTAGTCAACGAGGTCAAGGACAAACCTCCCGCCACCATCAAACTCCAGGACGGCGACACGCGTTTCTCTCCCGCCCCCTTCGCCCACATAGCCAGCAACCGAACCGACCAGCCCTTCCGCAACGTGACCATAGAAATCGCAGACGACGAAGCCCTCCGCCAGGCGACCACCCATTGGGACGAAGACCGCGCCCTCGAAACTTTCCCGGGAGGCACCCAGCAAATCCTCTTCGTAAAAGACGGAATCCGCGCCTCCGAATTCGAACTCCAACCCGGCGCCGCAGTCCCCATGTATCACCACGAAGGCCCGCACCTGCTGGTAGCCGTCTCCGATCTCGAAATCCGCAGCGACGTGGAAGGCATGGGCCCCATGCCCGGCCACTTCAAATCCGGCGACAGCAAATGGCTCCCCGGCAACTATTCCCACACCATAACCAACACAAGCACAAAACCAGCCAAGTTCGTAACCCTGGAATTCCCATAAAAGCGGGCGTGGGAAAGGCCCGTGTGGGGACGGGCACTCTTGCCCGTCCGATCGGGCGCAGCTCGATCTGCATCTCCTCAACTCTCGGCCGGGAAGGCATCAAACTAGTAAACCTTGCACCTCCGAAAATTCCCCCTTGCGCTGTCAGTGAGACATCTGCTATAAACAATTCACCGAGAGCAGTAGTGTGGCTAGCCGGGCATAATTGTCTGCAACTCTCGTCGCTCGTCCGGCATCTAAGATTCAAGAGGGTTTGAAAGCCTTCAATTGTCCCGGCCACGGGACTTCATTCGGAAAAGCAACACAGTTTCCGAAGGGTACCTTCAAAGCAAGGACCTCCAAAAGGATCTTTTCTCAATTTTCTGTCTTCCGACTCGGGCTGTCGCAAAAACGCATGCGCCGAAAGTGGCGTCTACCCGACCGGAAGGCCATACTGTTGCGCGTATTCGAGCGCCC
>DATHMM010000005.1:0-13509 GCA_035487095.1 Candidatus Sulfotelmatobacter sp.
ATGGTGCCGGCGCCCAGGACCGCCGCTTTTTCAATCGGCCGTCTCACCGCAATTCCCCCCGCGCTCATGGTTGCAAAAGGGCCAACGCGGGTCAACCGGAAACGCCCTGTGAACGTCCAAGTTTGCTAGAGTGTGCGAAGACGGTGGGGCGTGCGATGGGAACCGCGACGAAATGGCTCAATAAAGCAGTGCGAGGCCTGCGGTCGTTCGCCTACGCGGGCCAGACCGGCCGTCCCAAGGTTGGGCTGGCGCTGGGCGGGGGGTTCGCGCGCGGCATCGCGCACATCGGCGTGCTGCGGGTGTTTCGCGAAGCCGGGATTCCGATCGACATGGTGGCGGGGACGAGCGTTGGCGCGCTGATCGGGACAGGCTATTGCGCCGGGGCAACACTGGAAATGATGGAGGCCATCGCTTGCGAGACGAAGTTTACGGATTTCGGGCGGTGGACTCCTTCGTGGCTGGGATTGGCGACCAACCAGCGGATGGAGCAATTCATGGCGCGCTTTTCTTCAATCAAGAATTTTGAAGAGCTGCAAACCCCGCTGGCGATCGCGGCCACGGACATCAATGCGGGCTTGCCGGTGTATTACTACCAGAAGGGGGCAATCGGGCCGGCGCTGCGAGCTTCGTGCGCGTACCCCGGATTGTTCGTGCCGATTCAGCATGAGGGGCGAACGCTGGTGGACGGATTCCTGACGGCGCTGGTGCCCTATGAAGGATTGCTGTTGATGGGCGCGGAGGTGGTGATCGCCGTATACCTGGAGCCGGGAATACACGGGGAGCCGCGGACGTTTACGGATATTTTGAGCCGGTCGTTCACGATTATCCAGAAGCATGCGGACCTGGAGTGGCGGCAATATGTGGACGTGATCATTGAGCCGGACGTGACGCCGTTTGTTTGGGACGATTTTACGAAAACGCCGGAGATGGTGAGGGCGGGTGAAGAAGCGGCGATGAAGATGTTGCCGGCGATCCGGGCGGCGATTGAAGGGAAGAAGAAGAAGGCGGAAGAGTAGGGGTAGCGCCGGCATCCTGCCGGCCATGTTGTTCCTGGAAAAGCGCCCGCTCCGCAAATGCGTCCGGAGTCCGAAAACCGGCCTCAGAAGGCGGCCGCTACAAGACCTTGACTTCAACTTGAACAGGTTGGCCTTCGCCTTTGCCGCGTTGGGTTAGCCAGGCGGCGAGGCCTTCGGCGAAGCGCTCGGGGGTGAGGCGGAAGCTGGCTTCGAGGCGGCCGTCGGCGACGGGTAGGGTGTCGTCGAAATCGGCTGAATTGGTGAAGTTACGCATGGAGAATTGGTCGAGCCATTCGAGGGGGCAGGGGCGGCGCTCACCGCGGATGAGGATATCGACCTGAAATTCCTGGGCGTACATATCGGCATGATAGCACCGGGAGTGTGGAACAGTCTGGGGAGCGATTTCGGAGAGGGTCTCCTCAGGGAGCTGAAACCCGAGGAATCTTGCTTATATCAATTCTTCATCTTCCAGTTGCTCGGAACCGACTTTGATACCAGTAGGATTCCTTCTGCCGCATCCACCGCCTTTATCGAGAGCCGCTCGTCGTGGCTCTCAGTCGCCTGCGTCAAAACGACTTCCGTCCGAAAGTAGTACGCTTTCCCAGCTTCCGCTGTCAGATTTGCCGCTCCACTCAACTTTTGCCTCGACTTTAGGCTCGACTGCCAATCGACGCATAGATGATGTTCTCCGGGTTCCACCGCAAACGATAAGGACGACTGCCCGTGATTCGCTCCCACCCAATTCCCATCCAATCCCACCCGGGTAGTGACCTTCACTTCTCCGCCTTCTGGCTTTCCCTGCTCAATCACATACACCACCGCCTTACCGGGCTCCGGCTGCGTCACCGAATGCTGCTTTGGATCAGTCTTAACGCTGAATTGCGTCTTGTTCGGACCACACCCTGCCGCCGTTCTCAAATCTGCCGTCTGGTCCTGGCCAAAGACGGGGGCTGCAAGCAGCAGAGCTAAAAACATAAATTTGCGCATGGTTCTCCCGAGATTCTCAGCGTCCGTGAGCCACAACTCACGATCTGCTTATACGACGCGCTATTGCCGGTTCCCGTTTCTTCCAATTACCCAATCCGTATCCCCCCGCGCGTGAGCCCGGATAAATGATGAGTTGGCAATTCATAAACCTCGGTGTCCCATACGCGGTTTGATCGGAAGCTGACCCATTCCCCGGTGACGGGCAAACTTGCTTCGGGGGTGAGCGGTAACATACACTGGGCAGGTTTGATGATGGTTCGCGAGAGTCCCGCCAGTCTCCGATACACGTCCGCGCGATCAGAACCGGCCGGATCGGGCGCATCCTTTCCATTCTCTGATGCAGCCTGCTAAATCATTTGGGGGTAATACCGTGGCGACGCCAATGGAAGCCTGGGTAGAAGAAGCAGCCCGGCTGACCAAGCCAGACAAGATCGTTTTTTGCGATGGGTCGGAAGCCGAAAACCAAGCGATCCTGAAGGAGATGCTAAAAAAGGGCGATTCCTTCCAGCTGAACGAAAAAACCTACCCGAACTGTTATCTGCATCGAAGCGACCCTAGCGACGTGGCCCGCACCGAACACCTCACCTTTATCTGCACGCCGAGCAAGGAAGAAGTGGGACCCACCAACAACTGGATGGACCCCGAGGGAGCGAAGTTCAAGCTCGGGAAGCTGCTGGACGGGGCGATGCGCGGGCGGACGATGTACGTGGTGCCGTACATGATGGGCCCGGTGAATTCGCCGATCAGCAAAATCGGCGTGGAAGTGACGGACAGCCCGTACGTGGTGGCGAACATGCGGATCATGTGCCGCATGGGCAAGGTGGCGCAGGATAAGCTGGGAAGCTCAAAGGATTTTGTGCCGGGGCTGCATTCGGTGGGAGATCTGGATCCGTTGCGGCGGTACATCGCGCATTTTCCGGAGGAGCGGCTGATCTGGAGTGTGGGATCGGGCTACGGCGGGAACGCGCTGCTCGGAAAGAAATGCTTTGCGCTGCGAATTGCCAGCTACATGGCCCGGCAGCAAGGCTGGATGGCCGAGCATATGCTGATCCTGGGACTGGAATCGCCGGGCGGGAAAGTGACGTACATGGCCGCGGCGTTTCCGAGCGCCTGCGGGAAGACGAACCTGGCGATGATGGTCTCCGCGCTGGAAAGCCAGGGATACAAAGTGTGGACGGTCGGCGACGATATTGCGTGGATGAAGATTGGCGCGGACGGATACCTGCATGCGATCAATCCCGAGGCTGGATTCTTCGGCGTAGCGCCCGGGACCGGCAAGAAGACGAATCCGAACGTGATGGACGCGCTGAAGCACGACACGATTTTCACAAACACCGGAGTGACGGCGGAGAATGAGCCGTGGTGGGAAGGCATCGGCGGGGAACCGCCCGCGGGATTGGTCACGTGGCGCGGGGAAAAGTGGGACCCCTCAAAGGGCGCGGCGGCGCATCCGAACGCGCGGTACACGGTGCCGGCGGCGCAATCGCCGAGCATCTCGCCGAAGTGGGAAGCGCCGGAGGGCGTGCCGATATCGGCATTTATTTTTGGCGGGAGGCGGGCGCGGCTGGCACCGCTGGTCTATCAATCGTTCAACTGGCAGCACGGCGTGTTTGTCGGGGCGACGATGGCGTCGGAGACGACGGCGGCGACGACCGGAGACGTGGGAATCACGCGGCGGGACCCGATGGCGATGCTGCCCTTCTGCGGCTACAACATGGCGGATTATTTCCAGCACTGGCTGGAGATAGGGAAGAAGATCCCGAATCCGCCGAAGATTTTCCACGTGAACTGGTTCCGAAAGGGTGGGGACGGAAAGTATCTGTGGCCGGGATACGGGGAGAACGTTCGGGTGCTGAAGTGGATCCTGGAGCGTGTGGAAGGGCGAGGCGAGGCCAAAGAGACGCCGATCGGATATGTACCGACGCGCACGGGCCTGACGTTGGACGGATTGAAGATTGCTCCGGAAGCGTTGGACGAATTGTTCCGCGTGAACGCGGGAGATTGGGAAAACGACCTGGCGGACAGCCGGGAGTTTTTGGCGAAGTTCGGGGAAAGGCTGCCTGCGGAGCTGCGCAAGGAGCATGAGGCGGTCGTCGGGCGGTTCCAGAAGTCCGTGCCGGCCTGAGGCTGGTAGCGTCCACCTTCAGGTGGACATTGAAGCCACGTTCGCGTCCACCTGAAGGTGGACGCTACGTTGAGATGTCTTTTTCACACACGTCACGTAAACAGTAAGCTACTCCCACAGAAAACGCTGTAGAATCTTCAACCATGCTAGGGGCCCTCTCAGTGTCCACCCGTGTGGGTGTCTTTGTTGTTTTATTCACGCTCATTTTTTCTCCGTGGGCGTTCTCGGCTACAACCTGGAACGGTATATTGCGCGATGCCGCGGGAAAGCCCGTGGCCGACGCGAAGATTACGTTGCACGCGAGCCCCGGCGATCGGATGTATGAAGCGCGGACGTCGGCCGTTGGGGCATTCGTGTTTGCAGCGATTGCGCCCGGGACGTACATGCTGGCGGCTGAGGCGGCAGGGAAAACATGGACGGCGTCCAAGGCAATTGTGATTGCGGAGGGGAGTGCACCAAATCTGGAGCTGACGCTTTCCGCGACGGACCAGACGCTGGCCGTGACCGTTGCCGGGCAGCCGCAAGGCAGCGAACGGAAGGGGAGCGGCGGCGAACATCTTTCGAGCGAAGAAGTTTCCGGCCTGCCGCTGAACGAGCGCGACTTCAGCAAGTTGCTGCTGCTGGCCGCGGGCACGATGACGGACACCAACGGCGCGGCCAATTTCACGCAACAGTTCGCGATCAACGGGCAGCGCGGCGTGGCGACCGTGTTTGCCATGGATGGCGGAACGACGTCCGACCCGGAGCTGGGCGGGGCGACCTTTGCGAATTTCAACGTGGATGCGATTCACGAGGTGCAATCGAATTCCGGTGTGATGCCGGCCGAAATCGGGCAGGGCGCGGCGGGATTCACGAACGTGGTGACGAAATCGGGGAACGGCCAGCTGCACGGAAGCGCATTTGAATTTGTGCGCAACGCGGCGTTTGACGCGCGGAATTTCTTCGATCACGCCAGCGACCTGGACCCGCGGCGAATTCCTCCGTTTGTGCGCAATGAATTCGGCGCGACGATCGGCGGGCCTGTGGTGCTGCCGGGAATTTATGACGGACACGGGAAGACGTTCTTTTTTGGCGAGTACGCGGGATTCCGGCAGGTGCTGGGCACGACGCAAGTGTTCGCGGTGCCGACCGCCGACGAACGAAAAGGGATCGATACGACGAGTTTTCCCGGCGACACTCTGACGGTGCCAGTGAGCCCGCAGATCTCGGCGATTCTGGCGCGATACCCTTTGCCGAATGACCCCACGGGCTCGTTCGGGGCGCGGACGTATGCGGCGTCATCGAAAGTGGTGACGGACACAGACCAGTTTTCGATTCGCGTGGATCACAAGATTTCGGACAAAGCGACGCTCTTCACACGCTTCAGCCTGAATAATGTGAATGGCCCGACGACAAACCCGGATCAAACGTTGATCGATCCGACCTTCGCAGTGAAGTTTTTCGATCACCAGCGGAACGCGGCGGTGAGCTACGCGAGGACATTTTCGCCAGAACTGAATTCGACGACGCTGTTTGATTATGTGCGCAGTACGCCGGTATTCCCTTCGAGCAACCATACCGATGTCGGGCTGGCGTTCGGCGACGGGCTGTTCGAGGGATTCAATACGGCGGATGGGTCGATTTTCGGATCGTATGGAAACGTGTTTCAGTTTAAGCACGACATGAGTTACGTGCATCGCGGGCACGTTTTCAAATGGGGCGTGGACATCCGCTGGAACCGAGACACCACCGTGTTCGGGAGCAATCCGAGCGGCATATATTCTTTCGGCGGAGGAACCGCCTATTCGCCCGTGTTCATTCAGTCGGCGAGTGGCACGCACAATATTCTTCCGGGCGACCCTCTGCCCGATTCCCTGCTGGGATTGCTGACGGCCACGCCCTACGAGTACACGATTACGGCGCCTTACCGGCTAACACCGACGGGCGACAGGTTTGACGCAGCGGCGGTGCGGCGGGAGGCCTACGCGTTTTATTTCCAAGACACGTGGAAAGCAACGACGCGGTTGAGCATCAATTACGGATTGCGGTATGAGGTGAACAGCCGGATAAAAGAGGCGAACAACCGGACCTCGGTGGCTACACCTGTAGGGCCGAATGGAGCGCCGGCGGATTTTCTGACGCCCGGTGCGACACAGCAGTTCTTATACAATCCGCAGCCCATCTATCCGATAGATTGGAACGGCTGGGCCCCGCGCGTGGCGTTGGATTACGGACTGACGAAAAAAACTACCTTGCACGCCGGCGGTGCAATCACCACCATCGTGCCGAATTTGTGGCAGGACAATTTTGTAACCGGCGGATTGCCATTTGTGGTGCAGCCGTTGGTGACGGCGCTGCCGGGCGTGCCGGTTCCCTTCTCGAACACGATAGTGCCGTTGCAGGTGCCGGAGCCGTACACCACTTCCGGGCAACTGCTGTTTCCGTCGGGAAGCACTTCAAACGTGGCGGCAAATACCCCGATTGATTTGCCAAGATTTCAGCAGGACCTGGAGGCGCTGACGCCGGGCGATCAGACGCAGTTGCTGAGTGTGAGCGGAATGTCGCGGAATTTCAAGAACGGGTATATCGGCACGTACACGGCGGGCTTCGATCATGATTTTGGAATCGTGCGGTGGAACGCGGCTTACGTGGGAACGGCGGGTATACATCTTGCGCGCGTATTTGCTCCGAACGGGTATGCAGGGGCAGGGCCGCAGTTCGCGCGATTCACGCAATTTGATTCTTCGGGCAACGCGACCGGCGGGTTCGGGCCACAATATGTGATGTCCAGCGATTCGCATTCGAATTACAACTCACTGCAGACCAGCGTGAGCGGAACGAACGCGAAGATCGGGCTGAATTTTGCGGCGAGCTATACGTTTTCGAAGTCCATGGACGACACCAGCGCGGTGCTGGGAGGATTGCCGGGTGGCGCGGGAACGATTTTGCAGACGTTCGCGCAGGACCCGTTGGATGAACGGGCGGAAAAGGCCGTGTCCACGTTCGACGTGACCCACGTTTTTTCTGTGAGCGTGTTCCAGTCGCTGCCATTCGACAAAATGAGTTTCCTCCAGCCGGTGAGCCGGTACGTAACCGGCGGCTGGCAATTGTTGAACATCACGACCATCACCAGCGGGCCGCCGTTCACCGTGTATTCGGGGATTCAGCAGACCAGCGCCGGCGCCGGCGGGACGGACCGTCCGGACCTGATCTCGATGCCGGACTTCTCCACCAGCCGGACGAGGCAGGAGGATTATTTTGGCCTGGGCGCAAATAACAGCTCGTTCTTTTATATTCCGGTGAACGTGCCGGGCGGGACTGGGCCGAATTCCGGAAGATTCGGGACGCTCGGGCGGGATACTTTTCGCGGGCCCGGGTTCAAGCAGTTTGATTTTGCGTTGATTAAGGATACGCCTTTCGGGCAGCGGGGAAAAAGCGATCTGGGAATGGTGGAATTCCGGGCGGAGTTTTTCAATTTGTTCAACATTGTGAATTTCGGATTGCCGTCGAATGTTGTGAGGGGAAGCGGGTTTGGGATTATCAGCCATACCGCGGGGACTTCGCGGCAGATCCAGTTTTCGTTGAAGCTGATTTTTTAGGGGACTCAAGAGAAGAAAGAGAAGATATTAACGCAGAGTTCGCAGAGGAGACACAGAGGACGCAAGATAAGCATGAGAAACAATCGCACGCAGTGAGAGGTCGTGAAACATAGTTTGAGTGATCGGGTTGGGACCGTAAAAGCGGGAGCGTTGCTACCGCACTCAAAAGTCAGAGCAGATCGCGGATGGAGGCGTCGATGAGGACGTGGGTGACGGGATTGCCGCTGACCAGGTAACCTCGGCCTTGGCCCATGGAAAAATTGATGAAGCGGCTGATGTGGTAGTCCTCGTCGAGTGAGGTGAAGAGCTTGGCGGTTTCTTCGGGAGTGAGTGCGAACGCTTCGAGGGCGACGGGATCGCCCCATTGTTTGGCGAGTGAAGAGTAGCGGTCGACTACCTCTTTGAGACTCAACATTTTGGGAGTTCCATTATGAGCGCGCGAGCGATACGCGCGGTGTCCGAATTGCGCAATGCGGAGTGTATCGCGGCCGGCTCGCGGGTGGAAGCGGGGAGATTGGCGGCGGAAGTCGGGATTCGGTAAAATGGCGATGTGGCTTAAAACGCATCGGAGGACGAGTCTATGAGCATTGCCGTTGGACAAAAGGCGCCGGAATTCACGCTGCAGGACCAGAACAAAAAGGAAGTGAAACTTTCCGATTTTGCGGGAAAGAAGAAGGTGGTGCTGGTGTTTTACCCGCTGGACTGGAGCCCAACCTGCACGAACGAGCACGCGTGTTTCGTGAACGACATGCGGAATTTCGAGACGCTGGACGCGGAAGTGCTGGGCGTGAGCGTGGACAGCGTGTGGTCGCACAAGGCGTACGCGGAGAAGATGGGGATCAAGTATTCGTTGCTGGCGGATTTTCACCCGAAGGGCGCGATGAGCGAAAAGTACGGCATGTATATGGCGGACAAGGGGATCACCGGGCGGTCGATCATCATTATTGACAAGGGCGGGAAGGTGGCCTGGGTGAAGGATTACGACATTCCCGTGGTGCCGGATGTGAAGGAAGTGGCGACGGCCTTGGGGGGAGTGAAGTAAAGGATGTAAATGAGGTAAAGGAAGTCCAGGATAAGAGTGGCCGGTCTTCGGATCGGCCATTATTTTTTTGAGGCTGGCTCGGGAGCTTTTGTCGGGGCCGGAGGTGACGCGGCGGACGCGGAAAAGGAGCGGACGAGGACTACGAGTTGCCAGCGCTGGCCTTCGGTGAGCTTTTTGCGGAATGAGGGCATGGGCTTGCGGCCCTGGGTGATCTGATAAAAGATTTCGCCGTCGGTGAGGGAGTTCATGTGTTTCGCGTCGGTGAGGTCGCTGGGCGACGGGTCGTACATCATGGCGTCGGAGCCGTCGCCTTTTCCTGTGTCGCCGTGGCAGTTGGCGCAGTATTCGTTGTATACGGGTTTCGCGGCGTTGAGATTGGCGTCGGTGGAGGCAATCGGATTCTTGCGCAGTTTGTCTTCGAGAGGGACTTTCCAGGGCGTTTTGTGGAAGGCGGCGAGACCGATAGAAAGGAAGATCAGGAGGATCACAAGAGCGAGGAGAAGTTTGACGAGTGTTTTCGGTTTTTTGGCAGGAGTGGGCATGGGTTTGTTCACCGGGAAAAGTTTCGCATAGGTGGGGTTTAGTGCGCAAAAAGCGGAAGCTACGCTTTCGCACTCAACATTAAGCGGGGCGGAGGATCAGCCAGAGGAGTTCGCCGTTGAAGAAGAGGATGGCCGCGGCGACGAACCAGGCGATGACGGTGGTGGCGCGGGAGTTTACGAAATCACCCATCTTGGCGCGCTCGCTGGTGAATTGCACCAGCGGAATCACGGCGAATGGCAACTGAAAACTGAGAATCACCTGGCTGAGGATCAAAAGCGCGGTGAGCTTCCCTTCCCCGGCAATCGCGATGACGAGGACGGCGGGGAGAATGGCGATAGAGCGGGTGATCAGGCGGCGCAGCCAGGGCTTCAGGCGGATATCGAGAAAACCTTCCATGACGATCTGGCCGGCAAGCGTGCCGGTGAGCGTGGAGTTTTGCCCGGAGGCGAGCAGGGCGCAAGCGAACAGCGTGCTGGCAAGACCGGCGCCTAGAGTCGGGCTGAGAAGTTTATAAGCCTGGGCGATGTCGGCGACTTCACTGAGTCCGCGGGTGTGAAACGCGGCAGCGCCGAGAACCAGAATGGCGGCGTTGATGAACAGGGCGAAAAAGAGGGCGACGGTGGAATCGATTACGGCGTAACGCAGGGCTTCGCGTTTTTCCGACCTCTCTCGGCCGAAGGCACGGGTTTGCACGATGCTGGAGTGCAGATAGAGATTGTGGGGCATCACGGTGGCGCCGAGGATGCCGATGGCGATATAGAGCATTTCTTTGTTACGCAGGATTTCCGCGTGAGGAATGAAACCACGGGCGGCTTCCCGCCAGATAGGGTGAGCGAAAAAGATTTCGTACGCGAAACAGAGGCCGATGCTGGCGATGAGCGTGATAACGAAGGCTTCGATAAGGCGGAAGCCACGGCCTTGCAGGGCGAGGACGATGAGGACGTCCAGGCCCGTCAGCAGAACGCCGAGGAGCAGCGGGATGTGGAAAAGGAGATTGAGGGCAACGGCGGAGCCCAGGACCTCGGCGAGGTCACAGGCGGCGATGGCGAGTTCGCAGGCGATCCAGAGAAACATGGACGTGCGGCGGGAATAGTGGTCGCGGCAGGCCTGGGCGAGGTCGCGTCCGGTGGCGATGCCAAGTTTCGCCGAGAGCGCCTGCAGAAACATCGCGAGCATGTTGCTGATAAGGACGACGCTAAGAAGCGCGTATCCGAACTTGGAGCCGCCTCCGATATCGGTTGCCCAGTTGCCGGGGTCCATGTATCCGACGGCGACGAGATAGCCTGGGCCGGCGAAAGCCAGGATTTTGCGAAACCAGTGCGCGTTGTGAGAGACGGGAATGCTGCGATGGGACTCGGGAAGAGAGGGTAACGTGAGGGCCCGGCGCCACGCGGAAGATTCGGCCTGATCGGCGGGGAGCGCCGGGGCGGTGGAGAATCGCTTGGAGAAAATGTCGGACATGGACCGTATTAACTATAGTTAACTTCTCTTATAAAGTAGAATTAACTAAGGCGGTTGTCAATAGGACTTATCCAGGGAGAGAAGAAAGAGTTAAGAAGAGAGGTAACGCAGAGTTCGCAGAGGATGCAGCGGAGAGCGGCCCGCCACCGACGGCGGAACGTATGAGCGCGGGCTGGGCCACCTGAAGGTGGCCGCTACGGAAACGCAGAGCAGGCTGGCCGATCTGAAGATCGGCCCCTACACGAGTCGGTTGGGTGGGGCTGTGGTACTTTGGGAGAGGATTTTTGGGAGAACAACATGGATGAGAAGCAAGCGCCACAGCCGGGGCAAGTGCAGATCAAGGCGGATGAGAAGGAATTGCAAGGTTTGTACAGCAACCTGGTGATGATCCAGCACCACGCGGAGGAGTTTACGCTGAATTTTGTGTACATCTTCCCGAATGGAACACAGGGAAAGCTGCTGAGCAGCGTGATCGTGAGTCCCGGCCATGCGAAGCGCATCTGGCGGGCGCTGGGAGAAAACATCTCGCGATTTGAGGCGGCGTACGGGCCGATCAAAGAGGGTCCGGAGGGCGCGCCAATGCCGGGGGCGAACATCGGGTTCGTGCAGTAGGCAGGGCGGGGACGCAGGGAGAGCGGAGTGCGATTTCAGGCCGCGAGCGACCAGTCGATGCTGGTTTATCTGGGCGAAGAGATTGGCGCGGCGGCGCACGAGCGCGTGCTGCGGCTGCTGCGGTTGTTGCAACTGGAGCCGATCAAATGGCTGCGGAATATCCAACCGGCGTATTGTTCGCTGTTGATTACGTTTGACGCGGCCGCGGTGGATCACGCCGAAGTTCAGGAAACAATTTCACGACTCGAAAAGCGCGCCAAAAGGCTACCGGAAGCGAAGCCTCGCCTGGTGGAAGTGCCCGTGTGCTACGGCGGAGAGTTCGGACCGGACCTGGAGGATGTGGCCGAGCAGCGCGGCTTGATGCCGGAGAAAGTGGTTGAGCTGCACATCGCGCAAACGTATCACGCGTACTTTTTGGGATTTGCGCCGGGGTTTGCCTATCTGGGAGATGTGCCGCCAGAAATCGCGGTGCCGCGATTGGAGACGCCGCGGAAGGAAGTGGCCCCGGGCAGCGTGGGGATCGCAGGGAGGCAGACCGCGATTTATCCATTCGGGACGCCGGGCGGCTGGCGATTGATCGGAAGGACGCCGCTGGAAATTTTCAGGAAAGACCGCGAGCCGATGGGGTTGATTGCGATTGGTGACCAGGTGAGGTTCCGGCCAATCACGGGCGCGGAACTTCTGGCGGCGAGGCGGGCATGAGTCTGCTGGTGGTGGAGTCGGCTGGATTCCAGACGACGGTGCAGGATTTCGGGCGCGAGGGATATGGCGTATTGGGTGTCTCGGCCTCGGGAGCGGCGGACGCGGTGGCACTGCGCTTGGGGAATTTGCTCCTGGAGAATAAACCTGGCGCACCGGCGCTGGAGATGACACTCACGGGTGGAACATTCTTGTTTCCCGATGGAGCCGTGATTTGCCTGGCAGGCGCGAATTTTGGAGCGCAGTCGGATGGAAAGGCGCTTGAGTTGTGGAGGCCGCACGCGATTCTACCTGGGAAAAAATTGGTGCTGGGTGCGACCAGGGATTTTGCGCGGTGCTATTTGTGCGTTGCGGGCGGAATTGGTGTGGTGGATTTTCTCGGGAGCGCTTCGACGCACCTGGTGAGCGGAATGGGAGGATGGGAAGGCCGCGCGCTGCGGAGGGGCGATGTGTTGCAGATCGGCAGGCTGGAGAAAAATATCCGGCGGAGGAAACTGAGGCCGGGAGTCCTGGATGAGCTGAAGCCGGAGAAAAAATTGCGAGTGACTCGCGGGCCGCAATTCGATTTGTTCGCGGGTGATGCGCGGAACGCGTTACGGCACGCCGAATTTGTGGTGAGCGAGGAATCGAACCGGATGGGGCTGCGGCTGGACGGGCCCCGGCTCGCTGCGCGTGGAAACGCGGAAATGATCAGTGAGGGCGCGCCGCTTGGAGCAATTCAGGTTACGCCGTCGGGACAGGCTATTATTTTATTTGTGGAACAACAAACGACAGGCGGCTATCCAAAGATTGCGAATGTGATTGCGGCGGATCTGCATTGCGTGGGCCAGTTGCGGCCACGGGATGCGATTCGGTTTGAGGAGGTCTCGCTGGAGGAGGCTCGCGCGTTGTGGATCGAGCGGGAGAAATTGTTGAGTTCGGAGGAGCGGCTGTTCGCATGAAGCGGATGGATTTGAATTGCGATATGGGCGAGTTGCCGGAGATGCTGGCGAACGGAAGCCAGGAAGCGCTGATGAAGTTTGTGACGTCGGTGAATGTGGCCTGCGGCGGACATGCGGGCGATGAAGAGATGATGCGGGCAACGATCGAGCAGGCGATGCGCAATGGTGTGGCGGTGGGGGCGCATCCGAGTTACGAGGATCGCGATAATTTTGGGCGGGTGCCTCTGAATTTGAGCGCGGAGGAAATCCGGGATTCGGTTTACCGTCAGGTGATGACGCTAGGCAAGATTGCGCAGAACTGTGGTGCATCAGTCGTGCATGTGAAACCGCACGGGGCGCTCTACAACCAAGCGGCGCAGAACGGGGGGATCGCCCGGAGCATTGCGGAAGGCGTGGGTCGTTGGAGCAAAGAGGTGGTATTGGTGGGGCTGGCTGGGTCGGTAATGCTGGAAGAGTTTCGCGCGACGGGCTTTCGCGTGGCGGCGGAAGCGTTCGCGGACCGCCG
>DATHMM010000006.1:0-4834 GCA_035487095.1 Candidatus Sulfotelmatobacter sp.
GGAGCGGTCACGCTAATCGGCCGCAAACTAACCAATTCCACGGTATCACTTGCCTTCGAGCAGCGTCAAGAAACTGCGCAAGGAATCGCGCAGATCGAGGAGCATTTTGCGGTTCAATTTGACCGCTTCGCCTTCGGTTACGGTCGAGGCGGTCAGCTCTTCGATAGCGGCTTCAAGGCCGCCGCCGTTTTCGAGGTCGCGCAGATGGCGCCGGGCGCCGGCAATCGTGAAGCCCTCGTCATAGAGCAGGCGCTTGATCTTCAGCACAAGGTCCACGTCCTGCTGGCGATAGAGGCGATAGCCCTGATGTCCCTTCACGGGCTGCAGCAATGGAAACTCTTCTTCCCAATAGCGCAGCACGAAGGGGCGAATCTCGGTGATGCGACTGACTTCGCCGATGCGGTAATACCGCTCGTCCTGCTCCTCGGAAACCGCGACTGGGGCTGCGCTACTCATTTTGGAATTCGGTTCACCTTCAAAAGCGCGGGGGAGGGGATCTCCCTCTTCAGGTTGTGAGTTTATCAGAAGGTCTTACAAGCAGCCACAGTACTTGCTTGTGTGATAACTCGACAGAGCCGCAAGTTCGGGGAGCGGCCCGTCTCAGAAGGCGGGCCCTACAAACGCAAGGCCGAGGGAACTACTCCTCGTCGCCGCCCGCGGGGGAGCGATCCTCGCGCTTTTTCAAGCGCTGAATGAAGCGGACCGGGGTGCCCGTGAAATCCCACTTGGCGCGCAGTTGGTTTTCCAGGAAGCGTTCGAAGTTGAAGTGCAGCGGCTTCTTTTGGTTGGTGAAGAGCAAAAAGACCGGCGGGGCGGTCTTCGCCTGGGTCATGTAATAAATACGAACCGGCCGGGCCTTCGGGTTTGACGCGCGCTGCAAATCCACATCTTCCTTCAGCCAGCGGTTGAGCTCGCCGGTGGAAACCTTGCGATTCCGCGACTGGGCGACGTGATCGATCAACGAATAGAGTTTCTCTGTGCGTTCGCCGGTTTTTGCCGAAAGAAAGATGATTGGCGCATAACTCAGGAACTTGAATTTCTGCTGCACCATCTTTTCGTAGTCGAACAGCAGCTTATGCTTGTCCACAGGCCGTTGCTTCACGCCGGCTGTGGCGCGCTTGGCCTTGCCACGCGTGCTTTTTTCGGAGGTGTCTTCTGCGCGCTGAGCTGCCTCGACCGCGAGGTCCCACTTGTTCACGACGATAATTACCGAGCGTCCGGATTCTTCGGCATAATTCGCAATCGTGGCATCGCCGGAGGTCACACCCTGTTCACCGTCGATCACCAGCAGCGCCACGTCAGCGCGCTCCAGGCCGCGCCGAGCCATCACTACGCTCAATTTCTCCGCCACCAGCTTGGTTTTGCCCTTGCGGCGGATTCCTGCGGTGTCCACGAAACGGTAGACGCGGCCGTCGCGCACCACGTCCGTATCCACGTTGTCCATTGTGGTGCCGGGTATCGGCGAAACGATCGAGCGCTCTTCACCTGCCAACCTGTTCAACAGCGTGGATTTCCCCACGTTTGGCCGGCCGATAATCGCAATCTCGACTTCCTTCTTCTCCGCCGGCTGGTCCTCCACCGCGTGTCCCAGCACCTGTTTCAATGCCTCGTCCAGCAAATCATCCACGCCGGTGCCGTGTTCCGCCGCGATCGGAAACACGGGAACGCCCAGCGAATAGAAAGCCCCCGCGTTCGCTTCCTGCATCGCCGAATCGATTTTATTCACCGCCACCACAAACGGCTTTCCCGTACTCCGGAGCAGCCGCGCCAGTTCCTGATCGAGCGGCGTCAATCCCGCCTGGCTGTCCACCACCAGCACCAGTAGCGCGGCATTTTCAAACGCCACACGCGCCTGGCGGAAAATCTCTGTGGGAATCAGCGCCTTGTCGTCCGGCACGATGCCACCGGTGTCCACCACTTCCAGCACCCGGCCGTTCCATTCGGTTTTGCCGTACATCCGGTCGCGCGTGATACCGGGTTCGTCGGTGACGATCGCCCGGCGGGTTCCGGTCAGCCGGTTAAACAGCGTGGACTTGCCGACGTTCGGCCGCCCCACGATCACCAGCGATGGAAGTTTATCCGCCATAATTTTGTCCGCGAGCCCTACAGTGCAAACTTTACCCGATTCTTCAATCTTCCAATCTACCGCATCCTTACTCAACTAGCGAATCAACTGGAGTCCGGCCTCAGTGATTTGGTGACCGTTATCACCCGATTCTCCGGGCTAATTCTCGCGGTTGATTGATAGTTCTAATAGAAACATTTTCTTTCGAAAACCTTGCTTCTGTTCCGTTCTCTGAGTATGTTCTTTGGCAACAATCCTTGGTGTCCTTGGACGCTCGGTCGGGGAAAGCGTCCGCATCACTCTCGGGGTTTCGAGATGACTTTTGAATCGATCAAGGAGTAGCTGATGAACAGCTTGTTCCGCGCTATTCGCACGCTTGCGCTGGTTTTATTTGCGCTGACACTTTTTGCGGGGGCGTCCACCTTCGCACAGACCTTCCGCGGCACGATCCTCGGCAGCGTCACCGACTCTTCAGGGGCAGCCGTACCTGGCGCAACGGTGACCATCAAGAACGTGGATACGGGCCTGGTCCGCACAGTTGCAACTTCCGATGACGGCACGTATGCCGCGCCGGAATTGCCCATTGGAAATTACAGCGTCAGTGTTGAGAAGGCGGGCTTCAAGGTCGGAGTCGTCACGGGGATCAAAGTGGAGGTTTCCACGGAACGCCGCACGGACGTGACGCTACAGCCCGGCCAGTTGGCGCAAACCGTCCAAGTGCTCGGCGAAGATCTGCCTGAGGTCGAATCGACTTCCAACACCCTCGGCGGGATCGTCGATTCTAAGGTTGCCACTTCGTTGCCGGTCAATGGCCGCGACTATCAGAAGCTGATTTTTCTGGTTCCGGGCGTAACCGGCTCGCCGGACCAGATCACGGACTCCCCCGGTTCGTTCGGCATTTTTTCGGTCAATGGGGCCCGTGGCCGCGCGAACAATTTTCTCCTTGACGGCACGGACATGAACGACGGGTACCGCAACGACCCGGCGATTAACGAAGCCGGCACCTATGGAACACCGGCGACCATTTTACCCGTCGAGGCGATTGCCGAGCTGCACGTGGCCTCCAACTTCGAAGCGGAATACGGGCGCAGCGCGGGCGGCGTAATCAACGTGGTGACCAAGAGCGGCACCAACGACATTCACGGGTCCGCTTTCGAGTTTTTCCGCAACAACGCGCTGGATGCCCGCAATTTCTTCAATCCCACCAGCCAAGAGCAGGAACCTTTTCACAACAACCAGTTTGGTGCATCGCTGGGCGGCCCGATTTTCAAGGACAAAACATTTTTCTTCGTCGACTATGAGGCCGTAAGGGAGACCGGGAAACTCAGCTACACCACTCTGGTTCCGACTCCTCAGGAAATTGCCATTGCCACCGCCGCAATCGGGGGAACAGTCAATCCGGTTATCGCCAAGCTTCTAGCTCTGAATCCATGGCCCGCGCCGAACATAAGTACCGCCCCTTTTTCGGGAGTCAACGACGTCTTTGTCGCGACGCCCTTTTCCAATCGCGTAGATAACGGCATCATCAAAATCGACCACAATTTCAATAAAGACAATCTTCTGACGGGCCGGTACTACATCGGCGACAGCGACCAAAGCTTTCCTCTCGGCCTGGTTGGTGGCAGTCTCTTGCCCGGATTTAACGTAACAACTCCTACGCGTGTACAGATGATCGCCCTTTCCTATGTCAGCGTCCTTTCGCCGAATGTGGTGAATGAGTCCCGCCTGGGCTGGAACAGGTTCGCAGAAGGATTCTTCCCGGAAGACCGCAGCTTTAATCCTGATGCCGCAATCGGTTTGGACACGGGAGTATCTGCGTACAATAACGGACTTCCAAGGATCAACGTGGGTTCCTATGCGCAGATAGGCGCCAATTACACCGTGCCGCGCCAGCGTGTGGATACGAACTGGCACTATATCGACGGCATCTCCTGGAAGCACGGGAAGCACGACTTCAAGTTCGGGTATGAATTCCGCCGCACTTCCATATCACAAATTCTCAATATCGATTTCAGGGGCAAACTCAGTTTTGGTGCTTCGACCCTCGAGCAGTCCCTGGAGAACTTTTTGAACGGCACCCCAACCGGCGGCAGCATCGCCCAGGGCAACACCAACCGCAACACGTTTGAAAATTCTCACGCCCTCTACGCGCAGGACAGTTGGCGGGTGTCCCGTACGTTTACCCTGAACCTGGGGCTACGTTACGACTACTTCGGTTTGATCCAGGATAAACAGGACAATTTCACGAACATTCTTCTCGATCCAGCGACACAAACAGGGACCGCCGTAGTGACCGGCCAGGGCCGCCTCTATCAGCCGGACTACAAGAATGTGGCGCCGCGCGTCAGTGTCGCGTGGGACGTCTTCGGAAATCAGAAAACCGTGTTGCGCGCCGGCTACGGCATTTTCTTCGACGCCTATTCGCAGGATGGCTTCATCGGCCAGGTCCCCTACAACAGCAACTTCGATCCCGGCATCGCCTACTCAGGCTTTGGCCCCAATCCGATCACTTTTGCCTCGCCGGTTTCCAGTTCCGCTTTCCCCGTTCCGTTTCAGCCCGGCGTGCCTGTCTACGGCGGCTTTTCTGCAATGCCCGATGCGGCTGGCGTTGACCCCAACCTTCGCACACCTTACATGCAGAACTTCAACCTGAATCTTCAGCAGCAAGTGGCGCGCAAAATGGTGCTGCAAATCGGTTACGTGGGATCCAACGGACATAAACTTCTGCAGACGGTGGACGCCAACCAGCCGACGCAGGCGCAGATCACG
>DATHMM010000007.1:0-23481 GCA_035487095.1 Candidatus Sulfotelmatobacter sp.
GCGTTGGCCTACAAGCTCGGCCAATTGAAGATTCGCGAGCTGCGGGCACGCGCGGAAAAGGAGTTGGCGAACAAATTTGATGTCCGCACGTTTCACGATGCGGTGCTGGAGCAGGGCGCTGAGCCTCTGAGTTTTCTTGAAACGCACATGGATGGGTGGATTGCCGCGCAGAAAGGGAAGTGAGCCCTTGTGAAGGTTAGGAAAACCCTGGGGCCTGAAGGCCTGAGCTACAAGCGTGTCCTACGTGCTGACGGCGGAGGCTTTTTGCAGCGCGGCCTGGTAGGAATCCGGCACATTGTCTTCCGGGCAGCCGAGGCGCTCGGTAAATGTCGAAAGTTTCGGCCACTCCGCGTGCTCTAGAGCTAGTAGGACTTCGTACAGATCACGATAGCGGTTTTCGCCGCCGCAGAGAGCGGATTTCACCTCGGGGTCGATGGGCAGGGATTGCAGAACCTCTTTTATGGGTTTGTCGAGCAGCGCATCGGAAACGGAAAGGAGTCCCATCAGAAACATCAGCGCGCTTTTGTCGCGGAACCCGGCGGGCGCGGAGAAGTCTTCACAGAAATACGCTCGTGTCAGTGCCGTGTGAATCAATTCCGGTGGCTTGCCGGAGCTCATGGCGATGACGGCAAAGATGGAGACCCAACGGCGAAATTCGCGCTCTCCCAGAAGCGTGATCGCATGGCGGATGCTGGTGACTTCGGAGCGCAACCCAAGCGCGGGTGAATTTAGATAGCGCAGCAGGCGGTAGAGCAGGGAAGGCTCCTGCTTCAACAGATTTTCAATCGCGTCGTAATCGAGTTCCGGCGCCGCGACGGCGCTGATGAGCTGGAGTTGAATCAGCTTGTTACCCGGAATATCGCGGGTCTCCAACATCGACGGCCTGCAGAAAAAGTAGCCCTGAAAGTAGCTGTATCCCAGATTGCGCGCTTCATCGAGATCGTTCTGCGTTTCTACTTTTTCCGCGAGCAGCGAAATCCCGTTGCCCCGATATTGTTCTGCGACGCGTTTGCGGCCCTCCGCATCCAGCAGCGTGAAATCCACCTTCAAGTAATGGGCGAGATCGACCAGTGGCTGAAGCGTGGGCTCGCCAAGGAAATCATCCAACGCTAGGGAATAGCCATCCTGGCGGAGTTCCCGGCAGATGCCGACGATTTCGTCGGTGGGCTTCACGCTTTCGAGAATTTCGACGACGATGCGGTCCGCGGGAAGCAATCGTGGCGCACCAAGGCGCAACGCAAGTTCGTCCACGTTGATGAAAGCGCGGGCGTGGCCGGTGAGGTTTTGCAAGTCAAAGAGAGTGAGCGAATCGGCGATCACGCTGGAAGAAGCGTGATTCCGCGGTTGGAAAAAATTTTGCGGGCCGCCGCGGAAAAGCAGCTCATAAGCAAACACCTTCAGCCGCTTGTCGAAAATGGGCTGGCGGGCGATGAACTTTTCATGCATGCAGGCACCGTGGCCCGCCGAAGCGAGCCGTTTCATTCGAAACCACGGTTACGAGGACCCGGAATGGGCCAACGGGTGGGGTGCCGTGGGGGGAACTGACGATCCTCAGACCGGGGCGGACATCGAGTTAAGAAATTCCGCGTTGGCCTTGGTCTTCGAAAGGCGGCTGAGCAAAAGTTCCATCGCCTCAACTGTCGAAAGCGGGCTCAAAACCTTGCGCAGTACCCAGACGCGGCTCAGCTCGTCGGGCGGCAACAGCAGTTCGTCTTTACGCGTGCCCGAGCGCTGAATGTCGATGGCCGGGAAAACGCGCTTATCGGCCAGCCGGCGGTCGAGATAGATTTCCATGTTGCCGGTGCCCTTGAACTCTTCAAAGATCACATCGTCCATGCGGCTGCCGGTGTCAATCAGCGCGGTCGCAATGATGGTGAGCGACCCGCCTTCTTCCACGTTGCGGGCTGCAGCGAAAAAGCGACGCGGGCGCTGCAATGCGTTGGCGTCGATACCGCCGGAGAGAACCTTGCCGGAAGGCGGCGTCACGGCGTTATAAGCGCGCGCAAGGCGCGTGATGGAGTCCAGTAGCACAACCACGTCGCGCTTGTGCTCCACCAGGCGCTTGGCCTTTTCGAGCACCATTTCCGCCACCTGAATGTGGCGCTGCGGCGGCTCATCGAAGGTGGAGCTGATCACTTCGCCCTTCACTGTGCGCTGCATGTCGGTGACTTCTTCCGGGCGCTCGTCGATCAGCAGCACGATCAGCGCGACTTCCGGATGATTGACGGTGATGGAATTGGCAACGGACTGCAGCATCATGGTCTTGCCGGTGCGCGGCGGCGCGTTGATCAATCCGCGCTGTCCCTTGCCGATCGGGCAAAGGAGGTCCAGCACGCGGCCGGTGAGATTGTCTTTGTTGGTTTCCATCTTCAGCCGGCCTTGCGGATAGAGCGGCGTCAGGTTATCGAAGAAAATCTTGTTGCGGGCGACTTCGGGGTCCTCAAAATTTACGGCTTCCACTTTGATCAACGCAAAGTAGCGCTCGCCGTCCTTGGGAGGACGCACCTGGCCGGAGACGGTGTCGCCCGTGCGCAGGTCGAACTTGCGGATCTGCGAAGGCGAGACGTAGATGTCGTCGGGGCCGGGGAGATAGTTGTATTCCGGAGCGCGCAGGAATCCGAAGCCGTCGGGCAGGCATTCCAGGACGCCTTCCGAAAAGATCAGGCCGCTTTTCTCCGTCTGCGCGCGGAGGATCTGAAAGATCAGCTCCTGCTTGCGCATCCCGCTGGCGCCGGGAATGTTCAATTCCTTGGCGATTTTTGCCAGATCGGTGATGTTTTTTTCTTTCAGCTCAGCCAGGCTGATACTGATTTGATTATTTCCTTCTGTACTCGTTTCTTTTGCCATATATCCTAACTTTAAGTTTTGGTTGATTGTTCCTTGACCTACTACTACCTGGAACTGGACTGCGTGGTGGTGTACCTTCCGGCGAAAAAGACCTTTCCGCCAGGGCGGGCAACCAAACTAACTGCAACCAGAAGCGACTCGAGGCGGGGAAAACTTGCAGACTGCAGGTGCAGACTGCGCCCGAATTGAGCTGCTTAGTTTGTCAAACTCGTGTCTTTATCGGCGCCAGTGGTAAACGCTTCTGCGACAGGCGCAACCCCAGTACTTACAAGCGGTACGATAGGCCGCTCCAGCGCTACCTGTAACACTTCATCCATGGTTTCCACGAAGTGCATCTTGAGGCTGGAGAGGATCTCCTGGGGGATTTCCGCTAGGTCCTTCTCATTATCCTTCGGAAGGATGATGGTACGCAAGCCCATTCGGTGGGCGGCCAGCAGCTTCTCCTTGACGCCACCGATCGGCAGAACCTTGCCGCGAAGGGTGATTTCGCCGGTCATGGCCACGTCGCAGCGCACAGGATTCCGTGTGAGCGCACTGACGATAGACGTGCAAATTGTGATGCCCGCCGATGGTCCGTCCTTCGGGATGGCTCCTTCGGGCACGTGCACGTGGATATCGAGCGTGCGGTAAAAATCTTTTTCCAGGCCGAGCGCGGCGGTGCGTGATCTCACATAGCTCATCGCGGCTTGTGCGGATTCCTGCATCACTTCGCCGAGCTTGCCGGTTGGGGTCAGCCGTCCCTTGCCTTCCATGGTCGTGGCTTCGACGGCCAGCACGGAGCCTCCGACTTCGGTCCATGCAAGGCCGGTGGTCAGGCCGATCTCATTCTGCTTCTCGAGCCAAAATTCGCGGTACTTCAGCACGCCAAGGTATTCGTTGACGTTTGCGACGTCGATCTTGATGGTGGTTTCGGGGCCATCCGCAACAACGCGGCGGGCCATCTTGCGCGCGATATTCTGAATTTCGCGCTCCAGGTTGCGCACGCCCGCCTCGTGGGTGTAATGCCGGATCATGTGCAGCAGGCCTTCATCCGTGAAGGTCAGATTTTTCTCGGTCAGGCCGGTGGCTTCGCGCGCGCGCTTCACAAGGAATCTCTTGGCGATTTCCAGTTTTTCCTGCTCGGTGTATCCGGGCAGGCGGAGAATCTCCATGCGATCCTGAAGCGGCTGCGGGATCGTGTGCATCACGTTGGCGGTGCACACGAACATAACTTTCGAAAGGTCGTATTCCACGTCCAGGTAATGATCCGTGAACGCGTGATTCAGCTCCGGATCCAGAACTTCCATCAACGCCGCCGACGGGTCGCCTCGGAAGTCGGTGGACATCTTATCCACTTCATCCAGCACGAAAATCGGGTTGACCGTTCCGGCTTTCTTCATCATCTGGATAATCTGCCCAGGCAACGCGCCGATGTACGTCCGCCGGTGGCCGCGGATTTCCGCTTCATCGCGCACGCCTCCCAGCGAGACGCGCACAAATTTGCGCCCGGTGGCATGGCCAATAGACATCGCGAGTGAAGTCTTGCCCACACCCGGAGGCCCGACAAAGCACAGAATTGAGCCCTTCGGATTCTTGACGAGTTGCCGAACCGCCAGGAATTCCAGGATCCGGTCTTTCACCTTCTCCAGGCCGTAATGCTCGGTGTTGAGGATATCCTCGGCCGCTTTAATGTCTCGAATCTCTTTCGAACGCTTCTTCCAGGGCACGGCGAGCAGCCAATCAATATAGTTGCGGCTGACGGTGGATTCCGCGGACATTGGCGGCATCAGCTCCAGCCGCTTCAGCTCGGTGCCGGCCTTCTCCAGGACGTCCTTGGGCATGCCGGCGGAATCGATCTTCTTCTTCAACTCTTCGATTTCGTTCTTCTCGCCGCGGCCCAGTTCCTTCTGGATGGCCTTCAGCTTTTCGTTCAGGTAATACTCTTTTTGCGCCCGCTCCATCTGCCGCTTCACGCGGGTATTGATGTTGCGGTCCACGTTGAGCTTTTCGAGCTCGATTTCCAGAATGTCGGATACGCGGTTCAGGCGCTCCAGCGGGTCGGCCGTCTCCAGTAGATCCTGCTTTTCGTCAACGGGGAGCTGAAGATTCGCCGCAATCGTATCGGAAAGGCGCGACGGATCATCAACGCGCGCGGCAGCGATCATCGTGTCGTAATTCAAGCTTTGCGAAAGCTTGATGAACTGTTCGTAAAGGCCCGTGACCTTCTGAACGAGTTGCTCCACCTGCGGGGTGGCTTCGATTTTCGCGGCGAGCAGCCGGATGTTGGCGCGAAAAAAGCCCTCCTCGGAAGTTATGGAAAGGGAACGAGCTCGTTCGACGCCTTCGACCAGCACCTTGATGTTGCCGTCGGGCAGCTTGACGCTCTGGACGATATTGGCCAGCGTCCCGACTGCGTAAATCTCCTCCGGCTTCGGATCGTCGATCGACGCGTCATGCTGGGTCGATAGAAAAATCTTCTTGTCGCCGGCAAGCGCTTCTTCCAGCGCGCGTACGCTGGCTTCGCGGCCGACGATGAACGGGGTCATCTGTTGCGGAAAGATGACCATATCCCGCACCGGCATCATCGGTACGCGTTTCATTTCCTGTTTCTCACGAGTGAACATGCAGGCCCCTGAACTTTCACAGACGCCCGGGAGGCTGTTAGCCAGCCTTCTCGAGCAAACTCCAATTGATTTCGTGGCCGCGCACCATCTCGGCGGTCACCACGAAATCGCGAACACGCTTCTGCATCGGCAGGTGATACATCAACTCCAGCATGAGGTCTTCGAGGATCATACGCAAGCCGCGCGCTCCGACTTTGCGCTGAAGAGCCAACTCCGCCACCGTCTCCAGCGCGTCGTCGGTAAACCGCAGGTGCACATTTTCGAATTCAAACAGCCGCTGGTACTGCTTCAGCAGCGCGTTCTTCGGCTCCGTCAAAATCTTCACCAGTGCGCCCTTGTCGAGGTCGCTCATCACCCCTGCCACAGGCAGGCGCCCGACGAATTCCGGGATCAGCCCGTAGCGAATCAAATCCCCGGGTTGTACCTGTTCCAGTAATTCCGTATTTCGGCGCTGGGGTGAAGTTGCTCCCGGTTCAGTGTGAAAGCCAAGCGACCGCCGGCCGACGCGCTTTTCGATCAGCTTCTCGAGTCCCACGAACGCGCCGCCACAAATAAACAGGATGTTTGTCGTATCCACCGGCGTGAATTCCTGGTGGGGGTGCTTCCGTCCGCCCTGCGGAGGCACGTTGGCGACGGTGCCTTCAAGAATCTTCAATAGCGCCTGCTGAACGCCCTCGCCGCTGACGTCCCGCGTGATGGATGGGTTTTCGTCCTTCTTCGCGATCTTGTCAATCTCATCTATATAGATGATGCCTTGCTGGGCCTTCTGGACGTCTCCGTCGGCAGCCTGCAGCAGCTTCAGAATAATATTCTCCACGTCCTCGCCCACGTACCCGGCTTCGGTCAGCGTGGTGGCGTCAACGATCGCAAACGGCACGTCCAGCATTCGCGAAAGAGTCTGCGCCAGCAGCGTCTTTCCCGTGCCCGTGGGACCTATCAACAGAATGTTGGATTTGCTCAGCTCGACTTCGCCCGGCTGCTTGTTCAGAAATATCCGCTTGTAATGATTGTAAACGGCAACAGCCAGTTTCTTCTTCGTGCGATCCTGCCCGATAACGTAGCTGTCCAGGAATTGCTTGATCTCTGGCGGCCGAGGCAGGCGGCGTGCCGGTGCGGTCGCTTGTTCCCGCTTCTCGTCTTCCAGAATCGTCTGGCAGACGCCGACACACTCGTTGCAGATGTACGCTCGCGGATAATCCGAAGGCGAACTGATGAGCTTCTCCACCTGCTCCTGTGTCTTGTGGCAGAAGGAGCAGCGAAGCGGTTCGTCTGGGGTATATTTTTTCACGTGTGTGAGGGCCTCTCCTCCGGCTCAGCTTCCGGAGACGTTAATCACCATTCTAGGCCGATTTTTCCCCCGGATGAAAGAGAAAGTATGAGCGTTGCCGTCAATTAGAAACGCTTGTGGATATCTTTCCGCATCCGCCCGTGCCGGTGGCCGGCGAATTTCTACCGGTGCTTGTAGATGATCTCATCGATCATCCCGTATTCCTTGGCCTGCTCCGGATTCATGATGTAATCGCGCTCCACATCCTTTTCGATGCGCTCAACCGGCTGTCCGGAGTGCTTCGAAAGGATGGAATTGATCGTGGTGCGCATCCGCAATATCTCTTTGGCGTGCAGGTCAATGTCTGTGGCTTGGCCACCCAGGCCGCTCATCCACGGTTGGTGAATCAGGATGCGCGCGTTCGGCAGTGCAAAGCGCTTCTTCGGTGAACCCCCGGCGAGCAGCACGGCGGCGATCGAGGCGGCCTGGCCCACACAAGTGGTGACCACGTCGGGCTTCACGAACTGCATCGTGTCATAGATGGCAAATCCTGCGGTGATCGAACCACCCGGCGAATTGATGTACAGCTGAATGTCTTTTTCCGGGTCCTCGGCCTGCAGGAAGAGCATCTGCGCGGTCGCCAGATTCGCAACGTGATCGTCGATCGGCGTCCCAATAAAGATGATGTGCTCTTTCAGGAGGCGCGAGTAGATGTCGTATGCGCGCTCTCCCCGGCTGGTCTGCTCAACCACCATGGGAATCAGAGTGGTCGCGTAATAAGAAGGTTCGTCGTGGTTTTTCATGTGAGAGATTTGGCTCGCGGGAGCGGGGTCAGGATCACTTGGCGCTTGCTGCGGCGACCGTTTTGACGCTCGCGTTCTGCGCCAACCAGTCGATAGTTTTGTCACTCCGCAGCTTCGCTCTCATCCTATCGAGCGCACCCTGCTTTGTCAAACGCGCGCGCAGCGCCTCAGCGGATTCGCCGGAGTGGCCCGCCATGTGTTCCACCTCATGGTCGAGCTCCTCTTCGGTGACGTCGATTTTTTCCTCGCTCGCGATGCGGTCGATCACCAGTTCGGCCTTGACGTCTTCCTTGGCGCGTTCTTCCTGGCGCCGGCGGAGGCTCACCCAATCCACGTTCACCGCCCGGGGATCCACCCCCTGCTGCGCCAGTGAACGAACCACGCGCTCCAGCCGCACATCCATCTGATGTTCAACCAGCGATTCCGGCACGGGGAAGTCGTGCAGCTTCACCAGTTCGCCGATCACTTTTTCCCGCTGCAGGTCTTTCTGCCGGTGATCGCGTTCGTGCTCCAGGCTTTCACGGATTTTGCCCTTGAGTTCTTCGAGAGAAGTGGCGTCGCTCACGTCCTTCGCGAATTCGTCGTTCAGTTCGGGGAGCTTCTTGGTCTTGATCCCGAGCACATCCACTGAATAGTGGAACAGTTTTCCGGCCAGCTTCGCGTCCGGATAATCCGCGGGATAGTTGACGTCAAAATCCTTGTGATCGCCCACATTGGCGCCGCGCAGGTTTTCGTTGAAGGGCTCCATTGTTTCTTCGGCGCCCACGTGACACAGAACGCTTTCGGCCTGCAGCGGTTCGCCGCCGCCTTCCGGCGTGCCGTGCAGCTTCACTTGCACAAAATCATCGTTCTGGACGGCACGGCCCTCCACCGGTGTGAATGCCGCAGCGCGTTGCTGCATTTCCGCCAGCGCTTTCGTCACGTCCTCATCGGTCAGGCTCATTTCCGGCATTTCAATTTCAAGGTTCTTGTAATTTGCCAGAGTAAACTCCGGCATCACGTCGAACGAAGCCCGGAATTTCACCGGCTGCCCTTCGTTGAATTCCAGCTTGTCTACCTGAGGCTGCGAAACCGGGGTGAGCTTCTGTTCCGCAACGGCCTTTTCAACCGTTTCCGGAACCAGATTCTGCAGCACTTCGCCCTTGATGTCTTCCGCGAACCGCCGCTTGATCAGCGAAAGCGGGGCCTTGCCCGGACGGAAGCCCGGCACGCGCGCCATCTTCGCAAATTCCTTGGCTACTTTTTCGGAAGCCTTGGAAATCTCTTCGGCGGGTATTTCCAGTTCAAGTTCTTTACGGCAGCTAGCGTCCGCCATTCGTCTTCTCCCTTAATCGAAATCAAGTATTGAAATTGCCGGTCCGGCAGGTGGATGGTGAGGGACCAAATACACTCATCCAGGTTCCTTCACGCCATCCCGCGCATGCCGCGAAATTTTCATGGATTACTTAGCGGAACCCAGCGGAAATCCTGCAAGCGACACCGAACCTCAAGTATAAGTTAGCGCGCAACCGGGGTCAACGAACTCGGTTGTTTCGGCAGGAAATTGCACCGCTCGCGATGATCCGGAAGGGAACTGCAGGCCGCCGCCAACGGCCTGCTAAGAGTTGTTTCCTCCCGAAGACCGCTGGGAATGTCCGTCAGCGTGTTCCTCACCCTCTTCACGCGCAAAAAAAACAGAAACCTAACCCCTGGATTATCCATCCAATGCCTAGGTGTAAGACCATCTAAGGCGTTTTCTGCCCGGAGGTTCACGAGCATGCACACTTTCCAACGCAGGGCAATCCTTGCGGAAGCTTCGACGTGCAGGAAGCTTTCGACCGTCCTGTTGTCGTTCGCGCTTCTCTTCGCTCTCTGGCCTTCGGATTCCAGCGCCGCGCAAGACCAGCCCGCCCCGGCGCAGAGCTCGGACGGGCCGGCGTATCAAACGCAATCTCCCGAGCAGTTACAGCAACTGGTGGCTCCGATCGCCCTCTATCCCGATTCGTTGGTCGCCCAGATCCTGGCCGCTTCCACCTTCCCCGAGCAAGTCGTCGAAGCCGACCGCTGGGTGCAATCGCATCCGGATTTGAAAGGCGAGGCCTTGGGACAGGAGGTGGACAAGGAGCCCTGGGACCCAAGCGTTAAGGCTCTCACCGCGTTTCCTTCCGTTCTCGGAAATATGGACAAGAACCTCTCCTGGGCCTCTTCTTTAGGCGACGCCTACTACAACCAGCAGCAGGACGTGATGGACGCCATCCAGGCCATGCGCCAGAAAGCCGAGCAGGCCGGCAACCTCAGATCCACTCCGCAACAAACTGTAACCACCCAGGGCCCCACCATCGAAATTCAGCCGGCGGCTCCCGATGTTGTGTACGTGCCCGCCTATGATCCCTGGCTCGTCTATGGACCCGGAATCGTTGCGTGGCCAGGATGGTATCCCTACCCGGGAATCTGGTTCGGCGGACCGTACTTGTCCTTCGGGGTGGGCTTCGGCATTGGCTTCTTCGGCGGATTCGGATGGGGATGGGGGCACTGGGGCTTCGATTGGCATAACCACTATGCCCTTTACAACCACGAGCGCTACTTCTCTCACAGCACAACCTTCTACAACCGGAATGCCTACTACCGTGGCGGACGCGGTGGACCTGGCGCTCCCGGCCGCGGTGGCTACCGGCCTGGTGGAGGGAATTTCGCCGCTCATGGCAACGTCTACAACCGCCCAGGCGGTTCGCCAAGGCCCTTCGAGGGCGACTCCCACGCCGCTCGTGGATTCACGCCTTCTCATGGCGAGAGCAACATGCACTCCGGCGCGTTCAGCGGTTATGACCACGGCGGAGAATCTCGAGGCTACTCAGCCCGGGGTAGCGCGAGTTTCGGTGGTTCTCATGGCGGCGGTGGCGGAGGCTCGCACGGCGGCGGTGGCCACCGCTAACCCGGAAATTGCATGCTTCCACTACATACCCAAAATCTATTTAAGGAGGGAAGTGCCATGCGGGTTGGAAATTTGAGTTTTGGGATCGCCGGTTGTGGCAGTCTTTTGAAATTGGCAGCTGTGGCCGTTCTTCTGGCAGGTTCCTTTGCTGCGCCGTCCATGGGACAACAACCCGGGCAGAAAACATTCTCGTCTCCTGAGGATGCCAGCAAAGCCCTTTACGCGGCGGCAAAGGGCAACGATGAAAAGGTGGTCATCGATCTCCTTGGACCGGAAGGGAGAGAAGTCGTCTCCTCGGGGGATGAAGCCGAGGATGCCCAGGCTCGAGCCAATTTCGTGAAGAGATACGAAGAGATGAGTCGCCTGGTGAAAGAGCCGGACGGCAGCGTCACTCTGTATATCGGCCCGCATAACTGGCCTTTTCCGATCTCGCTCGTGAATAAAGGCAATGTGTGGTATTTCAACACCACTGCCGCAAAACAGGAAATATTGTTCCGCCGCATCGGCCGCAATGAGGTTTCAGCCATCCATGTCTGCCGCGAACTGGTGGCCGCGCAAAGGGAATACTACACGCAGCAGAATTCCGAGTACGCGCGAAAAATTTTCAGCGAAGAAGGAAAGCATGACGGGCTGTACTGGAAAACCTCGGAAAACCAGCCGCGCAGCCCGATCGGTCCCCTCGTGGCCCATGCAGTACTCGACGAGGAGACTAAGAATCGTGGCGCCCAACCCGTTCCCTTCCGCGGCTACTATTTTCATATCCTGACGGGTCAGGGGAAAAATGCCGTGGGGGGCGCAAAGAGTTACGTGGCGGACGGCAAAATGACCGGTGGCTTCGCGTTCATTGCTTACCCCGCCGACTACCGCTCGTCCGGCGTGATGACCTTCCTGGTCAACGAAGACGGAGTTGTGTACGAGAAGGATCTTGGTAATAAGACTGCCTCGCTAGGCATGTCCATTCGCGAATACAACCCCGATTCCAGTTGGAAAAAGTCGGAGCCGGATCAGCAAACGGCCAGTAGCGGTAAAACAGCAAAGTAATCCTGCTTTTCACTCAGAGGCGATATAACGAGCATCGCTCCGGCTTTTGTTCCGCTCCCTGCTTGAGCGCGTGTTCTTTCATTTAACCCGCCGTGTTACCCGGCAGCTATCTCTAAAACCGATACTCCAGCGTGGCGGTCACGATGTGTGCGTGATACGAAGGTTGGTCCACTCCCAGGAAAAGATACCGGGCCGCCGAAGGATCTCCCACCACGAACCCTGGATAAAACGGGCTGGCAGCCCCAGGAAGCGGCGTGGGCGAAGTGGAACTGTTCAGAATCGGAGCGGTACATCCGGCAACCGGCGCGCTCGGAGGGGGCGAACTCACACAGCCCATGTACGGTGTCATCACCGTGGTCTGGTAATCTCGGTTGTCCCACTGCTGGTAGCGATATTCAATTCTCGGTGTGAGCCTTTCGGTTAGTTTGTATTTGAAAATCACACCGACTTCGTGGCTTCGATCCACGTTTTCCGGATACGGGACGGCCGCATTCGTGCCGACGAGCAGAAACGCGTTCGCACCAGTGAGGATGGTCGGATCGCCGAGGAAGTGCGAGTCCACATTCTCCTTCCCCGCGGAGAGCGAATAGTAAGCGGTGAAATAAGCCTTTTTGGAAAGGTAAAGGTCCACGCCCACGGAGTAAACATCCACCGGCTCGGTACTGGTGCTTGTCCAGTCATTGTTTGCGGAATCGCACCCCGTACACGTCAGAATTGTTTGAACCCCCGTCGTCGGCGTGCGATAGCGGGTAATCATCCTCTGGTAGTAATGCTCGCGCGAATATTCGGCGTACAGGCTGACGTGGGAGGAGAGCGCGTAGTCTACGTCGAAACCGTAGTTGTAGGAGATGTCCTTCTGCAGCCCATAGAGATAATACGGCTGCGTGGAAGCCGCGGCGCCGGTGAGAAAATTCAGCGGAGTTGGGCTGTTCACGCCGCCCCGCAGGTTGTAATTGTTCTGCAGCGTGCCGCCGAACGCGGAGAGCGTGAGCTTCTCCGAGGGGCTGTATTGCACCAGCGCGTCACCGCGGTTCAGGATTCGCGCGGCTTCGTCGAACCGGCGATGGCATCGCTGGTCTGCGGTGAAACTCACATCGGTGGTGTTCGAGCATGTGATCTCAGCGCCGGTAGTTGGATCGGTCACCTGGTCGTCCTGATATGAATCCGGCGTGCGGTTCGAATGCCGGTAGGACAGGCGGATCAACAAGTCTCGGATCGGCACCCAGTCGCCCGAAGCGAAGAAGCTGTTGTCGAGCGAGTGCGCGACGTCGCGGTCGGTTCGGTCCATCCACAACCCGTCGTAGCCTGCTTTTATGGAACTCTTTTTGGCAAAGTACCACACCCCGCTCACTTCCAAATCCTTCTGGTTGAAACCGAAAGGCGTGTTGTCCGTGGCGGCTGCCGGAGCCGCTGCGTCACCCTGCACGGGCGTGAAGGCTCGAATGGGTGTGTTGTCGTTGTAATCGTATTGCCGGTAATTGGCCTTGAACGAGACATTCTTCCACGTGGAGGTCGTAATCGCGTAATTCATCGCCAGTGTTTGCGTGTCGCCCCCGAGGTTGGCCGCTGGCAACACAGCCAGCGAAGTGCACGCTTGTGTTCCCGTGCCGCACGTGTTGATGGCGGTGTTCGTCGTGTAGGGAAGGAACGGCTGGCTTTGTTTCAGCCAGCCGGGATTGATGCTGGCCGTCACATGCAGAAATTTTCCGAGATCCGTGCCGGCTGCGAAATTCAGGTAGTTCGCCTGGTTGTCGGGATACATCGCCATACGTCCCGTGAGCGGGTTGGTGATCGTCTCATTGGTCAGGCGGAATGGATTGTCCCACGACATTTGAGGAGTATTGTCTTGAAAGAAGGAGCCCACGTACCCGCCCTGCAAAACCAGGCTCTGCCTTCCATATTCCACCCCGGCGCGCACCCAATTTGTGAAGTAGTTGATCAACTCGGGGAGTTCGACGCCGAAGCCCGATGTAGCTGAAGCGCTGGGGCTGGAATTCATGATCAATCCGATGGGCCGGGTGCCCTTCTGGCTTTCCCGGAAGAAAAGGCCGTTTACCTTCCAATGTGAGTTGAGGTTGTAGCCCGCCGATAACGTCCCGCCCTTGCGGTAAATCTGTGGAGTGATAAAACCCGATTGTGGAACCACCTGAGAGTTGATGATCGACTGCAGGCTCGTCCCCGCAGGCACCGCCCCCTGTAATTGTTGCCGGATTAAAGCCGGATAGCTCCAAACACCCGGGGTGACTTGTGAGAACAACGTTCGGGTGGTGTCCGAATAGATATGGGGGATCTCGTCGAAGCGGAATTGGACCTTCAACTTTCCGTACTCTCCGAAGGTCGCCAGGTAGCTCTGGTCGCGATATAGCGTGCTCTGCGACTGCAGCGCGAAATAATTCTTGGTGTGCAGCACGTTGTCGAACTTCACGTCCAGCCGCCGAACATAAAATCCGTCTCGCACATCCTGATACTCGTTGAATTGCGAGGCACTCAGCGCCGGCTGGAAAGGCAGGTCCGGTCGTCCATAAACGTCACCCGTGGCCGCGCGGACCCCAAAATCCACATAACCATGATCGGCTTCTTTCTCCTGGCCGGGAGCGCGGCAGGGAAAAACGAGGAGCGACAAGATTGCCAGAATCGCAAGTTCAGCTGATTTTCTCATTTTGTGAGCTCACTTTTCCTACCGCAAGAATGCGGAACCCGATGGGTGATTGGACCCGTGGATATGGGAATGGCAATTGGTGCAGCCTCGGTTGAAGTTCTTGATGGAACTGAGCGGTTGCGCCTGGGTGGGATGGCGGCTGCTGTCGTGGCAATCGTCGCAAACGCGCGGCATGCGCACCTTCAGCAACTGTGGGTTGTTGCTTCCGTGTGGCTCGTGGCAGTTCGCGCAGTTTTCAAGCACCGGTGGGTGTTCCCACAAAAAAGGACCCCGGCGTTCTGTGTGGCAACTCAAGCAGTTCTCATTCGTTGTGCTCTGGATGAGTTGTTTGGGATTCGGTGTGCCGTGCGGATTGTGGCAACTGGTGCAGGTCACCTTGCCTTCGCGGTAGGGCATGTGCGATGAGCGCTGCAGTTGCGCGCGGCGCATCTGGTGGCACTGCAGGCACAGTTCCGGCTGCTGCATTTTCACGCCGCGGTTTTCCGTAAGCGGCGTGCTGTAACGCGCGTCGGATGAGAGCGACACGTGCATCTCCTGCTTCACCTGGTGGCAATCCACGCAGGCGATACCCCGCGATTCGTGCGGGCTGCCCTTCCAGAACATGTGTGTCCCGCGCTGGTGGCAATCCATGCAAACGGAGTTCTGCTCGGCAACGGTGTTTTTCGAATCCTTGCCGAAACGAATCGGTATGGTATCTTTGCCGCCCCCCGCTTCCACGTGTGCCCGGCCCGGCCCGTGGCAGGATTCGCAACCGCGCGCCTCCTCAGGTGTGTGGGGATTGCCCAACATCACTTTGCCCATCACCGTGTTCTTGAAACGCCGGTTCTGGTCGTCGTGGCAGGTGATGCAGGTGTCGCTGCCAACGTAGTCGCCATCCGGCCCCTTCGTCGGATGCGTCTTGGCCTTTTCCTGCGTATCCGCAGCCACCGGAGCCGCAGATTTCGAGTACGTGAGATTTTCTGCCTGCCCGGAAGGCACAGGCTCCTGGGCCGGCTGCTGGCGGGCAAAGGAATACACCGCCCCAAAGAAAAATAGGATTAGCCCCAAAATGGGGAGGAAGACTTGCCGAGGCGGCGTAGTTCCTCTCATCGATCCTCCGTAGGACAACAACTCCGTGCGGCCAGGATTCGGCCCTGTTCGCCTCAACACGCAAATGCGGTGCCATTCCTTTGAACGCTTTCACAATCTGTTTCCTTCGCCGCAATTTGTTGGTGGATCAATCTCCCGATCGAGCGCCGCATAAAAAATAAGCGATCCGCCACAAACGACGTAAGTGTTAGGGGACTTCCCATACCCGCAGATTCAACACGAGTTACATAGCTGATGTCGGTTCTGATGTCGATTATCTTTGATGCATAGCGAGGATTTGTTTCAAACAGACCGCTTTGCGCCCATCCTGCTGTTACAGAATGAAATAGTTCTCGCACTGACTTTGACCATCAAACACGCTTCCAAATCAGTTTCGATTTCCCGGTTTGGCACCCCTTAATTCCAACTTGAATTCCTGCCTTCCCTTGCCTCTCTAGGCTTTGAAATTGACGGGACTGTTCCATCAAGACTCGCCAGCAATTCTCTTTTTGGTAGTTTTCCCAAAGAGCTTGCGCTACCCTTTTATGGGACAGCATCGACACCCCCATCAAACTACAGTCAGTTCAAGGACACACAGGAGGTCCGCTGTAATGAAGAAATTGTTCTCACTTTTAACTTTGGCCGCATTTTTTGCAGTAATGCTTGTGGCGGCAGACGACGTTGTAAGCGCCGTTCACGGGACGGTCACCAAGGTGGACGCCGCCTCCAAAACGATTGTCGTCAAGACCAAGGATGGCACCGAACACACCATCCATTTCGTTGACGCGACCACCGTTCGCGGCGGAGAAGCCACCGAGGCCGGCGCAAAGGACACCTTTCATGGAGTGAAAGAAGGCTCTGAAGTCGTCGCCCACTACACGGTGAAGGGAACGGACAAGACCGCTGTGGAAGTCGACAAAGCCGGCAAGGACGGTTATAAATCCGTGGAAGGCACCATAACCAAGATCGGGGAAGGCGGCAAGACCGTCACCGTGAAAGCCGCCGACGGCACCGAACATACGTTCGAAGTAGCCGGCCATGGCACCAAAGTTGCCGCCGTTGACACAGGAAAGGGAACTGAGAAGGGCGCCAAAGTGACGGTGTACTACACCGAAAGCGCTGGCAAGAAAATTGGCCACTTCTTCGAGAAGCTCTAACCCTTCCGAAGAAGAATTAGGAACACTCTAAGCATAATCGGGAACATTTCTCGAAAACAAACCCTGCCGGAGCAATGCCGGCAGGGTTTTATTTTTCCGAATGGCACCAGCCTCAGTCGGCAGCCATCGGCCGCGCCAGCGCGTTGCTCATATCGGCGTGGAGCAACCGGTGAAACAAATGCTCTCCAGCTTCCCTCCGTAGCGACAGCCGTCCCGCCACGTAGGCCCGCGAACGCAGCCCGCGCTGCACCGAATCGCAGATCGCCATATCTTCATCCTGAACCTTTTCGCTTACCGCGATGCTCTCCTGGTTGTGTTTTGCGGCGGCGGAACTGGTGTCAGCGAAATAGTAATCGAATATCACCGCGCATTTGTTCACTCCGAGTGGCAGCACAATGTTGGTGTCCATCACGCCGGAGTACGCATTGAGCATGAAATTCGGATACACCCACAGATAAAATGCCGTGCCCCGGCGGGTCGATCCAATCGACGATTCCACCGCCCCCGAGCTATCCAGCGGGCTCGATTGCAGGCACGCGCGTTCGAAATTCTCGATGGTGTACTTCGTATACTCGACCACGCTGCTCAGGCCCTTGTGTGCGTGTGGCACGTGGTATCCGCCATCGAGATAATTGTCCACGTAGACTTTCCAGTTGCAATTCAACGTGTAAATACGGCGGTCGAAATATTTCAGCGTCTCGGTGATTTTTAACGGCGCAACCAGTTCGGGCACTTTCCCCAGAAACTCGTTCAGCGGCGCCGCGCGCCCGTCAAGGTTCACGAAAACAAAATTCTCCCAGGTGTCCGCGCGCACAGGCACCAGACCGTTGTCCGCGCGATCGAAATTGCACACGCCTTCAAATTCAACCATCCCCTTCAGCGATCCGTCGTTTCCGTACGTCCAGCCGTGGTATGGGCATCGGAAATTCTTCGCGCACCCCTGCGTCTCGGGGACAACCGCCGCCGCATGATGCCGGCACACGTTGTAAAACGCGCGCAGCTTGCCGTCATCGCCGCGCACCACCACCAGCGGCTCGTTGTTCACGTCGATGGTGAAAAACTGTCCCGGTTCCTTCACCTGATCTAGGTGGCCCGCCACCTGCCAGTTGGCCGCAAAAACGGATTCGCGCTCCAGTTGCGCCAGGCGCTCATCGAAATACCAGGGCGCGGGAATCGTCCAGGCCTTTTCTAGTGGATTCGCCGGATTGTATAGATTCAGCAGGTCGCGGACGCTGCGTTCGTGCATAACGGATGACTCCCAATGATCAGTTCACTCGCATTTACGAATCATTGTTATGCAAACAAACGAAAGGCGCAAGGAAGGCCCCTCTGGAATGCTCTCCGCCAAATAGATACTGGCACCCGCTCACAGGATAAGCAGGTGCCAGCACTCTTCATCGTCCTCGACCTGGGAGGAGCTTGTCCGATTACAATTGGCCTCAGGCGTAGAACCGCTTTAGAGCCAATCCGCCGAGACCCAATGCGCTAAGAAGCAAGGTGCTGGGTTCCGGCATGCCTGTACTGCCACCCCCGCCGCCATTGAACACAGTGCCGGTGGAAGCGGTGGCCAGGGTAAAGGTGTAGCAACTGTCCGTTGACGGGCAGGTTGGATCGGTGATCGTAATGTAGTTCCCCGGGCCAATTAGGTCCCCGCTGAGGCCGCCAGGAACCTGATTTTGCAACCCGGAGGGAATGCAATACCCTGTCGCAGTACCATTATTAGGGCATGAAGGGAGCCCGAAGAAATTGGGTCCCGAGGTAATCGCGAATGAGTTGCCGGTGGTGGCTTGTTGCGCGCAATTCACAACGCCGTTACAAGAAATAACGATATCCAGTTCATCCACGGTGCCGTCGCTCTGGGCTGCAACGAAGCTGAAGACTTGATCCCCGTCTTGGTTCGTCACTATGGTGCCCCCCGAACCAGCGGCAACAGAGGGCCCAACATAGGACTCGTTCCCAAATCCGCCTCCTGCTGTGGTCGTAAAGTCAAAAGACACGATGGAGTTGTTAGTCGCGTCGTAGACGAAAGAGCCGTTAACTGTTCCACCGCCGACGAGGCTAAGGCTGTCGGCCCGGGCCGCCCCTGCCGCCAAAAGCAGACAAACTGCCAGCCATGCAGCAACCCTCGGAAATGCTCGTACCATATCTCCCTCCTAGTCTGATACACCAAGAATTCTGGGACCGATGCCCAATGGAAAGACTTCTGCACGAGAGTTGCCAAGTTTATGAGCAAAAAGGAGTTAGCTTGCCGCGCGAATTTCTGACCAGATACCGGCATAGGCAAATTCAGTTTGTTCCCGCAGCTAACCTGCATCTGACCGGAATCTGACTTCCCAAACTATGCAATTCAAGGAAAGTATTGATTCGGGAATTCCCGAATTGTGCAACACATTGCACAACCCCGGATCCACCGCTCCTGGGACTACTCATTTCTGGCCCAGCATCCCATCGATGCTCGTGCGGCCAGAACTTCATTTGTTAATTGTTGAAGGCGCGGTGCCATGTTAGCATCCCCCACATATCCCTCTCTGACACAGTGTTCGGGGCTGCGATGATGCGCATATCGAATCCCCATCCCGTCTACTCCTTCGGCCCTTTTCGGGTCGATTTCGAATCCTGTGAAATCCAAAAGCATGGAATCCGCCTCCACGTCCAAAGTCAACCCGTCCGCGTTCTTTGGTTTTTGGTCGAGCGGCCGGGACAATTAGTCACCCGCCAGGAGTTGGCGGAAAAACTCTGGCCCGGCAACCCCGCCCAAGAAGTAGATGACAGCCTGAATTCCACCGTCAAAAAGCTCCGCGAGGCCCTTGGCGACGATGCCGGAAAGCCTCTCTATATAGAGACGATCCCGCGCCGGGGATATCGCTTTATCGCTCCCATTCAATTGGAAGCCCCGGAAAAACCATCCGGGCAAAATCTGGCGGCTGCGGACGAGCCCAGTTGGTTGACGGAACAAACCGCGGTCCACGCGACTTTCATTCTCGCCGAGCCGCTCGGCTGGAGGCGCTATCGCAAATCGGGAGCCATCGGTCTGCTAACTGTAATTGTGATTGTCGGCTTTCTGTCGGTGACGGCTTTCCTGAAAAGGGCAGGCGCCGACGCGCAAATCCATTCCATCGCGGTGCTTCCGTTCGAAAATCTTTCCGGCGATTCGAGCCAGGATTATTTTGCAGAAGGCTTAACCGACGCGGTCACCACAGATTTGGCGCAAATTGCCGCCGTGAAGGTGATTTCCCGCTCTTCCGCGAATCATTACAGGAAGGACTACAAACCTCTCGTCAAAATCGGTCAGGAACTCGGCGTCGACGCCGTGGTGGAAGGCACTGTGGCTCGCTCCGGCGCCCGGGTCCGCGTCAACGCTCGCCTCGTCTCCACGGGTGATGACCGTAACCTCTGGGCTCAGTCCTTTGAGCGCGATACCGGCGACATCCTTTCTCTCGAAGACGATCTGGCGCAGTCCGTCTCGCGAAGAATCGAAGTTGCTCTTACTCCCAATTACATGCACCGTCGGGACGAAGCTCACCCAGTCAATGTGCAGGCTTATGAAGCTTATCTGACCGGAATGCACGACCTGAACAATCACCGCACCAATAACGAGCTGCAGAAAAGCCTGGAACAGTTCGACGAAGCCATCTCATTCGATCCAAAGTTTGCGGGCGCTTATGCCGGAAAAGCGATCGTCTACAACCTCCTCGGCGATTACGACGAGATACCCGGCAGCCAGGCGGGGCCCAGCGCGGAGGCCGCCGCTCGCCGCGCGCTTGAGCTGGACCCGTCGCTCGCCGCCGCCCACGCGGCATTGGCCTTTGCCCGGTGGAAATACAGTTGGGACTGGAAAACGGCCGAAGCAGAATTTCAGAAATCACTCACCCTCAATCCCAACAACGCCCATGCCCATCACATCTACGCCGTGCTGCTTGCTTGCCGCGGCGATTTTGCTGGCGCGGAAGAGCACATTCGCAAAGCGCAGGCGCTTGATCCGCTGTCCATGATCATTCGCACCAACATCGGCTGGTTCCACTATTTTCAACGCGACTACGCCAAGGCCGAGGAAGCCTATCAGGCGGTTCTGAAACTTGACCCGGGCTTTCTTCCCGCCCGGCAAAAACTTTGGATTACCTATGCCGCTGAGGGAAACACGGAACAAGCCGCAACCGAGCTGGAAAATCTGATGCGCCTGTTTGGGCATGAGCAGCTCTTGCAGCAGGTGGAACGGGCCATTCCGTCGGCGCGTTATCGGGCCGCCGTGCAAGGGTACGCGGATTCGGGGAAGTTGACCCCCTACGAGCGCGCGCGATATCTCTCACTGCTCGGAAAAAAGCCCGAAGCACTTCATGCATTGGGAGAGGCGGCTGCCGACCACAGCGCCTGGATGGTTTATCTCCGCATTGAACCCGTGTTTGACGTGATTCGAGAGCGGCCCGAGTTTGCTGCTCTGGTGCGGCAGGCGAACATACCCGAGTTGCCGGGACGAGAAGTCGCGAAGGGTTTCGGGAACTCGAATTAACAGACGGGGGAAGGGTATTAGTGGGAGAAGATTAAAGAGAAGAGCCCTGCGACTGCGCTCAGAGCAAATTCTCCCTTCGAGGATTTGGTGCGGGAGAGAGGATTTGAACCTCCAAGGACTTGCGTCCGGTAGCTCCTAAGGCTACTGCGTCTGCCAGTTCCGCCACTCCCGCGCCGCTAAAGAAATCATACTTGGAATCCAGGCTTTTTGACCATACCTGCACCGAATCGTTGTACTGGAATCCCTCCGCCGGGTAGTGGATAATGGGCTCCCCTTGGTCTGGAAAGGCGTCGAACGCGCTTTATGATCATTCAGCAGACGAACGACCCGATGTTGGTGATCCGACAAACGGACCACGCCATCCTCTCCGGTTTTTTCGCCCGGGAATGGGGAAACGAATTGTTCCCCCGCCCGGAGCCGTTTTCATCTTTCTGCCTGGCCGCTGCTGAGCATGACAATGGCTGGCAGGAATGGGAAATGGCGCCCGGCGCGGATCCCAAGACGTTCGTACCCTATTCCTTCATGAGCGTCCCCACCGGCGAGCACGTTTTGCTTTATCAACGCGGAATCGATCGTGTCGTGAAATCGGATCTCTACGCGGGCCTGCTCGTCGCCAGCCACTGCATGGGACTTTATGACCGTGCCAGGGCGACCATGCCCGGCTACTCCGCCAAATATGTGCCCGCCCAGGAACAGCATCACGCCAACGATTTCGTCCAGCGTCTCCGCTTGCAGCAATTGCGCCTGAAAGTGGACCTGCGCAACGACGCCGCGACCAAGGATTTCACCGACGAGAAATTGATCACCGCCAATGTCCAGAGGCTTGCCGCTCTCGACCGCTTGTCTTTGTATTTCTGCCTCGGGCCCGACCACGACACCACCATCGAAGCCGTTCCCATGAACGACAACGGCGATGAGGCGGATTGGGAGTTGCGCGCCGCGGGCGTAAATGAATTCACCCTCGATCCTTATCCCTTCCGCCGCGAACCTTTGGAATTCGCTCTCTTGGCGCGGCGCATTCCCCGCAGGCGTTATATGGACGACCTTGACCTTCAGAATGTCTTGTCCGCCGCTCCTTTTTTCCAACTCAAGTTCACGCTCCGCCCCGGCATCGCCCGGGAACGCGCCTTCGCCGCCCGCAGGTAAGTTTCTTCCATCAAAACCTTTGCTCTCCTTGCTTTGCACTTGACTTTCATTCGCAACCCGTCCATCGTTTAGAGCTTTGCTCCTCTCTGTGGCCGCTCCCGCGCAGACCCGGGGCAGACCCTTTTTCTATGACCAAGGTCCGACTGTGTTTCCATGATCGCTGTTTCGATGGCACTGCCTCCGCGGCGCTTTTTTACCGCTTTTACAGGGAATGCTTCGATCCCAAAGCCGAATTCCGCTTCAGCGGGATGACTCACAAGGCCAAGCACCCTTGGGAAGAGGGGCTCTTCGACGGCGACGAAAACGCCATCGTCGATTTCAAGTATTCCAACTCTCCGAAAGTCACTTGGTGGTTTGACCATCACCAGAGCGCCTTCCTAACCCCGGCCGACGCCGAATATTTCAAGCGCTTTCCGGGCCAGCACATGTTCTATGATCCGGAATACAAATCCTGCACAAAACTCATCGCCACGGTGACCAAGGAAAAATTCGGCTTCAACACCAAGCCGCTGGCCGACCTGATCCATTGGGGAGACATCATCGACGGCGCGCAGTTTCCCACCCCGCAGTCGGCCACGGAACTCACCGAGCCCGCCCCGCAGCTCGCTCTGGTCATCGAAGCCGCACCGGATAATGGAGTTCCGGCGCAGCTGATCACGGAGTTGGCGTATCGCCCGCTCGCCGAAATGGTCAAGCTCCCAATCGTCACAAAATATCTGGAACCGCTTCTTGACCGCCACCGCAAATCCATCGAAATCCTGCGCGAACGCTGCGAATCAAAAGATGGCGTGGTGTTCTTCGACGTAAGTGATCTCGACCTCGAAGGTTATAACAAGTTCATTCCGTATCTGCTGCATCCGGAAAGCGTCTATTCGGTCAGCGTCAGCGCGTCCCCCGTGCGCGCCAAAGTTTCGCTCGGCACCAATCCCTGGAACCAGGCTACCGCCGACCAGAACCTGGCCTCCCTCGCCGAAAAATACGGCGGTGGCGGCCACCCCCGCGTCTCGGCCATCTCCTTCGACCCCGCCGACCTCACGCGCGCCAGGCAAGTGGCCATAGATCTGGCAGTCGTGTTGCGCGCTAAGCCTTAGTGGTTCCTCTTTGAAGCGGAAGTCTGAAGAGGAACCCTCGCCCAACCTCGCGATAAATTCTTAGCTTTTCTTGTTCAGCGGAGTCGACAACAATTTTCAGACTGTGTAAAATAGAAGTTTCCCCGTGGACCGGTAGCTCAATGGTAGAGCAGTTGACTCTTAATCAACGGGTTGGAGGTTCGAGTCCTCCCCGGTTCACCAAACTTTTCCTCTAGCCTTATCCAATTCCTGGAAAATATCCTTCGAAGTCGCGCAATCTGGCTGCCAGAAATCCGTGTGGAATCACCCTTTCTGCAACCCCCTTAGGGTCTTTACCTGAACTTATTTACAGCTTTCACCTCCTTGTCGTTTTTTCTGCATAGATTATCGTGGCTTCGGGCT
>DATHMM010000008.1:0-38129 GCA_035487095.1 Candidatus Sulfotelmatobacter sp.
CTACATCGATTTCCAGAATCCCGTGAACCTGGGCGAAATTGTAATGTTGAAAGCGCAAGTGAATCGCGTGTTCACCACGTCGCTAGAAGTCGGCGTGGAAGTGTTTTCGGAAAACTTGCTGACCGGCGAACGCAAGCAGACCACCACCGCGTTCGTAACATTTGTCGCTATTGACGAGTTCACCCGCAAGCCAAGGCCAGTGCCACCGCTGATTCTGAAGACCACCGAAGAAAAACGCCGCTGGAAGGAAGCTGCGAAACGCAGGGAGATCCGCCTGGCTCATCGGCAAAGAGAAAAAGGCTAATTGGCGAAGCTGACGCGCACTTCGTCGGCGACTTTCAGTGCGTGTTCCACGCAAGTGCCGATGGCGGGACCATTGAGGTAATTCCCCGAAAAATAAAGGCCGGGGAAGAGGGTGCGCAAGGATTCCAGCGCTGCAATCCTCGCCGTGTGGCCCAAGTTGTACTGCGGAATCGCCTGCTGCCAAAGCGTCACGTTGGTAAAGACCGGCTCCTTGCGCAGGCCGAGCAACGGTGTCAGCTCGCCGTGTACCTGGGCCGCAAGCTGTTCAGGTGATTTGGCCAGGGCTCCAGGATTTGTTGCGCCCCCGACGAAACTGGTAAGCAGCGCCTCGCCCTGTGGCGCGCGCCCGGGAAAAAGGGAAGAGTTCCAGACCGTGCCGAGAATGCTGAGGCCGGAAGAACGAGGCACCAGAAATCCAAAGCCGGACAGGGTGTCGCCAACATCCTCCTTGCGATAGCCGAGCGAAACCACCGCAACCCCTGAATAGCCAATCGCGCTGAGTTGCGCCGCGAAGCCCATATTCAATGGCTCCAGCAGTTTGCCCGCGATTTGTGTCGGGACCGAAACGATCAACCGCTCCGCTTCGACGGTCTCTTCGCCTCTTGTGCCCCGCAGGCTTACCCGAAAACGCGCCGCCTTGGGTTCATGCCCGCCGTCGAGAGTTTCAATTAGCGTAACTTCCGTTCCGCAGGTCAAGCGCTCCGCCAGCCGCGCGGCGAGGGCACGAATCAGAGTCTCGTTGCCGTCGCGAAACGTTTGCAGCGTGGCCTTTTCCCTGGGCACTTGCGGCTGCATGCCGTTCCTGGCCTTGCGTTGTTTCAACACTTTGAAGACGCCGCGTGTCACGCTTCCCGCGGCTTTTTCCGCTTCATGCAGAATCGGGAACGCCGCGCGCAAGCTCAATTTCTCCGGGTCGCCCGCATAAATGCCCGATACGAACGGCCCGACCAGGCGGTCGAGCAGCGTCGGGGAAAACTTGCGACGAATGAACTCCGCCACCGATTCGTCGGGTTCGGGGGATTCGCTTTTGCCCAAAATGTCGCGAAGGATTGCAGTGCGCGTTCCACCACTCAGCAAGGAAGAAGCCAGCAGGCCCGGCCCCATCGGAACATTCTGCAATTTCCCGTCAATCAGGACGTAGCGCGGCGCTTTGGGATTTGCGAGGACGCGCTCTTCCAAAATTCCGAGGTCGCGGCACATCGCGGAGATGGAGCCGTTGCCGCTGAAGCTTTGCGGCCCGCATTCCACCAGATACCCGTCGCGCTTCACCGATTGGATCACGCCGCCAGGGCGAGCTGCCGCTTCGACTACGCGAACAGCAATGCCGGCCTTCTGCAAGGCGTAGGCCGTTGCCAGCCCGGAAATTCCCGCGCCTACAACCAGAGCTTCAACCCGATTAGGCATGTGTGTGGCCCCTGCCGAGGCTAAAGGGTCTTCGAAAAGAGCGGCCGCGCGGCCAACTGCTGCTTCTCCAGATACGGGTCAAACACCATCGCCAGGTTACGGATGAAAATGCGTCCCAGCCACGCGGTGCGGATTTCCTTGTCGTTGATCACAACCAGGCCGTCATCCTGGGGCGCCTTCAGGTGCTCCAATTCCGCGGCGAAGTACTCGTCGAAGTGGATCCCGAACTTTTTCGAAATTTCGTCTTTCACGATCACTGTATGGCACAGCAGGCGGCTGATCACTTCGCGGCGAATGATGTCGTCCTGCGAAAGTCGGTAGCCGCGCATCGTGGCAACACCGCGCTCCTGCACGGCCTTTTCCCACGAGGGCAGGTCGCGATGGTTCTGCGCGTAGGTTTCCTGAATGCCGCTGATGGCGGTGATGCCCATGCCGTAAAGATCCGCGCCCGCTTTTGTCGTGTAGCCCTGGAAATTGCGGTGCAGTGTACGGTTGCGTTGCGAAACGGCCAGTTCGTCGTTTTCCTTCGCGAAGTGGTCCATGCCGATGTAGAGATACCCGGCTTCCAGGAATTTCAGCAGGCCGCTGCGGAAAATATCGAACTTCTTCATGCCCTCCGGCAGGTGCGCCACAAACGAGCCCTGCTGTTTCTTGAGCCACGGCACGTGCGCGTAGCTGAACATCGCGATGCGGTCGGGCGACAAGCTGACGATCTGCTCGACCGTGTGCGCAAAACTCTCCGCGGTCTGATACGGCAGGCCGTAAATCAAATCCACGTTGATGCTGTCGAAGCCGAGTTCGCGCGCGATGCCAATCAAGTCGCGGGTCTGTTCGTAGGGCTGAATGCGGTGGATGGCCTTCTGCACTTCTTCCTTGAAATCCTGGACGCCCATGCTCAACCGGTTGAAACCCATCTTGCGCAGAATTTCCAGATGGGCGCGCGAAGTCACCCGAGGATCGACTTCAATGCCGACCTCCGCGTCGGTGGCAAAATTAAACTGTTCCCGTGTGTAGACGAATAGATCTTCGATCTGTTCCGGCGAAAGATACGTTGGCGTTCCGCCGCCCCAATGAAATTGGGTCACTTGGCGGTCGCGCGAAACCCGGCTGGCGATATGGTCGATCTCTCTTTTCAGGATGCTCAGATAAGGTGGCGTGCCGCTCTTGTCCTTGCGGATGATTACGTTGCACGCGCAGAACAGGCACAGGCTTTCGCAGAAGGGCAGATGCATGTACAGCGAAACCGGGCTGCGCTTCGCTTCCGCGGTTTGCATCGCCGCTTCGAAATCGTTCGGGCCATAGGTGTCGTTCCACACCGGGGCCGTGGGATAGCTGGTGTAGCGGGGGCCGGGGCGATTGTAGCGGGTGACGAACTCCTCTCCCACGGAGAGTTCTTCCTGCATCTCCCGCAACGATGGATTCATGCTGGGCACGGCGCTTGCCTCCTGCGCTTATCCGCGCGTTTGCACCGCCGGCTGCGCTTGCTGAAGCGCGGCTTGCTGGCCGGTGTGAATGAACAACTGCGCATTTTCCACGGGCGTGTGCTGCAGAATCCCGTGGCCAAGATTCAGAATGTGACCGTGGCCGGAAAGCTCGGCGGCGATGTCCAGGGTGGCCTGGCGGATTTTCTCAGCGGGCGCAAACAAAATTGCGGGATCGAGATTGCCCTGCAGTGCCACGCGCGGCCCGGCCAGTTTGCGAACCTCCGCCAGCGGAATCCGCCAGTCCACGCTAAGCACGTTGGCTCCCGCGCGCACCACCGCCGGCAGCAGATGATGAGAAGCCTTGGTGTAGTAAATGACCGGCACTTTGTTCCCGAGCCCGATGACAATTTCCTGCACAGCGGGCAGCACAAACTCCGAGTAATCCTTCAGGTCCAGTTCGCCGCACCAGGTGTCAAAGAGCTGCACGGCGGAAACGCCAGCGGAAGTCTGGGCCTTCAGGTAAAGAATGGTCGCGTGCGCGATTTTGTGCAAGAGTTCGCGAAACACCTTCGGCTCGCTGTAAAGAAAATTCTTCACCGTCGCGAAGCCTTCTTTTGTGCGGCCCTCCACCATGTAACATGCCAGCGTCCAGGGCGAAGCGGCAAAGCCAAGCACCGGCACATCAGGTCCTGCTTGTTTGACCGTGCGACGTAGCGCCTCCATCAGGAAGCCGGTCTCCACTTCGGGGTCGAAAATATGCAGCTTGCGAACGTCGGCTTCCGTTCTGACTGGTTCCGGCAGGTTCGGACCTTTGTCCTCAAGTTCAAGCGGCAAGCCCATCGCTTCGGCGGGAATCAGAATGTCGGAGAAAATGATGATTGCATCAACGCCAAGCCGCCGGAACGGCTGCATAGAGACTTCCACCGCCAAATCCGGCGTCTTGCAAACTTCCAGAAACGAATGCTTTGCGCGAATTTCACGGTATTCGGGCAGGTAGCGCCCCGCCTGCCGCATCATCCAGACGGGCAGCCGCGGAACGGGTTCGCACCGCGCGGCACGAAGAAACAAATCCTTGCGAGTCAATCCCGTGGCTTCGTTGGTCATAAGTCCTGTCGTCACAGAATAACAAATCTGCCAGCTTCCCGCCCTGGAAGAAAGGTTATCCGTCACAGCCGAAAAAATGCCCTACCACGATCTGAGTGGCGGTCTTTGGAGTGGGCCGGCTCGGGAGGCTGAGGACGGAACGAACGTTTACCAGATTTATTTTCTCTATATAGAAAAGGGGAACATTTCGCCTGTTCGAGATTTTTCGAAACTTCTCGACGCAGTTAATTCGTTGCGGTCGCCGCTGCGAGTTTTACTCGACTCGTGAATTTCTGGTAGTTGGTGAACTGGCCGCGACACCAGTAGACGGATTTTTCCTTGTAGCGACCTTCCGTAAAAATGGTTAGAGGAACGCGGTCAGGAAGCTCATCCGCCAGGTTGAGCCGGCCGTAGGTAACAATTATCTGATACTCCTCCCATCCTCTGTATGCTTTCAGTTTGCCGGAAAGTTCCAAATGCTCTGAGATTCGGATTATGTTGGTATCCGCGTCTGTCCAAACTTCCCCGTAGCAAGCGACGGAGACAATTTTGTTGAGTTTGAAGAAGACAAAATCCACCACGGGCTGAAAAGGACACAAATTATCCTCGACGCTTGCATAATACTGAAAGACTTTGATCAGTCTCTCATTTGCAACTGCGTCGGCTTCTTCATGAACTTTTAATCGTAAATCCGTTCCGACCATTGCGGGCAACCGTGACCATTCGTCAGATGAATTCGCCCAGGCATTCAGATGCGGAATCGGCGGATCTTCCAACTCCTCCTTGCCATCGGGATATTCCCGGAATCGTTGAGCGCCGTCGATTACCTGGACTTCATACTTTGCCAATGCCGCGGGAGCTTTGTTTGGCGCCCCCCACTCGAAGCTTTGCACCGCAATAAAATTGCGCATACTGTTTGCCAACAGTTGAGCGCGCTCTCGCAGAAGTTTGACTTTGGCAGGTTCCTCGGGCCGGTGTCCCAGTTCACCAGAATGGGCTGGGGCGAATTGTGAAATGTAGTCGGGGGATGGCGTGAATTTCGGGTATAAGTCTGCTGAGACTGGTGATGCGCCACTAGCTGTCGCGAAGATTTGCTGCGCCAGGAATGGCTCTACACTGTTCACGAAGTCGACCAGGGTTTGAACAGGCATAGCCAACGCCATCGTCTCAGTGGTCGCGTTCAGAATGCCGAGTATCTTTTCGGTTTTCCTGTCAACGACGATGCCCCCGCTTGCTCCGCCCATGCGAATTGGTTTGACTGCGGACAATTGATAGTCAAAGGCGAGGAGACCGGAAGTGGTTGGACCTTTGAATGTTGCTGAAAAGCGGGTCAGCCTGCGAACCGGATTGATGATTCCCTTGGGATACGCGTAGATGTCGACTTCCTGGCCCACTTCGAGTTCATCGAGGCTGAAAGTAGACCCACGGTGATGACGGATCGCATGCCGTAGCTCGAAGATCGCAAGGTCCCGATTCATGGCGAATGCGAGCATTTCACCGCTGGCAAGCATGTTTATAGTTGCGCCCTTATCGTATGGTCCCGTCGCAAGATGCCGCTGAAAAATCAGCTCTCCCCCTATTTTTCGAATATTCGCGATGGCGGCTACGTGGTAGTTCGTTACGATGAAACGGCACGCGGGGTCCAGGCAAAAGCCAGTACCAAACTTAGCATCCATTTCGAAACCAGGGCCGATCCTCCCCGCAGTAACAACTTTTGGCACGGGAGTGAATTTTACGGAGGTAATCGGAATAACGACCTCGCTAAAATTCTGCTCGTGTTTCGAAGAAAGCGGAATTGTCGGGTGACCGGAAAGGATCTCCTGGGCGGGTCCAGAAACGTAAAAGAGCGAACTTACAATCAAGCTCAAAGCAAATCTGCGCAAGAACATCAGGCGCTCCCCGGACTCTCCACGAGTCGGTTCTGACGCTTTGCATGCGCTCCCCCATCCGTCGGACACTCAGGACGAAGGGCTTATTCAGTTTTGATTAGAATTTTGAAATCCATAACGGGAAAGGGGTGCCGTTTTGAATCGTGAGCCGCGAGCCAAGCCGTGCTGAATGCGGTCAGATATGAACCTAGTGTTTGCTGTCATATCTATAATCTGCTGGAAACTCGAAACAGATGGGGCGTTTCCCGGATTTTATTTTCTCTAGGCAGCTTCCATAGGGCTGGCAAGATCGCGTCTTCGAAGCGGAAAGCCTCAGTCCTCAAAGCCCTGAGCTACATCGCTGCGAGCTTGTGAAGTGCGTCACAGCACGCCAGCGGGCCTGAACGTAAACTTTGCCTACAGTTGAGATTACCGAGCGAATGGCACATACCTGCGACTACGCTATACTGAGCCTATCTTGATGCCGCGCAGGCCGGAGACTGAGCGCCTTCCTGCCGCGCCTAGGCCCGGCAAGGACTCGAGCCGATGAATCATCTGTTCGTCATTTTGACAGTGCTGGCCTACCTCCTGAGCATGGGCCTGTACATAGGCTTCCTCAATACCGGAAAAGAGGTTACCGGGCGTCTCGCCACCGTGTTGATGTTCATGGGGTTAGCGTGCCATTACCTGGCCCTCCTGGGGCGCGCCAAAGCCACGCATTCCGTCCCCTATCATGATCTTCAGGGCTCAATGTCTTTGTTCGGCTGGCTGCTCGCCGTCACTTATCTTTGCCTGGAGATCTATCACCGCCAGCGCACCGTCGGTGCCTTTGTAGTCCCCATCATTCTGGCTTTTTTTCTGGCCGCCACCTTCGCGCCGGAACATCCTGCCCCGCCCATTCAGGCGCATGGAGTCGTTTTTGCCCTGCACGTCACCCTGAGCATCCTGGCCTACGCCGGATTCGCGCTTTCCTGCGTCCTCAGCCTGATGTTTCTCGGGGAAGAGCGGCTGCTGAGGATCCGAAAACTCGGCGACGTCGTCTGGCGGCTGCCTTCGCTCGAACTCCTCGAGCGCATGAGTCACACGAGCGTCCTCGTCGGACTCGTCACCATCGCGGCAGGCACAGCGTTGGGATTCCTTGCCGTCGACCGCCAGGCCGGCCAGCACTGGTATTTCGATCCCAAATACATCGTCACCCTGGTGGTGCTGCTGCTCTATGCGGCCTATTTCCAGTTGGCGCGCACCACGGCCTGGAGGGGCGCGCGTGCCTCCAAATTGTGCGTGTTCAATTTTGTTCTCGTGGTGCTCAGTTTTACGGTGGTGAATCTTTTTCTTTCCGCGCATCACCGGTATTTTTAGGAGCGCGCTTCGCGCAGCATGGAGATCGTACTCGTTGGCCTGAACTTCCGCACGGCGCCCCTGGAGGTGCGGGAAAAGGTGTCGTTCTCCGGCGAGCAGGCGCAGCGCGCCTCGGAAGAGCTTCGCTCTCGCGGCATTCTCGAAGAAACTCTGGTACTTTCCACCTGCAATCGCAGCGAAATCTACGGCGTTAATCCCAACGCCAATCACGAATCGGCCGGCGCTCTTTCGTCTTTCCTTGGCACATTTCACGATCTGCTCCCCGACCAGCTGAATCCCTCTCTCTATCACCACTACGACCACGATGCGGTGCGGCACCTGTTTCGCGTTTCCGCCGGACTCGAATCCATGCTTCTGGGTGAAGCGGAAATCCTCGGCCAGGTCCGAGATGCCTACTTGCGCGCCCACGAAGGCCATGTAACCGGCCCGGTGCTGAACCGTTTGTTCCAGGCAGCGCTCGAAATTGGCAAGCGGGTGCGCGCGGAAACCGAATTGGGCACGCGTCCTATGGGCGTCGCTTCCGCCGGAATAAAACTGGCCGAGCGCATTTTCGGGAAGCTACAGGATCGTAGTGCGCTCGTTCTCGGCGCCGGCACCATCAGCGAGCAGGTTGTCTCCCAGTTGCGCGACCGCAAAATCAAGAATCTCTATCTGATGAACCGCTCGCGGGAAAAAGCGGAGGAGTTTGCCAAGCAGTACGACGGAAAGGTTCTCGAATGGGGTGAGTGGGACATCTCGCTGAAATTTCCTGATGTCATCGTCTCCGCCGTGGGCGTTCAGGAGTATGTGGTGACGCGACCCATGGTTGAGCGCGCCATGGCTTCACGCGGAAACCGCGCCCTTTTCCTGATGGACCTCGGCATGCCTCGCAATGTTGACCCCGCGGTGGCCGACATTTATAACGTCTATCTGTATGCGATGGACGATTTGACCGAGATCGTGAAGCAGAATCGCGACTCCCGGCAAAGCGAAGTCCCCAAGGCGGAATCGCTGGTGGAAGATCACGTCGCCAAGTTCATCTCCTGGCAGGCCAGCGTCGAGTTGACGGGCGTGCTCGAAACGCTTCGCGGCAGCCTGAAACAGCGCCGCGCCAATTTCCTTCAGGAGCGCCTTGCCGGCATGAATCATTTCAGCGGAGAAGACCGCGAGAGAATCAGCGCTCTTATGGACGAATTGATCGAACAATTGCTGCTGCATCCGGCCGAACGCCTGCGCACCGAAAAAGAGTTGCGCCGCAAGATCCAAAACGTCGAAGCCATTCGCGATTTGTACTTATCCGACCGGGAGAAACCGTGAAGCCCCTTCGCATCGGTTCAAGAGGCAGCATCCTGGCCCGCTGGCAGGCCGAATTTGTCCGCAAGCAGCTTTTTCAACTCACCGGGGTCGAAGCCGAAATTATCATCATCAAAACTTCCGGAGACAAAATGCAGCAGGCTCCTTTGACGCAGATTGGCGGAAAGGGAATCTTCATCAAGGAACTAGAAGAAGCGCTGCTCGAGGAAAGCATCGATTTGGCCGTGCACAGCGTGAAAGACATTCCCACGGACACGCCGGGAAGGCTGCACTTCCCCGCGGTCTGCCGCCGCGATGACGTGCGCGATTGCCTGGTTTCGCACACCGGAACGCCGCTGGCGAATCTGAAGCAAGGCGCTCGCGTGGGCACCAGCAGCCTGCGCCGCCAGGCGCAGCTCCGCCACTATCGTACCGACCTCGACCTGCGCGAGCTGCGCGGCAATGTGGACACGCGCTTGCGCAAAGTGGAGAGCGGCGAGTACGACGCCATTGTGCTCTCGAAAGCTGGCCTCGATCGGCTGGGCTGGGGCCAGAAAATCACGGAGCCGCTTTCCACCGAAATCTCCCTACCGGCCGTGGGCCAGGGCGCCATCGCGATTGAGTCGCGCGTAAGCGATCGCGATGCCGACGAGATTTTGTCTAAACTCGATGATTTGGAAACGCGCACAGCGATTATTGCAGAGCGCGCGCTGCTCTCCGCCTTGCAGGGCGGATGTCAGGTGCCGCTCGGCGCCTGGGCGCGCATGGAACGCGCTGAACTTGTGATGGAAGCCGTCGTCTGTTCCGTGGATGGCACGCAATACGTCCGAGAAAGGGCCTCGGCGCCTCCAGACCAGGCCGCGCAACTTGGCGAACATCTGGCGCGCGTGCTTGCCGAAGGCGGCGCCCGAACTATTTTGGAAGAGGTGCAGCGCGCCCGTGGGTGAAAACAGTAACAAGCCGCTGGCAGGGAAACGCGTCATTGTCACGCGCGCGCCGGAGCAGAGCCAGCCGCTCGTCGACGCGCTGCGCGATGCGGGCGCGGAGCCAGTCCTGCTGCCGTTGGTGGCCTTCGCTCCCGCTGATAATCCCGCGGAACTCGATGCCTGCCTAAAGAATTCCGCTCGGTTCGATTGGGTGTTTTTTACCAGTCAAAATGCCGTACGCGCGGTGCGGCACCGCTGTGAAGTCTTGGCCATCCCTCTTGCCCGAGTTTTTGACGGGGTGAAAATTGCCGCCGTCGGCCCCACAACCGCGGAAGCGGCCGCCGCCGCCGGCCTCACCGTTAATTTCATTTCCCGAACTCACACAGGAGTTTCCTTAGCTGAGGAGCTTTCCTCTGAAACACAAACGAAACGGGTTTTTCTCCCGCGCAGCGATCGCGCCAATCCGGACTTGATCGAAGCATTGAATCTTCACGGATGGCAAGTCACGCCGGTAGTCGCGTACAAAACAGTTTCTCCAAGTTCGGATTCACCCGGATCGCAGGATTCTCTTCTTCGCGCAAACGCGGATGCCGTTCTGTTTTTCAGCCCCTCGGCGGTGCATCATCTGCACGATCTTGTCGGCTCGCCACGATTCCGCAAGCTTAGCCAACAGGCGCTATTTGTCGCGATTGGCCCGGTCAGCGAAAACGCTCTGAGAGCAGAGGGCGTGGACAGAATTCTTCTGGCCACGGACACCACAGTTGGCGCGGTCGTTTCATCGTTGGCAGATTATTTCGCAAAGGCGGGCCAGCAGCAGCCTGCGGGAGCAAAACAAGGATGAGTTTCCCCATTCATCGTGGCCGACGCATTCGCCGCACGGAAGCCCTGCGCGGTTTGGTCCGTGAAACGCGCCTTAGTACGGCGGGCTTCGTTTATCCAATGTTCGTCTGCCCGGGCACGAAAATTCGCAAGGAAGTCAGCTCTATGCCCGGTGTCTACCAACAGTCGGTGGATCAGATCGTCGAAGAATGCCGCGAAGTGGAATCGCTGGGCATTCCGGCGATCATTCTTTTCGGCTTGCCGGAAAGCAAAGATGCCCGCGGCAGCAGTTCGCTTGCGAAAACCGGTGTAGTGCAGCAAGCCATTGAGGCCATCAAGAAGGCGAAACTCAACTTGTTGGTGATTACGGATGTTTGCTTGTGCGAGTACACGGACCACGGCCATTGTGGAGTAGTGGAGAATGGTGAAATCCTGAACGACCCGACGCTCGAAATCCTGGCGCAACAGGCGCTTTCCCACGCCCGGGCAGGCGCCGATATCGTCGCGCCCTCGGACATGATGGACGGCCGGGTGGCCGCGATTCGCACCCTCCTCGACGGCCACAAGTTCGAAAACATTCCGATCCTCGCCTATGCAGCAAAATACTGCTCCGGTTTTTACGGCCCGTTCCGCGAAGCCGCCGATTCCGCGCCGAAATCCGGCGACCGGCGCAGTTACCAGATGGATCCCGCCAATGCCCGCGAAGCTTTGAAAGAAGTCGCGCTCGACCTAGAAGAAGGCGCCGACATCGTGATGGTCAAGCCTGCGCTGCCGTATCTCGACATCATCCGCGCGGTTCGCGAACGCTTCGACGTGCCCGTCGGCGCCTACAACGTCAGCGGTGAATACGCCATGGTCAAAGCGACCGCGCAAAAAGGCTGGATCGAAGAAAAACGCGTGGTGCTTGAAATTTTGACCGGCATCCAGCGAGCCGGGGCCGATATTATCCTGACCTACCACGCCAAAGACGTTGCTCGCTGGCTGAAATCCTGAGTCCGGAAAAAAGGTGCCCCGATGAGTGCGACACAAACCCAGGCAAAACCCGAACGCCGCCGTTCAAAAGAGATTTTTGAAAAGGCGGAAAAGGTTCTCGTTGGCGGCGTCAACAGCCCGGTTCGGGCGTTTCGTTCCGTTGGCGGCGACCCGCTGATCATCGAAAAGGGAAGCGGCCAATATCTTTACGATGCCGACGGGAATCAGCTTCTCGACTACGTCTGCTCATGGGGCGCGATGCTGCTCGGTCACGCGCATCCCGCTGTCAGCGCGGCCATTGCAGAGCAGGCGCGGCGCGGCACAAGTTTCGGCGTTACCACTGAACTGGAATTGCAACTTGCCACGCTGATCACCAAAGCTATCCCGTTTATCGAAAAAGTGCGCTTCGTTTCGAGCGGCACGGAAGCCACCATGAGCGCCGTCCGCCTTGCGCGCGGCGTCACCAAACGCGATTTCATCATCAAGTTCGAAGGTTGCTACCACGGCCATGCCGACAGTTTTCTTTCGCAAGCGGGTTCCGGCCTCGCCACGCTCGGCATTGCTGAATGCCCTGGCGTTCCCCAGGCGCTGGCCGCTCTTACGTTGAACGTTCCTTACAACGACCTCGAAGGCGTCGAAAAACTTTTCAACGAACACAAAAACAAAATTGCTGCCGTAATCGTCGAGCCGATAGCCGCGAACATGGGAGTCGTTTTGCCGAAGGAAGGATTTCTGCAAGGCCTCCGCGACCTCACGCGCAAGCATGGCGCCCTGCTCATCATCGACGAGGTCATCACCGGCTTCCGCCTGCATAATGGATCCGCGCAGACACTTCTCAAGGTCGAAGGCGACTTGACCACCATGGGGAAGATCATCGGCGGCGGCGTTCCGGTCGCCGCGTACTGCGGCCGCGCCGAATTAATGAACAATGTCGCTCCACTGGGCCCTGTCTATCAGGCCGGAACGCTTGCCGGCAATCCCCTGGCGATGAGCGCTGGCATCGCCACGCTCAACGAACTCGCCAAGCCCGGCGTCTACGAGGCCATCAACGCGCTTGCCAAGAAACTCGTGCATGGCCTTCGCAACGCCCTGGCAAGTGCCGGAATCCCCTCCCAGATGAATAGCATCGGCTCGCTCTCTACCATCTTCTTCACCCCGGACCCGGTCACAAATTACTCCGGCGCCAAGCGTTCCGACACGAAGCTATACGCCCGCTACTTCCGTGAAATGCTCAACCGCGGCATCTTTCTGGCGCCTTCCCAGTTCGAAGCCGCGTTTGTTTCCGCCTCTCACACTTCCGCCGATATTGACCGCACCATCCTGACCGCACAGGAAGTGCTAAAATTTATCGCGGCCCAGCCGTCGGCTTAATTTTAGAATACAAAAGAGGGAACCCCCGATGCACGATGTGCTCGAAGAGCCTGCGCACCACCATGAGGAAGAGCCGTGGACTTTGCCCGTCGCCATCACGATCAACATCCTCGCGGTCCTTGTCGCCATGGCCACTCTGATGGGCCACCGTTCCAGCATCGAAGCAGTGCTTCTTCAGACCCAGGCCACCGACCAGTGGGGCTATTACCAGGCCAAGAATAACCGCCTCCACCAAATGCAACTCGATACGGACATGCTCGGCGTCCTGGCGCTCGCAGACAAAGAAAAAGCGGGGGCGCTGCGCGAGAAATACCAGAAGGAAATCGAGCGTTACGCGGATGACAAGGACGATATCAGTGAAAAGGCCAAGGAGTTCGAAAAGGAGCGCACCGCCGTCTCCCACCGGGAAGATCGCTTCGACGCCGGCGAAGTAATCCTGGAAGTCGCCCTGATTATTTGCTCGCTGACGTTGCTCACTAGAAGAAAAGGTTTCTGGTACTCCGGGATGGTGATCGGGGTGCTCGGATTCTTTGTTGGCATCACCGCCTTCTTGGTCCACTGAAGTTCTTCGGCCACACGACTTTTAAGCAACCGAAGGCGGCCGATTGCCTCTCAGCAGCGCCAGCTCCTCCTTCAGGCGGTCGATGCGATCCAGCAACTCCTTGTGGCGCATCACGTCTACATCCGGCTTCTTGCCGATGAACGACAGCGTCCCGCCCGGTTCCAGAATGCATTGATCCACCTCGCTCAGCGAACCAAAACCCTGCTTCCGTGCAGCCGCTTCCAGTTGAGCCATGGTAATCAATTCTTTTTTCAAATGTTCCGGCCGAACCTGGCCGCCTTCCATCAGAATATCGGCTTTCCCTTCCACAATCTGGTCCAGTTTCTTGTGATTGTATAGGAACCGCACGACCAGATAATTAATCGCCAGCAGGGAAGTGGCGCCCAACAGTCCGCCCGAGACGGAATTATCATCCCCGATGATTGCGTTCTGCACGGTGTTCGAAAGCGTCAGTAGCACCACCAGGTCGAATGGATTCAATTGCACCAGCTCCCGTTTCCCGGAGAGCCGCAACATCACCACCAGGAAAATGTAAACGATCACCGGCCGCAGGATTTTTTCCAGAATCGGCAGCGTGATCACGAACATGTCTTTCCAGATTCCGTGCATGGTGGCAATCCTCCAGGAGCCGGCCTCCGGAGGCACAGCTCGCGCAGTTTCATTGACTTACGGTTACGCAGAGTAACACGACCCGCGGAACGTGGCACCCCGGTGGTCAGGTCCACCTGTCCTTTCGTACAGGTATTGTTTCGTAACCCTTGCCCCGCTGGGGCTATACGAAATTCTCAGGTTCGGCTACAGTTGCATGAGACGATTCACCTTCAGCAAGCGCTTTCTGGTTCGAGCTAGACCCTTGGAGGCTTCCGCACGTCCCGCCGGTGGTTTTGCGTCTACGCCGGCCAATGAAGCGACAATTAAATGGCCCAGAGAATTGTCTCGGACCCCGGAATCGCTCTCGGGACCGCACAACTTGCGTCGTTGTTGGATACCACCCGGGAAATCATCGCTGTCGTCGGCGAAGACGGCTCCGTCCATTTCGCGAATTCCATTTTCCAATCCAGTCTCGGTTACCGTCCGGACGATTTGATGGGCCGCAGTCTTCACGCGCTGGTGCACACCGCCGATGTTGCAGCGGTTCGCAATCATCTGGAGGAAGTCGCCGCCCAGAATGGCGCTCCTCTGACCTGCCGTTGCCGTTTCCGCGGCCGCGATGGCTCGTGGCGCTGGTTTGAAATCACCTGCCGCAGCCGCCTTTCCGACCCCTCCTTCAACGGAATCCTTCTCTATGGGTTGGACGTTACCGAGTTACACCGCATGGAATCCGAACGCCAGGTGATCTCGGATGTCGTTCACGCGCTGAATCAGACCGCCAATCTCGATCAGCTCTTGACTCACATTCATCTCGCTCTCAAGCGCATTTTGCCCGCGGAAAACTGCTTTGTTGCCTTGCACGATCCCCAGCGGGACGTCTTCGAATTTCCATTTTTTGCAGACGAATTCGACTCCGCCCCTCCCCCTCAGAAAGTGGGGCGCAGCTGCACCGCCTACGTTTTCCGCACGGGAAAAGCGATGCTTATCCCGCAATCCGAGTTCGACAACCTGGCGGCCCTTGGTGAAGTCGAGTTGGTGGGATCAGCCGCGCCGGCCTGGCTAGGCGTTCCCCTGAAAACACCGACTGCCACCATCGGCGTACTCGTTGTGCAGAACTACCAGAATGAACACGCTTACGATCTGCGCGACCTGGAATTTCTCGACTCCGTCGGCGGCCACATCGCTCTGGCCATCGAACGCCGTCGCGCCGAGGAGGAATTGCGCAAAAGTGAGTCCATGCTCAGTCTCTTGTTCGAGCGCAACCCTCTTCCCACTTGGCTCTATGACGTGGAGACGTTGCGCTTTCTTCGCGTCAATCTAGCCGCCGTCGGCCAGTACGGATTCTCGCAGAGCGAATTCGAACGCATGAGCATCCTGGAAATTCGCCCCACCGCCGAACGCGAAAAGGTGTCCGCCCACCTGATGCAAATGAAGGCCGAGAGCGAGGAGCACGCTTTCTGGCTGCATCAGGGCAAAGACGGGAAAACTTTTGAAGTGGAAATCATTTCCCACGAACTCGTCTATGCCGGCAGGCGCGTGCGCCTCGTGGTCGCCCAGGACATCAGCGAACGCCGTCACCTGGAACTTCAATTGCGCCAGTCTCAGAAGATGGAAGCCGTCGGACGCCTTGCGGGTGGGGTTGCGCACGACTTCAACAATCTGCTGATGGTCATCAAGGGTCATACGGAATTGTTGCTGGGTGCATTGTCTCCCACCGATTCCATTGCGCGGAAAATCGAGCAGATCGATCGTTCCGCGGACCGCGCTACCACTCTCACCCGGCAGTTGCTCGCTTTCAGCCGTTTGCAGGTCCTGCAGCCACAGATCATCAATCTGAATTCCGTGGTCGAAGAGATGGGCAAACTTCTGCCTCGCTTGATCGGGGAAGACATCGAACTGATTCTGCGTCCCGGCCAGCAACTCGGCACCATTCGAGCCGACGCCAGCCAGATGGAACAAGTCATCATGAATCTTGCCGTGAATTCACGTGACGCGATGCCCACCGGCGGCAAGCTTCTAATTGGTACCTGCAACTGCGACCTCGATCAGTCCTATACCGCAAGCCATCCCCTGATGAAACCCGGTTCGTACGTCCTCCTCGACGTCACCGATACCGGCACTGGCATGGACGAAGAAACCCAGGCGCACATCTTCGAGCCCTTCTTCACCACCAAGGAAAAAGGAAAAGGCACCGGCCTCGGCCTGGCCACCGTCTATGGCATCGTCAAACAAAGCGGCGGTTTTATTTGGGTCTACAGCGAACTCGGCAAAGGCACGTCTTTTAAGATTTATCTCCCGCGCGTTAACGAGAGAGAAGTGCATCTTGGCACCCCGAAACCTTCCGTCGAAATTCCTGCCGGCACGGAAACCGTGTTGCTCACCGAAGATGAACAGGACGTCCGCGAAATTGCCCGTGAGTTTTTGGAATCGGGCGGTTACAAGGTGATCGAAGCCAAGAACGGAAAAGATGCCATCACCATCGCTGCCGAGCATCGCGGCAAGATCGACCTGTTGGTCACCGACATGGTTATGCCCGGAATGACCGGGCAGGAACTTGCCGTGCGGCTCCAGCAGGAACATTCCGGCATCGCGGTTGTTTTTATGTCCGGCTATAGCGAGCACGCGGCCACCGAAATGGCCGACGCGGATCCCTCCGTGCGGCTACTGACCAAGCCCTTCAGCCGGGGCGCCATTCTCCGTACGGTCCGCGAGATCCTCCAAGCCCGCAAGAAATCTTAAGCCGTTCCTTTAGCTCGCCCCTTCAGGAGCGAGGCTTTCCATCGCGCTGGCAAAGTAGTGCCGTCGCAATGAAAACCCTCAGGCCTGAAGGCCTGAGCTACAATTCGCAGGAATTTGCGGAAATCTCTTCAGCGTAAAGTGGGTTAGCTGACCTTCGGATGTTTCTTGTGCCAATTCGTCGTCTGCTGAAAAATTCTCCCGGCCAGCAAAACCGCCGCGTCGTCCCCCGCGCGCCCCACAAACTGCAATCCAACCGGCAAATTCTTATCCGTAAACCCACACGGCACGGAAATCGCAGGCAATCCGCAAAGATTCCCGATCGCACCCAGCGGATCGGGGAAGGAAAGCCCTGTAACAAGATTCAAGCTCAGCGGAGTCGCGGCCACGGGTTGCGTCGCGGTCGCCAGCACGTCATACGAATCGAACAAATCTGCCATTTTCTTTTGCAGGATGTCTCGAATGCGCAGCGACGTCGTGTAATCCGCTCCCGAAACACTTTGGCTCACATATCCGGCCACTCGCCCGAACGGATCATTCAGTTCCTTCACGCGGCCGGAACGAATCAGTTGCGAAAACGCCGATCCCGCCTCGCCGGAAAGTATTAGCGTCGCGGCGTCCTCCCATGGTCCTTCTGGTAATGCCGCATCTCTGACAAACGGGAAACGGTGCTTGAGAGCTGCCTTCGCCGTATCCACGATTTTTCCGATGCCCGGATCGTATTGCTTCCACGCATTCGTCAGCCATCCGATCCGCAGGCTGCGTCCCTTCAAATCCGCCGCGGGGGAATACGTAAACGCGGCTTTGTCCACCGGCAGCGTGCTGCGATCCAGCGGGTCGTGCCCCGCAATCGCCGCGAAAATGTTCGTGCAATCCTCCGCCGAACGCGCCAGCGGCCCGACCTTGTCCATCGAATACGACAACGCCATCGCGCCACGCCGGCTCACGCGCCCATAGGTCGGCCGCAACCCGCTGACGCCGCAAAATGCCGACGGGCACACGATCGAGCCCCACGTTTCCGTCCCGATCGCGAATCCCGCCAGTCCGGCTGCGACAATCGCGCCAGACCCCGAGGATGAGCCGCACGTCCAGCACTTCGTATCCCACGGATTTTTCGTCTCGCCATGCAGGGAAGCGGAGGCGTATGCGTATCCCATGCCGCCGGCCAATTCGATCATCGCCGCTTTGCCCAGCAGAATTGCGCCGACGTTGTGCAGATGCTCGATCACCGTCGCGTTATAGTCAAACACCTGGTCGGCAAATGGCTTTGCGCCCCATGTCGTCGGAATCCCTTTCACCGCCAGCAGATCTTTCGCTGCGTAGGGAATTCCGTGCAGCGGTCCGCGGTAATGCCCGCGCTGAATATCCTTTTCCGCCGCGTGCGCCTGCTCCAGCGCCAGATCCGCCGTCAGCCGCGCGTAAGCGTTTAATTTCGGTCCCAGCGCTTCGCTGCGCGCCAGGTAGCTTTCCGTCAGTTCCACGGGAGAAAGCTGCTTGGATTGAATCTTCTTCGCCAGTTCGCCAACGGATAGGTAGAGCACTTGCTCGCTGAGCATTCGTCTATCCCTCAGGATTTCTTTGCCGGCACGGCTACCGGTGGCTGTGCTGGTTTCTTTCGCGTTCCACTAGGGGTTTCAGATAGAGCGCGGGCCCGTCGCCATTTTCCAGCGAATACGCCCGCACCTTGTCGAGGCTGGCCTGCGTCACCAGATTCATTTCGCGCAACGATGCTTTTTCCTCCGCGCTGAAACGGCTGCCGTACTGGCTCAGAATCTGCTGGTAGCGCGCCTCCGCCTCCGCCTGGCTTTCCGCCGGGAGATTCGGATGGGTCGGGGCCGTCTCCTGAGCCGGCGGAGACTGCAAGGACTCCGCGAACACGCTTGCCGCCGGAACAATCGAAGCGCTCGCCGAAAGCAGCGCCGCCCGCCGCGCAAACTGCCGCCTCGATATCCCTCTGTTCGTCGGTTCGTTCATCGTACAGTCCTCCAACAACATACAGACTCAACTTAATTCCAGCGTCAGCCGAGGCTACTGAATTCGGCGAAACGCGTCAACTGGCGGATCCAACTTTTTGTTTAACGATTGTTCAGGACGGATTGTGCTTGCCTAATCCACTTGAGTAAGTGTGCGAACGTGAAGTTCCAGCGCCTGGTTGTATTGGCGTTCGATCTGCAACTCGGTCTGCAGCTTCTTCACCAGGATTTCAAGACGCGAAATCTCAACGCGCAATTTTTGGACGTCTGTGGCCGTTCCAGCCGCGCGAGGTGCCGCGTTCGAAGCGGCCGCCGGTGGTTGCGGCGTTGCAGCGGTGCTCTGCTGTACGAACGCCTCGGCCAACGCACGCGGCCAAACATTGTCGGCCGGCCGTGATTCTGCCACCGGTTGGGCGGCATGCATCGGCGCCGCCGGCGGAACAATGCGTGGCGCCGCGGGGGCTGCAAACAAGCTGCTCAAGGAAGGCATGGCCATCGGCCGCTCCGATGGTTGCTGCAACGCCGGTGCGCCGTGGCCGATCAGATTTTTCACTCTGGAGATCAATTCCTGCGGCTGAAAGGGCTTTCTCACCAACTCATCCGCCTGCACCGCCACCGCGCGGTCCGCCACACTCTTGTTCACCACGCCGGACATCAGAATCACCGGCGTCTTCGCGAACTGCGGATTCTGCTTCACCTGGCTGCACACGGAGTATCCGTCCTGGTCCGGCATGATCACGTCGGTGATCACCACGTCGGGCGGATTCTCTTCGAATTGCGCCAGCGCCGATGCGGCATCGGGGCACGTCACCACGTTTATGTTTTCGCGCCGGAACGCGATCTTGATCACCTCGCGCATCGTCGCGCTGTCGTCGATGAAATACACCGTGGGCGTTCGCTTCGGCTCGGCTGCTTCGGCCTCCGGCAGAACAATCGCGTCGCTCATTGGGCCTCCTTGTCCGCCAACTCGTCGGAGCCGTTTCGCTCCGTTTCGTCAAATTCGCGCATGGCATCCAGCATCAGGTCGGTTGCCGAACGCAGCACCGTCCGTTGCGCCGACGGCGCGCCATAAATAAATTTGTAAACGCCAGACCCGCACTGCACGCAGCTTTTCAGGATGTGAATCACGGCTTCATCCCCAAAAAGCGAGCCGCACTCCGCGTGGGTGATTTCCCCGCCGTCATAAAACAGTACCGCGTCGGTTTCTCCGGCATTGATGGTCAATGCCCCCGTCTGCCGCGCCTGCCCCAGCATTTGCATCACGCCCGTCAGATCGTGGTGCGTCAAATTCCCGCTCAGGCTGGTATCCGCCTGTCCCAGCATCTGCGTTGGCTGAAAGCCTTCCAGCTTGCTGATCACGATGTTCTTGATGTGATTCGCGATCACCCCGGGCGATAAATGCCGGTCAATATAGTCGTGGCAACCTGCCTGAAACGATTCCATCAGCGCGCGTTGGCTGCCGTCGCCCATGGCGATCACTGGCAACGCCGCGTTTTTCGGGTCCGCGTGAATAATCCTTGCGATTTCGAGCGCGCCCATCTCCCGCATGTTTGTTGCGCACACAATCACCGAGGGCGCGTTGTATTCCAGCGTGGTCAGCGCAAACGCCGCCTGCGTCGCGGTTGTTACCTCAAAGCCTTCGCGTCGCAGCGCATCGCCCAGCCTCTTCGAAAACAGCACGTTGCTGTCAATCAACAGAATCTTCGCCGGCTTGCCGGGCACAATCATGCGTGTGCCTCCGGGCGTTCGCCTTGCGCCGGGATCGTGCGCTCGCCGGCCACCGGTGTCAGCGCATCCAAATTCAACACTTCAATCACTTCGCCGTCATGCGAGAGCCACGCGGCCACGTGGGGCGAATCGGACTCTCCCGCGGGCGTCAAGTCCGCGGTGATCAATTCACATTCGCCGCTGACCGGAAGCGCCACCCAATCCAGTGACGCGCCTCGCTTTTGCGTCGCCACCAGGTAAAATCGCCGGGAGGTCAGCTTTTTGCCCGTCAGCCGTTCCGCCACGTCGCACACCGGCACCACGCGCCCGCGTCGGAGAATTACCCCATCAATCTCCTCGGTGCGGTGCGCGAACCGGAACACTCGGCTCGGCGCCACCAGCTCGGCGATGTGCTCCGCCGCCAACGCAAAGCGTCGCTCTCCCAGCCGCAGCAGCACGCAGGAACGCGCGTCGAATTGCTCCACCACGCTCATAGACTCAGGCCCATCTCGCTTGCCGTCGCCTCCGGCACGCCCATCCGGCTCACCCGCGCGTCCAACAGAAAAAGCTCGTCCGTCGTAAGAAAACCCTCTGGCGTCACGACAGGAATCACGTTTTGATCCAGCACGGTCAACCCGCGATACCACACGCGTTCCTCATGGCAAAACGCCGCAGGCAGGGCTTGCAGCCGCGACATAGTCGTCATTTTCTCGATACCGTCGATCAGCAGCGCCGTCCGCGACCTGCGCAATAGGAATATCAACGAAGCGGGCGATGGCCTCAATCCGAAGTGCACCGCTCCATTCACGACGTAGAGATTCTGTTCGCCGCGCCGGAACATGTGCCGCACTTTGGGAAGGCTTGGCTCGTCGATTTCGAGCGGCGAGCCCGCCAATGAGTCCACGCTGCGAACTTCCTGCACCGACGCCGACGAAATCGCAAACACCTGCGTGCTGCAGCGGAACAATATGATTTGCTCCGTTCGCCCGTGCGCCGCCTTGTGCGAGGCCGCAAACTGCATTAGCGGACTCCCGTCGGCGACAACCGGCTCAACCCCAGCACGCGATTCTCGATTGCCGGATAGATGTCGTCGATGCCCAGCACCTGATCCACCGCTCCGCCCTTGATCGCTTCCGCGGGCATCCCGAATATCACGGACGTTGCTTCATCCTGCGCCACCACGTGTCCCCCGGCATTTTTGATCGCTTTCGCTCCGCGCGCTCCGTCGCTGCCCATACCTGTCAGCACGACGCCGATGCTCATTGCGCCGGCAAAGGCCGCCACCGATTCCATCGTCACGTCAATGTTAGGCAGGTAGCCCTCGATCCGGCCGGTCGCGCCATCCAGTTGCATGCGCCCCGTGGGAGAAACTCGAAGATGTTGTCCGCCCGGGCAAATATAAAATGTCCCCGGTTGCACCGGCTCGTTCGATTCCGCCTCTTTCACCCGGATCCCCGTGAACTCCGCCAACTGCAGCGCATATTGCGTGGTGAACGCCGCGGGCATGTGCTGCACCAGAATCACTGCCGCTGGAAAATCTTTCGTGAAACCGGGTGCCAGCCGCATTACCGTCGCGGGTCCGCCAGTTGATGCCGCCAGAACCACAACAGGGAATCGCATATCCGAAGGAACCGTTGTGGGATTTGCCGGGCGCGCGGCCGGCGGCTGAGGTTTCGGAGCCGCCCCGCCGTTCATCGGAGCCTGCAACTGCGCCGCAAGCCGCGACGCGGTGCGCACAACTCGAACTTTGGCCGCGATTCGCACCTTCCGCAGCAGATCGTCCTTCACGCTCTGCATGTCCAGATCGATTCCCGACGATGGCTTGGTGACAAAATCAATCGCGCCCAGTTCCAGCGCCCGCAGAGTGCTTGCCGCGCCTTCCTTGCTTTCCGAACTCACCACCACGATTGGCCTGGGATTGGTGGTCATGATCTGCGCCGTCGCTTGCAACCCGTCCATGTGCGGCATGTTCAAATCCATCGTAATCACGTCGGGCTTCAGCGATTCCGCTAGTGCAAGGGCTTCGCGGCCGTCCTTTGCGTGGCCGATCACCGTCAGTTGCTCGTCGGCGTTGAAAATGGATTCCAGCACCTTGCGCATGAAGGCGGAATCGTCCACAACGAGAACGCGAAACTTTTTGGGGAGGGTGCTGACCATCGTTCGTCTATCCGACCGGCACGATCGGGCGTGCCGCCTCCGTTCCGATCAGTTGTTCCACCGCTGCCAGCAGCTGATCTTCCTGCACGGGCTTCGTCAAAAATGCGGACGCGCCTTCTTTCATTGCGCGGTCCCGGTGCTTCGCGCCCGCGCGGGAAGTCACCACCATCACGGGAATTCGTTTTGTTGACGGGCTCTGCCGCAACTGCGCCATCAACTCGTAGCCGGTCATCCTCGGCATCTCCAGGTCGGTGATCACCATATGGCAGCCGTGTTGCGTCACAAGTTCCGCCGCTTCCAGTCCGTCCGCGGCAAGTTTCACGCGGTAGCCATTCTTCTCGAGCATTCTGCCCACAAATTTGCGCACGCTGATCGAATCATCGGCGATCACGACCACGCGCTCCTGATCCACTCGATCGATTGCTTCCGTGGGAATTGTTCCCCGCGCCACCGCCGTTGACCCAGGTGCAAAAATGCGCGCGGCGCTGGCGCTGGCTTGCACGGCGCGTCGTTCGTTCGGCTCGGTAGCCACCATGCGGTTCAAATCAATCAGCAAAATCAGGCTGCCATCCGGTGCAATGGTTGTTCCAGGGAACAGCTTTACCTTCCGCATGTACTCGCCCAGATTCTTGATCACGATTTCGTCTTTGCCCAGAACCTCTTCCACCACCACGCCGATCTGGCGATTCCCGGCATTCGCAACCACCATGCGGAAATATCCGTTGATGGGTTCCAGCGGCGGCAACCCAAGATAGGAATCCAGCCGCACCACTTCGGTAACGATGTCGCGCACCTTGGTCAGCAGTTTTCCACCCACGTCCTCAATTTCGTCCGCCCGCAAGCGGCGAATCTCTTCCACCACAGCCAGCGGCAGGGCGAAATGGTGCGAGCCGCAGCGCACAAACAGCGCCGGAGAAATGATCAGCGTCAACGGCACCTTCAGCGTAAACTTCGTCCCCGACCCGGCAACGCTGTTCACTTCAATTTCGCCGTTCAGCGCGTTCAAATTGGAGCGAACCACGTCCAGCCCCACTCCGCGCCCCGCCAGTTCCGTCTTCACCGCCGCCGTTGAGAAGCCCGGATGAAACAGCATTTCGCGCAGGTCGCGTTCCGTAAGCCGGTCGGCCGTCTCGTGCGAAACCAGGCCGCACTCGATCGCGCTCTGCTTCACGCGTTCGTAGTCGATTCCGCGCCCGTCGTCTTCCACTTCGATGTAAATGTGATTGCCGCGGTGATAAGCGCGCAGCGACACCTTGCCCTCTTCGGCCTTTCCCTGCGCGGCGCGAATTGCAGGGAGTTCGATCCCGTGCGCCACGGAGTTGCGCACCAGGTGCACCAGCGGGTCCGAAATCTGCTGAATAATATTGTTGTCCAGCTCCGTTTCGCTTCCCGAAAAATCCAGTTCCACCTGCTTCTTCGCGGATTTCGCCGCGTCTCTCACCGCTCGCGAGAGCAGCGAATACAGCGTTCCGATCGGCACCATGCGCGCCGCGGTGATTTCGTCCTGCAGGTGGTGCGCCAGTTTGGTGAATTCGTCGATGTCCCCCTCGACCCTCCCGACGTACCCTTCGAGTTGCGTCAGCACCTCGTTCACGTCCGCCGAAATTTCCGTCATCGACCTCGAAAGAATATTGAAGTCGTCATAGCGATCCATCTCGAGTTCGCTGAACTCTTCGAGATACGATCCCTCGCCCGCCGCCGCGTTCGTCAGCAGCTTTTGCGTCTGCGAACTGGCCCACGGCGTCGAGAGCTGCGAGCGGATGCGGTTGAACTCGTATTTCTCCTGGAATTCGTTCACCTTGCCGTGCAAACGTTCCTTCGAAAATCCCAGCGTATCGATCAGCTTTTCAAGCTCGGTGACCCGGCCCACCATTTTCGTGCGGCTTATGACCAACTCTCCGACGGTGTTCATCATGCGATCCAGCCGGCCCAGCGCGATGCGCACCGACTTGTTCGCCGCAGCCTGTTTCGCGGTGAGCGGGGCCTTCGGCGCAGCCTTCTCGACTCCAGCTCTAACCGGGACTTCTTCCTGAGTCTCCGCAACCGTTGCCGCCGGCGTTTCTTCCTCAATTTCCTGCGGAGCCAGTGCCGCAATTCGCCCCAGCAGGGAATCGACGCCCTCGCGAAACTCCGCTTCATCCACCCACTCCCGATGAAGCGTCTTCTTCAAGACGTCCACGGACTCAAGACACAGGTCCACGACAGACGGTGAAGGTTGAATCTCCCCGTCTCGCAAACGCCCAATCAAATCTTCCACCCGATGTGCGATGCCGCCCAGTCGCCGCAGTCCAACCTGCGCCGCTGAACCCTTCACGGTGTGAATGGCTCGGAACAACCGGTTGATCTCTTCCGGATTGTTGTTGCCCTCGAGCGAAAGCAGACAATCCGCCACGATCTGCAAATGCTCTTCGGCTTCCGGCTGGAAAAATTCCAGAATCTCATCGGGGACTTCGTCATCCACTGGAAGCGCATCAAAGTAAGAACCGGTTTGGCCGACATTCGCCGGTTCCGGTTCGTCTTGATAATCCGATGGCGCCTGCGAGAGCTGTGCGCTTGCCGGCATGCCCAAATTTAAGGGAGGCGGCTCCGGCGGAAATGCAAATCGATAACGCTCCTTGAACGCGGCGACATCTTCGACGTTTTCCTGACCGGTGTCGCTGATCTCAAGCAGGCTGGTCTCAAGCAGCGAAATCGCATCCGAAAGAAATTCCGTCAATGGCCCGTGCAGATCATCGCCGAGCGGGGCTTGCAGAGCGTACTGAAAAATATGCGCCAGCTTCGCCGCCACTTCCGAAAACCTTGGGAATCCATAACTCGCCGAGGTGCCGCTCAGCGTGTGCGCCGAAATATAAAGCCGCTCCAGATCTTCGCGCCGCGGTGAAACTTCCTGCAGCACGCTCACGTACTCCCGCAAATATTGCAGGTGCTCCGCGGCCTCCTGGAGGAACATCTCGACGGCTTCGCGGTCCGGCGTGCTCACGCGCGTCCCTCCGTCACCAGTTCGGTTTTCTGTTGCTCCTGCATCGTGGGCTTCCGGTATAAAATGCAATCCCCAAGTACGATGGCCTGAAACTTCACCGGCATCTTCGAAATCGATTCCGAATGCCCAAGAAACAGGTACCCGCCGGGCTCCAGCGCTTCATAAAAACGCTGCACCAGCGCGCGCCGACGCTCTTCCGTGAAATAAATCAGCACATTCATGCAGAAAATCAGGTCCATCCGCCCCACATACACCGGCGAGGCCAGGTTCATCGGCGCAAACGAAATCATTTTCTTCAGGCGCGGTTTTATGTGGTGCTTGTTCTCCACTTTCGTGAAATGTGTTGACAGTTGCTTTTCATTCACGCCGGCCAGGCTGCGACCGGAATAAATTCCTTTTTCCGCGTTCTTCAGCGCTTGCTTGCCGACGTCCGTCGCCAGAATCTCCACGTTCCAGGCGTCCGCAAACGAAAGGGAATCGGCGATCGTAATCGCGATCGAATACGGCTCTTCCCCCGTCGAACAGCCCGCGCTCCACACCCGCAGCGTCCGCGGATTCTTCCAGAACTTTGATACGTGGATCTCCGGCAAAACGCGCTTTTCAAACGCTTCGTAAACGGCCGGATACCGGAAAAACGATGTCTCCTGCGTCAGCATCCGCTCCAAGAACGAATCGTATTCCACGTTCGTCTTCCGCACCGCGCGCAACAATTCGCTCACGCGCGTGTACTTGCGCTCGTGCATGTGCTCGCGCACCCGCGTCGAGAGAAATCTCTCCCGCGACTCGTCGAAATGAATGCCCGAACGCTCCTCAATCAGCATGCGGATCTCGCTCAGTTCGTGGTCCGTCAAACCGTGTCCCGCCCCGTGGCGTTCACTCATGGCCTACCCACTCGCTTCCCGGTCTTTCCGCGGGAGTCACTTGCACCTCTACCGCACCGCTCCTGCCGGGACTTGCCGGTCCGCGTCTTCCAGTGCCGCGGCCGCCTTGGAGTTTGCCCGGAACTGTGCCAGGGCTTCGTTCAATTGGTCGGACAATTTCACCAGTTGGCTGACCGTTGCGACCGTCCCGCGCGTGCCTTGCGAAGTCTGGCGCGTGATGCCCGAGATAATCTGCATTGCGTGCGCCACGCCTTCTGTTCCGCGCACCTGCTGTTTCGAAGCCAGCGAGATTTCTTGTACGAGTTCCGCGGACTGTCGCACGACGCTGGAAATTGCATCCAGCGCGCGTCCCGCCTGGTCGGCAAGTTGCGCACCGCCTTCCACTTCCTTTGTGCCGTCTTCCATCACCACCACCGCTTCGTTCGTCTCCGCCTGAATTGCCTTGATGAGCGCCGCGATGTCTTTCGTCGCGCTGCGGGAGTGTTCCGCCAATTTGCGAACTTCGTCAGCAACCACCGCGAACCCTCGACCAGCTTCACCCGCGCGGGCCGCCTCAATCGCCGCGTTCAACGCCAGCAAGTTAGTCTGCTCGGTAATGTCGTTAATCACGTTGATGATTTCCGAAATCTCCAACGAACGATCGCCGAGTGATTTAATTTTCTTGGCGGTCGCCTGCACCGAGGCCCGGATACGCTGCATGCCTTCCAGCGTGTCGCGCACCGCTCGGTTGCCCTGTTCCGCGGCGTCCAGCGCGCGCCGCGCCGCCTCAGCGCTTGCTTCCGCGTTGTTGGACACCTGCTTCATCGAAACCGTAAGCTCTTCCACGGCGCTCGACGTGTTGGTGATTTCCTGGTCCTGCTGCGTCGCGCCGGCCTGCATCTCGTCCGCGGCCAGCAAAATGTTGTTCGAGCAAACGGCCACTTCCATGGCCGCCTTGCGCACGCGTTCCAGCACTTTCGTAAAGTTGTCAAGCATGTAGTTGATGGAGTCGGACACGTTGCCAAGCGCGTCGTTGGTCACCTTGCCGCGCAACGCAAGATCGCCGCGGGCCACCTGGTTGATTACCGACAGCAAGTCCGTGATGCTTCGCTGCAGCGAATCATTCGCTTCCTGGTTGCTCGAAGCTTTCGAAACCTTCGCCACCGCGCGGTTCAAATTCTCGGCGATGTAGCCGAACTCATCGTTCGTCCCGACTTCCGCCCGCGCCTTGCCGTCGCCTGCAGCTAGCCGTTCAGAGAACGCGGCAAGTTCGCCCACAGGGGTAAGAATCGCCGCGCCCAGCCGCCACCCAAGCACGATGCTCATGCCAATCGCGATGCCTATGGCGATAATAATTCCGCTGCCTTCCAGCGGAGACCCTCCGTTCGCTGTCTGGCGACCCGCACTATATGCGAACCAGATCGCCCCAGCCAAACCGATGCCGTTCAAGAACAGAACCAGCATCCAAATTGTGCTACTCAGTCGCGATTTCATTCCTGCCTCCCAAACGCTGTCCTCTAATCCTCAAATGCCTGGTCCCGGATACACTTCGAGCAATCGCCGTAAATCGATCACCAGCGCCAGCCGGTCGTCATGCCGCAGCATTCCCACGCAATGCGGCACATTTTCCGGCGCCTGCTTCAGTAGATCCTCGGCGTCCCTCACTGAATAAGTCCCCACCACTTCGTCCGCTGCAATGCCCAGCCGAATATCGTCGTGATTGCCGTCTCCCCGCAACGACGCCACAACCACATGCTTCGGCAGCAAGCCCGCGCGTCGCCCCTCTGTCAACGCAATGTCAATCAGTGGCACAATCGCTCCGCGCAAATTGAAAATTCCAAGCACGTACGCCGGCGAAAGCGGTAGCTTTGTCACCAGCGGCCACTCCAGAACTTCTTCCACATCCAGCACCGGGAAACAAAACCGCTCGCGCCCGCTCCGAAATACGCAGTACTGCGATTCCGGGGTCCGCTCGACCCCAGGGTCCATTGCCTCCAGTAGTTCGCCAAGCTCCGCATCCGCCGGTATCGGCGTCAATTGGAATTCTTCGCTCATGGCTCTGTTCTTCGAAACTCCCTCAGGCGAAGCGGCGTACCGCTCGCAAAAGTTCTTCCCGCGTGAACGGCTTCGTCACATAACCGTCCGCGCCCTGCTGCTGGCCCCAATAGCGATCGCTCGCCGTATCCTTCGACGTCACCAGGATTACGGGAATCGAATTGAACTCCGTGTTGCTTTTCAGCTCCCGGCAAACTTGAAATCCGTTTCGCTCCGGCATCACCACGTCGAGCAGAATCACGCTCGGGCGCTCGAGAGCGATGGCCTCTTCCACCCGCCGCGGGTCGTTCAAGCCCACCGGCCAATAGCCCTCCGGCTCCAGCAGGCCTTGAATCAGCTTCACCTGGGCCGGCGAGTCATCCACGATCAGAACTTTTTTCTGCACACTCATTCGCTCCGCACAGTTCTCCACGTTGGAAAATTGCACGTCGGCGGCCACCTTGCCGGTGAACTTAAAAGCTGTTCTGTTTTTTCTTATCTAGCTGATAAGACAGGCCGTTAGGCCCAGTGAAGGAACCCTTACCGGCGGGGAGTCGGCGTCGAATTCACTTCCTCCGTCTCAACTTGCGATTGCGTCTCACCCTCTCTCAATTCGCTCGCCAGCGATGAGAATCTCTGCATCACCTCATTGATACGCAACGCCATCGTATGAATCGTCTTGATCTGCGCCAGCGATTGGGCCGACAGCCCTCCCGGTTCCAGCAGCAGCAGCTCGGCATTCCCCAGCAGCGAAGTCAGCGCGTTACTCACGTTGTGTTTCATGTCGTACATGTAGCGCCCGAGAGTCGCCTGGTTGGCGTACTGCGCCGCGTGCCGTTCCGCCTGCCGCGCCAGTTTCAGCGCCTCGGTTCGCCGCAACGATTCCCCGGCCAGCAACAGCACCACCTGCGTCCAGTCCTCTCGCAGAGGAACATGCAGGAGTTTCGGGTATTTCTTGCGCAACAGTCCAAGTTCGCTCGCTTCCGCGGGCGCGCACAAAATCAGCGCCGTATTCGGCTCCATCGAACGCAGCACTTCGCCAAGCTTTCCTTCTTTCAAAGGGCCAACCACAATCAGGTCGGGGGTCGGCGTGTCGCTTTCTTTCCAGAATTCGCTTGTCACCACACAAATTCCCGGCAACTGCCGCTCCACTTGCCAGCAGGCCGTCAGCAGCCTGGCAAATTCAGCGTCGTCCGTCAGAATCAATACGTTTGTATTTCGCAAGAACCTTGCTCCCTGACCCGGTTTCCCGCCTGCCGACCCGCGACTCAGAACGCTACAGCTTTTCAGACTCGTCCAGCGCCGAAAGAAGCCTCTTCGTGCTGATTCCCAGATTCACCGCGGCTTCCGTGTCCTTCGCCTGCTTCGCCGCTTCCACCCGCTCTTGCAGGCGTGAGACTTCCACTCGTGCGATCGTCAATGCCCGGTCGAGGCCCGTTGCGTTTCCCGTTTCCTTGGCCCGCTCCAGGTTCGACGTCAGCAGCGCCCTCGCCACCACCGCGCGCCGCAAATCTTCCGCGGCTGGCCCATCTTCGCTTACGAACGCCGCCACTTCCCACGATGACATCAACAGCCGGACCGCACCCAGCTTCACCGTGGTCATCGAACGTCCCCGTGAAGGCGGAGCGGAGATTAGTTGCTCCCAGATCTGCTCCATGCACGTTTCGAAATCCAACGCGGCCCCGCCCGTCTCGCTCTGTTTTACGGCGGCAGTTTCCGGTTTTTCTTTTAATTTATTGGAAGTTCCCGGGGCTGAGGCAATCGGTACATTCTTTTTGCTCGACGCTTCCGGCTCAGGCGCAGCCGGCGCTTTGCCAATCACTTTTTCCACCGCCCGTTCCACATCCGCTCGCAATCCCAGCAATTTTTCGAACGCCTGATTCACAGTGCGTTCCGTGTATTCCTTCTGGAAAGGCTGCTTCCACTCGTCTGTCAGCCGCTGCAACTTATCGATCGGCTCCGCTTTCCCCAAACCGACACTATGGCATTCGATGGTCTTTGCTCCCGCATTCTGCAAATTAATCAGGCCGGAGCGGATAAAAATCAGGTCCGCGTGCATCAGCTCGATCAGCGTTCTCCGCATCAGGAAATTGAAACGGATGAACGCCAGCATCGCCGATGGATCGTAAAACATCCCGCCCGCGGTTTCTTTCACCCGCCGGCCCTGCTCGATGAAATTGGTCTGCAGCATGTCCCGAAGGCCCTTGAATCCCCGCAAGGAAACGATCATGTTCTCCAGCGGTTCGCACCACGGCAACGGCGTTGAATCCACTTCGCCGAACACCGGCCGCAGCACATTGGCCACATCCCCAAGCTCAATCTGTTTGTGATAAATCTTTGGCGGCGCTGTCAGCGCGAAATATTGCACCAGCAGGAAATCGGCCTTGTCGCGGTCCGTCGTGGTCTTCGAGGGCTTCCGCAGGTGCCGCATAATCAGCGCCCGCAACCCGCTTTCGCTTGCGTTCAGCGTCGTCATTTGCAGCAGGTGGCGTAACTGGTGCACCAGCACCTGCTGATCCATCACGTCCAGCCACTTCTGAATTTGGCCGAATAGTTGCGGATCGACTCTCTCCGGTAAAATCCGCTTGTTCTGCGGGATGGGAATTTCCAACTGCAGTTGTTTGGCAAGCGCCACGTAAATCGGGAAGACCGAGCGCAATTCCTCCCATTGTCCTTGCTTTCCCTCGTCTGCTTTCGACGGAGCCTGCAGATTCAAAGTCGTCATCGTTTTATTCACGATTCCCTCATCCATTCGCAGCGGCCTTCCACAAACCGTACTGCGACCGCTTTACGCCCCTCGTGATACTGCAGTGCAATCACGGCGGCCTCTGCTGAATGTCCCCCTCCGTCCCCTGAGATGCGTACCCGATCCGCGAATTCCAGTGGCAGCGTGCTCAAGAAAATTGCGTATTCTTCCGAGCCGAATTCCACCACCGCCGTCTCATGCACCCGCCCAGGCGAACTTCCCGCCCGCACAGGGGCAATCCGCACAGGGATTCGCACAACGGGAAGGTTTGGAAAAAATCGTGCCAGTTGCTCCGCACATCCCCGCTCTTCTGTAATCAGCGCCATAACTCGGTTCTGTCCCGTTGATCCGAACGATTGCTCATCCCCTCCGGAGTCTCGCCACGCGTAGGTACACACGTAAGGCGAACCCGGACACAATGTCCCATGCAGGGAATTGCACGCCGAGCGCCAAAAGCATTCAGGCTTTTGTGATTTGCAACTTCAAGAAAGGAGGAGGCTTAAAATTTTCCCGAATTCCGGCAGTCAACCGAATGTCTCACGCTGAAACGTTCTCGTCTCAGCTTTTCTGCGCGATCCTTCTCTCGCTTTGAGACTCCTTACCGCTACATCTCTCCCGCAGCCGCTCCCATCTCTTCTTCTTTTTCGTCACCGCGCAGTCCAATGTTGTAGCGTTTCAGTTTCCGGTAAAGTGTCGCCCGGCTGATGCCAAGCATTTTTCCCGCCAGCGCCTTGTCTCCGTTCGCTTGTTCGAAGACCCGCAGGATTGTCATGCGTTCCATCTCCGCCAGCGCCGTGGTGGAAATGGAAGCGGCGTCGACTCCCTCCGCGCTTCCGCTGCCCGCCGGCTGCTCCGTTCGAATCGCCGGCGGCAAGTCTTTCACGTCCATCACTTCGTGATCTCCGAGCGTTACCGCCCGCGCGATGCAGTTTTCCAGCTCCCGCACGTTGCCCGGCCAGTCGTATTGCAGCAGGCTCTTCATCGCCGCGGCAGTCACCTGCAAATGCCCGTTCGGCGCGTAACGATTCAGAAAATGGTGCACCAGCATTGGAATATCCGAGCGCCTCTCGCGTAGCGGCGGAATGTGCACGGTCACCACGTTCAACCGGAAGTAAAGGTCCTTCCGGAATGTCCCCGCGCGGTATGCCGATTCCAGGTCGCGGTTCGTTGCCGCCATCACCCGCACGTCCACGTTAATCCGGTCGTTGCTTCCGACAGGCCGCACTTCTTTTTCCTGCAACACGCGCAGCAGCTTCGCCTGCATCTCCAGGGGCAATTCGCCGATTTCGTCCAGGAAAATGGTTCCTCCGTTGGCGGCTTGAAACAATCCCGCTTTCGTCTTCGTCGCACCTGTAAATGCGCCCTTCTCGTAGCCGAACATTTCGCTTTCCATCAGCGTTGGCACCAGCGCGCCGCAATCCACGGCCACGAACGGCATCTGCGCCAGCGCTCCGCGAAAATGAATCGCCCTCGCCACCAGTTCTTTCCCCGTGCCGCTCTCCCCGGAAATCAGCACCGGGGTCCGCGTATCCTTCAACCGCGAAATCATCCGCAGGACGTCCTGCATACCCGCGGAACTCCCGATGATCCCGTCCAGGTTTTCTTCCGTGCTCACGCGCTCGCGTAGGAACGCGTTCTCGTTCACCAACCGGACCTTGTCCGCCATTCGCTGCAGCAGCAGCCTCATTTTTTCTACGCGAAACGGTTTCTCAATGTAGTCGTACGCTCCCAGCTTCATCGCGTCCACGGCGGATTCGATCGAGCCGTGGCCCGTCATGATCGCCACCTCTGTCCGGGGCAGCGCCGCCTTGATCTGCTTCAGCAGTTCCACGCCCGTCAGATTCGGCAGCTTCAGATCTGTCAGCACCAGGTCCGGCGGATCCGTTTCCAGCCGCGTTGCCGCCGCTTCCGCGCTCTCCGCTTCCTGGCACAAGAATCCCAGCGATCCGCCGATCGTCATGCACAGCTTCCGGATACTTTGCTCGTCATCAACCACCAACAGTTTAATTTTCAGATCGTCGCTCATGGTTTCCCGAAAGTTTTCTCCACTATCGATATCAGTTTCTGAACCCGAAATGGCTTCTCCAGGCAGGGTGTCTGGCTGGAAGCCAGCAATTGTTGTGTCTCGTTGTTCGCCGTGTCCCCGCTGATTAAAATAAGCCGGCTCGCCATGTGCGGCTGGTTCTTGCGAATCCATTCATGCACGTCGGCCCCGTTGATGCTTCCTGGCATTCGAATATCGGAAATCACGCCTGTAAAAGACTTCGCTTCCAGTTGCTGCAGGCCCGCCGCTCCCGAGGACGCCTGCACCACTTTGTATCCCCGGCGTTCCAGCGCCGCCCGGACAAAGGCGCTCACCGAGGGTTCGTCCTCGATCACCAGGATCGTCGCTGCGGGCCGCGGCATCGCGGTCGCCGTCATCGCCCCGCCTCTTTCACGGCCGCCGCCAAAGACGTTTCCGTCGCCGCCGGCAACCGCACGACGAACGTGCTTCCGCTCTCGCCCTCATTGTTCCAGCAAAGAATCTCGCCGCCATGGCCGCGCACGATGCCATAACAAATGCTTAGCCCAAGCCCCGTGCCTTTTCCCGCCTGTTTCGTCGTAAAGAACGGATCGAAAATCCTCTCCGGGTCCACCACTCCCGTTCCGTTGTCGATAAACGCCACTTCGATATCGTCTTCCGCGCGCCGCGTTCGAATCCGGATGCGGCCGTGGTTCCCGGACTCCTGAATCGCATCGTACGCGTTGTTCAGGATGTTCAGGAAAACCTGCTGCAACTGCTGCGCGTCTCCTAGCGTGGGACTGAGATTCGCTTCGAAATCCTCGCTCACTTCCACGCCGTGGCTCGAAAAATCGTAGCTCCGTAACTTGATCGTCTGGCGCAACACGGCGTTGACGTTCACCGGCTCCTTTTGCGCCGGCCGCTGCCGCGCGAAGCTCAGCAAATCCTGCACGATCTCTTTCGTCCGCTGGGTTTCCTGCAAAATAATTTGCAAATCTTCGCGTGCCGCGGCAGGCATCTCCGGATTTTCCAGCAGCAGGTCAGTGAATCCCAGGATCGCCGCCAGCGGATTGTTCACCTCGTGCGCCACGCCGGAAACCAGCCGCCCGATCGTCGCCATCTTTTCCGCGTGCGCCAGTTTCGCCTGCAGCAACGCCGCATCCGTGATGTCCGTCATCACCACCACCACGCTGTTCACCTGGTTCGCTTCGTCGCGCATCGGGCTCAGGCTGATCGAGAAATGCCCCAACGAACCATCCGCCCGGCGCGCCCGCAGTTCCAGGTTGTCCACCTGCTGCCCGTGCGCCGTCGTTTGCAGCGCGCCCTCAAAATCCTTCTGATGCGAACCTTCCACCCACTCCACCAGCCGGTGCCCGATCAGTTCGGCCTTGCGATAGCCCGCTTCATAGCACCGCCGGTTCGCGTAGCTGATCAGCCCCGCCGTATCCAGCACCAGGATCATGCTCTGCGTCGTGTTCAGAATCTTCTGGTTAAAATCTCGCTCCCGTTGCAGTTGCGACTGGAACATCTTCTGCTCCGTCACATCCAGCATCAATCCGCGAATCTGCACTACGTTGCCAGGCGCGTCGCGCACCGCGCTGATGTTCTGCATCGTGTGCAGCAATCCGCCGTCCTTCTTCCTCAGCGTCTCCTCGTAATTTCTCAAAGCCCCGCGTTCCGCTATCGCACTTACCAGGCGTGCTTTCGCCGCCGGCGTGGGATAAAGATGCGAACTCACATCCGCGCGCAACAACTCCTCTGCCGACTCATACCCCAGCATCCGCACCAGCGCGTCGTTCACATCCAGAAACTGGCCCTCGGGCGTCGCAAAAAACAATCCTTCCTGGATACTGTCAAACAGCTCGCGATACCTTCTCTCCGCTTCTCGCCGGTCCGTTATATCTTTCAGGACGTGAATCGTTCGCGACTCTTCCTCGGTCGCGCCCCGCGTTCGCGATGTGGACACCAGAAACGTCCGCCCCGCACTCGTTGCAATGTACTCTTCCCGCGCCTCCCGCGTGTCCCGACAGAACGGGCAGGGAAGCGCGCTGCCCGTCTCCGCAATATGCCGCAGGCCGCTGATCGGCTCACCAACCAGCGCCGCGGGCGGAATTCCCAGCTCGGTCGCCAGCGACCGGTTTGTTCGAACGATCTTCCACGCGTGATCGTGCACCGCGATGTAATCGCTGATCGCGTCAATGTCCTCAACCCACTGCTTTTTCGATCGCTCCAGCTGCGAAAACCGCCGCACCTTCTCCATCGAAAGCGCCGCGTGGCTGGCAAGCGCCGCCAGCAGCTTTTGCTCGGCCCGCGAAAAGCCCGCCGCTTTTCGAATCAGGCAAAGCGTTCCCATCAACTCCCCATCGCTCGCATAGATCGGATAAAACGCAACATGCTGGCCCGTGCGCTTCAGCGGAAGCACTTCCAACCCCGGGCGTTTCTGTTGCAAACCCTGCACCAGCCACTCGCGCTCTTTTTCGTTGATTGGATAGTCCGGCCGGCGCGAGTAAATCTCCACGCGGCTTCCCACGATCTCGCCCACGCACGCCCACTCGGTATCCAGCATCTCCGCGGATCGCTGGGCAAATCCGCGCAAAAATTCCGGAAGCACCCGCGAATTCGCGGCTTCCACCACCAACTCCATCAGTTCTTTGGAATAGTCGTGCTTCGGCCGGCCAGCGGTTTTCCGGCCGGAGGCAGCCGCGGGGCGGCGCGCAGAGATACTCTTCGGTTCACGCATAGGGGCTCAGGGGCTTTGCGCGTCTCAATTTAAGAAACCACGCGCTTCCACGCTACTCAGCCATCTCATTCTGAGTCAATGGAACTTCCTCCCGCTGACACGCATTCGTTACCTCGACTCTCTCACGTTTTCTGCCCAACGTCTCAGCGTGAGACCCAACGCTTGATTCCTCGCTGGCGATGAGACGTTTTCGCCGCCATCGCCGCACTGCTGCATTTTCTTCTCTCTCTCCAATTCCCTAAATCAAAAGCAGTTAGCATCCCCTCGCTCAATTTTTCCTTGCCCCGCTCCTCCGCGGCAATCTTGGCATTGGACTTGCCTTCTCTCGCGTGGGGTACTTTCCCACCTGAGGAGGGTGTGGCTCAAATGGGATTCACTTGGAGCAAGAAAATGCTCGCCGTCACCGCTACGGCTCTGTTCGCCGTCTCGTTGGCGTTCGCTCAACAGACTACCGTCGAAGAGGGCAAGCGCAAGGTCAAGACAAAAGTCGCTCCGGCGGTTCCGGAACTGGCTCGCCGGATGAATATCTCCGGCAAAGTAAAAATTGAAGTCGTCATTGCACCCGATGGCCATGTGAAGTCCTCGCGCGCCGTCGGCGGCCACCCGGTTCTGGTCCAGGCCTGCCTGGACGCAATTAAGGACTGGAAATTCGAATCCGCGCCGGAAGAGACGACGCAGATGGTCGAATTCGATTTCAGGCAGTAACGCGGGCTCATCCGGCCCGCCTTTTCGCTCAATCGTTTGCTATCTGGTTTTGATTTGGGGTGTGGAGGAAGTGACGCAATGACCATCAAGCAGCAACTTTACCGGAGCTTTGGGGCGATCCTGCTGATCCTCCTTATTCTCCTCTTTGTCGACATAGGCTCGCTCTGGAAGGCCAACTCCGCCAGCGCCGAAGCTTCCAATGCTCTGGACAGTAAGACCACCATCGAGTTGGTCCGCTCCAAGATCATGGAGAATCGCCTCAATCTCAATAATTTCCTGCTAAGCGGCGATCCCCGTGACGAAGACAAAGTCAATCGTGGCTTTTCTGAACTTGCCGACATCATGAAGCAGGGCGAAGCGAAGACCACCAGCGAAGCACTGCACAACGCGCTCTTTCAGGTCGAAACCACCGAATCCAGCTGGGCCGACAATTTCGCCAAGCCCTTGCTGGCCAAGCGCCATCAGGTCGATTCCGGCGACGCCACCGTCTCCGACCTCCAGATATTCTATTTGCAGAAGGATCCCGCGTCCTGGCTTACAAAATCTTCCAGTGTCCTCGACCAGGCCAACAACGACATCGGCAAGGCGCGCACTCAATCAGAAGCCTCGGCCTCCTTTGCCAACAAAATCAGCTTCGGCATCGTGGTCGTCGGCACGATCTTCGCCATCGGCTTTGGACTCTTTATGGCAGTCAGAACGGCCAAATCCATTACCGAACCGCTCCAGCACCTCATCACGGTCGCCCAGGAAATCGGCAACTCCGGCGACCTCGACCAGAACATTGACATTCACCGAAACGATGAAATTGGCACGCTCGCTACCACCTTCAACAACATGGTCGCGTACCTGAAGGAAATGGCCAGTGTCTCCATGGCTGTCGCTGAAGGCGACCTCGCCATCGAAGTCACGCCGCGCTCCAAGCGCGACACGCTCGGCAACGCCTTCGTCCGGATGTCTCACGGTTTGCAGGAAATCGTGCGCTCCACGCGCGACAGCGCCTCGCAAGTGTCCGCCGGCTCCAATCAGGTCGCGGGCGCCGCCGATGAATCCGCCAAGGTCAGCGTCCAGGCCTCTTCCGCCATCGAAGAAGTCACCAGCACCATGCACGAGATGAGCATCAACGTGCAGAACGTCGTCAAGAACACGCAGGTGCAGGCTTCCAGCGTTGCGGAAACTTCCGCCTCCATCGACCAGATGGTCACCTCGATCCAGCGCGTCGCCGATACCGCCAAAGTTCTTCTAGATATCGCGAATCGTTCGCGCGAAGAAGTCATCACCGGCATCCAGACCATGGAGAAGACCACCGACGGCCTCAACCGCACCAACAAGGCCATTCAGTCCTCCGCGGAAATCATCAACATCCTCGGCCATCGCGCCGATGACATCGGCAAGATCATCGAAGTCATCGACGACCTCGCCGAACAGACCAACCTGCTCGCCCTGAACGCCGCCATCGAAGCCGCGCGCGCCGGCGAGCACGGCCTCGGCTTTGCGGTCGTCGCCGATGAAGTCCGCAAGCTGGCCGAAAAGTCCAC
>DATHMM010000009.1:0-7941 GCA_035487095.1 Candidatus Sulfotelmatobacter sp.
GCCAAAGTACAGATCTACCAGGCCCTCGATGGCCGCGTCGCTCTCTACTACGGCGATACGCGACTGCAACACTCCGCACTACCAGGGGGGTGACAGATTCATGTTGCCGTTAGGGTGACAAATTTATGTTGCTACAACAGGGTCAAGAAAACGAGGGGGTATTACGCACTGAGGGGAACATCTGATTTGCCCATCGGTCGTGGGGGGTGTAGTACCCTGATCCCGAATATGTTGTGAAAGTAGCACCGCGCCCCACGCAATCTATGCGCATATTCATTGATGAGGCAGGTCCGTTCCTGCCACCGACCTCTAGTGCGAGTTCCTATTCTCTTGTGCTGGCCCTCATCGTGCCGCACTCATGCGAGAAAGAACTCTTCTACGAATTCCTCCGGCTCCGTGATTCTTGGCCAAAGCAGCAAATTGAAGTTAAGGGAAGCACTCTTGACGAGTCACAGTCGGCACAGGTGATTGACCTTCTCTCGTCGTTTGATGTGGTGGTTGACTTCATCGCCGTGGACATGGCCCTTCACGCAAGAGATGTGGTTGAGACTTTCAAGTCGGCTCAGGCGGCGGCAATCACAGCCCGCCTTACACGGGAGTACAAATCGGAAATGGTGTTTGACCTGGCTCATCTCGAACAAAAGGTTAGAGCGATGCCAAACCAACTTTTCGTGCAAGCTGAGCTGAACATTAAACTCATCCTGGATGTACTACAGATCGCGCTCTTGTATTACGTTCAGCGGAAACCAGAGGAACTTGGCGACATAGCCTGGGAGATTGACCGCAAAGGCCGCACACTCACTGAAATGGAAGAAACTTGGTCCACGCTGGTCCTTCCGGCGAGCGAAAGCCATTTCATGAAAACCCCCTTGATCTTTCTGAAAGAAGCCGACTACTCACGGTTTGCGCGATATGAGACTGATCCGACAACAGACGAGGAAATGGCTCGACACATTGAATGGCTGGCGGCCGCATATGGCAAGCCGGAGGTTGCTCAAAAGGGCCCCGTGGTCAATTCTAGGCGGCTCTTGACCGAGCAGCGCACGTTTGGCGATTCACTTAATTCGCTGGGATTGCAGCTAGCGGATATGGTGGCTAGTATTCTGCGGAGAGCACTCAATGGCAAACTGCAAAAATCAGGTTGGAAGAATATTGGTAAGCTCGTTGTGCACCAATCACGGCCGGGTTGGTTATCGAGATTAGGTCCCGAAACTGCTGCTCCTCCATTTCCGCGAACAGTGGTTGAGGTTTGGGACACACTTATATCCTTAGCAAAATCAATGCTTCTGGACACTCCTCCAGCGTCAAAGGATACGAATTGACTTAATGCTACTTTTGCGAACATAACTTCCGCAATGGTGAACCATGAAACCTATGCCAACCGTATGTGTGATTTTACTCGCAGGTGCAATGGTTCGCGCGCAGGCGCCGCCAGCCCTAAAGCCACAACCGCAAGTTACAGCGCCACAGACGCCGCCGGGACCAGTCAATTCGCCGGAGGTGCTGGGCGATCATCGTGTGACGTTTCGACTGCGACTCCCCGATGCTAAAGAGGTTAGCGTGCGGATCGATGGCACGGCTAATCCACTGGCGATGCAGAAAGACAATGAGGGAATCTGGAGCGTAACCACCGAACCGCTTGCGCCTGACTACTACGGCTACGTGTTCCTCGTCGACGGCGCGGCGGTGCTTGATCCCTCAAACAACACGATAAAGCCAAATCTGCTTTATCGTGCGAATGAGGTGCACGTTCCGCCCGCATCCGGCAATTCCAGCGATTCCGCCTGGCCCACCTGGGAGATTGCCGACGTGCCGCGTGGCGAAATTCATCACCACTTTTACCGCTCGAAAGTGGTGGGCGATGATCGAGGCTATTTCGTTTACACTCCGCCGGGCTATAACCCGCGCGGGAAACAAACCTATCCAGTCCTTTATTTGCTGCACGGCTACAGCGACGACGCCAGCGCGTGGACGGCGGTGGGCCGCGCGAACGTGATTCTGGACAATCTGATTGCGCGCGGCAAAGCCAAGCCGATGCTCATTGTGATGCCGCTGGGTTATGGCGCGCCGGAAATCCTTTTACCTGACTCCGGGAGGTCCCGCGATCCGGGCCTCGGCCAACGAAACTTCGATCGCTTTCGCGAGGCTCTGCTTACAGAAGTAATCCCACGCGTGGAGGCCGAGTATCTCGTCAGGAAAGATCGCGACTCGCGCGCCATCGCCGGCCTTTCCATGGGCGGCGCGGAATCGCTGATCACGGGGCTGAATTCTCTGAACGAGTTTGCGTGGATCGGGGCGTTCAGTTCCGGCGGACTCACGACCGAGTTCGAAAGAGAATTTCCCGGGCTGAATGCAAACGCCAACGCGCAATTGCGGCTGCTGTGGATTGCCTGCGGAACCGATGACCACTTGATCGAAGTCAACCGCGCCCTGCGTGCATGGCTCGCCTCCAAAGACATTCGTCACGTGGACATCGAAACCCCCGGCGCGCACACTTGGCTGGTCTGGCGGCGCAACCTGACGGAATTCGCTCCACTATTGTTTCGATAAAGAAAGTGAACCGCTTCCGTAAGCCAATCAATCCTGAAAACTTTCAGCGAAGGCTCGAGTTGCGCGACACCTGCGCATTTCTCGTTGCACCATTGTGGGGCAATGCCTCGTCGGACAAGTCCTACGACCAAGGACAGGTCTCATCTGCCCAACAGTGAACCCTCCTAACCTGTCCCAATTCTGTTCTGCACGCCAGTAGTAACAGTACGGCTATGAATCTATTCTCGCTTTGGAAGTAAGCACGACGAGCTGCGAAACGCTACGCCCACCCTCTCCGTTCCGGCCGCGCTCCTAACTTAAAAGCGAAGGGTTGCCCTCAAATGGCTAAGACGAGATTGGTGTGTCTATTCATTGGATTATTCTTAATCGGTTCGATTCTATTTCCTATCCAGACGTTAGCCGGAGTGGGAGTTGCGCCATCGACGTTAAGTTTCGGCTCGGTCACGATGAACACGGTCAGCGGTGCATTCACGATTGTGGTCACAAACAACAGCCGTCAGTCCACCACGATCCAACAGGTGACCAGCAGCCTTCCAGAATTCGTGGTCAGCGCCAGAACGATGCCCATTTTCTTGAGTCCCCGCAGCAGTACGTCCTTCCAGGTCGTATTCAAGCCTGATGCGGCACTCACGTTCAACGGAAGCATCGTTGTTGATCCCGGTCGCAAAGGTGGAACTCCGATCTCGATTAGTGTTTCGGGCACAGGAACTCCTTCAGGCGCAAGTCCAACGCAAACTTATCTGCTCTCCACAAGCGCGATCAGTTTGAATTTTGGCAGCACTCTGTTGGGCGCTTCCGCTTCTCAAGGCGTGACAGTGACCAATACGGGGACGGGGAGCGTGAACATTTCGCAGGTTACTTCCACCGGCTCGGGATTCACGGTATCTGGCTTCTCCAGTGGTGTTACTCTGGCCGCGGGCCAAAGTCTGCCACTGACGGCGAGCTTTGCGCCTACCGCGGTAGGCACAGTTACAGGAAGCGTCAGCGTGGTGAGCAACGCGACCAATTCACCCGCGACGATTTCTCTCAACGGCACAGGAATCCAGCCGCAGATTTCGGTTGCACCGTCGAGCCTCGGCTTTGGCAGTATTAATGTGGCAGCCACCGCCAACCAGACAGTCACCATCCGGAATCCCGGCACAGCTTCTCTTAACGTAACCCAAGCTTCCCTCGCTGGCGCCGGCTTCACCTCCTCCGGATTGGTGCTGCCGCTCACCGTTCCTCCGGGCGGTTCTTCCGCTTTCAACGTCGGGTTTACTCCCGCATCTGCCGGCAATTTTTCCGGCAGCATCACGCTCATCAGCAACGCGCCGAATTCCTCGCTGGTGATCCCTCTTAGCGGATCGGGCACCGCCACCACACTTCAGCTTTCTGTTTCTCCTTCATCACTGAGTTTTGGCAATTTGGCTACCGGATCCTCTGCGGCCCAAAACGTCACGATTTCCAACACGGGAAATTCCAGCGTTTCCATTTCGCAGATTAGCGAAACCGGAACAGGCTTCACCACCGGCGGAATCACGCTGCCGCTGAACCTAGCGGCGGGGCAATCCACATCTTTCAGCGTTAGCTTCGCTCCAGCTTCAGCCGGCTCCTTGTCGGGTAGCGTGACTGTCGTCAGCAATGCCACCAATTCTCCCGCGACGATTTCTCTCAGTGGCACCGGCGTGCAGCCACAGATTTCGGTCGTTCCGACGAGCGTCAGCTTCGGTAACGTCAGCGTTGGCGTGAACAACACGCAGACCATCACCATCCGTAATCCCGGCACAGCCCCCCTCAGCGTCACGCAGGCGTCTCTCGCCGGAACCGGTTTCACTTCTTCCGGGCCGGTCTTACCACTTTCCATTGCTCCGGGAGGCTCTTCCTCGTTCAGCGTGGGTTTCACGCCCGCCTCCGCCACAAATTATTCCGGCAGCGTGACGCTTATCAGCAATACTCCAAATTCTCCGTTGGTCGTTCCACTCGCAGGCACCGGCGTCGCGACGATCCTCCAGCTCTCCGCGTCTCCAGCGTCACTGAGTTTTGGCAGCTTGACGACGGGAACTAGCGCGACACAGAGCGTTACGATTTCGAACACGGGAAACTCCAGCGTTTCCATCTCGCAGATTACTGAGAGCGGAGCTGGGTTCAGCACAACCGGAATGGCGCTGCCTTTGACCTTGGCCGCAAGCCAGTCAACTTCCTTCAGCGTCGCGTTCGCCCCAACGGCAACGGGCAGCCTTGCGGGCAGCATCACCGTCGTGAGCAACGCGGCCAATTCACCGCTGGCGATCGCGCTCTCCGGCACAGGCACAGCCCCCGTGAGTTACACAGTGGCTTTGAATTGGACGCCTAGCTCATCCACATATTCCGGTTTCAATGTTTATCGGAGCACCACTTCCGGCGGGCCGTACAGCAAGGTCGACACTTCTATGATTGCCACCCCGTCGTACACGGATGCGGCGGTTACTCAAGGGCAGACCTACTTTTACGTTGCAACCGAAGTGGATTCCACAGGGATGGAAAGTGGCTATTCCAGCGAAGTGAGCGCCACGATTCCCTGAGTCCGCCAACCAACAAGCGCGGCTTACAGGGTGTGGGGAATGATGCGGCTGGGGTAAACTGGACCAGCCATGAGCGTCATCGATGAAGTTCTCGCCGCAAATGAAATTTACGCGCGCACGCACGAACTGCGCAAACTGACACCGCGTCCCGAACGCAAGCTCGCCATCCTGACCTGCATGGACACGCGGCTTTCGATCCGCACCCTGGGGCTCAAGACGGGCGACGCGCACATCATCCGGAATGCAGGCGGCATCGTCACGGAAGACACGCTGCGTTCGCTGATCGTCTCGCACTACCTGCTGGGTACCGAGGAGTTCATGGTCATCAACCATACCGACTGCGGGTTGATGCTTACCAGCGAACAGGATCTGCGAACTAGAATTCAGAACCGGGCAGGCACCGCCGCGGTTTCACCCGCATTCTTCTATGCGTTCCAGAACATCGAAGAAAACGTCCGCCACCAGTTGCAGAAGTTGCGCACGCACCCGTGGATTCCGGAGAAAGTCGCGGTCCGCGGCTTCGTCTACGATGTTTCGAGCGGATTGCTGCGGGAAATCAAGCATTCCTGAGAGCGGAGCTCTGCGCCTGCTCGCGCATGGCCCTGATTACGAAGTGACCAGGACTACGGCGAAGCCATCGTAATTCTTGGTGCTTACTGTTTGGAGTGCCGTGCCGCTCACGCGTTTTTCCTTCCCGACCATTTCCAGGAAACGCCGGACACCTCGAATGTCGGCGTCCTTGCTCTTCGCGTCGAGCACGGCCCCCTCGCGCACCACGTTGTCTGCGATGATCACGCTGCCTTTCCGCGCGAGCTTCAACGACCACTCGAAATATTCCGGCATGTTGGATTTGTTGGCGTCGATGAAGAACATGTCGAACGGACCGAGCCCATCCGCGGCAACTTGCGGCAGCGTGTCCAGCGCCTTGCCGAGCCGCAATTCCACTTTGTTCTCCACGCCGGCGAGTGCGAAATTCTTTCGCGCCACGTCCGCGTGTTTCGGGTCCGCTTCGAGCGTGATAAGGCGTCCTCCCTCCGGCAGCGCTTTGGCCATCCAGATGGTGCTGTAACCGCCAAGCGTGCCGATTTCCAGGATATTGCGCGCACCCATAATGAGGGCCAGCATGTGCAGGAATTTTCCTTGCACCGACGAAACCTGGATCGCGGGCAGCTTTGCGGCGGCCGCGGCTGCCAGCGCCTGCTCCAGCGTGGAATCTTGCGGTATGAGCATTTTGTCCAAATACTTGTCGACAGATTCCCAGATTTTCTGTGTCATAGATCCTCACCGGTTCGAATAAGCGAAAGGATTCAGAATCGCCAACCGTATCCTACGATAAGTTGAATGCTGTGCTGCAGTTTTCCCCCGCCCACCGGAACCGCGGTTCCTCCGAAATCAACGTCACGCGTGTTGAAATAAATGTGCGTGTCGCCGGCTTCCAGGCGCAACGTGCCGTGCTCGCCGGGATAAAATTCCACAATCCCGCCCAGATCGAGCACCAGATTTGTCGAGCGGCCAAAACTATCCTGCCCGGCGGATGAAATTCCAGTCAGTGCCTGCGAGTAGCTGTTGAAGCCGGGTCTCACCTTCCCGAAAATGCCGAAATGATTGCGCCGTATTCCCCCCTTCAGTCCGAAGAGTCCCTGGAGGATTTCCCCCCCGTCATGCGGCCCGGAAGAATTTGTGCCGCGCGGAAAATAGAGCACGTCGCTGTCGAAATAGAAAATGTGATAGAAGCGGTAGGAAGCATACCCGCCGAAACCGGGTTCGGTCCGCACGCCGTCGGTTGGTCCCTCGCGCGCGATAAACATCGTTGAAAAGAGCGGGCCGAACTCCCACTTTCCGGAGACGTTGGTCTCCTTTTCATTTTCAATCAGTGTTCCTGGGCGATAAGCCACGCCGAAACTGAACCGTGTGGTGTCGTCGATTTTCCCAACGCTGAGAGCGCTGCCGCCGGGAATCGCAACGTTGGTGTTGGGCACGCGGTAAGGATTACCCTCAATGTCCGCCCGCAAAATCCACCGCGGATTCAGATAATATTCAATGCCGCCGCCCAGATTCAACGCAAAATGCGTTTCGGGTCGCTCAGCGAAGCCGGTGGCCGAACTCGAGTTGAAATACAGAACGTCCGTAAAGTGGAACAACCCTGGCCGGATTAAACCGAACACAGAGAGTCGCCGCGTCTGGATCACTTTGGCGCGCACTCCAAAGACAGCTTGGAGGGTTTGCCCGCCCTGAATCGTGAGCATCGGAAGGGCGTGTTCCGGGAAAAAATCGAGCTGGCTTTCCAACGCCAGACGGCGGTTCAGGTTCCAATCGAAGCGCCCGCCAAAACCAGAATAGTTGGTTGCGCCGAGGTCTTCGTTCGTCAGCCGGACGGTCGAATATTGCATGCCAAATTCGACGCGGGTGTAGTTGTCCTGCGCAAAAATCGGCAACGGGGAAAGCAACAAGAACAGTCTAGGGATCCGAAGGCAGTTGGTGATCAAACGAGGCATGCGTTCTCACTTCCTTCGCGCCCTGCGGGCGTCATGGAAAATTTACTGCCGTATTTCAGGATAACGGTTTTTGTGGTCGCGTTCCCCGGCTCTTTTGATGCGCGCGTCAGGCGGAGGGATGGGCGGCGCGATACTCGTCGTAAGCGGCCAGATACCGGTCTACATCTTTGTGCAGCAGGTAGTATGGCGTTGAAAGGCGAATTTTGGTCGGCACTCCGCCGCGAATCCGAATTTTCTTTTGCTTCCACATCCAGTTCTCCAGGTCCGGCATTTTGTAAGGCGCCACATTCACGGTCGCGATGCCGCAGCGCAGGGCGGGGTCGGGCGAAGTCCACGAAACCGCTCCACGCTTTACC
>DATHMM010000010.1:0-13391 GCA_035487095.1 Candidatus Sulfotelmatobacter sp.
GCCAAAGTACAGATCTACCAGGCCCTCGATGGCCGCGTCGCTCTCTACTACGGCGATACGCGACTGCAACACTCCGCACTACCAGGGGGGTGACAGATTCATGTTGCCGTTAGGGTGACAAATTTATGTTGCTACAACAGGCGCGGCAAATCGGGTGCCGCAAATAGGGGATGAGAATGCGGAATGCGGATCTGGGCAGCCTTGAGTTGCGGGAGAACGGTGAGGGATTCGATTTTATGGGAGGAATTTCCTTAACAAAATCCTCATGAAGTCTTCAGGACTTTTCAAAGCCCGTCCTGCGATCCTGGTGTCAATGGAGGCAGGACGCCGCGCGCCCTGGCGAGCAAGCGATGCCGTTCAGCATATTTGTGGCCCTTTCCATCCTCGGCCTGGATTTCATGATTTTTGTCCTCTTCAAGCTCCTCTACGGCGACCGGCGCAGCATTATCGCCCGCCAAGTAGCGGCGCACAGAAACGCCTTGGGCGAACAATCTCCCAAGCCTTTCCTCGTCTCTTCGCGAGACGGCGCACCCGCGACCCAGCCCCGCCGGGGCGACTCCGACCTCGGCCAGGCTATGCAAACGCTTGAGAAACTCAGAAAAGAAGACGGCATAAAGCCGCCCCTACAAAGTACCGCGCCCGCGCGACGGCGGCCACATTCAGATGTTCGCTCCCGAATAGGCGCGAGAGTTGTATTATCGTAATTGCTTCGAGAGCGACTTAGAAGGCCTCCTCCGAAGTGAACGGAGCCACTGTGTTTTCCGCCCACCGGTGATTCCCGATTCATCCAGCGCACAAGAAAATTCAGCAAGGCGGATTCGTGACCAAGAAGATCAAGATGAAGGGGCTTACCCTCCTGGCAGTCACTTTGATGGCGTGCTCCAAATCTTCTCCGCCACAGAAGGCCGCGGATTCCAAGCCTCCCGCACCGGTGGAAGCGCCCAGTTCGCTTCCTGCCGCGGCAACTCCCGGAAGCGTGACCCCGCCGGCGAGCGGGCGCGGGGTGAAGACTGAAATGCGAAACGTGATGTTCCACCTTACGGACGACGCTGCCGCCAACGTCGAATTCTTGTCCGGAGAGATGTGGCCCACCGGTAAGAACGAGATGCCCGTATTCGACGACAAGACCTCGTTCGAGGTCCACGTCGCCGAAGGAAGAATATCGATTACTCCGGAGGCCATGTCGTCGATCCTGAACAGTCATGTGTTTGCCGGAGATGATTCGCCGTTTAAAAACGTCTCCATTTCCATAAATAAAGACCGGCTGCTTGTCAAAGGAATGTTGCGCGGCAAACGCGACATTCCGTTTGAAACCTCGGCCATCCTTACTGCCTCGGGCGATGGCCGGATCCGAGTCAGCACCGAGAAGCTTAAGGCTCTGCATGTTCCAGTGAAGGGGATGATGGACAAGCTCGGCATCGAGCTGGCCGGCCTGGTCAACACCAGCAAGATTCCCGGCGTGGTTACGGACAAGAACGATGTATTGATGGATTTGGGAGAGCTTTTGCCCGCGCCGCATATAAAAGGAAAAGTTTCCGCGGTCTTGATCGGGGAGAATTCCATCATCACCATCTTCGGCGATGGCGCCAGGCCCGCCGGGGCGAACGAAGCCGCGAGTTACATGAACTTTCGAGGAAATCCCGTGAGATTGGGAAAGCTCACCATGGAGAACACCGACCTGACTGTGTTCAATGTCGATGCGGGCGAAGCGCTGGATTGGAGTCAGGACCACTATCGCGACCAGCTCGTGGCCGGATACTCCAAGCTTACTCCGGCCTTTGGCCTCCGCGCCTATGCGAAAAGCTTCGCGAAACTCCGGCACCGGCCAGCAGCCCAGGCGCAGGCGAAGAATTAATCCCCGGGCGACGCCAACCCCAGGCACCCGCCGCACTTGCCAGAGTTGCAATGCGGTTTTCCACCTGACGGAGCGACCTCCGAAGACCGCGCACACCTGCGACACTTCTCCAGAGGGAAGATGACCTGCCAGAGTCGGTTAAGGTACGGCTGGAAGCGTATGAGAAGAGCACCGCGCCTCTGATCGAGTTCTATCAGTGGTTGGGCCTGCTGGTGACAATTGCCGTCGCCGGCTCTCCGGAAGTGATTTGCGAGCGGACCATTGCGGCGCTTGAGGATTGGCGAAAACGGAATCTCGCGCGCGAACTCGCGTGACGCACAAAGTTCTGGCCGTTGAGCAGGCACGCGAACAGCCGGGTGAGTTCCAGTGGGGGGTTCGGCGGGAAAGAGGGACTCCACTACACGGTGAACGTGAGCCACACCTGCCGGGCGTTTCTTGAGGGGCGTGCCTAGATCTTGACGCCCCAGAATCCGGCGTCGGGCTCGGCGAGCGCAATGCCGACTTCCCAGGCTTCGTGGCCGCGCCAGACGACTTCGCCCTGCGCGCTGCGACCTGTTTCCGGGAGAACCAGCCGAACCTGGCGGCGGAGCGGCACATCGGCGCCGATCACCGCCATGCAGCCGGAATGGCTGACGTCAACGGTAAGCCCATTCGCGGTGCGGCGGGCTTCGCCTTCATCCCACTCGAGGCGCAAGCGGAGGCTTGCGGTCGCTCGCCGGTGGGATCGCATGCTCGCCCAGCGCTCCTCCAACATTTTAAGCTGCGAAATCGTTTGTTCCGGGGTTAACAATGCCATGAGATACCTCACGGGGAAAGTTGCAGTCAGGGGGGCCGACTAAAAAGCTAAACCCGTGCCGGCCTGCCGTCAATGGTACTCTTTCAAAAAGTGACCTGGAGGGGGGGCGGATTGGGCATCCCGGCAAACCCCGGTTTGGATACCCGCTAGGTCTTGGCCGATGCCAGCTTTTCGGCGAGCAGAGGTTCGATCTTTTCAGAGAGGTCCTGAACCGTGAAGGGCTTGCGGATAAAGGCCCGGGCACCCGCTTCCATGGCCCGGAGGACCCCCTCTTCGGAAGTGTGTTTGGTGATGACCACAACGGGGGTACCCTGGGCGCTGCGGACGTAGGCCAGAGCCTCCAGCAATTCCAGGCCGTCCATCAGGGGCATGTCGATGTCGGTAAGAATCAGGTCAAAGGTGAACCGCTGGACCATGCCGAGGGCTTCGCGGCCATTGCTGGCCTCCAGGATATCGCCAACGTTCAGGTTGGCCCGCCGCAAAGAATGCTGAATGATCTTCCGGATTGTGGAGGAATCGTCAACGACCAGAACTCTCTTCTTCATCACCGGGAGCCTCCGCTGGAAATGGAACTGCTCCCAAGCCGCCTGAGGGTGGGCGGTGAAATGTGGAACCAGTACACCGGATAAGTCTGTGGGAGTCAATGAGCCGAAGGTTTACCCGAACCTAAGAGAAATCACTGCCAATGTCTGGCCGTGACACTCTACAGGAAAAACAAAAGACCCGCCCGGTTTCCCGGAGCGGGCCGTGCACTCGCTGCGGAGGCGAAATTTAGCTCTTGGCTTCGACGGCTTCTTCGACCTTGCTCTTTTCCTTCTTTTCCTTTTTCTTGAACTCGTAGCCGACGAGTTCCAGAATGGCTACTTTTGCGCCATCGCCCACGCGAGTGCCACCCTGGATAATACGCGTGTAGCCGCCGGCGCGGTCGGCAAACTTCGGCGCGATCTCGCTGAAGAGCTTTTGCGTCATAGCCGGGGTCATCAGGTAAGCGGCGGCCTGGCGGCGAGACTGCAAGGTGTCGCGCTTGCCGAGGGTGATAATCTTCTCGGCGACGGGGCGGGTGGCCTTGGCGCGGGTGAGTGTGGTGGTGATGCGGCCGTGCTCGAACAGATTAGTGACGAGGTTGCGCAGGGTCGCGCGGCGATGCCACGGATTGCGTCCCAGTTTTGATCCAGACTTCAGGTGTCGCATTGTATCCTCTACTCCAGTATTCCAGTTGTAATCATGGGGCCCGGGTTGAGTTAAGGGCCCCGTATTTCGGTTGACGGTTACCAGTAATCAGTCATCAGTTTTAAGTACAACCCGCTTCACTTAAAACTTAGAACTTATTACTGAAAACTTGCTACAGGCCGATGGTTTCGTCGCTGGTTGGCGGCGCGGTCTGGCTGGGGAGCGGCGGCCAGATGATGCGGCCGTGTTCGTCGAACTTCATGCCCAGGCTGAGGCCCATCTTCACCAGTATATCCTTGATCTCGTTGAGCGATTTCCGGCCGAAGTTCTTGGTCTTCAGCATTTCGTTTTCGCTCTTCTGGACGAGCTCCCGGATGGTCTGGATGTTGGCGTTCTTCAGGCAGTTGTAGCTGCGCACGGAAAGCTCCAGCTCTTCGACGGAGCGATCCAGGTGCTCGAGCCGCGGATCGTGAACGGTGTCCTGCGGCATCTCGACGTTTTCGGGCGGTTCGTCGATGTTGATGAAGATAATCATGTGATCCTTCACCAGCTTCGCGGCCAGTCCGATCGCGTCCTGCGGGGTGATGGCGCCGTTGGTCCAGACTTCGATCATCAGCTTTTCGTAGTCGGTCATCTGTCCGAGACGCGCGGATTCGACGGAATAGTTGACCTTGCGCACGGGCGAGTGAACGCTGTCCACCGGGATGTAGCCGATGGGCAGGTCTTCGTCGTAGTTACGGTCGGCGGCGACATAGCCGCGGCCGTTCTTGACGCGCATTTCAATCTGCAGCTTGCCGCCCTCGCTGACGGTGGCGATATACACGCTCTTGTCGAGCACGGCGAAGTCCGCGTCTTCTTCGATCTGGGCGCTGGTGACCACGCCGGGCTGCTCAACGTTGAGGTAGATCGTCTTCGGCAGATCGTTGTTCAGCTTGATGGGCACCTGCTTCAGGTTCAGGATGATGTCGGTCGCATCCTCAACCACACCGGGGATCGAAGAGAACTCGTGCAACACGCCCTCGATTTTCACCGCGGTGATGGCCGCGCCCTCGATGGAGCTGAGGAGCGCGCGGCGCAGTGCGTTGCCAACCGTCGTGCCCCAACCGCGTTCAAACGGCTGGGCGGAAAAACGCCCGTACCGTTCGGTCAGCGATTCGAGCTCTGGCGCGAGACGCTTCGGTTTCTGAAATCCCTTCCACATCGTGTTCCTTCCTTCTGTGGCCGTTGTCGGTGGCCACCGGCCCGTGATGAAAATCGGAGTTACTAGTGATCGGTATCCAGGAATCGGATAGCAGAGAACAGCGATCAGCGAACAGGAACCGGTTTTGACTCAAGCACGATTTGGTTCCTGTTATCTGTTCGCTGCTATCCCTTTCGCCTCATTCGGCGACAACCACCCTTACCTCTACTTCGAATACAGTTCGACGATCAGCTGCTCGTTGATCGGCGGCGTCTGCATGTCTTCGCGTTTCGGCAGAGCCACGACCTTGGCCTTGAACTGCTCGCGATCCTGCTCGAGCCACGGCACGGCACTCTGGCTTTGCGCGACGTTTCGCGCTTCCAGCACCATGGCGTTCTGATGCATTTTGTCCTTGATCGCGACTTCCTCGCCCACGTTCACCTGATACGACGGGATGTTGACCTTCTTCCCGTTGATCCGGACGTGGCCGTGAAGCACCAGCTGGCGGGCCTGTGCCCGCGAGGACGCAAGTCCCGAGCGCCATACCACGTTGTCGAGGCGGCGCTCCAGCATGATGATCAGGTTTTCGCCCGTTGGACCCTTGGCGCGCTCCGCCTTATGGAAATAGTTGCGGAACTGGCGCTCGAGGAGCCCATAGGTGCGCTTGGCTTTCTGCTTCTCGCGCAGCTGCAGGCCGTAGCCTGCAACTTTCGCTCGCCGTGACTGCCCATGCTGACCCGGTACAAAGTTGCGCTTCTCAATCGCGCACTTGTCCGTGAAGCAACGCAGCCCCTTCAAAAATAGCTTCTGCCCTTCCCGACGGCACAGGCGGCAGACTGCATCTCGGTGTCTTGCCAACTTCTGTTCTCCCTTCCCAAAAACCTTCTAGTTCTTAGTCTTTAGTTTTAAGTTGTAAGTTTCGGAACGCATGCGCCGATTCTTTACTTATTACTAAAAACTTAGAACCTAAAACTCAAAACTCGTCATACACGGCGGCGCTTTGGCGGACGGCAGCCGTTGTGCGGAATCGGCGTGATGTCGCGGATGGCCACGATGTGCAGGCCGGCGGCAGCCAGCGCGCGCACCGCGGATTCGCGGCCCGAACCCGGACCCTTTACTTTCACTTCCACGCTCTTCATCCCGAACTGGTCGCGTGCGGCGCTTGCCGCGGTCAGCGAAGCCTGCTGGGCGGCGTAGGGCGTGCCCTTGCGCGAACCCTTGAAGCCGATCGACCCGGACGAAGAATTGCAAATCACGCGGCCATCGGGATCGGTGATGGTGATCTGCGTGTTGTTGAAGGAAGCTGCAATGTGCACCAGCCCATGCGGAACGGTGCGGCGCTCCTTCTTCTTCTTGAATTCCTTTTTCTTCTTGTCTTTGCCGGTTGCCGCCGGTTTTGCCGGCTGGGCGTCTGGCGCTGTGTTCTGCTGCTCTTTTGCCACGTGTCACTCCGTTTCGAAAATTGCTTGCTTTGGCCCCGACCGGGTCGGGGCCGCTACAAATCCTTAGCCCTTCTTGCCCTTGATCTGCTTCTTGCCGGCAACCGCGCCGCGGCGTGGACCCTTGCGGGTGCGCGCGTTGGTGTGCGTGCGCTGGCCGTGAACCGGCAGGTTGCGCCGGTGACGAATGCCGCGGTAGGCCTGAATTTCAATCAGGCGCCGGATATTCATCTGGATCTCTTTGCGAAGATCGCCTTCCACGCGGCCTTCCTGCTCGATGATCGTGCGGATGCGGTTCACTTCGTCTTCCGTCAGCTCGCGGATCTTCTTTGTCGGATCCACATTCGCCTTTTCAGCGATGGTTTTTGCGCGCACCTGTCCGATGCCATAGATCGAGGTCAACCCGACCCAAAGGCGCTTTTGCGGCGGAAGATCAACACCTGCGATACGTGCCATGATTTCTCCTGTCCTTCCAAAAACCAGTTTTAAGTCATAAGTTCTAAGTTGTAAGTTCCGGAGTTCCAAACTTAGAACTGATAACTTTAAACTGAAAACTTTTCTATCCCTGGCGCTGCTTGTGCTTCGGGTTGGTGCAGATTACCCGAACCACGCCGCGGCGATGGATCACCTTGCACTTGTCACAAATTTTCTTGACGCTTGCCCGTACTTTCATGCTGACTGCTCCTCACGTGGTCCCGACCCGGCCGGGGCCACTTCAAAACTTGCTACTTGGCCACCTAAAGGTGGCCGCTACATACTTGCTCGCCTACTTGTAGCGGTACACGATCCGCCCGCGGGTCAGGTCGTAGGGCGAAAGCTCCACCGCGACCTTGTCTCCCGCGAGAATGCGGATAAAATTCTTGCGCATCTTGCCGGAAACGTGCGCCAGCACCTGGTGCTTGTTTTCCAGCTCGACGCGGAACATCGCGTTCGGCAACGGCTCGATCACCGTCGCCATGACTTCGATTGCGTCCTCCTTCGAATTTCCGGAGTCGCTTTTCTTCTTTTCTTCAAACGGCTGCTTCGCCATATGCTCCCGTGTTACCCAGGTTGCCTGTCCACCTGAAGGTGGACGCTACATCTACCACGATGGCCCGGTCATCTCTTTCGGCCGGGTCAAAATCCATGGACCGTTGCTCGTCACCGCGACGGTGTGCTCGAAATGCGCCGACGGACTGCCATCGGCCGTTTCCGCAACCCATTCGCCGCGCATCTGCACTTCCGGGCGGCCGGCATTCACCATCGGTTCGACGGCGATGACCATGCCTTCCTGCAAACGCGCCCCTCGCCCCGGCTCCCCATAATTCGGAAGGTTGGGTTCATCGTGCATCTTTGTTCCGATGCCGTGCCCCACAAACTCCCGCACCACCGAGAAACCGTTCTGCTCCACCCAGCTCTGCACCGCATGCCCGACGTCGCCCAGCCGGTTGCCCGGCCGCATCTTGTCGATCGCGCGATCCAGCGACTCGCGGGTCACATCCAGGAGCTTCTGCATCTCCGGGCTGATCTTCCCCACAGGCACGGTGACGGCCGAATCCGCGTAATAGCCGTCGACCTCCATGCCGAAGTCGATCGAAACCACTTCGCCTTCGCGCAATTTGCGCTTCGGCGACGGAATCCCGTGAACGATCTCGCTGTTCACCGACGTGCACAGCACGCAGGGATACCCGCGATACCCCTTGAACGCGGCCTTGCCCGGCCGCCCGGCGATGAGACCCTCGGCAATGCGTTCGAGGTCCATCGTCGTCACTCCGGGTTTTACTTCCGCCCGAAGCTTGTTCAAGACTTCATGCACCACCTGGCCGGCGTGGTACATTTTTTCGAGTTCAGCGGCGCTGCGTAATTGAATCGCCATCTCCTCACCGCGTCCCGCGCATGCCCAACACCAACTGGCAAATCTGCCGCCGCACTTCTTCCACGCTGCGGTTGGCGTCCACGTCGTGAAGCGCCCCGTGCCGCCGGTAATACTGCACCAGGGGCGCGGTCAGCTTCTCGTACGCATTCAACCGCGGCGCCACAACTTCTTCGCGATCATCCGGGCGGTGCAGCAATTCGCCGCCGTCGTTATCGCAAATCCCTTCGACCCTGGGCGGACGCTCGTAAATATTATAAATCTCGCCCCCCAACTTGCAGGTCCTTCTTCCGGTCAACCGCTTCATCAGGACCGAAGTCGGGATCACCATGTGAATCACGAACGGCTGCTTGAAGCCCTGCCGCCTCAGCAGTTCGCCCAGATACTTCGCCTGGGCGACCGTTCGCGGAAACCCGTCGAAAACGAACCCCCGCTCGCAATCCGGCCGCTCGATCCGCTCGGCGACCATCTTGAGCACCAGCGAATCCGGCACCAACTCCCCGCGCTCCATGATCGGCTTGGCCCTCAAGCCGAGAGGAGTGCCCTTGCTGACATGCTCCCGAAGCATGTCGCCGGTCGAAAGATGCGGCACGCTATACTGCGCGGCCAGTTCTTTCGCCTGCGTGCCTTTCCCGGAGCCCGGAGGCCCGAGGAAAATCACCGCGCGGTCGAGTTTTCCCACGGGACGCTCTTCCAGCGCCACGCTTGCTCTCCCTTAACGACGGCCGCGCAGACGGCCCTTGCGCGCAAAGCCCTCGTAATTGCGCATGACGAGTTGTGCCTCAAGCTGCTGCACCGTATCCATCGCCACGCCCACCACGATCAGGAGCGAGGTACCGCCGAAATAAAAATTCACGCCCAGACCATTCAAAATCCACTGCGGGAAATGCCGGTCAAACCAGTCGCCGCCCATAAAGTACGGCAAGTGGTTCAGGTGAATCCCCCGGATCATCCACTCCGGAAGCAGGCAGACCAGCGCGAGGTAAATCGCGCCGATGAACGTGAGCCGCTTCAGGATCATGCTGACGTATTCCGAAGTGCTGCGGCCGGGACGAATGCCGGGAATAAAACCGCCGTTCTTGCGCATGTTGTCGGCCAGCTCGGTCGGGTTGAACACGATGCCGACATAAAAGAAGGCGAACAGAATGATCATCGTGATGTAGCAGACCGTGTAAAGAGGTTCGCCCCAGCTCAGCGCGCTGGAAATGTTTTTCAAGAACGGCCAGCGCGAGCCCAGCATCAGAGCGGCTGTCGCGGGGAACGCCAGCAACGAACTGGCAAAAATCGGCGGAATCACGCCGCCGGAATTCACGCGCAACGGCAAATAGGTGGATTGCCCGCCCATCATGCGGCGGCCCACGACGCGCTTGGCGTACTGCACCGGGATGCGCCGCTGCGCCCCTTCAACGAAGACGATGAACGCGACCACGGCGATCATCAGCGCGACGAGCAGGATAACAGCCGCCGGGGTGAACGCGCCCCAGGCCTGTGTCTTTACCTTTTCATACAGATCGAAAATCGCGCGGGGCAAGCCGACCACGATGCCCACAAAGATGATCAGCGACATGCCATTGCCGATGCCGCGCTCGCTGATCTGTTCGCCCAGCCACATGATGAAAGCCGAGCCGGTGGTCAGGGTGAGAATGGTCATAATCACGAACCCAGGTCCCGGGTGATAGACCAGATTGGGCTGCGACTGCAATGTGCTGGCAATGGTGCTGCCCTGAACGATGCTGAGCACAATCGTGAGGTACCGCGTGTACTGCGTGATCTTGCGGCGCCCGAGTTCGCCTTCCTTCTGCAATCGCTCCAGGTACGGAAACACCACCGTCATCAACTGCAAGATGATGGACGAGGTGATGTACGGCATGATGCCCAGCGCGAAAATCGTCACGCGGCGGAAATTGCCGCCGCTGAAGAGATCGAAGATGCCCAGCACCGAACCGGCGGCCTGTTCCATAACCCGGCGAAGCTCATCGGCGTTGATCCCCGGCGTCGGGATGTGCGCGCCGAGGCGATAGACCGCCAGCAGCCCCAGCGTAAAGAACAGCCGGTTCCGCAGATCCTCGATCCGGAAGAGATTCGCGAATGCCTGTAAGAAGCGATTCATGCTGGTTCTCCGCGTCTCCGCTTACGCTACGACCTCGAATGTGCCGCCCGCCTTGGTGATCTTTTCCTTGGCGGACTCGCTGAATGCATGGGCATGGATGGTGAGCTTGGTTTTCAGCTCGCCATCGCCCAAAACCTTGATGGGATCCGTGGCGCGGCGGATGAAGCCGTGCGCGCGCAGCAGATCCGGCGTCACCGTTTCGCCCGCAGGGAACACGTTGAGTTCCTCGAGGTTCACGACGGAATAGCTGACGCCAAACGGATTGTGAAAGCCGCGCTTCGGAATGCGGCGATGCAGCGGCATCTGGCCGCCTTCAAAACCCCGGCGGCGCGAATAGCCGCGGCGGGACTTCTGTCCCTTGTTGCCGGAGCCGGCGGTCTTGCCGAGCTTCGAACCCATGCCGCGGCCGACGCGCACCTTTTTCTTGCGCGAGCCCTTTGGCGGGCCGAGGTTCGAGAGAGAAACCGTGTTGTGTTCCTTCTTTTTCTTCTTGTCAGCCATCGATTACTCCACCACTTCCACGAGGTGGCGCACCTTGTGAATCATGCCGCGGACCGCCGGCGTGTCTTCGCGCTCCACCACCTGTTGCAATCTGCGCAGCCCGAGGCCGCGAATCGTTGCCCGCATGTCGTCGGTGCAACTGATGAAACTCACCACCCACTTCACTTTTACTTTGCCGGCGCTCTTCGCGCCTTTTTTCTCGGCTGCCATGGCTTATTCCCCTGCCGCCTTGTCTTTTTCGGTTTTCTCGCCGCCGCGGGGCGACTTGGCGCTGATCTCTTCCACCGTCTTGGAGCGCGTTTCCGCAACGTGGGCCACGTCCTTCAGGCTGAGCAACGCCGCGAAGGTGGCCTTGACCACGTTGTGCGGGTTGGACGTGCCGATGGACTTCGTGAGCACGTTGGTGATTCCCGCAACCTGCATCACTTTGCGCACCGGCCCGCCGGCGATGACGCCGGTGCCTTCCGACGCAGGCTTGAGCAGCACCTGCGCCGAGCCATACCAGCCGGTGACCTGGTGAGGGATGGTGGTGCCCTTCATGTTGAGCTTGATCAGGTTTTTTTTGGCCTGCTCAATGCCCTTCTTGATGGCCATGGGCACTTCGCGAGCCTTGCCCATGCCGAATCCGGCGTGGCCGCGGCTGTCGCCGACCACGACAAGCGCGGAGAAGCTCAGGTTCTTGCCGCCCTTGACGACCTTGGTGACGCGGTTGATGGCGATGACGTCATCCTTCAGCTCCGAAAGATTGACGTTGAGATTCCGCCGGACCGACAAGCTATCGCGCAATAGTTGCTTCGACATTTAGAACTGTAACCCCGCTTCCCGCGCCGCATCCGCGAGCGCCTTAACTCGGCCGTGATACTTGTATCCGCCGCGGTCGAACACGACTTTGGTGACGCCCGCCGCTTTGGCACGATCGGCAACGATCTTGCCGACAGCCTTCGCGGAGGCGATGTTGCCGCCACCCTTCAATCCCTTTTTGGTTTCCTTGTCGACCGAGCTGGCCGAGATGAGCGTGCGGCCGCTGCGATCGTCAATCACCTGCGCGTAGATGTGCCCGACGGAACGATAGACGTTCAGGCGGGGACGTTCCGGCGTGCCGACCACGCGGGTGCGCACGCGCAAATGCACGCGGCGGCGCTGCTGATCCTTGGACAACTTGCGAACTGGTACCGAAGCCACGTTGTTTCTCCCTTAGAGTTTTCAGTTATCAGTCATTAGTTCCAGGTAAGGCATTTTGGAGCCATTACGCAAAACTCAATGCCAATCTGACTTCTGAAAACTTACAACTTAAAACTAACCACTTAAAACTTGTCCTACGCCGCGCCGGCCTTGGCGCCGGCCTTGCCCGCCTTCTTCTTCAGGCGCTCGCCGGTGATACGGATGCCCTTCTGCTTGTACGGGTCGGGCGGACGGAGCGAACGGAGGTCCGCCGCCACCTGGCCGACTTGCGCTTTATCCGCGCCGCTGACCACCATGTGCGTCTGCTTCTCGACGGTAATCTGAATCCCCTCGGGAATCGGAAACTCGATCGGGTGCGATTTGCCGAGCGCGAACGAAACGTGTTTGCCCTTGAGCTCTGCGCGGTAGCCGACACCGACGATGTCGAGCTCTTTCTTGAAGCCCAGGGTCACGCCATGGACGGCGTTGGCGAGCAACGCCCGAGCCAGGCCGTGCAGCGCGCGATGCTCTTCGTTGTCGCGAAGCGCGTTCAGCACGCCGTCTTTCTGCTCGAGCTTGATCTGCGCCGGAACCAGCACGCTGAGCTTGCCCTTGGGGCCCTGCACTTCCACCTTGCCGCCGCTGACGGGACTGATCTTTACGCCGGCGGGAACTGGAATCGGTTTGCGACCAATACGTGACATTGTTTCCTTATCCTTGTCTCAAAACTTTCGTGCTACCAGACTTCGCAAAGAATTTCGCCGCCGACGTTGGACTTGCGCGCCGAGCGGCCGGTCATCACGCCTTTCGGCGTGGTGAGAATGTTGATGCCGAGCCCGCCAACCACCGGTTTAACGTCGCGAGAGCCGAGATAATTGCGCTGCCCGGGCCGCGAGATGCGCTTCATGCCGGTGATCACGCTGCGGCGGTCCGGGGTGTATTTCAGGAAGATGCGCAGCGTTTTGCGGGACTTGTTCTCCTCGACCATTTTATAGGTGGAGATGTAGCCCTCTTCCTTGAGGATGCGGGCGATCTCGGTCTTGAGTTTCGAGACCGGGACGTCCACGCGCTGGTGCTTGGCAGCCGCGGCGTTGCGGATGCGCGTCAGAAAATCGCCGATGGGATCGGTCTGCATATTTTTCGTCGAGTCCTTTACCAGCTCGCCTTCACGACGCCGGGAATTTCACCCTTGAGCGCCATGCCGCGGAAGCAGATTCTGCACATCTCAAACTTGCGAATGAAGGCGCGCGCGCGGCCGCAAACGCGGCAACGATTGCGAACGCGAACCTTGAACTTGGGCTTCTTGAGCGTCTTTGCGATTTTTGCG
>DATHMM010000011.1:0-76463 GCA_035487095.1 Candidatus Sulfotelmatobacter sp.
TGCCGTGAAGGGCGTGCCCCACTTGAACGAGCCCTGGTACTGTTGAGCGGAGCCGACGAGGGACCAGTTGGTTCCTATCGCAAGAGCCAGGGAAGCGGTGAATCAGGCGGAATCGTTTCTATGAAGGTTTCGGAATGAACTCCCTGGAATTGCGCCCAAGAATTCTGTTGTTCGCCGCAAAACTTGGCTACCAAACGCGTGCGTTTGACGAGGCCGCGAAAAAGCTTGGCGTGGAACTGGTGTTTGTGACCGACCGGTGCCATCAGTTGGACGATCCCTGGCACGACCGTGCTGTCGCGGTGCGCTTTGAGGCACCGGAAGAAGCGGCGTTTGCCGTGATGCAGGCGCAGTCGGGCCTTCGCGTGGACGGCGTGCTGGCGCTGGGTGACCGGCCAACAATGGCTGCCGCTTTTGTGGCTAGGGGATTGGGAATTACCCACAATCACCCGGCGAGCGTGGAGGCTTGTCGAAGCAAGTTGCGGCTGCGAGAGATTTTTCGTAGCGCCGGAATGCCGACGCCGTGGTTTCGCATGGTGCCTCTTCAGGCGATTCCCGAGCCCGCGCTGATGGACATCACCTATCCCTGCGTGCTGAAGCCGATCTCGCTTTCCGCGAGCCAGGGAGTGGTTCGCGTAAATAATCGCGAAGAATTTCTTGCAGGCGCCGGAAGGCTGAAGCGATTGCTGGAGTCAGCGGAAATCCAGGCGACGCGAGAGCCGAATCTTGACCGGATGATCGTGGAAGAGTATTTGCCGGGCAGGGAAGTCGCGGTGGAGGGTTTGTTGACAGGCGGAGAGTTGCGCGTGCTGGCGATCTTCGACAAGCCGGATGCCCTGGAGGGGCCATACTTCGAGGAGACTATTTACGTGACGCCCTCGCGTTTTTCCCAGGCCGAGCAAGTTTTAATCCAGAAGAGTTTCTCGGAAGCGACGCGTGCGCTGGGACTGGCGCACGGGCCGGTGCACGGAGAGTTTCGGCTGAATGAGCGGGGAGTTTGGCCGATCGAAGTGGCGGCGCGGCCGATCGGCGGGCTATGCGCGCGGGCGCTGCGGTTTCAAATGGAGGGCGAACGAGAGCCCATCGGGCTCGAGGAATTATTGTTGCGTCATGCGTTGGGTCTGCCTGGACGGGATGCGCCGCGGGAGCCGGCCGCGTCCGGCGTCCTGATGATTCCTGTTCCATCCAGCGGAATTCTGGAAAAAGTGGAAGGAGCGGACGCGGCGCGCGGGATTGCGGGCATCTCGGAATTGGAAATTACTGCCCGCTTGCATGATTACATCGCCGCCTGGCCGGAAGGGTCGAGCTACCTTGGTTTTTTGTTTGCGAGAGGTAAAGATCCGGCGGAAGTGGAAGCCGCACTTCGCAAAGCGCACGCAAAATTGAATTTCAAGCTGACCCCGCGACTCCCTGTGGAACATCCGGTGACGCGAAGGGTTTAGCTAGGGTTCTTTTCCGCGAGTGTGAATGCTCCAGAAAAATTAGCCTTTCGCTTTGGGGGGGACGTAACCTTCGGGCAGCTTTGCGCCTTCGCCGAAGAAGAACTGCTCCATCTGCTCTTCCATGATTTTCTGGGAATTCGGGTCGATGGGGTTCAGGCGATATTCATTCATCAGCATCTTGGAATACTCAACCCACAGCTTCCAGGCTTCTTTGGAAACATTTTCGTACACGCGTTTCCCGATTTCGCCCCGCCAGGGTACGCGATCTAATCCCGGCATGTCTTTATCGAACTTCACGCAATGAACCATGCGCGTGCCAGGCTTTACGGGCTCACTTGGAGCAGGCGTAGGTCCGCAGGAATCATCAGCCATCGTTATTTCCCCCGAGGCAGCTATTGTCCGTCAGCCGATAAGATGTTGCAAGTTGAAGGGAAGGCGATTACTCTACCGTTGCTGGTGAGGCAGAGAAAACTTTTTCCTTCACCCCTTCCTCGTCTAACTCATCCGGTTTCATTCCAGAACGTCTTTGAGCGCCCAGAGCTGGCGAGCCAGGCTTCACGGCTGGCGAACGCTTGAGAGACTTTTTTTAACTTTCTTCCGGGCCCTTCATCTGATATCTCTCAGGGGCTTTCCTGGAGGCGTTTCTTTGACGAAGATTACAACCGTCTTTTGGGATATCGGTGGCGTAATTCTGACGAACGGATGGGACCACAATTCCCGCATGGAGGCTGCTAAGGCCTTCCAGTTGGACTGGGAAGAGTTCCGTGAGCGCCATGACTTGTCGTTCCCCGCATTCGATGCGGGCCAGATCACTCTCGACCAGTATCTGGACCGGACGCTCTTTTACCGCGCCCGCACTTTTACAAGGGAGGAATTTACGGCTTTTATGTTCGCCGAGTCGAAGGAGTACCCGGAGACGCGGGAACTGCTCCGGGCATTGGCCCGCACCCAAAAGTATTTTGTTGCATCCATTAACAATGAGCCACTCGAGTTGAACAACTACCGGATCGAGGCGTTTGGCCTGCGCAAGGAGTTCCAGGTCTTTTTCAGCTCGTGTTACTTGCACGCGCGTAAACCGGAGGAACAGATTTTTCGGATCGCCCTGGAGGTATCCCAGCGGCCGGCGGAGGAATGCGCGTTCATTGATGACCGCTCACTGAATCTGGAGAACCCCCGGCGGCTGGGGATGAACGTGATTCACCATAAGAACGCCGCGCAAACCCGGGCCGAAATGCGCGCGCTTGGGATTGAGGTATAGTCGGAAGGCCCTGCAAGCAAGCATGCTGGCGGCGAACCACGGAGGAGTTTCATGCCTGACCTAGAAAAGCGCCAGAGTTCCATCTATGGAGCGACCGCCGAGCCATGTTCTGTGATCCTGTTTGGCGCTTCGGGTGATTTGGCTAAACGCAAGGTGATCCCAGCGTTGTACGACCTGGCCCAGCACGACTCGCTTGGTGAACGTTACGCAATATTGGGTTTTGCCCGTACGCCGATGACGGACGAGACCTTTCGGGCGTCGATTGGCGAAGCCGCGAAGACCATCTCCGAAGTTGGGCCGATAGAGCCGGCAAAGTGGGATGCGTTTTCCTCCAACCTTCATTACTCGGCGGGCGAATATGGCGACCCGGATTCTTATGTGAAGCTCGCCAAGCGTTTGTCGGAGATTGACGCTGAGAAGAAGTTGGGTGGGAACCGGCTGTTTTACCTCTCAACGCCGCCGGAAGTTTACCCGGACATCGTGGAACAACTGGGACGCGCGGGACTGGCGCGCCCTGTGAATCCCAATTCGTGGGTGCGCATCATAATTGAAAAGCCGTTCGGGCGGGACCTGGCTTCAGCCAGGGAGCTGAACAAGATCGTGCTGAACGTATTCGAGGAAAAGCAGGTCTACCGCATCGATCATTATCTCGGCAAGGATACGGTGCAGAATCTGCTGGTATTGCGTTTCGGCAACGGCATCTTTGAGCCGTTGTGGAATCGCAACTACGTGGATCACGTTCAAATTACCGCGGCCGAGACCCTCGGCGTCGAGAGACGCGGGGGCTTTTATGAGACGGCCGGCGCCTTGCGCGATATGATCCAGAGCCACGTTTTGCAATTGACCTCGCTCGTGGCTGTGGAACCTCCTGCTTCCTTTGACGCAACGGCGGTGCGCAATGAAAAGCTGAAGATTCTGCAGTCGATACGCCCCTACAATCTGGAAATGGTGGCGCAGTCGGTGGTGCGGGGACAGTATTCGCCGGGCACCCTCGACGGCAAGAATTTGGCCGGTTATCGGGATGAGCCGGGCGTGAATCCGAAATCGCGGACGGAAACTTTCGTCGCGATGCGCGTCTTGATCGACAACTGGCGCTGGGCCGGCGTACCGATCTATCTTCGCACCGGAAAACGGCTTGCAAAGCGGACCACGGAAATCATGATCCAGTTCCGCTGCGCACCGCATATCGTTTTCCGCGAGCGCGACGTGGAACCCAACCGGTTGGTGCTGAACATTCAGCCGGACGAAGGCATCTCCGTATCGTTCGGCGCCAAGCGGCCGGGCACGGACATGAGCATCGGGAACGTGACCATGAATTTCAGCTATCGCGAGGGGTTCGGGGGAACTTCGAGGAGCGCGTACGCCACTCTGCTGAATGACTGCCTGCGCGGGGACGCCACGCTTTTCGACCGCGGAGATTCGGTGGAGGCGGCCTGGTCGCTGGTGGACCCGATCCTGGACGTGTGGAGCGCGGCGAGGACGGGAACCGTGCCGACGTATGCGGCTGGCACCTGGGGGCCGAAGGAGTCCGACCAACTGCTGGAACGCGACGGCAGACAGTGGTATAACCCTTAAAACGGTTTAATGCAGGATTTTTGAGGGGGAATCGGTGATACTTGCGGGCGACGTGGGCGGCACAAAGTGCAACATCGCGCTGTTTGCGGAAAAGGGCGGGAAGCTGGATGTCGTTTTCCGGCAGAGATTCGCAAGCAAGGATTTTGCCAAGTTTGACCTGATCATCAAGGAATTTACTCGGCAGGCGGCTCCGCACCTGACCGATGAAAAAGTGCGCGCCGCAGGCTTTGGAGTCGCTGGGCCTGTCATCAATAATCGGATCCACGCCACTAATCTGCCCTGGGTGATTGACGCGGAGAGTCTGTCGAAAGAACTTGGGGTCAAAACGATTGCGCTGATGAACGATCTGGGCGCCACGGGCCACAGCCTCGAACACCTTGCCCCCGAGGACTTTGTTGTGCTGAACCCTGGAACCCCGGTGCAGGGCGCGACGCGCGCCTTGCTGGCCGCCGGAACAGGTCTTGGCCAGTCCATTCTTTTTTGGGATGGTGACCGGTATCGAGTTGTGCCCAGTGAAGGCGGGCATTCCGACTTCGCGCCTCACACCGACGAGCAGATCGAGTTGTTGAAGTTCATGCGCAAGCGCTACCCGCAGGTCAGTTGGGAGCTGATTCTTTCCGGCCGGGGATTCCGCACTATTCATGAGTTTCTGTCACCCACCGTGAGGCATCCCGTGTTTGAGGATCCGGATGCGGATCCTGCGCCATTTATCACCAAGGCCGGCTTGTCGGAGGAATGCCCGGTTTGTGTGCAGACGCTGGACTTGTGGACCGAAATTTACGGTGCGGAGGCGGGGAATCTCGCCCTGAAGGTTCTGGCTCTGGGCGGAGTGTACGTGGCCGGCGGAATCGCGGTCAAAATATTGCCGAAAATAAAGGATGGAACTTTTTTCAAGTCGTTTCGCGACAAATGGCATTTCACGGAAATGCTGAGCAACGTGCCGGTTTCCGTCGTGCTAAATGAGTCGGCGCCGCTGATCGGCGCGGCTTACGAAGCGCTGGCAACCATCAACCGATAGAGGTTTCCTCCCGCAGACCTGGACGCCGCGTTCTTTGGTACACTGAGGTGTCATTCGCCCGGCCCAACCGAGCGCCATCCTTCATATCGCAAGTCCTGCCGCACGCCGATGAGCGGACGGAGGCACGGAGAAGTATCATGAGCACCCCCGTCACATCGCAAATGATCGAAGTTCAAAACTATTTCGGCGGCGCCTGGCAGAAATCGTCGGCATCGGAATATTCCAACGTCACCAACCCGGCGACGGGAGAAGTCATCGGGCGCACGCCGCTCTCCTCGAAGGCCGAGGTTGATACCGTAGTACAAGCTGCTGCGGCGGCTTTTCCCGCATGGCGAAGGACGCCGGCCGGGGAGCGCATTCAATACCTTTTCAAACTGAAAAATCTGCTCGAAGAACACATCGATGAGCTTTCCAAGCTGATTACTTTGGAAAACGGCAAGACGTTTGGCGAAGCGAAGGCCGAGTGGCGCAGGGGAATTGAGAATGTGGAGGTCGCCTGCGGCATTCCGATCATGATGCAGGGCTACAACCTGGAGGACATCACCCCGGGCGTGGACGAAACGCTGATCAGGCAGCCCCTGGGTGTTGTTGCGGCGATTGTGCCTTTCAATTTTCCAGCGATGATTCCGTTCTGGTTTCTGCCATATGCCATCGCCTGCGGCAACACGTTTGTGTTGAAGCCGAGCGAGCGCGTGCCGCTGACTGTGCGACGCACGATGGAGCTCATCGAAAAGACCGGCATTCCCAAGGGCGTAGTGAATATCGTGAATGGCGGCCGGGATGTTGTCGACGCGTTGTGCGACCACCCGGCGGTGCGGGCGATCAGCTTTGTTGGCTCGACGCCGGTGGCGAAACATGTGTACCAACGGTCCGCGGCGGCGGGGAAGCGGATGCAGTGCCAGGGCGGGGCGAAGAACCACGTAATCGTTTTGCCGGACGCCGACATGGATCTGGCGAAGCAGATCATCAGCGACTCGGCTTTCGGATGCGCCGGGCAGAGGTGCCTGGCGGTTTCCGTGGCGGTGACGATCGGCGAGGCGCAAAAGACGTTTCGCGACGCGATTGCGGAAGCGGCCTCTTCGATCAAGGTTGGATTTGGTCTGGATGCCGGCGTTCAGATGGGACCAGTGATTTCTCCCGCGAGCAAACAGCGCATCGAAGGCTTGATTGCGCAGGGCGTATCGGATGGCGCGAAACCTGTGGTGGATGGGCGCAATCCCAAGGTGCCCAGCTATGAGAGTGGGAATTTCCTGAAGCCCACGGTGTTGGACGGGGTGCCGGCTTCGAGTTCGCTGGCGGATACGGAGATTTTCGGCCCGGTGTTGAGCTTGATCCACGCGAATACAATTGACGAGGCCATCGAGTTTATCCGCAAAAGCCCATATGGCAATCAGGCGTCGCTGTTCACGACGAGCGGCGCGGCGGCGCGGAAGTTCCGCTATGAGGCGCCCGCGGGAAATATCGGCATCAACATTGGCGTTGCCGCGCCGATGGCTTCCTTCCCGTTCAGCGGGTGGAAAGAAAGCTTTTTCGGCATCCTGCACGCGCAGGGCAAGGACGCGGTTGAGTTCTACACGGAATCGAAAATCGTGGTGGAGCGCTGGTCGCGGCAGGAAACACGCAAATTCTAAGAGGTCGCGTCCCAGCCTGAGACGATGACCGCCAAACCCATCAATCTCGGGATGAATCAACGGGTGGAGTGTGCGGAGACGCTGCCCTCGCGCTATTACGTTGATCCCACTGTTCTCACCCTTGAAAAAGCACGCATTTTTCGGCGCACCTGGCAATTGGTGGGAACGCTGAGCCAGGCTTGCGGGGAATCGGACGGCAAAATACGAACCATTGCCGATGCGGGAGCGTTTTTCACCGTGGATGTTGTTGGTGAACCCGTCGTCGTGGTTCGGGACAATGCCGGGACGCTGCGCGCGTTCAGCAACGTGTGCCGGCATCGCGCGGGCCCCATTGCACAAGGAGCGGGCTGCCGGAACGTATTTAACTGCGCGTATCACGGATGGACGTACACGCTGGACGGGCGGCTGATCGGCACGCCGGAAGTGGACGGCATGGAATTTTTCGACCGGTCCACGATGGGCATGTTTCCGCTGCGCTGCGAAACGTGGGAACAATTCATCTTCGTAAATTTCGACCTGGAAGCTCCTCCACTCGCCGTCTTCCTTGAAAAGATTCCGCAACAATCGGCTGGCTTCGAGTGCAAGGGGATGGAACTGGCCGAGCGGCGCGATTATTACGTGAATTGCAACTGGAAAGTTTACGTGGACAATTATCTTGAGGGATACCACATCCCCATAGTGCATCCCGGTTTGATGAAAGAGATTGATTACCCGCGCTACCGGACGGAAGTGTTTCGTTATTCCTCGCAGCAGCTGGGTCCGGTCAAGGAGGTGAAGCCGGGCGATGCCGGGGAACGCGTCTATGCACCGGGCCCCGGATCGAAAGAGGCGCTTTACTTCTGGATTTTCCCGAACCTGATGTTGAATATTTATCCGGACAATATTCAGACGAATGTGATCGTGCCGCTTGGGCACGATCGAACGCTGACGATTTTTGAATGGTATTTCCACGACGCCCATTCCGAAAAAGTGAAAGAGCGGGCGAGAAAGACCATCGGCTTCAGCGAGACGGTGCAGCAGGAAGACATCCATATTTGCGAAGCCGTTCAGCGCGGATTGCAGTCGTCCACCTACGATCGCGGGCGCTACTCCGTGACGCGGGAGAACGGCGTGCACCACTTCCATCTCTTGCTTAGTGAATTCCTCCAAGACTCCTAACGGCTTCGGCAAGCCCGGTTCCGCTTCGTCCTGCGAATGACGGGGGTGGCGGAAAATGTGTTGGTACGCTATTCTGAGACGTAAAGAAGTTGTTAAGACTTCCTTATAATTTAATACGCGAAACTCCCCAGATACTGGATCGACGTTATGAGCGAGACGAAAACCACTATGCCCGCGGCGAAAGCGGCGCGCCCCACGTGGAAGCCTGCCGGCCGGGTCCATGCGGGCGAACAGCCGTTTACGTACCCCTTGAAGAGAGAATTTGTGGAGCCGGATTGGCGCCGGCTGCCGGGTTATAAGGGTGTCTCCAAAGAAGAGTGGGAAACCGCCCTGTGGCAGCGCCGCCACACGGTGAAGAATCTGAAGGAATTGAAGGACGCGTTCGGCGACCTGATGCCCGATACGCTGATGGCTTCGCTGGAGCGGGACATCAAAGAGCGGGCCACGATGTCCATCCTGGTGCCGCCGCACATGCTGAATACCATGGATGAGAAGGATCTTTGGAACGATCCGGTGCGGCGCTACATGCTGCCGGCGTTTGACGATCGCCATCCGGAGTGGCCGAGCCATCCGAAGGCGAGCCGCGATTCGCTGCACGAAGCGGACATGTGGGCGGTGGAGGGATTGACGCACCGCTATCCCACGAAAGTACTGGCGGAGATGCTTTCCACTTGTCCGCAGTATTGCGGGCATTGCACGCGAATGGACCTGGTCGGCAACGATGTGCCGCAGGTCATCAAGCTGAAGTTTCAGATTCCGCAGAAGGATCGTTACCAGCAGATGCTGGATTATCTGCGGGTCACTCCTTCGGTGCGCGACGTTGTGGTCAGCGGCGGCGACATTGCCAATGTTCCCATAGGCTCGCTGGAAGATTTTGTTTCCAAGTTGATGGACATTCCGAACATTCGCGATATTCGCCTGGCGACCAAGGGCCTGATTGCGATTCCGCAGCATTTCCTGCAGCCGGAAGTGCAGGCTGGATTGGCGCGCCTGGCGAAGAAAGCGCGGGAACGCGGCGTGGATATTGCTGTTCACACGCATGTAAACAACGCACGGCAGGTTACGCCGCTGGTACGAAAAGCGGTGGAGTCGCTGCTCGATATGGGGTATCGCGACGTCCGCAACCAGGGAGTGTTGCTGCGCGGCGTGAATACAACGCCGAACGATTTGCTGGAACTTTGCTTCGCGCTGCTCGATTACGGCAAAATTCTGCCTTACTACTTTTATCAGTGCGACATGATTCCCAATGCCGAGCACTGGCGGCTGGCGATCCATGAAGCGCAACAACTTCAGCACGACATCATGGGTTACCTCCCGGGATTTGCGACGCCGCGCATCGTTTGCGATGTGCCGTTTGTCGGCAAGCGCTGGGTGCATCAGGTGAAGGAATACGACCGGCAACTGGGCATTTCCTACTGGACAAAGAATTACCGCACGGGAATTGAAGCGGACGACCCCGAGGCGTTGAACCGCCGCTACGAGTATTACGACCCCATCTACACGTTGCCGGAAACCGGACAAAACTTCTGGCGCGTCGGAACGGTTCAGCAAACGCTGTCGAAGTGAGCAGAGTAACTCTTCGGCTTTGCTCAGGGCAGGCTGGTGGTTGGTGACTGGTGACTGGTGACTGGTGGCGGACGGGGAGTAGTGTCCCGTGATCTGTGTTCCGTGGCCCGAAGAGGAGCGCTCGGTGAGTGGTCATAGGTGACCTTTCGACAAGGCTCAGGGCAGGCTGGCTGGCGAAAAACCTCAAAATATATGGGGAAAAATAAAAAATGTCGGCGCGCCGACATTTTCCACAGGGGGTATACCCCCCTGTTTTTGCGTATGCAGGGGAAATAAAAGAGTTACGGACGGAAGTTTGGTATGCAGGGGAAACAAAAGGCTTAGAAGCGCGGCAAATTGGTCTGACGAGGAAACCGCTAACCCCCCTCCCCCCTATTTCCCACAAGTGATAGTAGTTATTGAGCTTGCGAAGGGGGTGCGCAAGTGTGGGAATGATTGGACTTAGAAGATTTTCGGGAAAGGCAGGGAGACGCGCCGGGTGGAAAGAGAAAACTCCCCGCGCGGACATAGGACATTCTCTCAAATTATAGCTAGTTTATCAACAGTATTGTGTAGTACTGGGACGATTTTGCGGCGAAAGGGTAACGATGGGATGCGGTCCAAAGTCGAAATCTATCGTTCGAACGGTTAGAAAACGTGCGTCTGTCCCTAGTTCCCGACTAGGGCTTCTTTTTCTCAATTGCTACTATTCTGTCTCGTTCGCTTTGGACTTCTCGCGAGTTTAGGAGTTCATTTATTTCGTCGGCGGGCACAATCGCTGCGATGCCGCTGTTGTCATGGACTTGTCCAGTTAAGACCGTTGCCGCGGGGACACTAAAACCTTCAGCCTCCGGATAGTACCCGCTTATGAGACCTAACAAGAAATATTTCTCCCCCATCATTGTTACACCGTGGTGAGAAACCCCACCCACGTTTACAAACACCGGCGATCCGCTGTTGCCATGGAACGCGTGAAGATCTGCTAGATAGACATGCCCCGGTTTGTGGAGTGTGGTGTCCAAGACTTCCTCAGGCATCATAGCGATGACGCCTGACCGGAGAATTGGCTCCATTCGTTTCAGTCCGGGGAAATTAGTGAAGTACCCGGCGAAGGTTATACGGTCGCCGTCAGCAACATCGCCAGCTTTGACCATGTCTGAAGTCACAATAATCGATGATGGGATCTGGGAATAGGAGTACTTTTCTATTGCCAGTCCGTACGGCAGAATTGCCAAATCAACTGAGGGGTCTTGGGGAAAATGCCAGTGATTTGTAGAGAGGGGGAGTGGTTCTTTTACCGACTGGACTTCTCCCTCGGGGTGAAGAAGGTTGGCGCGAATGAACGCTCCCGACACTGGATAGGGTGAGTTTAGGTCTATCCCGGGTTGAGCAACATGGCGATTTGTTACTAAATAGAGAAAGACTTGACCATCCGGCAGTCGCTTGTCCTCAAACGAGACAAAGAAGCATGTTCCGACAATGCCTTTTCGGTCGGTTCCATCTTGGTAGTAAACTTCAAGAAACAACGCACTTTTTCGTATTGTCTCTGTAATATTTTGAGGACTCGGTGCGGCTGACGCGATTGGTGGTTGGGCTGGAGCGGGTTGCTGGGCTGAGCACGCCCATAGGGGCAGACCTAGGCAGATAACAAGAGACGCAAGACGAAGACTTTTCATTGATTGGAAGCCTCCCAGGGTTAGAACGGATGGGCGCGAGAAACTTGCGGACTCTCTTGGAATTGGGGACTGGAATTGGGGACAGACGGGATGTTCCCCGGTCTTGTTGAGAGAATCCCTATCGGTAAAACGTGCCGTCTGTCTCCAGCTTCCCTGATCAGTTTCCCTTGCCCGGCTTGTAATGCTTTGCGAGTTCATCAAGAACGCCCTTGCTGTAAAACATTTGATGCCCACCCTTCGGATTTCGAGGATTGAGTAAACGCATCCTTGCTATGTTTGGATTTTTCTTGAGTTCGCGCATCACTTCGTTGAAGTGTGCGTTCTGTACGAAGTCAGAGAACTTTTCCCTCGCTGCCTTGACAACATCGTAGTACGACTCGGTGAAGATATCGTTGAAGATGCTTTCTTCGCTCAAGCGAACCAGCTTCGCTGACGGGTCATTCGTCAGATTTGCGGAGGAGATGACATTGTAGACGGCAATCGCGTTTCCTTGAGGCAGAGCGTTGTTAATGGCAGCGGTCAGGTCGGCATTCTTGATGCGTGACTCGTTGACCAGCCCAATCGAATAGTTCACGATGATGGAATCATCGATGCCCTGTTTCTGAAGAGATTCCGAGCTTTTCTTTATCGATTCTAGAAACGCTTTGACTTCGGAAGAGCATTCCTTTGCTGCCGACTGATTGGAAAGGAAATCGAGTGGCGACATCGGCTTGGTGAAGCCAATAGGTAGCAAAATAAGGTTGGCCATCTCGTACACCTTTTCGCCGAAATGCTTTTCCATGAAGTCGCTGAAGAAAAGCACAGAAGCTTTTAAGAGTCCGAGAACAACAATTCCCAAGTCTTCCTGATAGAAGTGCGCTACCTTGTTTCGATAGTCGTACAGAATTTCAAGGTTGTGCCTTGGTGGCTCGAAGGACTTTCCTAAGTTGCTGGAAACGCAAGCAAGACAGTCAAGGAAGGGTTTTGTAGTCCCATCGTTCTTAATCAGCCGCACCGATTTTAGTTCCTCTGCAATATATGCCTTCAACGCCAGTTCCCAAGCATTGATGGCGAGCAGCGTGCAGACCTCGTACCTGTACTCAAAGATGGGTTTATTGTGAATCTCGATGGCGGCCATCATTGCAGCGCGGGCGTTTGAAACCAAGGCTTTTTCGAGACTCGCTTTTGCCACTTTGGTTGCCGAGGCGCTGGCCATTCCATTCCTCCGTCTTACTAATGGGGAAGTCTGCATCGCAGCAGCAACCCAAGAAGTAGCGCAAACGACTTGCTGAGATCGTTCTCAACTTTCGATGGTTGTCCAGCAGCCGGCAACCAAACGCAAGAAGCTAGGAGACGTATGGTCATCGGAGGTACCGACGGTCCGGTTCAATCACTCTGCTTTTATCTTGGCAATTAAAGCGCGTAGCTCAGTTTCCTTCTCGGTGCACCTTGCTACCATTTCTGCCGCCGTCGCGATAGTTTTTCCTTGTGCATCTTCGAGACGAGCATCGTGTTCTCGAAGTTCTTGCCATGCTTGAGCTACTTTGTGCGCTTGTGCTGCATCCTGCTCAAGAAGGGCGATGAACCGTTGTTTCAATTCGTTGGTCATGGCTTTCCTGTTCCCCGCATACACAGCCGACAGAACGATCTGTGCCCGCAGTCAGCCCGTTGCTTCACGCCGGGCGCCCCGAGTCAATGATTTGGAATTTGTTGACATGGAAGTCGGAGAGAGGATATCACTTTAACAATTCCCGTGGAAGTAGAGGGCACCCCTATGGGTGTGGAGTAGCGCCGCCGGCGGAGGGGATGTTTCTGGCGGGTGTGAGTGGGGCGAGATTGCAGGTGCTCTCGACGGGAAGGAACGCGTATTTATCGCTGACGGTCGGGCCGGTGATCATTCGACCGTGGACCTGATAAGGGCCGGAGCCGGGGTCGAGCGAGCCGTCGGAGCGGATGGTGACGGAGAGTGGGTGGTCGGCGGCGTCGATTTTAATCAGGCCGCTGCCGGAGACGGCGTAGGGATAGGCGCGGGCGGAAATGGGACCGCAGCCGAGAATGACAGACTCGGGGAAGAATTGCAGGCTGAAGCCAGTGGATGGGGCAGCGAAGATACCGTGCATGCGAATGCCGACGGGCGTGGCGGGGCCGGCGTCGCCGCCGAATGCGGTCTTGAGCACGTTCATCTGCATGGTTTGAATGCCGGGGCCAGTGCCTTTAGAAGTGAGGCTGACGGCCGGGCAGGTGGCTCGGCGGGGAGAGAAGGTGGAGTAGCCGTTGACAGCGCCAGGATCGGTGACTTGCATGCCGCTGTCGTTGTAAACGGGCTGGGTGCTGTACCTGGCCTCGTTGGCGGTGACCTGCTGGCCCGCGGCGTTGTGCAGGCCGGTGTGGTAGCCGGATGCGATGACGCCGTCGATGGTAACGGTGCCGGGCGGGCCGGTGATGGTGCCGTCGGCGTGTAGGTCCAGGACGAGCGGCTTGGGTTTGGTGTTGATAGTAAGGACCGCTCCGGTGCTGCGGAAGGCGAGCGAATAGGCTTCCTGGTTGGGCGACAGGAAGGAGCAGTTCACGAGGACGCCGCCGTCGACGAAGTCGAGACGCCAGTTGCCGGCTCCCTGAAAGACTCCCGACATGTTGGGGCCTGCATCGGGCGGTACATTCGTCGGGGAACCAGCGGTGTTCGTTGAAGTGCCGGCGACGCCAGAGAGCGCGGAAGAGATCATGTTGCTGAACGAGCCAAGCAACGCGTTTCCAGTGCAACTGGAGGGAAGCCGGCCGGCGGCGATGCAGCGGCGCATGGCCAGCTCTTGCGGATCCTTGGATCCTCCCGAGGCGAGCTGAGCTTGGACGTCGGCGACGGTGATCTTTTGCGCATTCGGGTTCTCTTTCGCGGCCTGGTCCGCACGAGCTTGCTCTCGCTCCGCGCGAGCTGCCTCTCCCTGATCGTGGAACGCCTTGTTCTGGGCGATAGCTTGACCGGTGAGCTTCGAATATTCGGCGGCGAAGCTTGGCGGAAAGCACTTTTGGATGACTTCGTCGCGGAACTTGATGTCGATATCCAGGCCGTGCATCGCGTTGAAGGATCCGTATTGGGGCTTCGACTTAGAAATTTGCCAATAAGCCGTGTAGTAGGCTTGCCGGAGCTTGTTCTCCTCGGGCGTTAGTTGGTTTTTCGGAAAGCGAGGGCCCGCAAGCTTTTCGATCATGTTCTTAAGGTGGGTGAAAGCGGCCATCTGACGCGCGGCGGTTTCATCTGGGTCGCTGGCCCGCATGGCCTGCATCACGCGCTCGACAGAAGGCATCTCGGCGAGGTAGGCCGGAGCGTTCCCTTGCGCGAAGAGTTTGGTCACAAAAAGCACCGAGCCCAGAACCGTTACGGCAACGACTCGAGTTCGGAAGAGTGGAGAACGTACGACCATCGAAGACCCCCGAGATTATGACTTTGGGCGGGCCTTTCGATTGCCCTCGGGAAGGCCTGCTTACCTGACGCGGAGTGGGGAATGGTAGAACGATTGGGAACTGGGGCGCAAGGAAAGAGTGAATGACGCTCCGGGATCCAAAAAACCCTTCCCGAATTTTGTAACCCTACCCCGCCCGACGAATCAGATCTCTCCACTCCAATGCTGTAGCGAAGCTGTCAGCGCTGTTCGATTACGCGCTGTTTGATGGCGAAGCGGAGGAGTTCGGAGTTGTTGGCGAGGCTGAAGTCTTGCATGAAGCAAAAAAAGAGCCAGCTCAGGGTATGAGCCGGCTCTTCAGGTCAGGTCAGGGTAGGATTACTGCGGAGACGTCGCTGTTGCGACCGGCTGAAGAACAATGGAACCGATCTTGGTGCCGATGACTTCACCGGAGACGATCAGTTCGACTCGGCGATTCTGCTGGCGGCCTTCGGAGGTGTCGTTGGACGCGATGGGCCGGGTCTTACCGAAACCATGCGCCGTCGTCGAAGTTTCAGGAACGCCTTGCTGTGTCAGGTAGCTGCGGACACCTTCGGCGCGCTGCTCCGAAAGTTCCTGGTTGTAGAGTTCGGTTCCAACGCTGTCGGTGTTGCCTTCAACAGCGAGGCGGAGCGAAGGATACGCAAGCACGATGCCCGAAATTTTGGCCAGCTTCTCGCGCGCCAATGGGCGAAGAGTATATTTGCCGGAGTCAAACAGCACGTCCGACATGTTGACGACGAGGCCGCGCGCGGTGTCGCGCGTTTCCAGGATCAGATTGAACTGCTGCAGCAGGTTGGCGCGCAGCTGTTCGCGGTCACGCACGGCTTGTTGCAGCTGCGCGTCGGAGGAAGCAGCGGCGGCGCGATCCCGGTCGGAATCGGCTTCCGCAATATGTTGCTTGTGTTGCGCATCGTTGCGGTCTTTCTCGGCATCGGCCTGGGCCTCAGCGGATTGCTGGGCGGCAGCTTGCGCGTTGTTATTTTGGCGATTTGCTTCGTTGCGCTCGTGATCGGCCTGAGCAGAAGCGGCCTCGGCGTTCACGCGTTTCTGGGATTCATCGTCCGCGCGGTTATTCGCGGCGGCTTCGCGTCCTCTTCCGGCCCGGCGTTCGCCATCGGCGCGTTCTTCGTCCATGTGCTTCACGGAGATTTCCCGCGCGTCTTCCGCTGTCTGCACGACTTCGCGGGACATCGAAATGAGCGATTTCCGGTTTTCATGCTTGCTGCCCGCCAGTTCATCGGCGTTGTTCATCTGGCGAACTGCCTTTTCATAGCTCTCGGAGGCGTATCGGTCGGCGCCCGCGGACTTCGCGATGCGCACGGCGTTGCGCGCTTCGTAGAATTCCAGCGGCAATCGAGCGCTAATGATCACGGAATCAAAAGTGTAGCCCGTGGGAATGTAGCCGCCGCGATCAATCAATTCATACTTGGCATCGACGAACTCGGTTCCTCCGGCCGTATCCCGGCGAACTGCGTTTTCAAGCACCACGACGTTGCTCGGGCGCCTCACGGCATAGTAAGGTTCCGCGGTTACGATCAGCGCGAAAGCTTGCAGGTCCGTGGTCACGTCCAGCTTGCTGCGGTGGTTTTCGCCTACCAGCACTTCACCGATATTCACGGGCCGGCCTTCCGGCGAAATCGCCCACAACACGTAGGTCAGATACTCGTTGCCGAATCCCGTGGGCCGGCCCAGCCCGGAGAATTCAACTTCGATTTCCAAAGCCCCGCGCTTGCTCTCGACCTTGGCCTCGCCCGCCGCGCCGGGCATTAAATCCGTACCCTGGAAATCAATCTTTGTGGCGCCGCTGCGGTGCTTGTAGCTGACCGCTTGCGTCGTCCGGCTCACCACATTCATCCGATACTCCGCCACCTGTTTGCGGGAGTCTTCCCGTACTTGTGACTCGGTCTGCGCTTGCGCAGATACACCAAGCGCAAGTAATGCCATCACTGTGATACTCGAAAGCTTGAACATAAGTCTCCTTCTAGGAATCTTGAGACTCAAGTATCAGGCTTCCGAACTTTCAATACTGTCCTGTTATGCACGTTAGGGGAAGAACCGGAAAGGAGCCGAAATGGGATTTCATAGCCGGAGGGAAATAGAGGAAGCAGGTAAACCAGAAGCTGGAGCATACTTAAACACCTGATTATCAGCAATCAAGCGGAAAACGAGATCAGGTGCGGGCGGGCGCAAAGCTGCCGCGAAATGGAAGAAGCGCGATGAGCGTGTAGATTCCAAGAGTAGTCCCAAACGGAAGATCGGAAACCGACAAGATGGCAGCAATCAGGGCCGGCTTGCGATTCGACCCGGAATTGGTAACAAGGGCCACACCTGCAATTAACCCGAGCAGGCCACACACGAACGAAAGCACCACGACGCCAGTGTAAAAGAGGTGGAAATCCGCCATCAAGCTGAACGCATCCGGGACGCGGCCCAGCAACGCTCCAAACATCACCGTCGCCGTTCCGGCATACACAAGCAGACAGACTCCCAGGATCAGCCGGAATATCCCGTACACGATCCAGCAAACACCCAATGATTGCCTGTAAGCACTTAGGTTGCCTTTTGCCGATTCATCCAATGACATTTCCAGTCCTCGATTATTCGTCTTGACGGGTTGCTCAGTGGCTTGATTTATAGCGTATTGACCGGCCTCGGTCTGTCCAGTTTGATACGTCTGCCGGCGCAATCCTCTGGCGAAGCGATCAGTGCTGTTCGATTACGCGTTGTTTGATGGCGAAGCGGAGGAGTTCGGAATTATTGGCGAGGCTGAAGTCTTGCATGATGCGGTATTTGTGGAAGGCGACGGTGCGGGTGGCGACGTTGAGGATGGCGGCGGCTTCTTTCATGGTGTGGCCTTCGGCGAGGAGTTGCAGGACTTCGCGCTGGCGCGGGGTGAGGGCGCGGCCAATTTCAATGGAGCGCGGTTCGCGGGCGGACAGTTGATCCAAAACTCCCTGCAATGCGGGAGTGATGTACTTGCGGCCGTGGAGGACTTCGCGAACAGCTTTCACCAACTCCGAGCCCGCCGATTTTTTTAGAAGGAAACCGGAAGCCCAGGTGCGCAGGGTTTCGGCGGCGATTTCGGCATCTTCGTTCATGGTTAGGACGATGATTTTTATCGCGGGGTTGGAAGCTTTCAGTTGTTCGCTGGCGTCGAAGCCGTTCAGCAACGGCATGTTCAAGTCCACCAGGACAACATCGGGCTTGAGTGCAACGGCTTCGCGAAGCAGGGAACGCCCATCGGCGACGACGGCGACAACCTCGAATTCAGGCTCGAGGAGTCGCTTGATGGCCTCCGCGACGAGGGTGTGGTCGTCAGCAAGCAGAATGCGTGCTTTGCCCACTTGAGAAACCTCCAAAACGAACTGCCCCGGGGAAACAGCAGGACCGACAACTTGCCAAAAGGATACAGCAAAGGTGGCTTTGTTAACACCCTTGCAGAAGGGTAGTCAAGGAACGAAAAGCATATCCCCCACCCGACAAAAACCGCGGGGATTCCGGATGACACCCACGCTGGAAGGGATCCTGAGAGACGACTGACCACAGAGCCATCAAATGTTTAGAGCTAAAAAGGAGAACGGAAGGTGCAGGAATCGGGTGGCGGTGGAGATGTGCTTGCTTTCGAGCAACCCAGCGCGGCCCAGAAATTCTCCGCCCAAGAATTTCTGAACGCATTCCGCTTCGCCAGAAAAGAACGAAACGAGCCTGCTAGCCACGCGGGCTGCTCGAAAGTAAGCACATCCAGAGGCGAGAAAAAGATAAGGGCGACAACCTCGGAAAGAACAAGAACCACGCCTCAAGAACGCGGACATGATGAGGGATTTCTGAGAGGTTGGGAACTGTCAATAGTTACAGTTTTCGAAGAGTCTTGAAGATTTCACAAAAGAAGTCTCGGGGATTGGTAGATGTGGAATCCGGTTAAAGGCTTCTATTTCAGTTAGATGGCCGAGTCCTGGCCATCTGGAGGGAGCCACTCCTCATAAGGCAGTTGGAGGACAATTTAATATTCGGTCCAAGTTACTGTTGCGCAAACAACCGATACAGAATAGTGTGCGCCTCAGTCTGCGGCGGTGGCGGCCACTGCTTCTTCAGCTTGCAGCCTGGGACGTTTGATGTCCCAGGCAAGGCCCAGCGTCTTGAGGGCAAATATGCCGTACCAGTTGACGTCGACTTCGTACCAGGCATGGCCGTGGCGGGCCGCCTGAGGCTCGGCATGGTGATTATTGTGCCAGCCTTCGCCAAAGGTCAGGATAGCTACCCAGAAGCTGTTGGTGGAGGTGTCGCCTGTTTCATAGCGCTGAGAGCCCCACATGTGTGTGGCGGAGTTCACCAACCAGGTGGCGTGGAGGCTGACGACGGTGCGCAGAAAGACTCCCCAGAAAAGCCAGGGCCAGCCGCCAATTGCGTAGAAAACGATGGCGATTATTACGGAAGGTATGACGTGCCACTTGCTGATCCAGAGATGAAACTTGTCCTTGCGCAGGTCTGGCACATAGGGGAGGAGTTCGGAGCGATCCTGATGCATGGCCCGGCCGGTGAGGATCCAGCCCATGTGAGACCAGATGCCACCGTCGCGGGGGGAATGAGGGTCGCCCTCTTTGTCGGTATTCTGGTGGTGCATGCGATGAGTAGCGACCCAGGAGATCGGTCCGCCTTCGATGGCCAGCGTGCCGCAGGTGGTAAGGATGTACTCTACGAATTTCGGAGTTTTATAGCCGCGATGGGTGAGCAGGCGATGATAGCCCATACCAATGCCGAGGCTGCCGGCAACCCACCACATGACAAGAGCGAGAATCAGGGCTTGCCAGGTGAAAAAGAAAAAGGCGCCGAGGGCGCCCAGGTGCAGGGCGATCATGATGGAAGTGACGCCCCAATTTACAGGCTGATGAAAGGTACGGTCATTTTCGATAAGAGTGCGGAGGCTCATATACAAAACCAACTCTACCATTAAGGGTTTTGCTTTCGTAGGAAAACAGGGACAGGTTGCAGGATTGCTTACTTGGCCGAGGGGCCGGGAAAAAGAGTTGTGGCCAAAAGGGTAAATTGTGGTACTATGTAGATGCGTTTGTTGCTCTTGTAACACCTTTAGATTCGATCTTAGAGGGGCTGCGAGTACAAACTCGCGGCCTTTTTTGCTTTACGGCTGGAGGCAGTCGAGAAGCAGCAAATAGTTTAAACAAAGAATAGGAAACACAGTGAAAGAACAAGGAACAGTGAAGTGGTTCAATGCCAGCAAGGGATATGGCTTCATTCAGCGCCAGTCCGGGGAAGATGTATTCGTGCACTTCTCCGCGATCCAGGGAGACGGCTACAAGTCGTTGAACGAGGGTCAGGCCGTTGAGTTCGAAGTCACCAAGGGCCCCAAGGGTCTGCAGGCTGCGAACGTAACTAGCCTCTAGTCTGATAGGGCGAGCCGCGCGTCAAGCCGGTTCGCCCTTATTTTTTTGCCTGGACGAATTGCACGGTGATTTCCCCTTGTGCACCGCATCCGCATCAGGTAGCGCCGGCATCTTGCCGGCAAGGCGGTAATACCTGAAGCGGAACGCAGGCCGGCTGGAAGCCGGCGCTACCCCGCATTGCCTTAACAGGACCCCCCTAGTGGTATTTTCTAGCAGGTTCCGATACGCTTGCGCCTCATCCGGAGGCTCCGGACGGGGTGGAGATGCAGCCGACAAACGTCGATCCCTCACTTTACAATCTTGATCTGGCGCCAATTCCACAGGAAAAACGTTCCTGGGGCACGTACAACTACGCGTCGCTTTGGGTGGCGATGAGCGTGTGCATTCCCACGTACATGCTGGCGTCGGGACTGATCGCAGGTGGCATGAACTGGTATCAGGCGGTGGGGACGATTTTGCTGGGCAACCTGATCGTGCTGATCCCGATGCTGCTGAATGCGCATGCGGGCACGCGTTATGGAATTCCTTTTCCGGTGTTTGTGCGCGCTTCGTTTGGCGTTCGTGGGGCGAACGTACCGGCGGTGCTTCGCGCGCTGGTGGCTTGCGGCTGGTTTGGGATTCAATCGTGGATCGGGGGACAGGCTATTTATTCGATGCTTCGCATTGTGTGGCCCGAGGCTGGTAGATTTGCGGGCGCGCATTGGTTGTGCTTTTTCTTTTTCTGGGCGATCAACATGGTTGTGGTCTGGAAGGGCATCGAGACCATCAAGTTTCTGGAAGGGATCGGCGCGCCCTTCATGTTGATTGTCGGACTCCTGCTGCTCGGCTGGATTACGCGGAAGGCCGGTGGGTTTGGACCGGTGCTGCACACGGAAAGCAAGTTCCATTCCAACGGCGAATTCCTGCGGTTTTTTATACCAGCGTTGACGGGCATGGTTGGTTTCTGGTCCACCGTTGCGTTGAACATTCCGGATTTTACGCGCTATGCAAAGTCGCAGAAAGCGCAAATGGTGGGGCAGGCGCTGGGTCTTCCGACGGCGATGACGCTTTATGCCTTCATCGGGGTGGCGGTGACATCGGCGTCGGCGGTTTTGTTTGGCGCGCCGATCTGGGACCCCGTCGTTTTGCTTGGGAAATTTAACCAGCCGCTGGTTGCGTTTGTGGCCTTGATCGCGCTAATGGTGGCCACGCTGAATACGAATGTGGCGGCGAACGTGGTTTCGCCTTCGAACGATTTTTCCAACCTGCGGCCCAGCCTAATTTCGTTTCGCACCGGGGGACTGATCACGGGAGTCGTCGGCATTTTAATGATGCCGTGGAAACTGATGACCGATTTTAGTTCGTACATTTTTGGCTGGCTGGTGGGATGTTCCGCGCTGCTGGGGCCGATCGCGGGGATCATGATCTTCGATTATTATCTGGTGCGCGGGCGAGAATTGGTGCTGGAAGACCTTTACAGGCGTGGCGGCGCCTACGAATACAAAAGCGGGTTCAATGGAAAGGCATTGCTCGCGCTGGCAATTGGTGTGGCGGTTGCCCTGGCGGGTTTGCTGATTCCTTCCGTGCGTTGGCTGTATGATTATGCGTGGTTCGTGGGCTTTTTTGTGTCGGGGGGAATTTATTATCTTTTGATGCGGAAAACCCGTTAGCGAACTCGCGAATCAAACGGAAAAAGAGAAGATTGAAACAATTCGGGCGCGGTTTTAACCTTCCTTCATCCCGGTTCACCTGAACCAAGTGCGGATTTCATGAGTCGTCGGGAGGGTGTCTTGAACGAAAAGGCGATAGCGGCAGCAGGCCAGGAGGCTTTGGCTGAGGCTTTGCCGCCGCTGACGCGGAACGAGGCGCTGGTCGAATCCACGCGCTGCCTGATGTGCTATGACGCACCCTGCACGCATGCGTGCCCGACGCATATCGATATTCCGAAATTCATCAAGAAAGTCTCGACAGGCAATTTATTAGGGTCGGCGCGCACAATTCTGGAGTCAAACCTGCTGGGAGCCACCTGCGCGCGCGTTTGTCCGGTGCAAGAGTTATGCGAAGGCGCGTGCGTGCTGGGCGCGGAGCATAAACCGATCGCGATCGGGCGGCTACAGCGGTATGCGATGGACTTTTCCTACGCCCGGGGAATCGATGTTTTTTTGACGGCGAAGACCAGCGGGAAAAAGATAGCAGTGGTGGGGGCGGGTCCCGCGGGGCTTTCCTGCGCCGGGGAACTCGCCAAAAAAGGACACGATGTAACGCTGTTCGAAAAGCGCGATCTCGCCGGTGGGCTCTCGACGTTTGGGATTATTGGCCTGCGCGAACCTGTGGTCATTTCGCTGGCCGAAGTGGAGATGATTCAGCGCCTGGGCGTGCGGATTGAAACGCGCCGCGAAATCGGCACGGACCTGTCGATTGCCGAGTTACAGGCAAGATTTGAAGCGGTTTTTCTCAGCCTGGGACTTGGCGCGACGCCAAATCTGGGAATTCCGGGTGAAGAGAAGGTGATCGACGGGCTCGAATATATTGAGCAGAGCAAGCTGAACGGCTACAACCTGAAAATTGGGCGGAACGTGGTGGTAATCGGGGCGGGAAACACGGCCATCGACTGCGCGACGATTGCAAAACGATGCGGCGGCGAGCACGTCACGATGCTTTACCGACGGACCGCAAGCGAGATGACTGCGTATCCGCACGAATATGACTTCATCAAGAAAGAGGGCGTGCGGTTTGAGTTTCTGGCCCAACCGGTGGGGATCCGCGTGGAAAAGGGAATTGTGGAAGGAGTCGAGTGCGTGCGGATGAGTTTGGGGCAGAAAGACGCGTCGGGCCGCCCAGCGCCACGGCCTATGGAAGGATCGCACTTCGTAATTGCGGCCGATCAGGTTGTGAAAGCGATCGGACAGGAGAAGGCTTCGCTGGCCGCGCGGCTGAATCTGAAAACACAAAAGGGCTATATTCAGGTGGATGAGAAGTTCCAGACCAGTTTGCCCGGGGTTTATGCGGGTGGCGATTGCATTCGCTGGAATGGGGCTGCATCCACGGTGATGGCGGTGCAGGACGGAAAGCTGGCGGCGCGGGCAATACACGAAAGGCTGGTGGGGCATGGCTGATTTGCGAATAAATTTTGCGGGAATTCGATCGCCAAACCCGTTCTGGCTGGCTTCCGCGCCACCGTCGAACTCCGGGATGCAAGTGCACCGCGCGTTTGAGGCGGGTTGGGGTGGCGCGGTGTGGAAGACGATCGGGGCACCGGTGTTGAATGTATCCAACCGTTATGGGGCGTGGCACTACGGCGGGCAGAAGATGCTGGCGATCAACAACGTGGAGCTGATTTCGGATCGCCCTCTGGAATTGAACTTGCGCGAAATCGCCGAGGTGAAGCGGGCGTGGCCTGACCGCGCGGTGATCGTATCGGCGATGGTGGAATCGAAGCCGGAAGTCTGGCACGAGATCATCAAGAAAATTCAGGATACCGGAGCGGACGGGATCGAACTGAATTACGGCTGCCCGCATGGGATGAGCGAGCGCGGAATGGGAAGCGCGGTCGGGCAGGTGCCTGAATACTGCGAGGAGATTACCGGCTGGGTGATGCAAGTGGCGAAAATTCCTGTGATCGTGAAGCTGACGCCCAACATTTCGAACATCGTGATGCCGGCGCGCGCGGCGGTGGCTGCCGGGGCGGATGCATTGTCGCTGATCAACACGATTAATTCGATCATTGGAGTGGATCTGGATACGTTGGAGATCGTTCCGAGCATTGGCGGGAAAGGCGGGCACGGGGGCTATGCGGGGCCCGCAGTGAAGCCGGTTGCGCTGAATATGTTGTCGGCGCTCGGGACGGATGAGGTGGTATCGGAATCGAGGCTGCCGATATCAGGGATGGGCGGGATTTCGACCTGGTCGGACGCGGCGGAATTTTTGTTGCTGGGCGCGAGCAGTTTGCAAGTGTGTACCGCGGTGATGCATTACGGGTTCCGCATTATTGAGGATTTGTGCGACGGTCTTTCGAACTGGATGGATGAAAAGGGATTCAAGACAATCAGCGATGTGGTTGGAAAAAGTGTGCACCGGGTTTCCGATTTCAAGAATTTTGACCTGTCGTTCAAGGCGGTGGCGAGGATCGATCAGCAGAAATGCATTCGCTGCAACCTTTGTTATGTGGCGTGCAACGATACGGCGCACCAGTGTATTGACCTGGTCGCGAAGGATGGAAGCATCGTGGCGCCGGGGAGCTACGACGTGCGATCGAATGGAAAAGAGGAAGCGGTGCACACACGCCCGAGCGTCCACGTGCGCGAAGAGGATTGCGTCGGCTGCCGGTTATGCTTCAATGTATGCCCGGTGGAGAGCTGCATCAGCATGGTGGAAGAGCCGTCGGGCCGGCCGCCGGTGACCTGGGACGAAATAACGCAGAAGCAGCCGGAAGTCACCGAAGACTGGGAAAAGATGAAGGCGTACCGGGAAAAAATGGGCATTCACATTCACTGAGAGCGGGGAAGTGTCCGATGGCTTTGCTGATCAAGAACGGAGAAATTGTCACCGTCGGTGCGCGGGAACGTGCGGATATTTTCGTGGAGGACGAAACGATCACCCGCATCGGAAGGAATCTGGATGCGCCTCCACGTACGGAGACGATCGATGCCAGCGGCAAGCTGGTTTTTCCGGGGTTTATTGATCCGCACGTGCATATCTATTTGCCGTTCATGGCGACTTTCGCGAAGGACACCCACGAAACGGGCAGCATCGCGGCGTTAATCGGCGGAACGACGACGTACATTGAGATGTGCTGCCCGAACCGGAACGATGACGCGCTGAAGGGTTACGAGCTTTGGAAGTCGAAGGCGGCAGGGAAGAGTGCCTGCGATTACGCCTTCCACATGTCCGTGACCAAATTTGTGAAGGAAACACCGGGCCAGTTGCGGGAAGTCGTGGCTGATGGAACCGCTTCGTTCAAGATTTTTCTCTCTTACAAGAATTTCTTTGGGGTAACCGACGAAGAGATGTATCAGACGATGCGGTTGGCGCGGCAATTGGGGGTGATCGTTACGGCTCATTGCGAGAACGCGGAACTGGTGGCGCAACTGCAGCAGAAATTGCTGGCCGAAGGAAAAACCGGCCCGGAATGGCACGAGCCGAGCCGGCCCGAATCGGTGGAAGCGGAAGGAACGTGGCGATTTGCGACGTTTTTGGAAAACACGAAAGCGACGGGTTATGTGGTGCATTTATCGTGCGAACCCGCACTGAAGGCAGCGCTGGCGGCGAAGGAGCGCGGAGTGAAATTATACATCGAATCCGTGATTCCACATTTCCTTCTGGACAAGACCTGCGCGGAGAAACCCGGAGTGGAAGGCATGAAGCACGTGATGTCGCCGCCGTTGCGGGCGAAGAAAAACCTGGGCGTGCTGTGGAGTGCGCTGGACCGCGGTTTAATCGATACCGTCGGCACGGATCACTGCCCTTTCGACACGGAGCAAAAAGTTCTGGGGAAAGATGCGTTCACCAATATTCCGAATGGCATCCCTGGAATCGAAGATCGAATTAACCTGCTCTACACCTATGGAGTGAAGCGCGGGCGGCTGGAAATCGAACGGTTCGTGGATGCAGCGAGCACGCGCCCGGCGAAGCTTTTTGGGCTGTACCCGCGAAAGGGAACGATTGCGATCGGCAGCGACGCGGACCTGGTCATCTACGATCCCGATTATCAGGGCGTGATTTCGGCGAAAACGCATCACGTCAACAACGATTACAGCGGGTTCGAAGGAATGGTGATCGAGGGGCGGCCTTCCGTGGTTACGGTGCGGGGGAAGGTGCAGGTGCGCGATGGAAAGTTTGTCGGGGAACGTGGCCGCGGGCGTATGCTGAAGCGGGAGCCTTGCTATTTCTAAACGAGACGCGTCATGAGTCTGAATCCCAAACGAACCGTTGCCGAACTGAAGGAACTTCGCGAGTTGACTGGCGATGAGAATGGGGCGCAGCGGTTGGCGTGGACCGATGTGTGGCAAAAAGCACGAAAGTGGTTCGCTACGAAGCTTGTGGGGCTGCCGATTGAGCATCATTATGACGCCGCCGGAAATAACTGGGTGACGTTGCGTGGGGCTTCCGAAAAAACTCTGCTGATCGGGGGGCATCTGGATTCCGTTCCGAACGGCGGGTGGCTTGACGGAAGCTTGAATGTGCTTGCCGGGCTCGAAGTGCTGCGCCGATTCGCGGCTGAGTTTAGGGGCAAGCCTCCGGTGACAATTCGGTTGGTGGACTGGGCCGATGAAGAGGGCGCGCGATTCGGGCGTAGCCTGCTGGGTTCCTCTGCGTTTGGCGGGACGCACAGCATCGCCGCCGACCGTGTGCGCACCGATAAAGATGGCGTGACGATGGAGGACGCACTGCGGCGTTGCGGCGTCCACATCGATCATTTTCCGGAGGCGGAAAAAGAACGCGCAAACGCGGCGGCATACATTGAGTTGCACATCGAACAGGGGCCTGTGCTGGAAAAGTTGGGTTTGCCGCTGGGCGTGGTGCTGGGCACGAAGGGAGTGGAGCGGCACGCAATAACGTTCCACGGGCAGGAGGCGCACTCTGGCGCCACGCCGATGAAGCAACGGAAAGATGCGCTGGCCGCAGCGGCAAAACTTGCATTGGAGATCAGAAACATTGCGGGCAAACATCCGGATGCGGTGTGCACGATGGGCAGCCTGAAAACGTTTCCGGGAATTGTCACGGCGGTAGTAGGGCGGTGTGAAGCCACACTGGATCAGCGGGATTTGGATGCCAACGTGCTCGAGCAGATGTACCGCGAGGCGCAAGAGGCAAGCAAACGATTTGCGAACGAGGAAAATTGTACGGTGGAATGGTCGCGCATCTGGAGCATCGAGCCGATCCCCTTTCACACGCATCTGATCGAACTTTGCGAGCAGTCGGTCCGCGAAACTTCCCGCAGCTCGCACCGGCTTCCCTCGGGCCCCTTGCATGATGCGGCGGAGGTTTCCCGCGCGGGCATTCCAACGGTTATGATGTTTGTGCAATCATTGGGCGGCATCAGCCACAATAAGATTGAGGACACGCGAGAAGAGCATTTGGAAATGTCGGTCGTTGCCCTGGACAGGCTGGCGGCAAAAACGGTGGATTGGATTTTGAAAGCAAACTGATAGAGCTGGAAGGATAATCGACCATGGACGCCAAATCTTTGAAAGTAGTTCAAGAAAATCGCGACTATACGATGTTTTCGTGGTCGGTGCAGGGCGCTTCGAATCCGATTCACATGAAGCGCGGGCAGGGCGTCTGGTTCTGGGATGGCGATGACCAACGCTGGCTGGATTTCAGTTCGCAACTGATCAATCTCAACGTCGGGCACCAGCATCCGAAAATGCTGGAAGCGATCAAGAAGCAGGTGGATGAACTTTGCTTCGCGGGGCCGAGTTTCGCCACCGAACCGCGCGGGACACTTGGAAAAAAACTTGCCGAAGTAACCGGTCTGGCGAAAGCGTTTTTTACGCTGGGTGGCTCCGAGGCAAATGAAAACGCTTTGAAAATGGCGCGGCTCGTTACCGGCCGCGACAAAATCATCACCCGGTATCGCAGTTATCACGGCGCGACTATGGGTGTGATGACCGCTTCCGGTGATCCGCGCCGCTTGCCGGTCGAACCAGGCATCCCCGGGATCGTTCGCGTGTTCGATCCTTATTGCTATCGTTGCCCGTTTGGCCAGAAGGTTGAAACGTGCCATCGCGAGTGTGTCAGCCACATTGAAGAAATCATTCAGATGGAAGGGCCGAACAACATCGCCGCGATCATGGTGGAAGGGATTACGGGATCGAACGGTTTGCTGGTTCCGCCGGACGATTATTACCCGAAGCTTCGAGCGCTTTGCGACAAATACGGCATTCTGCTGATTGACGATGAAGTGATGGCGGGATTCGGGCGCACCGGAAAATGGCTGGCCACGCAGCACTTCGGCATCAAGCCGGACATCGTTACCTGCGCCAAAGGCTTGACGAGTGGGTACATGCCGCTCGGTGCGGTAATCGTTTCGGACAAGATTGCGAATTACTTCGAGACCAACATGTTGTGGGGCGGGCTGACGTACAGCGGCCACCCGGTGTGCTGCGCGGCGGCAGTTGCCAACCTTCGTATTTACGAAGAAGAAAAGATCTTTGAAAATGTTGAGAAGCAGGGGCGATATCTCGCTTCACGGCTGGAAGCGATGAAGAAGAAATATGCCTGCGTGGGTGACGTCCGCTATAAAGGACTCTTCAGCGCCCTGGAACTTGTGAAAGACAAGTCCACGCGCGAACCACTGGCTCCGTTCAACGGAACCAGCCCGGAAATGGGCAAGCTTGCCGCGCATTTGAAGTCGCAGCATGTGTACGCGTTCAGCCGGTTTAACATGCTCTGGGTGTGCCCGCCTCTCGTGATCACCGAGGAGGAACTTCGCCAGGGGCTTGACATCGTTGAGTCGGCGCTGCAGGTGGTGGACGCGTCAATGGGCAAGGGCAGCGTGGCGCAGGCGGGCGAGCCTGTGGCCGCAAGATAGTACGACGTTCTGATCGCCGTCGCCAAAAACCCGCGCAGCGTTTGGATCAGCTGCACGACGCGGAATCGCGGCAAACTCTATTCAACCTGCGCTTGACCAATTGGATTGGCGCACGCTTCTGAGCATGGGCATACGGCGCAGCGCAACTCTGGCGTGAAACATTCGTGCTTTGGCCGCGGCTATTGAGATTCCCAGTATTTGGGCGGTCTCCTTCACGGAGAATCCGCCCAACTGATGGACCTCGACGACTTTTCTGCTGCGAGGCCGCAAACGGCCGATCGCCGCGCCGACAATCTCTCTCCGTTCGTGGATGCGGTAATTCTCTTCGGGGTTAGGCGCCCGGTCCTGGATCTCGAACCGAGGTATCGACTCCGAAGCCGGATTAGGTTCGTCCATGGGGATTTCGCGAATTCCACGTTTCTTGCGCAGCTGCCCCAGCGCGGAGTTGATGGCGATGCGCGTGAGCCAGGTGGCAAAGCGCGAACGCTCATCGAAATTGGTGAGATGGATGAAAGCGCTCATGAAGGAATCCTGCACGGCGTCTTCCGCGTCCTCTTTGTTGTGGGTAATCCGAAACGTGACCCGGAGAATCATTTCGGCGTGGCGCTCGCAAAGGACGCCGAAGGCCGCTCCATGTCCATTTTTCGCGGCCGCGATCAGTTTTCCCTCGCTCCAATGTTCAAGGTCAACCGGCGTGCTCGCTGCGTTGCCTTTTGCCCGGCCCGCGTCGATCGAATCGATTTTCATCGCCTGCTCCTTGAGCCAGGTTGTGGCTCCAACGCACTGGTAATTCACTCCCTCGTTTGCCTCATGCACTTCCGGATCTACCGCGGACAATTTTCGGTTCGCACTGCACCGGCTTCGCAACCGGCGAGATTCCTGACTGGGCCACCGCCGTTGAATCGGCTTTCTCGCCGACTCAAGACAATGACCAGGGCCAATTTGTGAAGTGCGAATAGCCCCTCTGGCTCCTCGAAAAGTTCGACTGCGAATCGACTGCTAAGCACAAGAACCATGAACTCTTGGCACACCGATTTCCTCAGCTGCAGGATCCCGGGGTATGTTGTGAGGCCTTAGTTCCGTTAACTGAGTGCGTTTCCCTAAAGCAATGAGCCACACTCACACACAAGCATTGCAACGGCACGGCCATTCGCAAGTTGTTGAAAGGAAAGGATTAGTGTGTGGATGAAGGTCACGAAAATTCGGGACGTGACGAATACTCGACACTCCGCCGACACTTGGTGCGGTTCAGGCGACTAATTGCGCTTGTGGACTCTAAACCGCTCGATTTCTAAATCCACGGTTGATCGCGGATTTCCAAGCCTGGGAGAGGCCCCGCTTGGCCGCCCACTGTTTACCTGGAGGTAGCCTGAGCCGCTTGGATGTTCCCTTCTCCTGCTGCGTGGGGCTGCGAGAGGTGCGCAAACTTCCGGTCTGCTGGACTGCTAATCAATGGCAATCCAAACGTGATCAGAAAACGAGTCCGGGAACGGAAATCAATCGGCTTCTACGGGCGACTCCATGCCAACTCGGTTCCCCCCGAGCAAATTTCGAGCGCAGTTGGATCCACGAAGGAATTGACGATTCAAGAAAATTCGGCAGGAGTTTAAAAGAATGTCAAAAGCGCACGACATGATACTCCGGTGCGAGTTTCGGATTTATTTTTATCGAAAACGCTCATCTTCCAAATTGTGGATTGTGCTTCGTGGATTTATAGCTGCCTGTAATTTTTCAGCGATCGCCCGTTTCGAGGCGAGCAAATAATTTCATAATGTCCAATACACAAAAACTGACAAAAGCGACGACAAAAGTGCATTCCAATTCATGGCGCGAGCAGTTCTTGAAAAAACTTTCAGGAGGCGCGTAACTTTCGTATAACCCGCCCCATCTAAAATGTCGTACACATCATCAGAATTCTTGGTACAGACTCTGGGGAGAGCGAAACCACCGAATTCCGAAAGAAATAAATAAAAATGAGCAGTAATTGAACATCTCGTTTGCGAGGTGAGCGGATGGGTGTGGAAAAAACTGGTTCAGCAAGCGCGGAACAGAGATTCAGGGGACTTGTTTTCCAGATTTGAGCGGCGAGTTCGCCCAGGACTCAAAGCCGATCAAAACGAGGCGACGCAAGCAAAAAGGCGGCGCTTCGGCAATTAAGGAACTCCATGCGATCGCTTTATGAAATTCGTCGCATAGGTTCAAGACCAATCAAGGGAGAAAGCAAGAATGAGGTTCAGATCGACAGCTGCAGTTGTGTTTGGAGCGCTTTTCATGCTCATTTCAAGTGCCCGTGCCGACGAACGCGCCGCTCAGGAAGTCTCGGTGCAGGGAACGGGGTTTTTCACAAAGGACTCGAGCAGCAACGTGGTCGATCAGCACACCACGAACTCGGGAGGAATCGTTGTAAGCTACCGCTATCATTTTAACAACTGGTTCGCGGCCGACGTCAGCTATGGCTGGACACGCGATACTCAACAAAATAACACTCCCGGCGGCTCCTTGAGCGTGCAATCGAACGTACACCAGGCCACGGTTGCCGGTGTAGTGAAACTTCCCTGGAGGACAGAACGATTCAACCCCTACGTTCTGGCTGGCACCGGTGCGTTGGAGTTTGCGCCGACGCAGAGCGCGGGAGCGACCGTGCCTGGAGCGGGGAACCAGGCGAAAGCCGCCTTTGTCTATGGCGGCGGTGTTGACTACGACTTCACCAAGCACATTTCGTTCCGCATGGAGTATCGTGGGTTCGTTTACGGGCGTCCCGATTTCTCCGTGAACGCATTGCGCACTGGCCTGACAACGAACACCGCCCAGCCATCGGCTGGCGTGGTCTACCGCTTCTAATTTCGAGGGAAAAGAAGCCTGCTGAACATCCAGCGCAGCGCGAAACTGGCGTGGCGCTGGATGTTTTTTTAGTTGTAAGAACCGCAGCGACGACCGGCTATTCGGAACGAGGCGGCCCGATCGTGGTTTGAAGTTTCTGGAATTCCTGCATTTCATGCTGCGCTTGCGCGGCCTTGCCTTGTTTCCGATAAAGCCCGGCCAGCCCGAAATGCGCCTGCGCCGCGAGCGAGGTGTTTTTTTCGATTTCGAGTAGTTTTAGCCACGCTTTTTCCGCCGCCGCGGCGTCACCAGTCAGCGAGGCCGCTTTTCCCAAGGAATAGAGGGTTTCGGGCATATCGGGCTTCAACTCATTCGCTCGCTTTAGCTCCGGCAGGGCATCGCCGGCTTTTCCCTGCTGAAGCAGGGCCCCACCGAGGCGATAGGCGGCCTCGGCGTTGCCCGGTCGCAATTTGCACTCTGAACGAAATTCGGCTTCGGCCTTGGGCCATTGCGCGGAATTTGCATAGACCTGGCCGAGTTCGAGGTGAAGTCCGGGTAGGTCCGGCCGCAACCGCAGCGCCTCCTGATATTCCTTTTCGGCTTGGGGCATTTGGCGGAGGACGAAGTAATTCTCCGCAAGCGCCTGGTGAGCGCGGGCAGAATCCGGGTGCGCGGCCAGTAAATTATCAATGGCGCTTTTGGAAAGCAGCCCGCTTGCATGACCGAGGTAATACAACAGATCCGGATCGCCGGGACGCTGTGCAAGCGCGGCAGTGAAATTCGAAACAGCCTCCGTCAACTGGCCGGTCTCAATCTGTGCGATTCCCAGCGCGTCCAAAGCGCCGACCCGCTGTAGGTGTGGAATTGCCTCCGCCGAATAACCCTGAGCCAAGAGCGCATAGCCGAGAAACTGGTGGGCGACCTGAAGATCGGGGCTGAGTTCCAGGGCGCGTTTCAGGGGAGCGATCGCCTCGCCATAGTTGTGGTTTTCCATGTAGGCGGCGCCGAGGTTGACGAATGCCTCGGCCAATTTCGGGTCGCTTTCCGTGGCCTTCCGAAATTCAGCAATCTCGAGCTCGACCTGGTGCTGCTTGCGCGCCTCAAGGCCTGCTTGAAGATGTTGCATCGCGTCGGGCGATCCGGCCTGGCCTGCAAACCACACAATCAAAAATAGATGAATCATGAACGCTCCGGTTCGCGGATGGAAAGGAATTGGTCGGCGCGAACGTCGTTTAGAATTTGCTTCGCTCCCGAAGGCCAGAGAATTTCAACGGTGGCTTTCTCCGAGGATCCCAGTCCGAAATGGAGGCGCTTGTCGTTGGCGCAGAGATAGCTTCCGGTGGAAGTCGCGACTCGCGTCTGGCCATTGACGCTTACGCGAGCGCCGTAGCCGTCTCGATTGCTGCGCGTGCCCTGGAGCAAAATAGTGAGCCAGTGATTTATTCCGCTGCCACGATTGAGAAGAAGGACGGGAGGGCCGCCGAGACAGGAAATTACGGCATCCATGCAGCCGTCGTTGTTGATATCGCCGAAGGCGACTCCACGAGCCGCGAGCGGCTTGGCGACACCCGATTCGACGCGTTCGAAATGTCCGTTGTGATTCAGAGCGAGCAGCGGGAGTTCCCTGTAGCGCAGGGAAGCATCAATATCCTGGACATTGTCGAGGACGTGGCCTTGGGCGACGAACAGATCCTTCCAGCCGTCATTGTCGAAATCTTCAAGGCCCACGCCCCAGCCGGAACTCATCGACGTCATCGCGCCTAGGCCGGCTTCCAGGCTGGCGTAGTTGAAATTGCCGGCGCCCTCGTTGTGATAGAGGCTGTAAATCTCGCGCGGCAACACAGTGACAAGAATGTCGGGCCGACCATCATTATCGTAATCCTGAAAGACGGTGCCCATACCCGACATGCCTTTTCCATCGGCAGTGAATGCTACGCCGGCGTCTAGCGCGCATTCCGTAAATGTGCCGTTACCGTTGTTGTGGAATAGATACTGCTGCATGCCATCGTTGGACACAAAAATGTCGGTGAAACCGTCTCCGTCGTAATCCGCGAAGGCCACACCGAGGGCGCGGCCTTTCTTGGCAGCCAGGCCGGAGCGCTCGGTGACATCCTCGAAAGTGCCATCACCGCGATTGTGAAAGAGGAGGCAGGTCGTCGCTGGGAAAGCGTTCGGCGGGCAGTAGGTATGCCAGTCCCCGCCGCAAATCTTGTTGTGATCGGCGTCCCAGTCCATGTAGCGGGTCACGAAGAGATCGAGCTTTCCATCGTTGTCGTAATCAAAGAAGCCAGCGGAAACGGACCAGCCTCCGCCCGCCACGCCCGCTCTGGCAGTCACATCCGTAAACGTACCATCGCCGTTGTTGTGGTAGAGGACGTTCTTGCCATAGCTGGTCACATAGAGATCGGCGTTGCCGTCGTTGTCATAATCTCCGACTGCTACGCCCATCCCGTAGTTGCCGTTGCCCGCATTGGCCAGGCCGGCGGCCTGCGTGACGTCCAGAAAGCTGCCGTCCCCATTCTGACGATAGAGGCGATTCCAATAGCGTGGATTGCTGCGCTCGAAATTTTCCGGAACGTGCAGGCTTTCGGTGATCCGGCCGCCGTTGACCATGAAAATATCGAGGAGGCCGTCGTTGTTGTAGTCGAACAGCGCGACGCCGCCCGGCATCGTCTCAATCAGGAATTTCCGCGGAGTGGGGGAATTCTGCAACAGAAAATCGATGCCGCGCAGGGGCTTTACTTCGAAGATAGGAGCCGCGGCGGCCATCGCCGCGAAATTGAGAAAATTACGCCGCGTAAGTTGTCGGCGATACATCTCGTTAATGGGCTCCTTGGGCCTGCAGTGACGCGGCGCGGCAATGCGCATTGTATTTTACTGTGAGGGAATAGGCTAACACGAAGAAGCGGCGGGAAACTCCGGCAGCGTGGAATCGAAGCAGTAGGCCCATTTCATTCGAAAAAAGGTCGCCCGGTATGAGTGCCTCCTCAGCATCCATACCGGGCGTCCCCGGGGTGGTGGTTAGAATATGAATTTCAATCCGAACTGGATCAGGCGTGGGTTGGTACCGGCGGCGGTGCTGGTAACCACGCCAAAGTTTGCGGATCCAACACTGGTGTTGGGCGGCGCAAACTGCGTGCGGTTGAAGAGGTTAAAGAATTCGGTCCGGAACTCCAGTCCCAGCCTGTTATCAGGGCCAAACTGGGTTCGCTTGAACAACGCAAAGTCAAAATTGTTGACACCTGACCCACGAAGTGTGGGATCGGTACGTGACTCGTTGCCAAAGGTGAAGTCCGCGGGCGAGACGAAGCATGCGGTGTTGAACCATTCATTGAGTTTATTGCCAAGTCCGCCTGATGGGGCACCCTTGCTGCAGCCGGAAACAAAGTTGGGGCGCGAACCTCCGCCGAATTGGGTGGTGTAGTTCGGGTTGCCGTTGGTGAAGACGAGCGGGAAGCCCTTCTGGAATACGGTCACGCCGTCAACTCCCCAGCCGCTGACCAGTTTGTCCACTGCGCCGGTGGCGTTGGAGATATAGCGCTTGCCATGTCCAAATGGGAGGTCAAGAACATAGCTGATCACGAGTCTCTGCGGGACGTCTTGCGAAGACAGGGAGCGCTCGCCCTTGAGGTTGTTGAAGTCCTGGATGCTGCCCGTGGCGGCTTCCAGCCAGTTGGTGAGGGTATCGGCGTTGGTGATTAATTTGGAGTTCGTGTAGGCAACCAGCAATGAGCCAGCACCTGCGAAACGGCGTTCGACAGTGAGTTGGAGCGAGTGGTAGATGCTGTCGTAGTCGCCTTGGCCGCCGAGCTTGAGGCCAGTGAATTGCGGATAGGGGCGGCTCAACTGGCCGACCGTTGTGGTCGGACCCGAGAGCGCAAATGCCGTGTTAGTGGTGGGATCGAAGAAAGGATTCGGCACCGACTGTAATAGCGTTACGCCAGTGGCGTCGCAACGCTTGCCTGTTGCCGTGACTTGTGCGGCGCACTGTGTCGCAGCGGAAGCCAGGAAGTTATCACCGATTTGATCGATCTGCGAGTCATAGAGCGCCAAGTGCGTGCCCTTGGAACCCACATAAGCCGCCGACACAAAGAAGTTCCACGGCAGGTTCCGCTGGATGTTGATGTTCCACTGCTGAATGTAAGCCGCCGGATGATCATGATAATCGGCGATGGTGAAGTTCTGGACAACCTGGGTTGCGTACATCGAAGTCCCAAGCGCGCCAAGTGTACGGCCAACAGGTGGCACAACCTCTGGGACGAAAGGAGTATTGATCGTGTTCACCGGGACCGTGCCATTGATCGTTCCTGTATAGGATGTGGTGGCGTCGTTTACGAAGTCATTGTTGGGGTTCAAGCCGAAGGAGACGTAGTTGGGTACCCAGAAGATTCCGTAACCGCCGCGAATGACGGTTTTCGCATCCCAGCTGTAAGCAAAGCCCAACCGGGGAGAAACGTTATCTTTGGGAAGGGGGATGTTGGTGCGCTGGCTGGTGTTGACTAGTGCAACGTCACCCTTCAAACCGGGAAGGCCGGGAACATTTGTCAGTCCAGCACTTACTCCGGGACTGGCGAGCCAACTTAGAGCGGTGGGATCGAACTCTGATTGACGGTTGAAACGCTCGGACCACGGACCTTGCAGCTCATAGCGCAGACCCAGGTTGAGGGTAAGTTTGTTGGTCAAACGGAAAGTGTCGTCAACATAGAATCCGCGATAGATCTGCTGTCCGGCAACCAATGCAGGTACGATGGCCTGGCCGAAGAAGTGATTCTCCACACTGCTCGGATTGTCTGCAAAACCGAGCATGAAATCGGCAAAGCTGAAGCTGGAGAAGCAAGAGAGGCCGGCACCGCAGAACGCGAATGCTCCGCTGCCGACGTTGGTCTGCGCGTAATTGTCACGCCCGATTTCCAACTGGAAGCCGAGCTTAACCGTGTGGCGTCCGCGCACGAGAGTAACGTTCGGGCTGAGGTCCCACTGCGTATTGCGGTCGGTGATAAAGCTCTGGCCCTGAGAGCAGGTAATGTTGTCGGCAAAGTTGAAGATGCACGGTGTGGGCGGCGTTCTGGCGCCGGAGGGAATGGCGGCGTTGTACTGCGCGGGCCATCCAATGGTGGTGAGGTCGAAACCCGAATTCTTTGGCGCACGATTATAGGCAAAGCGGCTAAGGCTGGCGTTGATGCCTACGATCGTGTTCGGCGTTACCGTCCAGTTATAGCCGAGTGAGGGCGCGGTGCTTTCGTACTTTTCCGAGCAGCGGTCCGCGCACAAACCTGTGCCCAGGGGATCGACCGGCAAATCCAGCACGTTCCAATAGGTGATCCGGAAGAAAATATGTTGATTATCGGTAATCCTCTGGTCCATGCGTCCAACCACTTGGTTCTGGTTACCGCCACCGCTGGTGGCTGTCGTGAAATTATTGGTGAAGAAGTTGTTGCCAATCGTCCCCGGCGTTCCGGTTCCGGTGGCTGGCGGGATAAACTTCAACAGCGCGAGGGACGTCGGATTGAGCCGGGCGGTGGGAATGATGTTGCCGGCAAACGGAGTCGGCGAACCCTTATAGTTTGGGCAAGCCACTGCCGTTGCTACCGTTCCGCCGCAGGGATCAAAGATTTGGTCGGTAAGATTCCCGTTCTTGTCCCTATCGGCGCATACTCCTCCCGGCCCCGTAAAGCCGGTCGCGCACAATGAAGAAAAGTCGCCGCCAGCGAAATTGGATTCGGTCTTGGGATCAGGAACGGTGGTGGTGAAAGCGGAACCGGTCCGAAGTCGGAATCCTTCCCAACTGAAGAACCAGAACGTTTTGTCCTTGCCGTTATAAACGTGGGGAATGATCAGCGGTCCGCCCGCATTCGCGCCGAACTGGTTTTGTGTGAACGGAGGTCTCGCTTGCCCGGCCTTGTTCAGGAAGAAATCGTTTGCGTCCAGCACCTTGTTGCGCAGATATTCGTAGGCTTCTCCGTGCAGCCCATTGCTACCCGATTTCGTACTTAGATTGATAACGCCACCGGAGAACTTGCCCCAATCCGCTCCCAGGTTGCTGGTCTGCACTTTGAACTCTTGAATGGAGTCCTGAGTAGGAATTACTACGGGCAGGTTGATATAGCCGATATTAAGCGGCTGGCCGTCCAGGTATTCAGCGCTTTCGTTGCCGAACGAGCCGTTCACTTGATAGTTTCCCCAGCCAAAGGGGTTTACTCCAACGGGCGTGCCGCCGGAGCTTCCCTGTGGGACAACCGCGGGAGCAAGGGTGATCAGATTGAAAACGTTGCGGCCGTTAAGGGGCAGTTCCGTTGCTTTACGCTCCTCAACCACTTGTCCAATCGAAGACGTCTCCGCCTGAAGAAGCGGCGTTTCACTGGTGACCTCAATGGTCTGATTCACGTCGCCCACTTGGAGGGTGACATCGATGCGAACAGACTGGCCAACCTCTACGATAAGTTCAGGGCGCGTGACACGCTTGAATCCAGTTTTTTCCGCAACGATGCTGTACCGGCTGGGCAATAGGTTGACGAAGGCATACAGACCGTCGGAGCCTGATTGGGCCACCCTCTTTTCGGTTGTGGCCAGGTTCGTCAGAGTTACCTGGGCATCGGCAATGGCCGCTCCCGAGGAGTCTGAAACGGTCCCAGCGATGGATCCGTAAGTGGTCTGGGCGGCGAGTGGCTTGCTAAAAAGGCCCGCGATACAAAGGCAGAGTGCCAATTCCAACACAGTTAAAACAACAAAACGCAAATTGTTCATCCCCCACGCTCCTCGTTTCCACGATTCACTGCGCGTCCTCACCGCGTCCAGCAGGCACACCACAACGGTGAAGCTCCGTTCGGTCGGCTCCAACTTTCACACCATGCCCTCGACAAAAGAGTGTTCTGCCAACTAGTACGAAAACATTAGTGGATGTGTACCAATCGCAGGGAGGTGTGAAGAATAAAGGTGAGAATTGAACTGGATGGGACAAGGATATCCAGCGGCGCAAGAGGCAAGCGGAGACTGGAGAAAAAAGAGCGTTTCAGGTTGAGACTAAGGATGATTGGCTTGGTTGCGAAGGAGGGCGTAGAGAAATGGTTTGCTTGTGGGCTTGTGGCTCCCGCCCCGCGGCTCGACGGTGACGAAGACGGCGTCGATCTCGGCCAACTGCTTGGGATCGTCGAATCGCATCACCCACCGACGGTTGGTTTCGTTGTCCATATAAAGAATACCCAGATTCATTGGCGAGGCAGATTCTCCCTGAGGAGCTTCACGCTGGCCCCAGACCTGGAAGGTGCTGGCATTTACGACTCCCGGCTGCCTGTCGAGATCGAAGGCGTAGAAAATGAGAGACTTTCCCTGGGTATAGAACACACGACCAAAAGGTTTTTGGGTGCGGCTGCTGCCATCCACGTCAAACACATCGGCGATGTAGAGCTTTCTTGCACCCATCAGTTCGCGGATGTCGCGGTCCGAAGTAAGGAACTGTTCGGCATCTTTCAAGCGGCGGTCCTGGTCTTTATTTCTTGCAGTGAGGTCTTCAATTTTTGATTCCAGGAAAGCGGAACGGAGAGATGCCTTGTCGCGTTCCGACCGCAGGCTCGCAAGCTCGGCCTGATTTTCACTGTAAGCCTGGGTCATGGCTTGCACTTTGGCGTTCAGTTCTTCGCGCTGCTGGGAGAGTTCCTTGAGTTGCGCCGCGGATTGGGCATTCTCCGCCAGCAACTCAGCGGAACGGCTCTCCATTTCGCGCAATGAGGACCGAAGTTTCGCCAGAGCTTGCTCCTTCTCAAGGCCTTCCGCCTGAAGTTGAGCGAGCTTTTTCTCCTGTGCGGAAAGCGATTCGTCCGCGATCCGCTTCTGCTCCAAAAGCTTTTGGGACTGGTCATCCAAGGCTGTGGACTTGGATTCCACAATCGGAAGTTTATGAGATTGAGCGCCGAGGTGATAGGCGCCAGACACCAGCGCCAACAAGAGGCCGGCTGCAATCGGCACGCCCATGTAAATTCGGAATTTGCTTTTTCTTGCAGATTCCGGCCGATTTGACGCTGGCAAGGGATTTTTCCGGTCGGCCGCGATCTGGTTCCCCATCCGCACGCTCGCAAATAAGCGGTCGCGTGCAGCGGAATCGTCCCACGTGGAGCGTGCGGGATTCGCCAGGTAGCTGCCGGCAAGCGCGGCCAGCCCCTCTGTCGTCAATATCTGGAATTGTGCGAATGCTTCCTGGCAAGATTCGCAATCTTGCAGGTGAACCCGGAGATCGGAGAGTTCCAGGGGCGCAAGGTTGCCCGATGCCGCCAGGGCACATAGTTCCTTATATTTCTCGTGTTCTTCGCCGCCGTCCTGAATCGTTAGCATCTTTTCGTTTCCCGAAGCCTCTGCACAAACGCACTCTTGCGCAGACGCTCCAAACCCCGATAAAAATAATGCCGAGTGTTGCCCAGCGGCTGGTTAAGCTTTCCGCTGATTTCCCTCAAGTCCAAGCCTTCGAAATAGAACAACTCAAGGGTGACGCGCTGGCTCTCCGGCAGTTCGTCAAAGGCCTTCTCGAGTTGCACGCGATTGAGTTTTGCACCTATCTCGCGGTCCAGGTCAGTCTCTCCCAACAATGTATCGCCAAGCGAGCCCATGTCTGTACCAAGGTAAAACCCTCTCCGTGCCAGATGGGCACGCCTGTCCAGCGCACGATGAAGGGCGATCTGGATGACCCAATTCTTCACCGTACCCTTTGCGTGATCATACAGGATGCATTTCTTGTAGAGGTGGAGAAAAGTGTCCTGGACAACGTCCTCGGCTTCGCCTCTATCACGCACGACACCCAGCGCGACGCGGAAGACAAGACGGGAGTAACGGTCGAAGAGGATCTCCAGGGCAGCAGCCTCGTTCCTCTGCAGGCGAACCATGGTTTCTTCGTCACTGGGAATAGGAAGGTCTGGTAATTCTGGAGGGGAGGCAGTGCGCTCCTGTCGCCTAGCCAAAGCAACAGGAAGCGTAAGCGCGCGTCGTTGCGGCGAAGTACTCATGGGTAGATCCCCATTAGACGGCCTGGTGGCGATGCCAGAGACAAGACGACCGTGGCACCGGAGAACTCCCCCGACGAAGCCCCGATGATGGGAGGACAATACACCAGGAGAGCCATGGATGAGAAGAAATTTCGATGCAGGCTAATGCCTTTCTTTCTGGTACAAAATCGCGCTGGAATGCGTACCTATTGTGATGGAGATAAGACTGCGCTTGAGGAAGCTCTAGAAAAGGAACTTCAATCCAAACTGCACCAGCCTAGGGTTCGTCCCGGTCGCCGTGCTGGTTACCACGCCAAAATTCTGGTTGTTGGCCGAACAGCAAACTGTGTTGGGCGGCGCGAATTGAGTCCTATTAAAGATGTTGAAGAACTCCGTGCGAAATTCCAGGCCCAACCGTTCATTACTTCCAAACCGAGCCCGCTTAAAAATCGCGAAGTCAAAGTTACTGATGCCCTGGGCTCTTAATCGGGGGTCCACCCTCGGCTCATTCCCAAACGTGAAATCGGGGGGAGGCGTAAGGCAAGCGGCATTGAACCATTCCGCAATACGTGGTGTGGAGCTGCCCGGAATCGTTCCGGAGCATCCTGGCACAATGTTAGGGCGCGAACCTCCCCCAAAAAGAGTCGTGCCGTTCACCTGGCCGTTTGTAAATACAAGCGGGAATCCGCGCTGAAAGATCGTCACGCCGTCCACACCCCATCCTCCCACTACTTTGTCCACCCAGCCCGCCGCGCCGGAGAGATATCGCCTGCCCTTACCAAAAGGAAGATCGAGAACGTAGCTGATGACCAGACGCTGGGGAACGTCTTGCGAAGATAGAGAGCGCTCGGCGCGCAAGTTATTGTTGTCCTGGATGGCTCCAACGGTTGGCTCAAGCCACGCTGTCTGCGTATCGGTATCGCTGATCAGTTTTGCGTTGGTGTAGGCTACGAGCAAAGATCCGGCATCGGCGAAACGTCGTTGCACCGTGAGCTGGAAAGAATGGTAGGTGCTGTAAAAAGATCCCTGGCCGGCGAGTTGCACGCTTGCGTACTGAGGGTACGGGCGAAGGAGTTGCCCGACTGTCGTCGTTGGCCCAACAAGCGCCAACGCCTGACCATTGACAAAAAAAGGATTCGGCGTTGATTGCACCAGGGTCACATTTTGCCTCGGATCCGGGAGCGAAGGGTTTACTTGCGCGGCAGCCTGTGCAAGCAATGCGTCCGAGATCTGATTGATTTGCTGCGAATACTGTGCCAGATGGGTTCCGCGGGAGCCCACGTAGGCTGCGGATACGAAGAAGCCGGCGGGAAGTTCACGTTGTAGGTCCAAGTTCCATTGCTGGACGTAGCCATCGGGGTGATTGGCCGGATTCACTTCAGTGATCGACTGCACGACCTGTGTGAGAAAGTGTTGCGTACCGGTGGTGCCGAGGCTGCGCCCCGGGGGCTGAGCGATGCCTGCGGGAAAGGGCAGGGCGATTGTATTGACCGGATGGGTTCCATCCACAGTTCCCGTATAGGTTGTCGCCCCGCCGTTGACCATATCGTTCAGGGGATTCAAGCTGAAAGAAACGTAGTTGGGTATCCAGAAGATTCCGTAGCCACTGCGGATAACGGTTTTCGTATCGATGCTGTAGGCAAAGCCAACGCGCGGGGAGAAGTCCAACTTTTTGAGGGGCAAGTTATTGCGTTGGCCGGGGCTGACGAGAAACGCGTCTCCAAGCAACGGGGACGAGCCCGGCGGAAGATATTGGTTCAAGTAGCTGGGCGCTGCCGGGTTGAAATACGACAAGCGGTTGAAGCGCTCCGACCAGGGGCCCTGCAAGTCGTAACGCAATCCCAGATTCAATGTGAGCCTGCTTGTAGCCCGCCACGAATCATCAAAGTAGAAGGCCCGATCAATCTGTTGGCCTGCGGTAAATGCGGGCACAACGGCTTGCGCAAAAAAATGATTCTCAAGGTTGTTGAAATTGTCCGCGTAGCCGAGCAAGAAATCGGCGAAGGAAAACCCCGTGCCCGAAACGCCGGGAAGGGAAGTGAAGCACGCCTGGCCGGAGACGCAGAAATCAAATGCGCCGCTGGCGATGTTGGACTGCGCATAGTTATCCCGTCCGACTTCCAACTGGAATCCAAAATGAAATTGATGATGGCCGTGCAGTATGGAGATGCCGGGCGAAAGATAATATTGGGTGTTGCGATCCTGAATGAAGCTTTGGCCCTGCGTGCACATGATGTTGTCGGCGAAGTTCGCGACGCACGGTGTCGGCGGTGTACGCATTTGGGCGGGCACGGAGGCGTTGTAACTCGCCGGCCAGCCGATAGAGGTCAGATCGAAATCTGTGTTCTTTGGGCTCCGATTGTAAGTGAAACGGCTGACGCTCTCGTTCAGTCCAACCACGGTCGTTGGGGTAACGCTGTAGGTGTATCCCGCGGCGGTCACGTAAGTGTGATAGTCCTCGGCGCAGCGGTCGGCGCAAAGCCCGGTTCCCAGCGGGTCGATCGGCAAGTCCAGAACATGCCAGTAATTGAAACGCAGAAAAAGCCGCTGTTTGCTCGTGATGCTGCGATCGAGCCGCCCGACAAACTGATTGTGATCTCCTCCCGTCGCCGCGGCCGTCGTAAAGTTGTTTGTGGTTGGGCCCAAATTCGTCGGAGCGGGCCAAAGATCCAGAAGCTTCGCAGAAGTGGCGTTGATCCGGTTTGCCGGGATGATGTTGTTCAAGAAGGGGGTAGGAGTGGCGGTGCTGCCAGGACAAGCACCCTGTGCGTTTACGATTCCTCCGCAGGGGTCGTAAATCTGATCGATGACAACGGGTTTGCCGCTGGCGTTCATGCCTCGATCGTTGCAGATACCCGCGGTAAATCCCGATTTGCAGATTTCCGAGAAAATGCCCAATCTCTCCTGAACGTCAGGCACTGTAGCGGTGAAGGGTTGGCTCGTCCGCAAACGGAAACCTTCGCCGGAAACGAACCAGAACGTCTTATTCCTGCCTCCAAAGTGAGGAATGTTCAAGGGCCCGCCGGCGTTGGCTCCGAACTGGTTTTGTACCCAGGGAGGCCTCGGCCTGTCCACCGCATTCAAGAAGAAATCGTTGGCATTGAAAATTTTGTTGCGGAGATATTCGTAGGCTTCGCCATGGATCGAGCTCGTGCCGGACTTGGTGCTGAGATTCGTGACTCCGCCGGAAAATTTTCCCCATTCCGGGCCGAGATTGCTGGTTTGCACGCGAAATTCCTGAATCGAGTCTTGCGTCGGAATTAAGATAGGCAGGTTGATGTAGCCGATGTTGAGCGGCTGCCCGTCCAGATATTCCGCGCTTTCGTTTCCAAAAGAACCGTTCACCTGATAGTTGCCCCAGCCGAACGGATTCACACCGACTGGAGTTCCTGTGGAACTGCCCTGCGGTACCACGGAAGCTGCCAATTCAATCAGGTTAAATACGTTGCGGCCGTTGAGCGGCAGTTCGTTGACTTTCCGCTGTTCCACCACGGTGCCGATGGTAGAAGACTCCGTATCCAGCGACGGCGCTCCTCCCCGTACGGTCACGCTTTCGGACGCGGAGCCAAGCACCATCTCAATATTAATTTGGAGTGCGTCCTGCACGTGCAGGATAAGGTCGGACTTGATGACCGACTTAAACCCGACTTTTTCGACTTCAATGCGGTAAGTGCCGGGCGGAAGGTTCGTTACGTAGTAGCTTCCTGTTTCGTTGGTAACCGTCTCATAGTGAACGCGAGTACCAGTGTTGATCGCCGCCACTTTCGCATTAGGGACGACTCCTTTGCTGGAGTCGGTGATTCGTCCCGTGAGAGAGGCATTCGTCGACTGCGCGTTCGAAGTTCGAACAAAAAGCGGGAGAATCGAAGCGAGGCAAAGAACGAGCAGGAGCGCGAGCCAAAGTCGTCTGCAATCGATGGGCGAAGCCGAAACCATTTCGGGAAGTTCCTCGCTCTCCAGAGCTCGCCTCGACTGGCTGGATAGTTAGCTCTCTTGTATCAGGTATTTAAGTGATGTCAAGGAGCCTGCATGGTGGGCTAGGGGGCAACGAATCAGCAGCCGTCCTGTTCCAATCCTCAAGAATCGTGCTAAATTTCAAAGAGTGCGCCCGTAGCTCAGCTGGATAGAGCATCGGACTTCTAATCCGAGGGTCGCGTGTTCGAATCACGCCGGGCGCGCCATTTTCCCCCAACAAAACAAACTGCTTAACGGAAATAGCGAAAAGGCCATTGCTGCACTTTGGTGCAGAATGTCCGCGGAATGTCCGTGTCCGTTAAATCAAAACGAGTTTTGCAGTTCAATTTGAAAGAGCGCGAAAGCGCGAAGGAGAAGGGCAGATGGCAGTTACAAAAGTAGGGCTCGGGGTATACACGTCAGACCTGTTGCCGCACGCAACTTTTCAGAGCTTCGAAGAAGCGCGGCATTACGACAAGCGCGCGGCACAGCAGCTCGGCGCCAGCAAGGAAAATCTTGAGAGCACTCTTGCGGACGTAGCAGCGGGCCGCAAGACACCAGCCGAAGCGACCCCGACGCTGATTAAGGCCGCAATGGCGGAGGCCGCGGACAACATGCACGCGGAGTCCGGGCAGGAGGTTGTTGAGGATTTCCTTGCCGATACGCCGGAACTTGTTCGCGAAGGTGAACAGGGCGCCCAAAACGCTGGCACGATCAGTGGCTATCTCAAAGCGCAGGGCATATTGCAGGCCACGGTGCATGACATGCGGCGAGCGTATGGGGATCTCAAATCTTTGGGCGCACTCCACCTTCACCCTGCGAAGCGTTCCCGGTAACGCAAGCGGGCACACCCTACCCAGTGAGGGGATAACGGGGGAATTTTTGCAGTTCACGCAGAGAAAAGGATCAAGACCATGGATAGTGATTTTTTGAGCAGTGCATTGAACGGCGACAGTGGCGGCGATTCGGGCTCTAACGCAACGCCTCCGGCCGCACCAACCTTGGGACCCGATACGCCATACACGCCACCTCCGCAGGGCGCGGGCACGGCGCAGGGTCCTATCGTTGTGCCGACAGGCAGCGATACAGTCGCGCCACCTCAACCGGCCGGACAGACTTCCGTTTGGAAAAATGTTGTTATGGGCGCGCTGGCTGGCATGGCGGCGGGCTCAGGGGCGCGCGGGCGCAACGCGGGCGCGGCAGCACTCGGCGCTGGCGTCGGTGGGGCGATTCAGCAACAAGAGCGCACAGCCGCCAACCAAGCAGCCGTGCAGTTTCAATCCGCGCAGGCAGCGCACATGATGGTCGAAAACTCGGTTCGATTGCACGAGGACGAGCGGGCGTCCCAAGAATTTCAGGAGAAAGAAGCGGCCCGCCAGCAGAACATTGCGGATTTTCTGGAGGCCAATGGCATCCGCCCAGGAACTCAATTCAGTGCTTCGAACCCACAGGACTTTCACACTCAGGCAACCGGCGCGCTTCCCATTGTAGCGGCCCAAAACGGCGGGAAAATCCCGCCTGTTGCGGTGATATCGCAGCCGATTGGAACGGGCAAGAATCCTGACACCCATGACATTTCCGCATACCCCATCACTGCGCAAAGCATCCAAACCAACCCGAACGGCGCTCGCAAAGTTGTCGATGCATATTTGACCGCTTCTCGCGGCTATCCGTCTTCGGACACCGAATGGCAGACCGGCCTGGGCGCCTTGAAGGCTAACAATGTGCCTTCCCAGGGCACGGAGTACAAAGCCCAGCAAGTTGCCGCGCAACAATCCGCCGTCGCTACAGCGCTTCGTTATTTCCAAAGGCCGAACTTGCCCAAAACGGACGCGGGGAAGATTGATGCTGGCGAAGTAGCATCCATGTCCGCGACCAATCGCCAGGAATTGGAGAATTACCAGAAGCGCCCCAACGCCGATCCTCAAATTGTGCAGCTCCTCCAGAACAAGGCGGATTCTTTCGACCAACTTTCGAATGACGCACTGACGAAGCAAGGCCAGTTGGAATCTCAGCAAATCCAGGCCACCGCGAGCGCTCAAGCGCAGTCCAAAGCTCTGGCGGTAATCGCGGAGAATACCGGCGCGGCCGGAGATGCGAAAGCGAATCAGGCGGCGCGTATCGCCCGGGTCGACCAATCCATCAAGAGCGGCAATCCGGCTGACGCGGGGAAGATGCTCGCAGACAGAGTTACCACAATCAGCGAACTCAAATCCCGCGGCATGACGCCGGGATATATCCAGCAAGCCATCGCTTCTGCGCAGACGTATGACAAAAACTTCAATCCCGTCGTTGAAGACAACAGCGCCAAAGTTGCGAGCAGTGAAGCCAACAATGTGTTTTTTGCCCGCGTTAATTCGATGGTTTCTCCGGGCGGCACAATCGATCAGCTAAAAGCGGTTGCCGACAAGATCAGCAAGTCCGATTACCAGATTTTAAACCGGACGAAAAATTGGGCTGACTTACAGCGCGGCAAGGGCGGGATCTCGGCTTACGCGGCGAAGGCAGTTGGACTTGCCGATGATTACTCGTCCGTTATGGGGTCCGGCGTCGGAAGTGATGCCTCGCGCAATTTGGCCCTCTCGATCATCAGCCCACAGTTGAGCCCAGACCAACGAACCGAGGCCCTCGAATCCGTAAGGGACAGCGTCAACTCGATCAAAGATGCGCGTATCGGAAAAAATTCTTTTCTTCAGAAGATGTACGGAACGATGCCAGCGCCAACGCCCGCACAGCCGACTACCCAGCCGAAGAACGGTAATGCCTTCGCAAACATTCCGGGCGCGGTCCCGACGAGGTAATTATGACGACAGAGAATCCAGCACAAACTCAGCAGCAATCCCCATCCAGCGTTTTGATGGTCATGAACGGGCAGACCGCTTACGTACCCATAAGCCAAGCCGAGAATGCAATCGGGCAGGGCGGCGAATTGGGCGTCCGCATGACTGACTCGCAGGGTAACAGGGCTATTGTTCCATTCAGCCAGCAAGACCGAGCTCAACAGAATGGTGCAACCTGGGACGTCACCCCCGAAAACGACGCCACGAAGGCTTACATGACGTGGAGACAGCAGGCGCTCGCCAATCGCCCCACCGATCTGTTAGGGCGGCCCGCGAATGTCCCGTTGACGCCACCGGCGAATCTGGGCACCGGCCCAACAATTGGCGGCTCGTCCGACCAGTCCGCAAAGCTGAGCAGCATTCCCCTCGCGAAGAAACTATTTGACGCAGCGGAGGCCTTGGACGATGCCGCTGGCTTCACAGAAGAGGGCAAAGCGCAGCACCCAATTCAAGCAGAACTCGGCCAAGTTGCGGATCGCCTGAAGGGATTTCTGTTTGGCGGGGCGGTAACTCCTGGGATCGGGACCGGCAAATACGGCATGCTTACGAATCCCGTCACGGCAAGCCTAATTCCGGGCGCGGAGGGAACTCCCGCGGCAGCCGACGCCATTGAGGGCGGCGCGAATATTCTAAAGGGCGGTGTGGATGCCCTGAAGAGCGGCGCGGCGGCCATCAAAGAGGCGGTATCAGGTGGCGGAGAAGTGGCTGACGCGGCTAATGCGGCCGCGCAGGTCCCCGCCGCGACACCGACGAAAATCAGCACATTCCAACAAGCCTTGAGCGGCGAGAAGGTCGCACAGGGCCCCGCCACATCCGCCGTCACTGAATCGGCAAACACAGCGGCAGACGCGGCAAACGTCGCAACCCCGCAGGGTGGCATCAACTCATTCGGGGACGTGGGCAACAGCGTGCTGAAGGGCGCAAAGAGCACATACCAGCAAGTCGACCAGGCGGCCGGCACAAATCTCAAACAGCTTTACGAGAAGCTCGACCTGGCACAAGACAAGGCCCGGCAAGCTCTCGAAGGCAGCCCCGAGGAAGACGCGGCCCTTCTCAATGCGCAAAAGGTGCAATGGAAAATCAACGACGCCATCACCAGCGCAAAAGAAAACTCGAACGCAGATGTTGAGGGCCTGCTTAACAATGCAGACGAGCAATGGAAGCAGGGAAGCGCGCTCAAAGACTTGGATACCCAGGTCTTCCGCAGTCGCGCATCCGGGGCGACCGACACGGGAATGGCCCAGTCTGTCGACCCGAAAAAACTGCTCCCGCGGCTTCAGCAAATGTATAAGGCTGGCCGCTTGAGTGAGGCGATCGGCGACGACAACGCCATCAACTTGCTCAAACAGACCAACGACGCGGTGAAGCTGGGGACAAAGGCCGCGCGAATCCAGAAGGTCGCATTGGGTGCGGCGGGCGCGGGCGCAACTGCACTCGGTGGTGCGGCCGCACATTTCGGTTGGCAACTGATTCCGCAGTGACAGGTCAAAAATAAAGGAGAAATACCGTGGCAAAACCAAAAGCAGGAAGCGATGAACCAAAGGCACCACCTATCCCCAAGGTAGGCGAAGTGCTGCGCAAATTGGATGGATGGGGACCCGCCGAAGATGGCGAGGTCACCGATGGAATTGAATCCGGTGGCGTGCCCCTCGATCCGAACGCTAACGCGAAGTGTTAAACAACGAAGCGCCCCCGGGCCGACTGAGTGGCAGAAGCGGCCCGGGTGAGTGGGGCATTCGCAAATTCAAAATGGAGGAGCGGTGGTGACAAACGAAAAAAAGAAGGCGTCGGTGTTCATCGCGATATTCACCCAGTCTGAACGCGACGGCTGGCTTGCGCCGGGGATGGCTCAGTTTCTAGTGGCAACATCCGTCGCCGCGAAGGAGCGCAATATTTCCCTCAGCATGTCAGACAACATCAAGCCCATAGATTACGCTCGCAATCTCATCGTCCAGGCCTTCCTGGCATCCGGTTTTGACTGGCTTCTCCAGATCGACAATGATATGGCCCCGCCGCCAAATCTGATCGACGTGCTAGATCGCGCCGAAGCGCACATGAAAATTATCGCGCCGAAGACGTTTCACATTGCCACGATACGCAACCCGGAGAGCGGCAGAGACGAGGGCGGCCGCCTTGTTGAGGGCTGGCTACCGATCGATGCTGACTCCTCCAAAAGCGAATGGCGCGAACTGGCATGGACCGGGACGGGCGCGCTGTTCGTGCATCGGCAAGTCTTCGAGCGCATGGGTACCGCAGGATGGTTTCGCTTCACCTACGACGGCAATGGGCAGCGGACAAACTTCGAGGACATAAGCTTTTGCCAGAATGCGCGGCGCGCAGGGTTTTCGGTTTGGGGCAATCAAGAATTCGTTGTCGACCATTTCAAAACTGTGTCCCTTGCCTTGCTCGCCAGCAAAGGCGCAGCCGTTTGCCCAACCCCGCTTCATGACCTTCAGCGAAAAGGCATCACGGAAGAGTTTCGCGTCCCCGGTAAAGCCGCTGGGACGGCAAAGGAAGAAGGGCTATGACGAAAGTCAAACCAGAGCTGACGCTGCAAGAGCAGCTTGCGATTGTCGACAGGAAGCTCGCCAGCAAGCGAATCAAGGCCATGCACGTCGCGCGGCTGATGGCGGTGCGCGAGAGGCTGGTTAAGAGAATGGGAAGGACTCAGGTGAGTCAGCAGGAAGATGACGCCCTTCCCAGCGAATTTACAGGGCCTCAGCGGCGCGTCCTAGAGGGTCGAAGTCTTCTAGGCAAACTCAATGACGAAGAGCGAGAACTTTGGGAGGGCGTGTATCGCCTCGAAAATGAAAGGCTCGCTCAGCGCCAGGCACAACCGAAACAGGATGATGTACGTCCGAAACCCGGCATGACGAACGCAGAGATCAAATCGTTTTACGCGGGCGTTGGACAAGCCGCGGCGCCCACACCTTCAACACTGGAGATCATCGCCGATGTGGACTAACGTGAGAACGGGCAAGGGCTGGACCGACGCAGAGGAAACGACGTTCGCCGAGATCATGCGCACCGGGAACCTGACCCGCATCAAGGCGATTCAACTGTTCAAGCGCTGCAAGTCGAATCCGGCCCGCGCCCTCGAGCTGGCACGCGAGAACTATGGCCGGTCAGAGGCGAGGACTGCAAGCTTCGAACGCAGCAAAGCAGCACGTCTCGCAGGACTCGTTAAGGCAACCGCGGCACGCTCGCAGAATGCCACTTCCATACGTGCAGAATGCCCAGCCTGGGGGTTTGTAGGCGATAGATGGTAGTCTAGGCGTTTAAGTTTCTCGCACAAAAACGAACCCGCTCACATTTCTCCACTTTTTCGCCTTTTGTTCGTCTTAGCAGCCCAATCGTCTGGTCGCTTACCCGAAGCGCCCACGCAACTCCATGATTAAATTAGACTTATCTGCACTGTCCGTGCAACTGTCCGTCTCTGTTTTTCGCCTCATTTTCGCCTATTTTCGAGGACCAACGTTTAAGCACCCAAAATTGACCAAAAAGTGTTGGTGATTTCCAGTCCGGCAGGGGAGATCGTGAAGTTGGCTATGCAGGCTAAGCCGTTGAAAGGATTGCTATTTATTGGATTTTAGGCCGGGCGGTAGGCCCCAACGCGGGATCGCCTGCCGCTTAGCCATGGCTCAAAAAATCAGCCTCACGCGAGAAGCGTGCATTTAAGCGACATTCGGGCGGCCTTGCGGGCAGTTTTGGCGGTAGGAAAGGCCAACTGTCCACACCTTACTTCTTAAATGAGAGACCCCCTAGCTAGAGGCTTCCTGAACTGTCCACAAAAGTATGTAGACAGATGTGGACAGGAGAGAGAGTAAGTCCTTTATTAAGAGAGAGTTTTCTCTTTCTCTCTCACTAATAAGAGAAGGTGTGGACAGTTGGCGAAAATGCCCCTCGGCGGCACGAACTGTCCACAAGTGGTTACGGGTCCGTGTGGACAGTTGCGGGGTTTATGGCTATGGACGGGGCTCTGATGTGATCTGGGCCAGTTCTTCCTTGAGCGCTTTGGAGACCGCCTCGGAGTTCCCCCCTCCGCGCGCTACCGAACTCACGAAGCGGGACTGGACGCCAAGGCGCTTTGCCACGCGGGCGTAAAGGGCCCTCTCCTCTTTGGTGTTCATCTTGTATGGTTGGTTCCAAGTCCGATGCACGCCGTCCCGTGCTGCGTTCTCTGGCAGAAGCCGCTCGGCCCGCGCGGTGCCGCGGGCTCTCTGTGCGCGCTCTCCCTTCATGCCCTCCCCGATGATCTGAGTCAGCCTCCGAAACCACTTGACCCGGCAGTTGTGGCACAGTCCATTGCCGCCGTGTGGAACATCGTGCGTTTTGCAATCGATGCAACCGTAGCGCTCGTAAGAGACGCTGAACTTTTCCTGCTCGGGAACGGTTTGCAGGCGCTTGAGTTCATAGGCAACCTGGCGGCTTCGAAAGAACGGCTCGAACACCAGCGCGTCCCGCTCGGCCATGATCTCGGCGACCTTCAACTGGACGAGTCTTTCGAGTTCTGCTCGCAAGACGGGAGCTTGCTGGATATCGTGCGGCGAAGGCAGGATGTCGACTTTGAGCGCGCTCAAATTTTCCTCCCGTGGGGATGAAACTGTTCGATGGTCTTTTCAAGGTGGCTGAGACTGACATGGGTGTAAATTTGCGTGGTGCTGATCGAGGAGTGGCCGAGAAGCTCCTGTATCGCGCGCAGATCGGCTCCGTTTGAAAGCAGGTGGGTGGCGAAGCTGTGCCGCAGCATGTGCGGGTTGACATGGCCGAGCCCCGCCCGCCGCGCGGCGCCATCGATGATCCTGCGGATGCTGCGGTGAGTAATGGGCGCCACTTCCGGGTCGCGCTGCGGGTCGATTCTTGTTTTTCGATTGACGGCGCAGCGACGTGATGAGCCCATGGCCTTTCTCCGCCGCAACCCTTTCATCGAGGATTTCCGCCCGATTCGGCTGGCCCTCATGCTTTAGGTGGTAGCTCACAATCGAGCGCAGTCTCTTTTTTTCTTGAGAAGGCGGCTCCATGCTCGGGTAGAGTGCCGCAAAGATTTCCTTCCATTCGTAGGCCTGTTTGCGCATTTGCGTGGCGCGGAGATAGGTCGGGTTGGTTTTCGGTCCCCGCTTCAGGTATTCGCGCGCCTGGCCAATGACCTTCCCGCGCAGCTTGCGCTGGATAGTGCCATCTTCAGCTCTTTTGTTTTCCCGCCAAAAGACGGTCCAGCTTGCGCCTTGGTTCACTACTGAGCCAGATTGCTCTTGTCCTTCCTCGCGAAATACCGGGCCGATCGTGCGGTCCTGCAAATAGTCCTGGAGGCTTTCAATGGCTCGGCCGCCGAGTACCACCATGCGCTCCTTGTCGCCCTTGCCGAGGACTCGCACGGTGTTACCGCTGATGTCCTCGACGTGCATCCCAGCAATCTCCGCGATCCGGCTGCCTGTTGCATACATGACCTCGATGAGAGCGCGATCCCGCGGCGAGGCCGTCGCGGCGATGAGCCTTTCCACTTCCTCGACACTGAGAAAGCGGGGCAGCTTCCGGGTAATTTTGCGGTTGGCGATGAATCGAGTAGGCGAGTTCGTCAGTGCGTCGATTTTCTGTAGAAACTGGAAAAAGCTGCTGAGGGCATACTTCCGCGCACTAATGGTTTGCGGGTCGTACTTCTGTGCGTTGAGCCAATGCAGCCATTCGCGGACGTCGTTGTGTGTGACCTGCAGGACATCAAGGCCGAGGGTGAACTGCAAGAAGTCGCGGACCGCGAACTCGTACGACGTGATGGTATGTTCGCTCCGCGCTCCAACGCGCAGGTCCTTCAGGAACTCCGCTAAGTGGGCGGCGTTTTGCTCCTCACAGTTCATCCGGCGAGATTCTCGGAGTTTGCCGTTCATTGGAGACCTCCATCCCCAAGCGCGCGCCACAACTGCAAATCGGGAAAATCCGTGAGCATCTTTGAGATGCACAACCGGCCCAGGTCCCTGACAGCACACGTAAGCTCTAAGTCTGCATCACTTGTAGCGCGGTTGTCGGCATCGAGGTGTGCGGTGAAGCCTTCAAGGAAAGTGAGGACAGTAGCGAGTGTTGAGAACTGCTCAGATGATAGACTGCGATTAGCCTGCATGGGAGATAGTCCCTCCTGTGTTGGATAGTCTCCGTTCGGTGCTGATAACACCGGGCGGAGACGCTTCTTACTTCTTCTTCAAGAACTCCCCGATTGCTTTACGGATCAGCGCACTCACCGGCGCAGCGGTCTTCTTCGAAAGGGCCTTGAGCCCCTTCAGGTGAACCCCGCTCAGCCAGATAGTGGTGCGCTTCATGGCCACCCTTGTATACCTTTAGCCATACACCTGTCAATCCCTCCAAAAGTCAGGCAAAAATCTATGGTAGCTGTTGTAAGGAATATCCTTTGCACATCCACAACCCGCTAGATGTTCACAGGCCATGCGATTGACGCCTTCGTATACATCGCGGAAAGTGAGATTAGTTTGCCGCGCGTGCGGGGACCGTGAGTTGCCAAACCTCCTCCCCGCCCCGGCAAGCTAAGAGAGGTTTGGCGCATGACGAACTTTTTTCTTGGCACGCGGCTTATCGAGCCGATCGATCGCTCATCACACATCGCATTCATGGAGCGCCGCATTTTAGGCGCGAGCTTCATTGAGCCCGAAGAACGCCCATGCGTTTTCACTGTGGCTGGCGACGCGGCGCAGCAATACGCCGTCGCCCACGCGCGTCCAGAGGGCTACATATCTGCCTTCTCGGCCAGCGACCGCTGGATTCCCCCGGAACTCAGGGCTTGGGTCAATAGTCAGAAAAGCCACGACACAGATCCAAACCTCGACTGTAAGGATCGCATGGGGGAAGGAAAGATCCTGCGTGCAAAGAAGCCACCATCAAGCGGCGTGGATGGCCCTGAGGGATTTGAAATCCTCTTCGAGCTAGGCGCACGCGCCCAACGCGCCGATGAACACACCTTCCAGGCCGAGATTGACGCAATCACGGAGCAACTTAGCTTCCCCGAGGAAATCTCCCAGGAAGCAGAAGCGCCGCGGCGGGAGCACACCATCGACTGCTGCCTTCCCATCGTTCCTTACGGGACATGGTCGCACAGCCTCAGGTTCCCGAATTATGCATGCTTCTCGGAAGACAGGGGCGAGTGGGTTGAAAACGAAATCGTAGTTTGGGACCGCCCCGGGGCGCCTAAAGATGGCAGGGTGCCCGAGGACTTTTTGCGACGCGAGTGGAAACCATTGCCCTGCCACGTATTGCCAGCATCGCAGATCGGGCCCGAGAACTTCAGGAAGGCAGATGCGGGCTCGGCATCGTTCCGCGCTCTGTGGCACGGCGTTCTTCGGGAGAGAGCGCTGCGCGGTGAGTTCGTTGTCTCGAACGGGCTGACATACACGTACGTGCTTCAAGACGCCAATGGGAACCTAACGGGCTTCAATTTATCCGAGAGCCGTAGGACGCTTTGCGCTCCCAAGCTTCCCGCGCCCGGGAGGTGGATTGCATACCTTCGCAGGTTTTTATCCGGCAAGCTCTTTATGGCGGTCCTCCCCATCTACGGGTATTTGCGCTGCGGGCATTCCATTGTCGACATAGCCGAGGAGTGCGGAATTGACGCCAACACTCTGACGCAGAGGTTTAGGCGCGAAGCTGACAAGCTGCGCGAGGCCGAGCTTATTCCCCTCGCAACCGGGGAAGAACCGTTCTGGCCAGAGCTGCCCTTTAAGGACGTTCGAAGGGGTCTGCCTCATTGGGAAGTCGCCGGTGGGTGGGTTGTCGCTAGGCGCGTGCGCAGTGGCGCTTGGCAATTGCTTCACCTGGGGACGATCCTGCCGCCAGCAATCGTATATGCGCACCTCGTACAAGGGCCGCTCTGGGGCACTGAAGCCAGGGAAGTGACAATTGAGGAACTGGTGCCAATCATCAGGGCCGGGATTGCGACAAGGTTCGCGGCCAAGCGCAAGGCGGCCCTGGAGAGTGCCAAAAAGGTAGTGAGGGAGCGCGGCCTTTGCTTGTGGCGCACAAGGGCTGGAATTAAGGCCGAACAGAAGCGTATCGGGGAAGAGTTCGATGGCTGTGATGTGCTCTTTTTTGTGAAAGAAAAATCTGCAAGTGAATGAAATCGCGCGGTTAATTCGATGCACGCGGAGTAAATCGTCACCCTTTGTTGCTAGGTTAGTTATAAGAAGGGACGCTCCTTTTTTTGGCCCCGCTCAAGCGAATGTCAAATCACAGCAAGTGTCATTTTTGGAGGTTGCATGTCTGAAATGTCTCAAAGTCGATTGCGCGCGCTCGAACGACAGCTCAATAGCACGCGCGAGACCGGAAGACTGGTGGAGACCTCCCACAATCGCATTTGGCTATGGCGTCAGGGGTGCGCGAATCTCACGCAGGAACAGCAGGACCGATTGGAGCTTTATCTGTACAGCAAGCTCGCGCACATCGAGCTCGCGGCACTGCGCGGCGGGCAAGCCGGGTAACATGGAAAAAACTGTAAATGAAATCGTCGGCGAGGCGCTCGAAAGGGTTTGGTCGAAGGAAGAGAAGGCGGCTGATCCTAGAAAATTGCTCAATGAAGTAGAAGCGCTGGCGTCGGAAGTCCCAGACCCGAGGGTAAAAGCGACACTCGCGGAAACCAAAAGGGAACTGCGCGAGGCTGAGCGCATCGTTGACGATCTGCGCAAAAATCCTCCCGAACTTTTCCTCCGCGATATGCCCGATAACGTCTTGGATGGTCGCCTGGGAGAAATTTTTCGGCAGAGAATGCATCGATTCCCGGTTTCCTACGGCTGGCCAGCGCTTCTCGCGGTGGCAAGTGCGCTGATTAGTGAGCGGGCAGAGGGCGTCCGTACAAACTTGTACGTTGCGCTCGTTGGTGGAGTTGGTAGCGGGAAATCTCAGGCAATTGACTTCGCGATAAAAATCCTCGGCCTTGAGAGGCCTGGGCTGATGGACACGCTCGCGGGCAGTGGCGAAGGACTCATTCGCGCCGCGGCGGATGCAGTGGGTAATCCGCGATTATTCTCGATGGACGAGCTCGGCCACACGCTCGAGAAAGCGCAAATCGAGCGAAGCTCCTTAGCGTTCTTACTCTCCACTGCATTCTACAAGACGAATTTCTCGGTTCGAATGGCAAAGCAGGCACAGGTCCAATTCGATTGCATTCTGAGCGTTTTAGGCGGAGTCGTAGAGCAGAGATTCGGCGATCAATTCGCCGCCGCGACGATGGGCGGGCTTCACGATAGGTTTGTGTTTGGAAGTCTCCGACAAAAACCGCCACGAGGCCGAGCGTTTCCTAAAGCAGAGGCTCGGAGAACTCGCAGGGGAACGGCACGGCGGCCGCGCATTTATCGGCCCGTCGCAGGAGCGCGTGACTGTTGGCGATCTGCTCGACGGTTTGGAGAGCTATTACAAACTTCAGGACAAGTGGGATGTCAAAACAGCTTCATGCACAAAGCCGGTACGCGAGAAGTTTGGCACCTGGCGCGCGGTAGATATTACTTCCGAAATTCTCGGAGCGCATATCCAAGCTCTGCGCGAGGAAGGCTACAGCAACGCCACCATAAACCGGAGGATGCAGCGCTTGGGACAAGCCTTCAAGGTCGGGATGCGGAACAAGCAAGTCTCCGCGGCACCCTTTATTCCGCGGCTCTCCGAAGTTGGGAATGAGCGCCAAGGATTTTTCGAGACTGCGGACTTTGAGGCCGTGGTTACACGACTGCCGGAATATCTTCGGGACCTTTCCCGCTTCGGCTTTATCACGGGTTGGCGCAAGGGTTCGATTGAGTCTCTGCGCTGGTCGGATGTTAGCGACGGCATCATCTACCTTCGCGCAGAAAACTCCAAAACGCGGAAGCCGGAGACGCTGCCGCTAGGGGGCGAGTTGCTCGCCATCATCGAACGGCGGCGCGAAGCACGGACTATCAAGGACGAAGACGGTAGCGAACGGTTTGCCGAGTACGTGTTTCACCGTGACGGCCAGCCCATCGGCGACTTCCGCAAGGCGTGGGCGACTGCCTGTAAGGCTGCAAATGTGGCGGGTCGGATGTTTCATGATTTGCGCCGCACTGCCTCCCGCAACATGCTGGCAGCCGGAGTCCCCCAGGCCGTTGCCATGAAGATTACCGGCCACCGGACAGATTCGATGTTTCGCCGGTACGCAATCGTCAACGAAGATCAGAAGCGAGAGGCGTTGGCGAAAACGCAGCAGTCCCTTGCAACTGCGGCAAGCCAGAAGGTTGTCGCAATCGGGGCGGGGAAATGAGAGCGCGTTTTGTCCGTGTGATTGTCCGTGAACGGGGTACAGTGCCAGCCGAAACCAGCCGAAGGCGGAAGGCATTTTTCCTTGTGTTCTCAGGCTCTTATGGGTTGCAGTAGTTTGGTTTGTGGCGCAAAATCCGCCTTCTAATCCGAGGGTCGCGTGTTCGAATCACGCCGGGCGCGCCATTTTTCTGCGTATTCACAGAGCAAAGCTCCGAATTGCCACCCTTCGCAGCGATACCGTTTGTAGTCACCAGGAGGCGGCTGCCGTTATGAAGACTTTGCTAGTAGGGTTGTTATCGTTAGTCGTCGGACTTTGTGTTGGCGTAGGGGTCATGCGTCCTTCCGTGAAGCAACTACGGGTGGAACTCGCAATAAAAGATGGCGAGTTCGCCAAAAGAGAAGCGGAAGAGGAGCTGGCGGTAAAGCAATTGAAATTGTGTACGGCGACGCTGCAGACGCAAAATGCGCTACTTCGGCAGAACAACCAGATGATGGATGATTGGATTCGGCAAAAGCGAAAGGAATAGATCGCGGAAAGAAAAGCGGGGACAGCGTCCCCTCCGGCGCGCCATTTTTCCGTAATCCTTCAAGGTGCCCCAAATCCTGCTCGATTGTTCTGTAAGCCTTGCGTTCGCAACAATATGACGACAGTGGGTGCAGAGCCCAAGCGTGCTCTCTAAGACCAACAGCATCCTTAATATATGTATGTGAGCAGAACAGGGCACCCCTCCCCGTCCAAACGAGGAATGCCCAGGCTGAATGCCGAGAAAATTGAGACCGACCTGACAGGCGCGTTTCAGGCCTTTGCTGGCGCAGTCATGTCGACCGGTGGAGCAATCGCGGTCTGCGACTCCTTCACCGTGCGTTTGGCCAATGGCTTCAGCCAGAGCAGCGCCATGAACGCGGCGATCAGGTCGCAAACGATCATGGCCCAGAACACTTTGTTCCAGGAGCCGGTCTTGGCGAACAGCCAAGCTGCACCAGGACCGGCGAAAGCAGCAGCCAATCCCTTGGCGGTGTAAACGACGCCATAGTTTGTGGTGGCCCACTTGTTTCCGTACAAGTCGCCGGTGATTGCCGGGAACAACGAGAAGATATTGCCCCACGCGAAGAAGCAAAGTCCGGACAAGGCAACGAACCAGACCGGATGGCCGATCATCTGGAGCAACGCAAACACGGCGCCCGCTTCCAGGATAAAGGAGCAAAAGATGGCGTTCTCCCGGCCGATGTGATCGGAAACCCAGCCCCAGAAGGGACGGGTTAATCCGTTCAACAGCCGGTCCACGGTGATCGCCATTACTAGTGCGGTCATCCCCCACGCTACGACAACATTGTCCACGTGGTAGCTTGAGGCCATCGGATTCAGTTGCGCGGTGACCACCAGACCACCGAACGCAAGCATCGTCATCATCAAATAAATCACGTAAAACGATGGCTGGCGCAGCATCTGGAACGGCGTCAGGTTGACGGATGAGGTGTTAATCTTGGCTCTGATCTTGGCCGCTTTTTCAACCCAATTTGGCGGCGTCCATCCCACCGGCGGTCGCGCCAAGAACAATGCGCATGCCAGGACAACCACTCCCTGGATGATTCCCCAGACGATGAAGGTGTGCTGGTAGCCGGAAATCTTCAGCATATTGGCCACGGGAGTAATCGTACTCGCGGTGCCTATGCCGTAAGCGCCTGCTGTCAGGCCTACACAGAGACCGCGATGATCGGGAAACCATTTCAACGCGTTTCCGATGGACCCGCCATAGACGATACCCGCCCCGATGCCGCCGAGGGCGTACCAAATGTACAGCTGGGTTATGGTCTCGGCGTACCCGGAGCCGACCCAGCCGAGCGCCACAAAGATTGAGCCCAGCCCCAGCATCAAGCGGGGCCCGATTATATCGACCAGATATCCTTCAAAGGGAACGAGCCACGTCTCCAGAAAGATGAACAAAGTGAAAGTCCACTGAACGGCGACGAGAGAGACGTGAAGGTGCGCCTGGATCGGCTTGGTGAAAAGTGTCCAGGCATATTGCAGGTTGGCGATTGCCATCATCGCGATGATGCCGGCGATCAATTGAACCCAGCGATTGACGATCCGAGAGGGATGAATCAGAGCTTCTGGTGTTGCAGCCATCGACTAACCTCCATGACGAGCTGTTGGACTTCAGCGGAAGTAGTGCGCGAACCAGTCCCCAATTTTCCTGCGCGGCCGTCCAGAGAGCCCACATCTCCGAGGAACGGTGCAATGCCGGAGATTATTCACTTACCCACATCGATCTCTCTCCCGAAGCGATCGACGTCAACGTGCGTGACGCGCGCGAAGCAATTCTTCGGTTTTAGCGAATAATCCCTGACCAACTGCCGCAGGAAATTCCTTGGCGGCGGAACGGTGCGTTTTACCCCTGCAACCGCAGCGCGAGGCCTCCAAGACCGCCGAGCGGCACCACTTGCGAACCATGTTAAACTGGTCCGATGAGTGAACCACTTTGCGGCGGGACGGAATCTAGCACCGTACCTATAGGCTGTCAAGAAGAGAATCCGTGCATTTTTGCAGGCCATTTTTCGGATTTGATTTCGAGGGTGCGCACCGCGCGGATGGTGTGCCGGCCAATCCAGAGAGCGAACGCCAATGCCTGAGGGACTGGAAGCGCAGATCAAAGATTTTGTGGCCCGCCTTGACCACCTGATTCGCCGCGGACAGCAGGTTCGCGACGCGTTGGCGAAGGACTCCTCAAGTCCATCCGCAATTGTCGCTGCGCGCGCCTGGCAGGAAGAGTGCGGCGTGGCTATCAATCAATTGTCCGGGGGAAGCAAGGCTCATTGGCTTGCGCGGGCGTTCAGCGAGGCGTTTCTGATGCGTTCCGCGAACGGCAATGCCGCCGAAGGAGCGGCACCGCAGGAGATCGTGCAGCGATTGCTCGACGTCCTCGCGCAAGGGGTTGCAGCGCTTTCCCGGGACGACGGCGGCCCGGTGATCATCGCGTCGGAGAATGTCCCGCCACGCCGATTCGAGTTTGTCCACAACTCTGAGCTGCGGCAGGTTCTCGAGCAGGCCTACAGCGACATCGGACGCGCGATGGAGCAGGGCGAGTACGCTCTTGCGATGCGAACCTCTTGCGGCATTCTGGAAGCGATTGTCACCGACGCACTGGAGCATAAAACCCAGAGTGAATTGGCTACGGCCGGGGCGTCGACGGGGAAGATCGGCGATTGGTCGTTCGATGAGCGGCTCGCGGTTGCGGAGAAAACCGGTCTCGTTCGCGGCGGCTGCGCTCGTTTGCCAGCGGCGGCGCGTGCCTATCGAGATCAGGGCGACAACGGAAACGACTCCGCGATTTCCGAGCGTGATGCCCGGCTGGCGAGCCAGGTGCTTAAGGTAATTATGAGAGATTTGAATCCCGGCAGGTAGAGCCGGGCTCGTCGAAACTGCACGAACAAATGTTCTTTTAGTCTTCCAGGTCTTGCCGGAATAGCGGTTGCGAAGGATCCAGACTGCCGTCGATCACGGCGATGCGCATGTCTTCAAACGCGCGAGTCGCCTCCGCCAATGTCGCGTATCCGCGCTCCCGCTGCAGCGCGCCGCTCGCCGAATAGATCAGCGTGTAATAACGGCCGGAGGCGTACTGCAATTCCAGCAGCTTGTTCGGAATATCGGGATCGCCAGCCTGACCGAGCACGTCCATCAACGCCACGGTCCACTGCCGGTCTTTCGGGTCGGTGACGACCTCGCGCTCGACGTACTGCCACTCGTCCATGCTCCACAGAGGCATATTTATCCAAGCAGGTCGGCAAGTGCTCGCGCCACTTGCGAGCCGGTGAATGGTTTTGGGATGAGCAGAACTTTTTGGGCGTTGCGGGATGTGAGGCTTGCGTCGGCCTTCTCCGGCGTATCGCTGATAATCACGATGGGAAGCTCGGCGTAGTCCGGATGATGGCGCACGATGTCGAAGAGGGCTTCGCTCATGTCAAAAGTGCTGCAGTCGAGCACGAGGGCATCCGCTTTCAAATCACGAATCAGGTCGTTGACCGTATCGGTAAAACCTTCAGCGAAGACCTCGTGGCCGTGATCGCGCAGCGCAAACGTCAGCAGTTGCGCGATCTCCGGGGTGTCGTCAATCAGCAGAATGCGTTTCGGCAAGGCGCTAGCCCTTGCCGGTGCCGGGCAGGCGCGGCTTCTTCGCGGCGCAGGGCTCCAGGTCCAGAACCCAGACACGGCCGCCGGCGGTGTAGTAAGCGCGCTGATCGTTTTCGAACATCGCGCCCCAGGCTTCGAGAGTGCGCATGGCGAAGGTGATGCCTTCGAAATTGTTGCGCAGGTGGCTGAAGACTTCGTTGGTGTGCCAGTTGTCCGTGAGGATGGCATCGCCGCCGTGCACTTTCAGCACGGTGTAAAAGCGGTCGTGGGCGGCTTCGTCGCGGACTTCGCGTGTAGAGCCGCGCTTTTTGCCTTCTGTGACAACGTAACTCTCCTGCCCGGATGCGGCCGAAGGCGAAACGTTTGCGGCCATTGCGTCTTTGACGTTCGGTGTATTGGTGCTCATAGTGTTTGCGCCACCGCCTCGGCTTCCGCCGCCGCTGCCATGTTGACCTGGTTCTTCGGATCCGCGGCCTTGATCAAAGCCTCGGGAAGCTGCACGCCCATCATCCCCCATTGCTGATTTGCAAACTTCTGCAAATTGGCGATGTGCTCGGCGTGCAGGTGGCCGAATCTCCCTTGCAATTTCAGGTATTCGGCAACCGGCCGCATTGTTTGCGGGCGAAAGCTGTAATCGTACTCGCGCTTTTCGGGATTCCATTCCCACATGGGGTAGAGCCCGCATTCGACCACCAGGCGGCCCAGATCGATCGAACGAGGCGTCTCGTACACGAAACCCTTCTGGCAGGGAGTGTAGATCATCAGGTACGCGGCGCCCTTGTGGTTGAGACCCTTGCGAACTTTGTTCATCAGGTCAATGGGATAGCCGACGCTGGCGGTGGCCACGTAGCAGTGCGGATGTCCGGCGGCCATCATGCGAGCGAGGTCTTTCGGATACAGCGTCTTCGCTTCCGGAACTTTTGGACCCGGGGGCGAGAAGGTGGTCATGCCGCCATACGGTGTGCGCGACGACGCCTGGATGCCGGTGTTGGCATACTGCTCGTTGTCATAGCAGATGATCAGGCAATCATGATTGCGATAGAGCGCGCCGGAGATGGAGGCGAGGCCGATGTCCGAGGCGCTACCGTCGCCGGCTTCGCAAATGACGTTCGGGAAGGTGCCCTTGTACTTGCCTTTGCGGATCATGGCTTCGTATGCGGCAGCGACACCCGCGGTGAAGCTGCCCGCGCTGCCGATCTGGGTGTGAGCCCAGGGCACGTTGTAGGGCGTACAGAGATAAGAGCTATTGGCGACGTACATGCATCCCGTGGGGCCGACGAGGATGGTGTTGTCGCCCGAAGCCTTGCTGGTCATGCGGTACTGAATGGACGGCCCGCAGCCAGCGCACGTGCGATGACCGGGAACGAACGGTTCGGAAGCGGGCAGGTCTGGATTATAAAAACGCGCACCTTGATTCGGGCTGCCGAGAATCGGAAGGGTTTGACGCTGAACTTCGATGACTGGCATATCGACTCCTCCTGAAAATCTTAAGTGAATCTTTTTGAGCCTTGCAAACTCTTTAGCTGGCCGACGGCCTCAGAAGGCCGTCCCTACTCTTCGAATCCGACCCAGTGGGTGCGTTTTTCGATCTTGCCGCGATTTTGCGCCTCGATCATTTTCTGGGCCATCCAATAGAACTCTTTCAGGACGATGGCCTCGCCGCCCATTCCGGCCATGAAGGACATCATCAGCGGACGCTTCGGGCTTTCGTAGAGAGCTGCGGCAGCTTCGGCGTAGAGCGAACCGCCGCTGCTGACGCTGCCGAGCCCCATGTTGGTTTCGATGACGCCGACTACTTTGAACCTGCTGAGCGATTCGCAAATGCGATCCGTGGGATAGGGCCGGATGGTGCGCATTCGAACCATGCCGACCTTCATGCCTTTCTCGCGCATATGGTTGATGGCGAAACGCGCGGTAACGGCGTGGCCGCCCTGGAGGAAGAAGACGATCTCGGCATCGTCGGTTTTGTATTCCTCGAGCCACGCATCGTAGCGGCGGCCGAAGATGCGGGCGAACTCTTCGTGAACTTCCTCGATGACCGGCATGCAGCCTTCCATGGCGCGCGCACGTTCAAGCTGAAGCGGCGGGCCCTGTTCCGGCATGATCTGCGGGCCGTGCGAAACGGGGCGGCGCGGATCAAGCGGGTAAGGGTGCTTGTACGGCGGCAGGAATTCTTTCACCTGGCCTGGATCGGGCAACTCCACGTCCGTGGTGATATGCGAGACGAAGAAGCCATCCTGGCAAACCATCTGGGGCAAGAGGACCCGGCGGTCTTCGCCGATCCGATAGGCCATCAGGTGATTGTCGAAGGCTTCTTGCGCATCGCACGACCAGCCCATGATCCAGCCCATGTCGCGCGTCGAGAGCGCATCGGTGTGTTCGGAGCCGAAGTCGCCCGGCGGATCGAGCGTGCGGTCGGCAATCATCATCTGCACGGGCATGCGGCTGCCGGAGATGGGCGAATAGAGTTCGTAGGCGAACTGCACGCCGACGCCGGAGCTTCCCGTGAACACACGCGCGCCGCTGGACGAAGCGCCGTGAGCGATACTCAGCTGCGAGTGCTCGCTGTCCGCGACGATGTACTCGGCATCCAGTTCGCCGTTGGCGACCATCTGCGCGAGCGCCATCATCGTGGCGGTGTAGGGACGAATGGGGTAGGCGGTGATGACGTCGACGTCGGCAAACTTTGCTGCCTGCGCCGCAGCCACGCAGCCATTGATGCGAACGGTTTTTCCCTTCACTGTTCCCGAAGCTGTTGCCATGTTAGAGCTCCTTCGCCGGACGGCTGGCCAGATTTGCAAGTTCCTGCGCCTGGCGGCCGTGCAGACCGGGTGAAATTGCGAATGCCGTATCCATGCGGACGACGCCCGCGTCGAAATCCAGTTCGGGCACGCCTTCCAGGCAACCGGTCGGGCATTCTTCAATGCAGACGCGGCAGCCTTTGCAGTAATCCACAAGGATTTTGTAGAGGCCGTTGGAACGATCAGAGCGCGCAATGCACGGCTCCGGACACACGAGATAACAGTTGTCGCAAGCGTTGCAGGTGCCGCAACTGAAGCAGCGGCCGGCTTCTTCGACGGCCTGTTCTTCGGTGAACGCCAGGATTACCTCGTCCTGCGTCTTTTTGCGGCTGGTGGGATTCAACATGGCCTGCTTGACCCGCGGGAAGTGCGGGAAGTAGGTCATGTTCATGCGGTTGAGATCCACGATGACGTCGATAGCGATTTTGCGAGGCTCAAGAGTTTCGCCGCGCAGGGCCTTGTCCAGGTTGAAGGCCACGCGTTTGCCGTCGCCGACCGCGTTTACCACCATCAGCGGCTGACCGGAGCCCAACTGCACGATGTCGCCGGCGGCAAAGAAGTTGGTATCGCCGAGACGCCCGAAGCGGTCGATCTTGATCGAGCCGCGCTCGGTCTTGAACTCCGCCGGCAGCCATGCGAGAGACGCATGTTGGCCGACGGCGATGATCACGTTGTCGACCGCAAACTTCTCCGCAGCCACGTCTTCGTTGATCGTGATGGGCGAAGCGTTAATTGCGCCGGAGAATTTCGCCGGGTGGAGTTGCAGCGCTTCCACTTTGCCGTTGCCGAGCACGGCGGTCACCGCCCGTCCGTGGATCAACTCCACGCCCTCTTCGAGCATGTCGTGAAGATCCTCGGGCACGCAGGGCATTTCCTTCGGATTGCCCTCGACGGTGATCATGGTCACTTCAACCGCGCCCTGCCGAAGCGCTTCACGGGCGCAGTCGATGGCGGTGTTGCCGCCGCCGATTACGGCGACGCGAGCCCCCAACTTCACTTTCGAAGTGCCCATGCCGATGTCGCGCAGGAAGGGAAGTCCGTAAATCACGCCTGTTTTATTTTCGCCCTCGGCACGAACACTGTTGGGTTCGGTGAGACCGACGGCCAGTACGACGGCGTCATAATCTTTTTTCAGGCTGTCCCAGGAAACGTCCTTGCCGACTTCAGTGTTGGTCTTGATGGCGATGCCAAGTTCGATGAGACGCTCGATTTCGCGATCGAGGACGTGTTGCGGGAGAACCCAGTCTGGAATGCCGCCGCGATTGAGGCCACCGGCCTTGGGAGATTTTTCGAGGATGGTGACTTTGTAGCCGAGGCGCGCGAGTTGATACGCCGCGCTGTGGCCCGCGGGACCCGAACCGACGACGGCGACTTTCTTGCCGTTGGGTTTCCCGGGTTTCACGACGTCGCGCTGCAGCGCCTGGCCAAGATCGCCAAGAAACCGCTCGACCGCGCGAATCGAAATGGCCTCATCGTATTGCCCGCGGTTGCACGCCGTCTCGCATGGGTGGTAACACACGCGCCCCGTGACCGAAGGGAAGGGCATGTCTTCCTTGATGAGCGCGTACGCGTCCAGATATTTTCCGCGCTTCACCAGGTCCAGGTAGCCCTGAATTTTTTCGTTCGTGCCGCAGGCGTTGTTGCAGGGCGGCAGCTTGTCGCGATATACGGGCCGGATCGAGCGCCAGTTGCCGGTAGGGAATAAATCCTGCCCCTTTTCCTGCGTTGGCGCCGGCGTGATGCCTGCAAAGGGAACTGTCAACCATTCGGGAATACGTGTGCCTTTTGTGGACATGGGTTCCTTCCTAAACCGCCACTGGATTCAGCGGCAGGATGTGCAATTCGTGAAGCGCCAACTCAAAAGCCTTCTGATTCGCAATCATCGGTTGAATCGTCTCCATCTTGACGATTCCCGTTGTCTTCACCACCGCGGCGATCAGCGGAGCGGCGATATCCGGCGCGATCGCTTTGCTGCGCTCGGCGGCGCCTTCCGTCGAAAGACGGTCGAGACCCAACTGGCCCAAGCGGTAGTAGAGCCACTTGTGATCGGCCAATTTCGCGGCATCCACACAAACCAGTTGCGCAAGCCGGTCGGCGCCCGGCACAAATCGCATCATGTACTCCGGCGTGTAGTGGGTGTTGATCACCAGGGTTCCGCCCGGCGGCATGCCGCGCATGTAATCCCAGCCCTTCACCATCGTCCCCTCAACCAGCACGACGATGTTCGGATGATCGTTTTCGTAGGTGAGCTCGTTCTCGAGCACCGTGTCGCTCACGCGGCAATACTTGCGCGTCGGGCAGTTGGTGCGATCAGGATTGTCGACGTAGTTTTCCATCGACTGCGCGTGCTTGCCCTCTTTCCGGGCGGACGCGGAAATGGAATTAACGATGTCGCGGCCTTCTTTGTCCATGATGATGCCGCGCGTCCAGACAGAAAGTTCCGTATAGCTCATGCTCCCACCTCGTCAGTACTTGGTTGAAGTAAACACATCCCTGCACAAATCTCCGGCGGCGCTGCCCGGTTCGCCCGGCGCGTTCAGATGCTTGGGGCTGCTTCGATCCGCTTCGAGAACGGCTAGAAAATCCCCGCGAGTAACAACGAACGGAGCGAGCCGCGTGCCGCGCTGAATTTCCACAATCGCGGAGAGCGTGGCCTTCTTGCACAGGCTTTCGATATCCGCCCCGGTAAGCCCGTCCATCCGCCCTGCCAGTTCTTTGAAATCAATATCGGGTGAGAGCGGCACCTGCCGGCAACAGAGCTGGATGATCGCCGCGCGGTCTGAAACGCCGGGTTTTGCGAACGGGAGTATATAGTCGAAGCGGCCGCTCCGCAACAAAGCAGGCTCGATGCGTTCCGGACGGTCCGTCGCAGCGAGCAAGATCACGCCTTTCACGTCCCGCAAGTTGTCAATCTCGCGCAGAAGCTGGCTCAGAATCCTGCGATAGACATCGGTGGTGGACTGATCGGCGCCAAACCGCGGAGCGAGCGCGTCAATCGAGTCGAAGAAGAGAATGCACGGCGCAGCGCGCCTCGCCTTCTTGAAGACCTCCCGCAACGCCCTCTCGGAATCGCCCAGCCACTTCGAATAGAGCTGCGGCCCGTCGATGGCGATGAGCGGCAACTGTTTTTCGCCGGAAAGCGCGCGCGCCATGGCGGTTTTTCCCGTGCCCGAGGGGCCGACAAGCAGAATGCCGCGCGGCGGCGCCAAACCAAACTTTTCGTAGATTTCCGCATGAAGGTGAGAGTGCTCGACAACGGCATCCAGCATGCGTTTTACTTCATCGAGCCCGCCGAGGGAAGCAAATGTCGTTTCGCTCTTTTCAATAAAGAATTCGCGGGTCGCGCTCGGTTCGACATCCTTCAAGCCGGCAAGAAAATTTTCGCGCGTGACGTGCAGCGCCCTGATTTCGGCCGATGCGGCGCCATCGATGCCCAACGGGAGGTTCGCAAGGAAGCCGCGCAGGGCAATCATGCCCACTTCCTGACAAAGCGCTTCCAGATCGGCACCGACAAAGCCGTGCGAGAGCTCGGCGATTTCGTGGAGGTCGATGTCAGGTGCAAGCGGCATGGCTCGCGTGTGGATCCTGAGAATCTGCAGCCGCGCCTGCGTGTTCGGAACGCCGATTTCAATTTCGCGATCGAAGCGGCCGGGACGCCGCAGAGCGGGATCGAGCGTCTCCGGGATGTTGGTGGCGCCAATCACGATCACGTGACCGCGTGCGACAAAGCCATCCATCAGGCTGAGCAGTTGCGCCACAACGCGCTTTTCAACCTCGCCGGTTACTTCGGCGCGCTTTGGGGCGACGGCGTCAATCTCGTCAATGAAAAGAATCGCGGGTGCGTGGCGCGCCGCTTCTTCGAATACTTCGCGCAGCTTGGCCTCGCTCTCTCCATAAAACTTGCGCATGATTTCCGGGCCGTTCAGGTGAATGAAATGCACGCGGCTCTCGGCGGCAACGGCTCGGGCAAGCAAAGTCTTTCCCGTACCCGGCGCGCCGTATAAGAGAACGCCTTTCGGCGCCAGAATTCCCAGCCGCTCAAAGATGTGCGAATACTTCAGCGGCAACTCGACGATCTCGCGCACCCGGGCCACTTCGCGCTCGAGTCCGCCGATGTCTTCGTAAGACACGGCGGGAGCGCGCGACGGGGTCTGCTCGCCTTCGACGACACGGATGTCGGTGCGTTTTCCGATGACCACAGGGCCGGAGGGAATAGTGCGGACTACGTGGAAGTTCACCGCTTTCGCGAAAGTCGGGACGCGAACGGCGCAACCCGTGATGACAGGAACGCCCACCAGGTCTTCGAGCATTCGGTCCGGGGCGATGGTCGCCGGCGCAGCGCCGATCCACATCGGCGAAAAGCGCACTGCTACGGCCGGCTGGGATTCAACGGGGGCAACGGCAACCTGCTCGTGCAATCCCGCGCTGCAATTGCTGCGGCAGGTTCCGTCGATCTGAATCGTTCCTTCGTGTGCCCCGTCGGAAATTTCAGCGCGCCCGACAGCGAGGGTGCCGCCGGTGATTTTCAAAACATCGCCGGGCTTGGCGCCGATGCGCAGCATGTCCGCCGGAGCAAGCCGGGCAATCGCGTGGCCGACGTCTTCGACCCGGGCCTCCGAGACGCGAAGCGCGAGCGTTGTGGCGTTAGATGGTGTGGAGTTTTCTGCGTTTGAGAGACTCGCGGCTTGCGCCTCGGAAGGTGCGAACGGCCCGCCGCTCATGTCATCCCGCAAGTCAGGCAATCTACTCGTCCTTAAATCGAAATTCCGACCGTGTTCCCCGGCAACGCGCAGCCGTACGAAAGATTCTCTTGCGTTTAAAGCCTCACTTCTTCAAAAGCATTTTTTCCACGTCTTCGATGTGGCGGCGCATGGCCAGCTTTGCGGCTTCCGCATCATGGCGGTTCAGCGCAGCCAGGATTTTCCGGTGGCCCGCCAGCGATTTTTGCGGACGGCCGTCAACCTGCAAACTTCGCTCGCGCGAATCGCGGAGCAGATCCATCAGAGTGTCCAGCACTTTGCGAACGACGCTATTTCCCGACGCCAGCGCAATGGAGTAGTGAAACTCCGTGTCTTCGGCAATAGTGCTTTCGCCTTTGCGCAATTTCTCATCCTGCCGATCAAGGATCTCCGCCATCTCGGCGAGTTCCTCGGGGGAAACGCGCGTGGCGGCCCGGGAGGCGAGGGAAGGCTCCAGCATTTTGCGAAAGTCGAGAAGTTCGCCGACCAGCTCTTCCTTGCGCTTCCGTGCGTTGGCCAGCGGATTAACCAGCGAGTCGGAAGAAATCTCGCGGACGATGGTTCCGGCGCCCTGGCGTGGCTCGACCATGCCCGTCAATTCCAGGCTGCGAATGGCGTCGCGTATGGAGCTTCGACTCACACCAAGCGATTCCGCCAGATCGCGTTCGGAGGGAAGCTTGTCCCCCGGCTGGAGCTTTTTCAGAATCAGGCGTTCGATCTGCTTTGCAACGCCTTCGTAAACTTTGTCCCTGCGGACGGTCTCGAAGTCGGATTTGAGGTTCAGTGACAAACGGGGCTCCAAGTGGTCCGGTAAGTGGACCAGCGGGAGTATACACCGCTTGTCAAGCAGGGGCAATATTTTTCAGCTGCGGGCGGGGGCCGGAATTCGGCGATGCCGGCACTAGTTGGACCATCAATGAGCGAAGATAAAAAAATACGCGCTCATTACCAGGCCCACGCCAATCACGGCGTAACGCATCTTCTGCGGGTCGGCCTTCTGCGCAAAGTGCGCCCCAAACCAACCGCCGGTAAGCGCCCCGGCGATCATCACCACGCACTGCGGCCAGAGCACCGCGCCCGCCCAGATGAACGTGACGACCGCGGCCACATTGATCGTCGCGGCCAGCAGCGTGCGAATCGCGCCCATAGCCAGGACGTCGCGCATTCCAAGTGCCGCCAGCATTCCCAGCATGACGAATCCGATGCCAGCGCCGAAATATCCGCCGTACACAGCCAGAAACAGCTCCACGACGGAGCTGGCCACAATTGCCTGCCACGATAGTTGCCGCAGATCTTCGACAACGGAAGTCCGCCCCGCCATTGCGCGAATTTGATTGCCGAACGCAAACAGCAACGTGCCGCTCAAGAGCAACCACGGCACGAGATGAAGAAAAGTGTGTTGCGGTGTTCGGAGCAGCAGCAAGGCGCCGGCCCATCCCCCGGCGAGGCTGGTGGCGAGCAATGGAATCAGTAGCCGTAATGGCGCGTCCAGGCGTTTGAGGTAAACGACAGTACTTGCCGCCAAGCCAGGCCACAGCGCAACGGTGTTGGTGGCATTGGCTTCAACAGGAGGCACGCCCGTGAACAACATGACGGGAAACGACACGAAGCTGCCCCCGCCGGCCACGGCATTCAGCGTCCCGGCGATCGCGGCGGCGAAAAACAGCAAGATGGCGTGAGTGAAGTGCAAACCCCTGTTTACCAGAAAAGGGGAACTTCTGAGAAGAGAATCTCACGCTGCGGACATTCCAAAATTTGACGATGTGCCCATTTAATGGAGGGGGCAGCAGGACGACCCGAGTGAAAATTATCTTATTCCCAAGCGCGTAATTTTTTCTCTCTGCTATCGGTTTTTCGATTATTTGCTTGACACAATTCCGAGAATGCGCTAAACGCGTGACCGCCACTTCGATTCGCTCGAACATTTTGGGAGGGTAAACATGAATTCACTGAGGACGTGGTTCGTGCTTCTGGCCGTCATTTTGGGTCTTGCAGGCACAAGCCCCCGGTCGCTAGCCCAGAGCGACAGCTCCGCCAAGAGTGGCATCGAGACGCCTTCCGCCACTGCCAGCAAAGCAGAAGTGGAGCAACTGCGCCAGGAGCTTGCCGCGCAGCGCCGGACGATTGAGCAATTAAAGAATCTGGTCGAGCAACTTGTGGACGTCAAGTCGCGCGCACCGTCCCCGGCAAACGATGGCGCCGCCCGAATGATTAACACCACTTACCCGCTAGCTGCTCCCGCGCCTGCCGCCGAAACGGCAGTTGCGGCTCCCGCGGAGTCGGTCGAGGTTTATCAGAAGCCGCCCGACAAAAAAGAAAGCAGCGCTCCCGTAAACGCGGGATGGAACGGGGAGCATTTTTTCATCAGGTCCAACGACGGCCAATTCCAGATACAACCCTATGGCTACGTGCAGACCGATTACCGCAGCTACATCGGAGATGGGGCTCCCCCCGACACTTTTTCCGTGCGACGCGGGCGTTTTGGCTTTCAGGGGAATTATGGGGACCACTATCAGTTCGGCATCCTGGTTGACGCCGCCGCATCAACCGGCGCAACGATCCGCGATGTCTACCTCAACGCAAAATACAATAACGCGATTCAAATTCAGGCTGGGCAGTTCAAGGAACCCTTTGCCCAGGAATTGGCCGCAGGCGTCACAAACATCGATTTCGTCGAGCGGGGGCTCCAATCTCTGCTCTATCCTTCTGCTGCGTCGGCGTTCCGGAGCCCTGGCGCGGTAATTCATGGCGATGTCAACGGCGGCGCGTTTCAGTATTGGGCGGGCGCTTTCAACGGTAAAGGATTTTCCACCAACAACACCACGAGCGTGCCCGAGGCGGTCGGGAGAGTGCGCTTCTACCCCTGGCGCAACAAGAAAGACAGCGTGTTGAAGGAATTTGCTTTCGGCGGATCGATCGCCTACAGCCAGGCGCGCGGGCTTTCCAACGAGCTCACGCCCGCAACGGGTTCGCCGGATGCCGCTTTCATTTTCCTGCCGCAGTTTCAGGCCAACGGGAATGTGTGGCGGTATGAGGGGGAGTTCACTTTCCTGAAGGGCCCATGGGGTTTCCGCGACGAATACGTTCAGGCGATGTTCGATCGCACCGGCGTCGGAACTTTGACCCTGGGTGGACTCGGGTTCGCCGATCTGCCGGTCGTTCGATTCAAGGCCTGGAACTCCGCTGCCACTTACCTGCTCACCCAGGAACGGCGGCCGGAAAACGGCACGCCTCGCATCAAGCACCCGGTGTTTGGTCCGGAACTTCCTGGCGGCGGCGGTCGCGGATGGGGAGCGTGGGAACTGGCGTTCCGCTACTCCGGGATTCAGGGCAATGAACCCGGCATTTTCTTTAACAACGTGTTCACACCGCAGAACCTGCCGACATTTAACCGGCACACCGATGAATTCAGTTTCGGCGTGAACTGGTATTTGAACTACTGGGTGCGCTTCCAGTCCAACGTGAGCATCGACCGCCTGAAGCAGCCGAGCACGATCGGTGCTACGCCACAGAACTACTACGTCTTCGAGCAGCGTTTGCAGTACCGATTCTAGGGCAAGGAGAATCCGCCATGGATCGGACTGGATTCGAAGCTCGCCCGAGCGCCTGGAAGTCAAGCAGGCCTTCACAAGAACGAGAACCGCGCCACGGCGCCGAAAATTCGAGTGGAATTCCTGGAGGAGGTTTTTCGATGAGGTCAAGACTCGCGAAGATAATCGAAGTGGCTGCGGTTGTCGCCTTCGGATTTCTCCTGAACAGTTGCGGTTCGCAGCCGTTTTGCCCGACTTGCGGCACCACGGTCAATGGAGCCTATGGCGTGCTCAACGTCATTCCCGTGCCGGAGCACAATCCGACCGGCGAGCCGGGCGGTCCATTCAATTCGTTCGACATAAGCTGGTTCGATCCGATTCAGCAAAAGGTGTACACGTCCGACCGCATCGGGCTTGACGTTGTGGTCACGGACGCTAAGAACAACTTCGCCGTGAATACGATTGGCGGACTCAACCAGGTGGCCAACGCGGGGAACAATGGCAGCCCTTGTTGGGGTCCACAGCTCAATCCCGCTGATGTCCAGGGGATTCCATCCATCGTCACGGGCCTGGGAAGCGTCAATTTCACGCGCCCTGGCAACGGGCTCACCCGGTTCGGTTGCAGAAACGCCCCGTTCTTTGCAAACTTCGGTAACGCGTTTCCAGGCTTTGGGCCAAACGGCTCTTTCGGTGGATTTCCGGGCGCACAATGCTGTGCCTCGCGTGCAAATGGCGTTAACCCTCTCTCCGGACCTAACGGACTTCTCGTCACTCCAGACGGAAACACGTTATTCGTTGGCAGCGGCAGCGCCTCTCTCGTGGTTTTCGACCTCACCACTACCCCTCCAACGGTGATCGCTGATTTGTCCACCGGTGCTTCCCCTGATTTTGACGGTCCGAATGGCGTCGGCCCCTGCATTGCGTCTTGGAATGGCGGCGCTGGCAGCGCTCCCGAATGTGCCGATGACCGCGGCGACGAAATGGCCTATGGAACCGTCGGCGGACACGACATTCTCACCATCGCCAACGGCGACCCCGGTCTCCCGTTCGTCACGCTGGTCGACGTAACCGACCTCGTTAACCGAACCTTCACGCCGCCCTTCACAACCCCTGGACAGGGACACTGTCTACCGGTGAATTACCCCGCCTATCCCACAAACGGAGACGCAACCAACAATTACACCACCGCAAATCCCGGGGCGTGCATCCTTGGCCAGATTTATTACGACGCCACAAATGCAATTAGCGCAACCGCTCCGGTGGATTCAGCTGGCGCCCCATGCCCGGACCCCTCCACCTCCGTGCCCTCCGGCGCCTCGGGTGGCCCGTTTCCCTTGGCAGCGACGGGTGGAACGATAACCATTCCCTGTCATCACTCCGCGATCGTTGACCAGAACACCGGATTCTTCATCACTAACGACACCAAGGGCCTGCCGCTTGCGCCGGGGCAAGGCGGTGAAATTGCTGTTGCTGGGACCGGTGCCGTAGGTTTCAATCCGCTCCACGGCACTTTCTATGTACAAAACCTGAACTGCACCGTTTCCAATTTGCCTAGCCAATCAAGCGTTGCCGTAGGGTGCATCGACGAAATCGATCCCAGAATCGGAAATCCAGCCGGCCCCGTTGTAATCAACGTGGTTCCTACTCTCAACTGCATGCCTGCCGGCATCACTCAGGGACCCGGCCACGATTTCTTCATCGGCTGCGGGGGGCATGATGGGGTCCAATTCCCGCCACTGCTAATCATCTTTGACGGTACTTGCACAACCAGCGCGGCTTGCGTCGCGAGCGAGATCAACATCGATCAGAGCGGCGGTACCGACGAAGTGTGGTACAACCCCGGCGACAACCGCTACTACACCGCGGGACGCGACATGCCCAGCGGGCCGGTCCTCGGCGTGATTGATGCCGGAACGCGCCAGTGGCTTGTGAATGTCACGACGGGTTCGAATTCTCACAGCGTGACAGTGAACCAGTTCACGAATCAAATCTTTGTTCCCACACAGGCCGGGCCGCTCTGCGGTACGCAGAGTGCCAACGGGTGTATCGCCGTCTACGGCAGGCAGTAGACTTTATAAAAGAAGCCTGGAATAAGGATTGGGACGCGGGCGAGGCCGCAGAAGCTGCAAGTGTCGGCGGACAAATGGCCTGGACCCGCATTCACCCGCATGGGTGTAAAATAAAGGCGTTGGGGAGTCTCAGCTTGCCGGGATTCAGATGCTATCGCCCGTAAAATCGCACCCGCGCCGCATGGCTTACGTCCAATGCGCAGTCGCGTGGGTTTGCGTACTCTCACTCATTCTTGTACTGGCGAACCGGGTTCCTCGAATCCCTCGCTGCGAAGTGACCTCATGGGTTCCTTCCACACCTTCGCAAATCACCGCTAGAGTTCTCGCCAAAGACTTCTTCGTGCTCTCGCGGCCAATTACCGAGTTCAGCGCGCTCGTCCACTGGCCTCCGTCTGCGCTCGAACTAGGCGAAGAAAGGCCCTTGTTTTCCGTATCCCTGGACAATTGTCTTTTTACTCGCCCGCCGCCCCCAAGCCTAGGCTGAAAGGGCTGCTCCAAAAAGGTATCCCGTTGTTGGTCTTTCGGAGCATCTAATTGCAGGAAGATCCATGACAAGGCAATGGCTGAGACTGAATAACAGGCACGCTCCGAGCAGTGCCGGGAGGAAGCGATGAATAGGATTCAGCAAGGTTTTTTGGGGAGCCGAATGGCTTCCGTCAGTATGGCTTTTGCGGCCGCGGTGGTTGTGTTGTCCGCGCCGCGCGTCTCCGCAAACACCAAGCCCACAGAGGTTCCGGCAAAGGTGATCGCGCATCTGCCCCTGAAGGATGCGCCGGGGAGCGAAATGCTTTTGCAAAATAAGGGAGACAAGCAATACCTGTATGTGCAGAAGGCATCCAAGCAGGGCTTTACAGTAATCGACGTCACCAAACCGGTGGTGCCAAGTTTGGTGGGTGCTGGTGCCCAGAGCGGCGATGCAACTGCTGGCAAGCTTGAGATTGTGGGGCCTGACGTTGCCCTCGCCGAAGTTCCTGACAGGAATTCCAAGGGAGTGATTCGCAACACTGAGAATCCCACGGAAACCGTCAAAATTCTAGACCTTGCCGATCCCGCACACCCCAAGGTGCTACAGACATTTACCGGAGTCACCAGTATCCTGCAGGATTCCAGCCGTGGCCTGATTTACCTGGCCAACGGCGATGGGCTCTGGATTCTCAACCACGCCCGGTCGGGACTCACGCCCGCAAAGAAGAAGCGGCCCTGTGGCTCCGAGGATGCGATTGCCTCAATGCCGCCTGATTGCCAATAGTTTTTCAAGGCACGGAATTGCCAGCAATTTAACAGCGCGGAACGAGATTGCTCCTGGCCGCGCTCGAATGAGTGAATTGGCCGCGCGGCCAGAAGCGGCGCCACAAATGGCGAAATGACTATTTCACGCGGGTTTCCTGGTAGTGCAGGGCCTTCCACTGGCCTTCACGCTTCACCCAGATTTCCCCTACCAGGATTTTCTCAAACCGAACCGTGGCTTTCGGCGGAAACTTGACAAAGACCTCGTAGCGGGCAAACGCCGCGTCCGTGCAGAGCGGCGTCACTTTCAGGAATGAAAGCGTGAAGTCAGCGACTGCGCTCTCCTGAAGTTCGCTCAGAGCCTTCCACTTGTAGCGTTCACCTCCGCCGTCTGCTTCGACCGCCACGTACTCCTCGGTCAAGAGGTTGCCATACGCTTTCTGGTCCTTGGCCTTGATCGCCTCCCATTCTGCTTTGATTCTTGCATCAAGCAGATTG
>DATHMM010000012.1:0-104719 GCA_035487095.1 Candidatus Sulfotelmatobacter sp.
GATGCGCGTCAATCGCGGCCGCGATTTCCGTTTTCGGCAGCGGGTAGAGCTGGTCGAGGAAAAAGATGGCCGTGCTCGAATCTTTACGGCGGCGGCGTTCCGCGCGCAATTCGTGGCCGACCTTTCCGCTGGCGATCAGGACGCTGTGCGCGTCGGTGACTTCGGTATCGGGCACCAGGGTTTGAAAGCGTGGGCGCGAGAAATCCGCGATCGGTGAGATGGCATCCGGGTGGCGCAGCATGCTCTTCGGCGTGAAAACGATAAGCGGCTTGCGCCACGGGCGGCGCGCCTGGCGGCGGAGCAGGTGAAAATATTGCGCGGCCGTGGAGGGCTGGCAAATGTTCATGTTGCCTTCGGCGGCAAGCTGCATGAAGCGTTCGATGCGCGCGCTCGAATGTTCCGGGCCCTGGCCTTCGTAACCGTGCGGCAGCAGCAGTACCAGGCCGGTCGGGAGGCCCCATTTGTCTTCGCTTGCGCTGAGGAATTGATCGATGATCACCTGCGCGCCGTTGACGAAATCGCCGAACTGCGCTTCCCAGAGGACCAGAGCCTCGGGATAGTCGCGTGAAAATCCATATTCAAAGCCGAGGCATCCGCCTTCGGAAAGCGAAGAGTTGTGAATCTCGCAGAAAGCCTGATCGGGTGCAAGGTGAGCGAGCGGCAGATATTCCCGCTCGGTCTGCGTGTCCACCAGAACCGCGTGGCGCTGATTGAATGTGCCGCGCTGCGAATCCTGGCCGGTGAGGCGCACCGGATTGCCTTCGAGCACCAACGAGCCGTAAGCGAGCAACTCCGCGAAGCCATAATCAATCGCGCGTTTGCCATTCCCCATCTCGGCGCGCTGCTCCAGCAGTTTCACGATTTTGGGGTGCACGTGGAAATCGGCGGGCGCGCGCACCAGGCCTTCCGTGATTTTGGCCAAGGTTTCGGCGGGCAGCCCGGTGTCTACTTCATACTGCGGGTCGTACTTGCCAAAGTGATAGGGCGTCCAGTAATCCGGCAGCTTGCGAAGGTGGGGAATCTTCGTCAGTTTCCCTGCTTTGCTCTGCTCTCCTTCATATTCCTTTTTGATCGAGTCTGCGAGCGACTCCGCGGCGATGCCGGTTTGCTCGGCATAAATTTTCCAAAGCGGCGGGTGGCTCTTGATGCGTTCGTATAGCCGTGGCTGGGTGATTGTGGGGTCGTCCACTTCGCTGTGACCGTGGCGGCGATAGCCGATAATATCCACGACGACGTCGGAATTGAATTCCGCGCGATATTCCGCGGCCAAGCGCCCGATGCGCACAACGGCGTCGGGGTCTTCGGCGTTGACGTGGAAGATGGGAACGCTCTGGCGGCGCGCGATGCTGGAAGCGTAGCGCGAAGAATGCTCCTGCGCGGGCCGGGTGGTGAATCCGATCAGGTTGTTGACGACAATGTGAATGCTGCCGCCAACCGTGTATGCGGCGAGGTCGGCAAGATTCAGAGTTTCCGCCCAAATGCCCTGGCCGGCGAAGGCGGCATCGCCGTGCATCACGATGGTCCAGACTTTATTCAGCATGGGCTTGGAGTGGTCGAGTTGCGCTCCCTTGGCACCGTGGCGCGTCAGCTTGGCGCGCGCACGGCCCATGGCCACGGGATCCACGGCTTCCAGGTGGCTCGGATTCGAAACCAGGTGAATGTTGATCTTCTTGCCTGCGGAAGTCGTGTATACGCCCGTTGCTCCGACGTGGTACTTTACGTCGCCCGCGCCGAGCACGCTTCGTGGATCGACGTCTTCGAAACCCGCCACGACTTCGTGCGGTGCCTTGGACGCGATGTGCGTCATCACGTTCAAGCGGCCGCGATGGCTCATGGCCATGATGGAGTCGGTTCCGCCAAGATCGCCTGCGACGTCAAGAATCGAATCCAGCAGCGGAATGAGTGAAGTGTTGCCCTCGAGGGAGAAGCGTTTGCTGCCGAGGTAGCGGCTCTGCAAAACCTGCTCGAATAGATCGGCGCGAATCAAGCGCTCCAGAATCTTTTCCTGGCTGACCTCGAACTCCGGGCCCTCCATGCGCTCGGCGATCCAGCGGCGGCGCTCGGGCTCCGGCAGGTGCTCGAACTCCACGCCGATCGTGCCGCAATAATAGCGCCGGGCTTCGTCGGCGAATTCGCCGGAGAGGCCCTGGAGATCGGGAAATTTCAGCGGTGCAAAGAAACCCAGCGGATCAAGTGTGGATTCATAAAAACCCCAGCGGCGGAATAGGGCGAAGATGCGCTCGCGCTCTGCGTGGGAGTTCCCGTTGGGTGATGCGGGTTTCCGGGAAGCCTTCGCAGTTTTGTCAGGGACTAATGTTGTACGGTTGGCCATGGCTCGGTTCTACAGACCTACTATTTTGCCATATTGAGGTGCAGAGGCAAAAACAAGGAAGCTGGTAGATGTTCGATCGGTGGACGACCGGATAGTCGCGTCATTCTTGAGGAAATGGGCTAAACTTGCCGGAAAGGGAGAGATTGCACAGACATGGCAACGAGCGTTATCGTCCGCAACCCGGGAATATTGGGCGGTGAGCCCATTTTTCGCGGAACCCGCGTACCGTTTTAATCCCTCACCGATTACATCGGGCATGGCCGGACGCTGATTGAATTTCTCGAGGATTTTCCCAGCGTAACACGCGCCGAAGCGATTGCTGCGCTGGAAGAAGCGCAGGGGGACGACAAGCTTTCCGTTTAAGCACTGGGGGATACGCCGGGTGCCACCTAAGCACCTTTCGCTGCATCAGAATAGAGGCGCCTTGGAAAGGCAGATAGAATCTAGGGGTTACCAGTAGTACGGTTCTCGGGTAAAATAAGAGCTTCGAGGGATGGGTTCCCACATCGTTAGTTTTAAGACTTAGTCGAAATTTTCATCAGGGGAGAGAATGCCTGTACCAATATCCCAAGCGTGGACGGTAGCAAGTTACGTCCTCAAACAAAAGATTCAGGGCCGCAAACAGTATCCGCTCGTATTGATGCTGGAGCCGCTCTACAAGTGCAACCTGGCTTGCGCGGGCTGCGGAAAAATTCAGTATCCGGCTCACGTGTTGAAGCAGGAGCTCTCGCCTGAGGAATGCTTCAAGGCGGTGGACGAGTGCGGCGCGCCGATGGTCTCCATCCCCGGCGGCGAACCGCTGATGCACTCACAGATCGAAAAGATCGTCGAAGGCCTGGTGGCCCGCAAGAAGTACATCTACCTTTGCACCAACGCCCTGCTGCTGAAAGAAAAGCTGCACCTCTTCAAGCCCAGCAAATACCTGACATTTTCCGTTCACATTGACGGGCAGAAAGAACACCACGACTTTTCCGTCTGCCGTGAAGGCGGATTCGATCTGGCGATCGAGGGAGTTCGCGAAGCGCTCAAGCAGGGCTTCCGCGTCACCACCAACACGACCTTATTCGACGGCGCGGACCCGAACAGCGTGCGCGCCTTCTTTGACGAAATGATGACACTGGGCGTCGAAGGCATGATGCTTTCGCCCGGATACTCCTACGACAAGGCGCCGGACCAGAAGCACTTCCTGGGCCGCGCCAGAACGCGCCGGCTGTTCCGCGCCATCCTCTCCAACCGCAAGCCCACGTGGCGTTTCAACCAGTCCATGCTCTTCCTGGAATTCCTGATGGGCAAGCGCGATTTCCGTTGTACGCCCTGGGGCATGCCCACGTATTCCATTTTTGGCTGGCAAAAGCCTTGCTATTTGCTGCAAGACGGCTACGCCGATACCTTCAACGAGCTGATGACCACGACCGAATGGGACAACTTCGGCACCGAATCCGGAAATCCGAAGTGCGCCAACTGCATGGTGCATAGCGGCTATGAAGCATCCGGCGTGGATTACACCTTCGGCTCGCTGAAGGGCCTGTTCGCAGCAGCCAAGGCGACCCTCTTCACCAAGAACGAAGACGACGAAGCCATCCGCATGCTGAACGAACCCGTGCGCCCGGTGCACTCTTACAACCCCTTGGTGCAGATCGAAACGCCCAGCAACAATCTCGAGGAGACTCGGGCATGACCGGTCCAAGGCACGCCGACCGGCCCGAGTACACGCTTCACCCCGATCAACTGGAAGTGGCCCCCGGGTTTCAACACGAAGGCCTGCAAGGCTGGATTCCGGAGTTGGCATCCGATGGTGATCTGCGGGAAGCACTGGAAAAAGCTTTCGACTACCGCGGAGATGTAACGATTACACGCAAGGACGGCACAAAACTCGAGGGCTACATTTTCGATCGTGTGACCGGGGCCACTCTGAGCAATTCTTTCGTGCGCCTTTTGCCTAAAGATTCCAATCAACGCACGAAAGTTGCGTACTCGGATATCGCGGCACTGTCATTTTCAGGCCGTGACACCGCCGCGGGCAAGAGTTGGGAAGCCTGGGTCAAGAAGTATTGGGAAAAGAAGAGCACGGGTGAGGGGCAGGTCAGTCTGCAGCCAGAGTCTCTGGAAGAGTAGCCGGTTGTTCCCGGGCCGCCACAAGGGCCACCTATAAAGCCTAAAACGCGGAAAATCAGTAATTTACGGCCAGTTGAGTGCGGGTGTGTGTCCAATTCCGATATGGACAATAAGCCCTTTCCTGTGATAGGCTTACGTATAGCGTTTGTTGCTCTTGTATTACCTTTTGACTCGTTCAGAGGGCTGCGACAACACATCGCAGCCTTTTTTTGTCGGGCTGGAGGCTGTCTCGGAGCTTGGGAGACCAGACCCCGCGACCAAGAGAGGCAAAGCAATTTCAACATCGAGGTTGTGAAGTGAAGGAACAAGGAACAGTGAAGTGGTTCAATGCTTCGAAGGGCTACGGGTTCATCCAACGCCAGACCGGAGAAGATGTTTTTGTGCATTTCTCCGCCATTCAGATGGATGGGTACAAGGCCCTGAATGAAGGCCAGGCGGTGGAATTCGAAGTAAAGAAGGGCCCGAAGGGCCTTCAGGCAGAGAACGTCACAAGCCTCTAGCCTGTAGATTGGAGAGGTTCCCGAGGGGTCGGGAACCTCTCACTTTCGAGAAATGGAAGGATTCCAAAAACAGCGAGCGGTCTAAGGAGGAAGTTGTGCAAGTAATGCAGGAAGGACAAACTATCAAGCACGATCAGTACGGACTGGGAATCGTCACGGCCTCGGATCCGGAACGCACGGCAATCGATTTCGACGACCATGGACCTAAGCTATTCGTGACGAGCATCTTCGTGGCAGAACTCATCGGCGAAGCGCCGGCAACCCCGCCCAAGACCAAGCGCCGTCGCAAAGCATCCACCGCCGCAAAAGCCACCAAGAAAGCCGCCGCAGCTGCAGCCGCCAAGTAAGCAGAGCATTCCCGTACTACAACACCCGGAAGCAGCGCCAGAGATGGCGCAGGGGTGTGTCTAAACGCATCGGAACCTCCCGTGAGCTCTGCATTCGGAAACAAAAGAGTGCCGGAATTATTTCGGAGGGTGGCTTACCGGATTGCGGATTCCGCCTGGTCGAAGGCGTGGTAAGAAGAGCGGACCAGCGGGCCAGATTCCACGTGCTTGAAGCCCATTTTTTCGCCCAGCACTTTGTATTCGGCGAATTCGTCAGGATGGACAAACCGGATCACCGGCAAATGCTCGCGCGTGGGTTGCAGATACTGTCCGAGCGTCAGAATGTCCGTGCCCTGCGCTGCCAGATCCCGCATCGTCGCCAGCACTTCTTCTTTTTCTTCGCCCAAACCCAGCATCATGCCCGTCTTCGTGGGAACATCCGAATGCATTTCCTTAGCTCGGCGCAGCAGCTCAAGAGACCGCTCGTAAAGCGCCCCTTTGCGCACCTGGCGGTACAGCCGCGGCACGGTTTCCGTGTTGTGGTTCAGGATGTCCGGCTTGACGGCCAGAACGACGTTGAGCGCATTCCAGTCGCCGCGAAAATCGGGAATTAACACTTCCACCTTGCAGTCCGGCACCCGCTTGCGGATTTCCTGAATGGTTCGCGCGAAAATGTGCGCGCCGCCGTCGGGTTGGTCGTCGCGATTCACGCTGGTGACCACGGCATAGCGCAAGCCCATGGAGGCAACCGCTTCGGCTACGCGGAGAGGCTCTTCCTCGTCCGGAGGGCCAACCGGCTTGCCCGAGGGCACGGCGCAGAAGCCGCACGCTCGTGTGCAGATATCGCCCAAAATCATGAATGTCGCCGTTCCGTGCTCCCAGCACTCGCCCATGTTCGGGCAGCGCGCCGATTCGCATACGGTGTGCAGATCCAACGTGCGCATAATGCGCTTCAGATCCTGATAGCGCTCCCCGCCGAAAAATTTAACCCGAAGCCAATCCGGCCGAGGGTGCGCGTCGGGCGCGGGCAGTTGTGGGGCGCCACCATTGGAGATGATATTAAAGGGGGTAGCCATTTGCGTTGTCCGAATGGTCAATTTTACGCGCAAACCTCCAGCCTTACAAATCCGCCTATTTCGCCAATTTCAAAACCGCCACGCGCCCTTGGGTGGGAAACTTTTGAAACTGGAGAGCATCATGCCCGGGCACGACGCGATCCAGTGATCCAGCCAACTGGACCATGCGCTGCTGGTTCTTGATGTTTGCCGCGTAGTCCGCTTCGCTGAACGTGGCACTGGCCATGTGGGTTTCCAGATTGCGATAAAGATCGGCGTTGTCGGACGCCAGCACAAACGAAGGTGCGCCCGCCACGAGTAGATATTGTGAAGCATAAGTGTGGCGCCCCCCGGTATAGGCGCGAATTCCCGGTAAAATCTCCACATCATCGCCATCAATCAGACGCACACGCCCTTCCGTGTTCAAGCGCGCCAAGGCCTGAACATCTTCCGGATCAATCCCGCCGTGCTTCCCGCCCGGCTGCCAGGCCTCTCCGGTGTAATAGCGAAACTCCTCTTTTTGGATCCAGATGGTGGCTTTGGGGAACAAATCGATGCTGCCCATGTGGTCCCAGTGTGCATGGCTGATGACCACGTCCGTGATCTCTTCGGGCTGGACACCGGCCAACTTCACCGCTTCGTCGGGGCGAGTATAGTTGAGTATCGTCCATTCCTTGAACCATCGCTCACGGTGAAATCCGCTGTCAAAAAGAATGTTGCGACCTCCGCCGCGGATCAGCCAGAAGGCGTAGACAGTGTCGATTTTCTCGTCCTTCGACGCGCCCATGACCATGTCCGAAACCAGATCGCCGGGGGAGTCTGCATAGCGAATGGCGTAAATCGAGTATTCGGGGGGTGGAATCGCCGCGGGAAAGCTCAGGAAGAAGAACGCTGCGAGAATCAAATGCTTCATGCGGGCCCTCACCGATTGTGAAGCGAAAGCTTACTACAAGAGCGAAAGAGGGCCCAGAGAGATTGCCGGAAGGAACGCAGGAAGTCGCGGACAATGCTCCAGCTCGGGGATAGGCGCAACTCAATTCCGAGCTCGGGCACTTACGGCATCCTGAGGTGTCCAATAGACAGTCCCCGGAGAGGTGCCTATGATTCGCGCAACTTTCCTTTTCCTGAGTCTTCTCTCCCTTTCCCGGCCTTTGCCTGCCCAAACCACCGACCCCCAGACTCGTACAATGGAAGCTGTCTTGTCCGAGATCCGCCTTCTACGTCAAGACCTACAAGCCGCGGCAGTCGCCACGCGAAAGGCGCAAATCGTCATTTACCGCTTGCACGTGCAGGTGGAGGTACTCGAGCGCGCGACGGAACGACTCGAGAATACGAAAGGCGAAATTGCCCAGCTGGAATCTCAAAAGAATTCTCTGACCGAACAGATCAAGCAACTCGAGGAGATGAAGGACCGGCCGGAGAATGAGCAGAGGAGGAAACAGTTCGAAGACTACCTCACCAATTCCAAAGCGAATCTGGAAGCAGTGGGCCCAAGAGAGCAAGAGCTGCAAGCCAAGCAGCTCGAGCTGGAAGCCGACCTGCGGACGGAGCAGGCCAAATGGAATCGCCTACAGGACGAGTTGGACCGCCTGGAAAGTTCACTCGAGAATTCCGCATTGCAGGCCGGCAATCGGCATTAAAGCAATGTGGGGTGCGTTCGATTTGCTGAACCTCCGTCAGGAACAAGCATCCACTCCTACGGATTGCCAGGTGCTAGCGATCCTTCTTCAGCACACGAGCAATCAGTTCGTCCAATCTCGAAAGCATCAGCTTCAGGATGGGGGACTGGTTCGTCCGGTTGTACCCGAGCACCAGATCGATAGTCGGCGTTTCTCCCCTGAGAGGGCGACTCGTTACGGACGAAGGGAGAAAGTTTTGAGAGTAAGCAGGCAAGAGACCTACGCCGCGTGTCGACGCGATCAAGGACATTCCCATGGCGAGGTGGTCCGCTTGATGATCTGGCGTGATGTTGATGCCAGAGCGCTTCAGGTAATTGTCGATGACCGCGCGCAATACAGGAGCCGTGTCCGATACGGTCACGAATGTCTCGCCCACTAAATCACTCGGACTGATAGCTTTAAGCGCAGCGAGGCGGTGGTTACTTGGCAAGACCACTACCAAGGGCTCCTTCACGAGAAGACGGAACGCCAGGTCCGGGGCATCATGTTCCCGTCGAAGAAAAGCTACATCTACCTTTCCATTTGTGAGGGCGTCGGCGAGGCGTGGAGAGTAATTGCTCGAGATCACCACATCCACGTTCGGCAACTCGTCTCGCAAGACTTGGAGGGCCTGGGGCATCCAAGTCAGTTCGTGCCCTGTCAGAAAGCCCATCACAAAGCTTGGCTTCGCGGGATGGGCGACGCGGCGAGCTGCTTCCCCAGCGGCTTCCACCTGGGCCAGGACCATTCGTGCGTGATCCAGAAAAGCCCGGCCCGCAGGAGTCAATTCGATCCCGCGAGTGCTGCGTGTCAGCAGTTGGGCGCCGACCTCGTCTTCAAGATCCCGAATCTGGCGGCTGAGGGACGGCTGGGATGTATGTAGGCTCTCCTCGGCCGCCACGGTGAGGCTGCCCGCGTCAGCAACCGCAACAAAATAACGAAGGTGTCGTAATTCCATCCGCAATCCCATGCCTGTGAGGCATGGCTCCCAACCTACAGAGTCTACATCACTCTGCAAAAGCCCCGCATCAGACTGGTCGAACTGAGCGCAACCAGCCAACCGGAAATCTTGGCCATGCTCAACACGAAGATCCAGTTGGCCTACAGGTAGGAGCTCGAAGAAACAAGGAGAAACACAATGTCCAGGAAACTCGAAGGAAAGATCGCTCTCATTACTGGCGGCTCGCGCGGTATTGGAGCGGCAATCGCTAAGCGTCTGGCTGCGGACGGCGCGAACGTGGCCATTACCTACACGAAAGGGGCAGACGCAGCCGCGTCGGTTGTTAAGGAAATTGTGCAGGCTGGCCGAAAGGCGATCGCGATTCAGGCGGACGCCACCGATGCCGCCGCCGTGAAAGCAGCGGTCGAAAGGACAGTCGCAACGTTCGGACGTCTCGACGTCCTTGTAAACAATGCCGGCACGGCGATTCCCAAAACTTTCGAGGAGACCACGTTGGAGGAAATGGACCAGGTGATTGGCATCAACGTCCGTGGCGTATTCGTCGCCACACAAGCGGCGCTGAAGCACATGAAGAGCGGCGGTCGGATCATCATGATCGGTTCGGCCGTCGGTGAGCGTGTAGCGGCGCCCGGGCTTGTGCCATACGCGGGCACGAAGGGAGCCGTCAAGATGTTCACTCAGGCGCTGGCCCGAGAGATCGGGAGCCGGGGCATCACGGTCAACAACGTGCAGCCTGGTCCGATCGACACGGAATTGAATCCCGCCGCGGGCGACTGGGCGGTGCCCCAGAAGGCCGCCACATCACTCAACCGCTACGGCCATGTTGACGAAGTTGCCGCATTGGTCGCGTTTGTCGCCGGCCCGGAGTCCTCGTACATTACCGGTGCGAACCTTACCGTGGATGGCGGAATGAATGCGTGAGTCGAGGCGGCAGCTCACTGACTTCGCGAAATGCGCATTATTCCCTGATGGCCGGTCAAGGCGAGGTGAATCAAGCCTCGAGACCCGGGGCCACTTCCTTTTGTTTGAAAAAAACGTATCCCTATTGTGCTGTTAAGCATCACATACTCCGCTGAGGAGAAATCCTATGTCCGCCACGAGCGTTCAGTTCACTGTTGCAGCCCATATCATGGCGGCTCTCGGTTATTTCCGCGGCAAGGAAATCCCTTCGGCAATTCTCGCCGAAAGCGTGAATGCAGACCCCACATTTGTGAGGAAATCTCTCTCGAAACTCGCAAAGGCGGGCCTGATCGTCACAAAGCGCGGTAAGAGCGGCGCAAGCAGACTCACGCGTTACCCCGAGCAAATAACGCTTTTGGACATTTATCGCGCCAGCGGGGCACCACCGACATTCGCGATACATCGCTATCCAGTGGAGAAGAAATGCCCTATCAGCACCAACATTAAAGGATGCATGTCATCGGTCCTAAAAAAAGCTCAGGGGAGCTTCGAGAATCGTCTTGATGCAATAACGCTCGCCGATGTAGTTGGGGAAATACGCCGGGCGAAGCGGTAATTTTTTTGTGTTTATATGTGCGTATTATTATCACAGATATGAGAAAGGGAGAACCAAATATGAACAGATCTAAAGAAAACGGCATGAATGTGATTTTAGGGGCGAGCGGTAACACGGGCTCGATCATCGCCAATTTCCTGCTGTCGAAAGGCGAGAAGGTGCGAGTCGTGGGCCGCGACGTGGGACGGCTGCACCACTTTGTGCGCAAAGGCGCGGAGGCTTTCACAGCCGACCTGAGCGATGCGGCTGCGCTCACCAAAGCCTTCGACGGTGCCCGCGCGGCATACCTGATGTTGCCGCCTCTGAACTCCCGGGAAGAGCAAGAGCGAGAGAGCGATGCGATCGCGAAAGCCGCGAAGGAGTCTGGTCTGCGCTACGCGGTGCACTTGAGCAGCTACGGCGCTCATGTCCCGGAAGGCACCGGGCCAGTCACAGGGTTGCATTCTTCGGAGCAAAAACTGAACGCGATTGGTGATTTGAACGTTTTGCACCTGCGAGCTGCATATTTTATGGAAAACAACATGGCGGCGATCGGCATGATTCAGGGGATGGGACTGTTTGGGCATGCGCTGCTACCCGACCTGAAGCTGCCCATGATCGCGACGCGCGACGTTGGCGACTACGCGGCGCCGCACCTCCTGGACCTGGATTTTTCCGGCAAACAAACGCGCGAACTACTTGGCGAGCGCGACCTCTCGATGGCGGAAGCCACCGCGCTGATTGCGCGCGGCATTGGGAAGCCGGATCTGCGTTACGAGCAGCTTCCGTACGACCATGTACGACAGGCGTTGACACAAATGGGCTTTTCGCCCAAGAAAGCCGCGGTGTACATCGAAATGTTCGAGGCTATCAACGCAGGACTCCTCGCTGCACAGGAGCAGCGTTCGACGGAAAACAGCACACCGACTTCGTTTGAAACATTTGTGCAGGATGTCTTTGTGCCTGCGTACCACGCGAAGGCTCCAGCCGCTTAGGCGCTCGGAACTGGAGAGTTCCCAGCTCAGCAACAACGGAGGGAAAAATGCCAAAAAAACTTGAAGGCAAGACCGCCGTTATTACCGGTGGCACAGAAGGGATTGGGTTGGCTGCGGCAAAGCTTTTCGTCAAAGAGGGTGCCTATGTCTTCATAACGGGGCGCCGTCGGAAGGAACTCGACGAGGCCGTGAAGGCAATCGGAACCAACGTTTCTGGCGTTCAGGGAGACGTTGCCAGCCTCGCCGATCTTGATCGTCTTTACGAGACGGTTGCCAAGGAGAAGGGGAAAATCGATATTGTTTTCGCCAACGCCGGTGTTGGCGAATTTGTTCCCTTTGGGGCCGTCACCGAAGAGCATTTTGACAAGCTATTCAACATCAATGTGCGTGGAACGCTCTTCACGGTGCAAAAGGCCTTACCGCTGCTGAATGACGGTGGGTCGATCATTCTCAACGGCTCTGTCGCGAGCGTTAAGGGTACGGCCTCATTCGGTGTCTATGCCGCGAGTAAAGCTGCCATTCGCTCCTTCGTGCGAACCTGGACCACAGATCTGAAGGACCGTCGTATCCGCTCAAACGTGGTTAGTCCGGGTCCGATCAATACGCCGCTCGTGAGTCGGCAATCTGCAGAGGTGATTGGGCGGCTTGTATCCACCATCCCGATGGGGCGCATGGGAGAACCCGAAGAAGTTGCGAGGGTGGCTTTGTTTCTGGCGTCGGATGACTCCAGTTTCGTCACGGGTATCGAACTGTTCGTTGATGGCGGCAGAGCTCAGGTCTAAATAATAAAAGACAAGTGGGATTCCGGAACCCAGGGGTTGGAATTACAGGGGTTGGCGCGATGAGCGAACGAAATCGCGCAGGACGGTGACGTTGGGGCCGTAGGCTCCTATGCGCCCGGCGTCCACGGGCAAGCCCAGGCTTTCCGCCATATCCAGGTCGACGCCGGCATCGTCCAATTCCGAGAGGCTGAAACCCGCGGCGGGCAAAACACGATTAAACCCAGAGGGATACACAGGCCGTGGTGGGCGATGGCGCTGCCAGGGGCGGCGCGCCAGTTCGTAAAACTGCTTCCAATCGCGTTTGTGCCACGTATTCATCGGATGCTTCAACCCACCGTCTCCCATTGGATGCGAACCAGAGGCTTAAGGTTCTTCCACACTTCAACCGGAGCCATCCCAAACCTGCCGCGGAACTTCTGCGCAAGTACCTCTTGGTATATCCCAAGGCGCCACGAATGAAAGAGTTTCCTGGCCTGTTGTATCAAACACGTCAACCCGCTGATTGTTTCGGCGCCAAGGGGCGAAGTAAAACGAGCGCCGAAGAGCGGAGACGCGGGCTGCGATGAACCCAAATTGCAGCGCACGGCCAATTGGCGGGGATACTACACGCAAGGTAGCGGGTTAGCCAGAACAAATTCCGCGGGGCTGTGAATTTTGTGGGGGAGCTGCCGCTCAAGAACAAAAGACTCCGGGCGCAACAATAGTGCACCCGAAGTCAAAGAACAACTCAATGACAAATGGGGAAACTTACCAGCGGTTGCCGCGGTCACCACGATCGCCGCCGCGCCCGCCACCGCCGCCACGTCCGCCGCGATCTCCTCCGCGGCCTCCGCCACCACCGCCGCCACCGCCATAACCTCCGCGCCCACCGCCGCCACCCGACCGCTCGGTTTGCGGACGCGCTTCGTTGACTACCAGGTTCCGGCCACCGAAATTCTGACCGTTGAGATTGGCGACCGCGCGATCCGCTTCTTCATCGTTCGTAATTTCGATGAAGGCAAAACCCCGCGATTGGCCCGTGAACCGATCCCGAATTAAATTGATTGCGGACGGGTTGACCCCTACCTGTCCGAACCACTCCTGCAACTGTTCTTCAGATGCAGAGAACGGGAGATTACCGACGTAAAGCTTCTTCACCTGGGGACTCCTTCTGCCCGGAACCTAACCACGATTGCGGAGCGCACTGATAGACCAATCCCGCCAGGAGGGCAAACCAAGGGGCGTGCCGCGCGGGCGGGGGCGTTTCAGTGGTCCCGGAGATACTCTCGAAAATCGTTACCTTTTGCAACCAAAAATGTAGCGTTCGCATCCGCGGCCAAAGGCCGCTCCGGCGGCGAAAAGTGATAGGATGCGCGAACAAGCGGCGGGACCGTCGAATGACAACACCCGGCACAATGATGAATTTTCCGTTAACGCTTCCAACGATTCTGGAGCGTGCCGGAAAGCTTTTTCCCCGGGTCGAGGTCGTCTCCCGCAAGCCGGATTGCAGCATAACCCGCACCACTTACGGCGATATGTATAAACGCGCGCGGCAACTCGCGGCGGCTCTCAAGAAGCTTGGAATGCAAAACGGCGACCGCGTTGCCTCGCTGATGTGGAATCACTCGGGGCATCTTGAGGCCTTCTGGGGCGTGCCTTGCGCGGGCGGAATCCTGCACACTCTTAATCTGCGGCTGCACCCGCAGGAAATCGCGGCCATCGTTCGGCATGCCAAGGATCGCTTTCTGATCGTTGACGACGTATTGTTTCCGCTCTACCAGAAATTCGCGGATCAGGTTTCCTTTGAGCGCGTCATCGTCGCGCCGTTCGGTTTTGCCAGCGTTCCCGAGGGATTCCTGAACTATGAAGAGCTGCTAGCCGCCGAACGCGGCGATTTTTCGTATCCCACGATGGGCGAAAATCAGGGCGCATTGATGTGCTTTACCTCGGGAACGACGGGATGCTCGAAAGGCGTCATCTATTCGCACCGCGCCCTGGTCCTGCATTCCTTCAGCCTGGGACTCCCGGAAGTTTTCGGCTTGAGTTGCAAAGACACGATTTTGCCAATGGTGCCGATGTTTCATGCCAACGCCTGGGGCATTCCGATTGCCGCACCAATGCTGGGGACGAAGCAAGTGCTGCCCGGACCGCATCTTGACGGCGAAAACCTGCTGAACTTAATGGAACAGGAACAGGTGAACAAGGCCTGTGGAGTGCCGACGGTCTGGGCGGGAGTTCTGGCGGAACTCGAAAAGAATCCCGAACGGTGGAAACTCCCTCCGCACATTTTCGGTGCCTGCGGTGGCACGGCTCCCCCGTTGGAAATGATCCGGCGCCTCGACCGCTTTGGAATTGAGATCAAGCATCTGTGGGGGATGACGGAAACGACTCCTGTGGGCACGGGCGGTGCGCTCAAAGCGCACATGATGGATTGGCCGGCCGAGAAAAAATACGAAGTGCGCGCCAAGCAGGGATGGCCCGCTCCCTTTGTGGAAGCACGCATCGTGAAGGATGGCGTCGTGGCGCCATGGGATGGCGAGACTGCTGGTGAATTGGAAGTGCGCGGGCCGTGGGTTGCGGGGGGCTACTACGATGCGCCGGACCAGGCTAAACGTTGGAGCGAGGATGGATGGTTTCGCACCGGCGACATCGCAATGCTTGACCCTGAGGGATATATCCGGCTGGTTGATCGAGCGAAAGATCTGGTAAAGTCCGGCGGCGAATGGATCAGCTCCGTGGACCTGGAAAACACGCTTATGGCGCATCCGGCGGTGAAGGAAGCGTGCGTGGTCGGGTTGCCGCACCCCAAGTGGCAAGAGAGGCCGCTCGCGGCCGTGGTTTTGAGAGAAGGCGCCACCACCACCGAGCACGAACTGCGCGAGTTTCTGGCAGAGTCCTTCGCCAGTTGGCAATTGCCTGACGCCTTCGTATTCGTGGAATCAATCCCACGCACCAGCGTCGGCAAATTCAAAAAAATCGCGCTCCGCGAACAGTTCGCCGGCTGGAAGTGGAAAGAATAAAAGGCGTCCACGTAGCGGACGCCTTCCGAAGCGGGCGCTTTCTGTGGTCTGGATATTCTACGTCCGGTAACTCGCGTTGATCCGTACGTACTCCGCAGTAAAATCACAGGTCCAATAACTGGCCGCAGCCCGGCCCGCATGCAAATCCATCACAATCTGGACATGCTTTTCGAGTAAGCGGTTGCTGGCGGCGCGTTCGTTGAAATCAAGCGGTTGGCCCTTGCGCAAGACCGGGATGCCCGCCATGTGAATGTCCACGAGGCCGGGGTTGAATTTCACGCCAGAGCGTCCCGCCGCGGCAAAGATGCGGCCCCAGTTGGGGTCGCCGCCGGCGAATGCGGTCTTGACGAGCGGCGAAGTGGCAATGGTCTGCGCGATCTGGCGCGCGGCCGCTTCGGTTTTGGCGCCGCGCACCGCAATTTCGATCACGCGTTGCGCCCCCTCCCCGTCAGCCACGATTTGCAGCGCGAGGGAGTGGCAAACTTCCTCCAGAGCCTTATGGAAAGCACGATGCGCGCTTGAATTTGCCTGGATCGCCGGCGCGCCGGATTCTCCGTTCGCGAGCACCAGCAACGTATCGTTCGTCGAAGTGTCGCCATCGATGCTGATGGAGTTGAACGTGCGCTGAGTAACTTCTCGCAAGGTTTTTTGCAGCAGCGAAGGCGCTATATTTGCATCCGTTACGACGAAGGCCAGGGTTGTGGCCATGTTCGGATGAATCATTCCCGCGCCTTTCGCGCAGCCAACCAGATGCACGCGCTTGCCCGCCATCTTGAACGAGACCGAAGCGGTCTTGGGGCGCGTGTCCGTGGTGCAGATCGCGAGCGACAATTCCGCGAACGAACGTGCCGAGGGCCGCCGATTTTGCACAATGCCCGGCAGCGCGCGAAGAATTTTTTCAATCGGCAGCGGCACGCCGATCACGCCGGTGGAGCAGACAAACAGTTCGCGCGGTTCGCAGCGCAGGCGCCGCGCCGTTTCTTCCACGGTTTTTACGGAGGCAGCGTAGCCCGCATCGCCCGTGGCGCAATTCGCGTTGCCGGCATTCACGATCACCCCGCGCATGCGGCCTTTGGAGGCGATCAGATTTGCCTTGGAGACAACCACCGGCGCGGCGACCACCAGGTTTCTTGTGAAGACGGCGGCGGCGGAAGCGGGAACATCACTCGAGAGCAGGGCAAGGTCCAGCGCTCCGGTTTTCTTCAGGCCGCAAGCGGTGGCCGAAAAGCGGAATCCCAGCGGGAGCGCGGCTTCAGAGAGGGCGAGTTTCATGGAATCAGGATCCGCCAAGCGGGCGCGACGTTCACGGAAGGGACCTCCGATCCTCCGTGCGATGCGATGCGGCTTGCAGCGTAAAGATGCTCGACGTCAGGCTCATGGCTTTGTCTCCAGTTTTTTGAGTCTTAGTTCGAGTTGCTCGATGGCAGCGCGAACTGATTTTTCCGCCGTGCCCCCGGGTACAACTTTGGAGGCGATGGCATTTTCGACGGAAGGGCCCTGCAGAAAATCGCTTTCGAAAAGGGGCGAAATTTTCTGGACGTCTTCGAGCGAAAGCTGGGTCCACTGGTTGCCCTGTTTTTCCGCCTCTCGCAGCACTTTGCCGACAAGATCGTGCGCCTGGCGAAAAGGCACGCCGCGGTGAACCAGGTAATCGGCCGCATCCGTTGCAAAGAGCGCGGGATTCGAAGCGGCGGCACAGAGTCTATCCTGGCGAAACTTTGTGGCAACTACGGCTCCCTGCGCGACCCAGATCATGTCTTCCATCTGGTCCTGAGCGGCGAAAAGGGCTTCTTTATCTTCCTGCAAGTCGCGCTGGTAGCTGGAGGGCAAACCCTTGAGCGTAGTGAACAGACTGAAGAGCGCCGCGGTGATGCGGCCAGTCTTGCCGCGCAAAAGCTCCCACGCATCAGGATTTTTCTTTTGGGGCATCAGGCTGCTGCCGGTGGAATATTCGTCGGGCAAAATGACGTAGGAGAATTCCTGCGAGGCGAACAATACAAAGTCTTCCGCAAGCCGCGAGAGATGCGTGGCAATGCCGGCCAGCGCAAACAGATAATCCAGCGCGAAGTCGCGATCGCTGACCGCGTCGAGGCTGTTTGCCGTGATGCGTGAAAAGCCAAGCTCCTTGGCCAACCCCGCGCGATCGATCGGAAACGAGCAGCCTGCGAGCGCCCCTGATCCCATCGGACACGCGTCCGCGCTCTCGGCGGCGTGCTGCAGCCTGTTCAGGTCGCGCGAAAACGCCTCCGCGTGAGCCATCAGGAAATGCGAAAGCAGAATAGGCTGGGCATGCTGCATATGAGTCATGCCGGCCATGGGGACCTTCAGATTTGCTTTGGCCTGCAGCAGAAAACCGCCGATCAGGGCAAGCAACGCCTTGCGCATTTCCGCAACGGCATCAATGACAAAGAGGCGAAAATCCGTGGCGACGAGTTCGTTGCGGCTGCGGCCGGTGTGCAGCTTCCAGCCGAGCGGCCCGAGTTCCTCAACGAGCGCGTTCTCTATGAACTGATGGACGTCTTCCGCCGTCGAAGAATCAAGCCAGCTTTTATCCGATTGCGCCCGGGTGGCAATCTTGTCTAGCGCCGTGACAGTCTGCCGCACTTCCATTTCGGTGAAGATGCCGACGCCCTGCAAGGCCTTTGCCCAGGCCCGATCGACGGCAATTTCGTAGGGGAGCAGACGGCGGTCGAAAGAAAACGACTGCTGGAAGGCGTCGAAGCGCGCGTCCGGCGCGTTTTCGAATCGCCCTCCCCACAGCCGATCATCTTTTTTTCGCTCAGGCATTGAAAAAGTTCTCAGTCATAAGTAATCAGTTTTAAGTCGATCGGATTGCGAGTCCCGCTCTTTTTCCCAGTAGGTCGCCAGCCGAATCATTTCTTTGACTGGATTCTTTACTGAAAACTATGAACTAAGGACTGGAAACTCTGTTTATGACTTGCCGACTTCAGCTTTCGCTTTCGGTCGCGCGGTGACCGGCAAGGCAAACAGGTTGATGAATCCTTCCGCGTCTTTCGGGTTGTAGCGCCCCATCGTGAAGCTGGCGAGGTCGGCGCGATAAAGCGAATAGGGTGAAAGCCGCTTCGTGACGTTGAGCGTGCCCTTCCACAGCTTCAAGCCGACGGAGCCGGTGACGCGCTGTTGCGCCACGTTGAAGAATCCGTCAAGCGCTTCGCGCAGCGGCGAGAACCACAGGCCGTTGTAAACGAGTTCGGCATAACGCACCGCAAGCGCCTGCTGGAAGTGCGCCGTTTCCCGGTCAACCGTCAGGCGTTCAAGTTCCTGGTGCGCGGTCACGAGCAATGTTCCGCCAGGAGTTTCGTATGCCCCGCGTGACTTCATGCCCACCAGCCGGTTTTCGACCAGGTCCGTGCGCCCGATGCCATGCTTTGAGGCGATAGCATTGAGCGTATTCAGCAATTCAATCGGCCCAAGCTTCTTGCCATTCACGGAAACCGGCGTACCGGCTTCGAAACCGATCTCGACTTCCTCCGCCTTGTCCGGAGCCTTCTCCGGCGAAACAACCCACTGCCACATCGCCTCGTTCGGCGCGTTGGCGGGATCTTCCAGTTCGCCGCCTTCATGACTCAGGTGCCAGATGTTGCGGTCGCGGCTGTAGATGTTTTTTTTGCTCTGCTCCACGGGAACCTTGTGCTTCTCGGCGTAAGCAATGGCGTCTTCGCGAGAATCGATGTCCCACTCGCGCCATGGAGCGATAATTTGCACGTTCGGCGCGATGGCCTTGTACGCCAATTCAAAGCGGACCTGGTCGTTGCCCTTGCCGGTGCAGCCGTGGGAGAGCCCATCCGCGCCAAGCTCCAGGGCAAGTTCCGCCTGCCGCTTGGCAATTACCGGGCGAGCCATCGAAGTGCCGAGCAGATAGGTGTGTTCATAGACGGCGCCGGCGCGCAGGGTCGGCCAAATGTAATCGCGGACAAACTCTTCCCGCAGGTCTTCGATGTAAGCCGAAGATGCTCCGGTCGCGAGCGCCTTCTTGTGGGCGGCTTCCAGGTCTTCCTGCTGGCCCACGTCGCCGATCATGGCGATCACTTCGCAGCCATAATTCTCGCGCAGCCAGGGAATGATGATGGAAGTATCCAGGCCGCCGGAATAGGCGAGTACAACTTTTTTGGGTTTCGGGGTGTGCGAATTCACTAGATGATTTCTCCTTGGTGATGGAACACGGTATCAAGATCAGGTAAACAGTGCGTGAAGAATGGCCTTCTGCACGTACATGCGATTTTCAGATTGCTGTAACACCACGGAAGTGGGGCCATCCAGCACTTCGTCGGTGACTTCCTGGCCGCGGTGCGCCGGAAGACAGTGCATAAAGAGGGCTCCGGGCGCGGCCTGCTCCATCAGCTTGCGATTCACCTGGAAGGGCTTGAAGATCTGGCGGCGCATCTTTTCTTCCGCTTCAAAGCCCATGCTGGTCCACGAATCGGTGTAAACCGCCTGTGCGCCTTCCACCGCTTCGGCGGGATTGGTGAAGAGTTCAATCTTCGCGCGGGTTTCTTTCGCGACGCGCTTGGCATCGCCAAGCACGTCCTGCGCAGGTGCGTAGCTTGCGGGCGTGGCGATCCGGAGGTTCACACCCAGCCGCGCCGCCAGAAAAATAAGCGAATTGCAGACGTTGTTGCCGTCGCCAACGTAAGCGAGCTTCAGTCCCTTCAGCGAGCCGAATTTCTCTTCCAGCGTGAAGAAATCCGCCAACGCCTGGCAGGGGTGAAATTTGTCGGAAAGCGCATTGACCACCGGTATGGAAATATTTTGCGCCATCTCTTCGAGCACCCGCTGCTCGTAAACGCGCGCGACGATCCCCTGCACCCAGCATTGAAGGTTTCGCGCCACATCCGGGATGGACTCGCGCTCGCCGAGCCGGGCCTGCGTATGATCGAGAAACACCACAAACCCGCCCATGCTTTGGATGCCAACCTCGAAGGTGACGCGCGTGCGCAGCGACGGCTTCTCAAAAATCAGCGCGATGTGCTTGCCGCGCAGCGTGGAAGCGTAACGCGCAGGGCGCGCCTTGATTTCAGCCGTGCGCTGGAGCAGGTCGCGGGCGTCCGCGGGACTCCATTCCGCCCCGGTCAGGAGGTCTTTGGTTACCGCAACAGGAAGCGTGATCGTCGTAGTCATCGATTTCTCCAATTTCGCCTGCCACTAAACTGCCGCGCTGGCCGAATGCCCAGCGGAAGAAAACTCCCGGAGCACCCGGGTGCCGGGAAGTTCGAGAGAGGTGGTCTTGGCTGGCGCCGCAACAAACCGGTCGGGAGCCAGCGCCGCCGCGGCGGAACCTCCGCCGACGATGTGCACTTCGCGAACGCCCGACTGAAGGGCTCGCTTGGCCGCCTCGAGCTTAAGGATCATCCCGCCGGAAACCACGCGCGATTGGATCAAGCGGTCGATCTCCTGCCAGGAGATGGCCGAAAGAACTTTTTCGCCGTCCAGCACGCCCGCAACGTCCGTGAGATATATCAGATGGTCGGCTTCCACGAACTCCGCGCAAGCCGCGGCCATGTGGTCGGCGTTGATGTTGTAAAGCTCGTTGTCCGCGCCGAGCCCCAGGCATGCAGCGACGGGCAGCAACTTCGTGCGCCAGAGCGATTCGAGAAAACGAACATTTACGCCGGTGAGATAGCCAACATAGCCAAGGCCGCCCTCTACATCGTTGTGCACCAGCGGCGATGCCGAGAAACAGGCCGCATCGGCCGCACAAATGCCAAGCGCCGGCTGCCCCTCCGCCGTGATGGCTGCGGAGAGTTGCTTGTTCAGGACGCCCGCGAACACCATAACCGCCGCGTCGCGAGTCTCTTTGTCCGTGACTCGCAAGCCGCCTACAAACTTGCTTTCAATCCCCATCCGCTTCAGCGTGGCGGTGAAAATCCGTCCGCCGCCGTGAACCACCAGGATTTCGTGCTTGTGCCGGGCGAGAGCGGCAATCTGCTTTGCGAGCAATCGCACGGTCGCGGCATCTTCCAGCAACGCGCCGGCGAATTTGATGACGATCCTCATACGAGTCCCGTCCTTTCCTCAAGTCCCAGCGTGAGATTCAGGTTCTGTACAGCCTGGCCGGCCGCGCCTTTGCCGAGATTGTCGAGGCAGGAAATGACCGCCAGGCGCTTCCCATCCACATGGAGCGCGAAGCCGATATCGCAAAAATTGGTTTTGATGATGTGCTGCACCTCCGGCAGCGTCCCTGCTGGATGAATCCGGATCAATGAATGGCCCGCGTAAAATTTCCTGAAGAGCGTCTCAATGTCCTGGGGCGACTGGTGATGCGCCAGAGTCACGTAAATCGACGACAGGATGCCGCGCGGAATGGGCAGCAGGTGTGTGGAAAAAATCAGGCGCGATTCCGGCAAGCCCGTGTGTTCCAGGATTTCCGGCGTGTGCCGGTGGTTGAAAAGGTTGTAAGCGCGGAAGTTTCCCTCCACTTCCACGAACTGCAGATCGCGGCGGGGATCCTTGCCCGCTCCGCTTGCGCCGGATTTGCAGTCGCAAATCACGGTATGTCCCGCGGCCAGAAGTCCCGCGTCCTGCAACGGACGCAGGGCAAGAATCACGCTGGTGGCATAACAACCGGGGTTCGCAATCAGTTTTGCGCTTTTGATCCGTTCGGCGTAAAGCTCCGGCAGGCCATAAGCCGCTTCGCTGAGCCGCTCGGCGTGGGGAGTGGGCAGCTTGTACCAGGAGGAGTATGTGTCAGCGGACGCGAAGCGGAAGGCGCCGCTCAAATCGATCACGCGCAGCCCCGCATCGAGAAGTTTCGGAGCGATCTCCGCGGAAACCTCATGCGGTGTGGCCAAAAAGGCCGTTCCGGAGTTGCTTCCTGCAATGGCCTCAAGTGCAAGCGGCTTCAGGGGAGCCTCGCCCCACCCGCGCAACTGGGGAAATAGATCCGAAAGGCAGTGCGCCCCGTTGGTTTCGCGCACATAAAAGGTAGGCTTCCCAATGCCGGGGTGGCGCAGAAGCAGGGTGGCCAGCTCAAAACCCGTATAGCCGGTGACCCCAATGACGGTGATTTGGCGGGGATCTCTCATTTCACGTGAGCTTCGATCTTCTTCTGGAGAGACTCCCGCGTCTTGCGGCTGGGCGTGATGATCAGGACCGTGTCGTCCCCGGCGATGGTGCCGGCGATCTCTGGAAACTTTGCCGCGTCGACGGCAGCGGCCAGAGGTTGCGCACCGCTCGGAGGCGTTTTCAGTACCAGCAGGTTTTCCGCCGGGCGAATGTCCAGCAGGAATTCGCGCAGCGCCCGCGTCAGGGGAGCAACGCCGGCGGATTCGTCCGGCAATGCCGTTCCTGTTTTGTAGCCATCCGTGGTCTTGATGAGCTTCAGCTCCTGGAGGTCACGCGAAAGAGTGGCTTGCGTAACGCGGAGCCTTTCCTTTGCCAATCGCCGGCGCAAATCCTCCTGGTTGGCGATGCGCTCGCTCGAAACGAGCCGCAGGATCTGTCCGTGCCGGTATGTTTTTGTCGCGCTCATTGCAAATATACAGTCTACTGTATATTTATACAGTCGCACCGCCGGCGATGTCAAACTTTTTTGAAAAATGGCGGCGCGGGAACGTGGAGGCGGGCTTCAGCTCGCCGCGGGCAGCTGTCCCAAAAAGAGAAACCGCTGTTCCGAAGGTCAGGTGACCCTGGAAAGGGGCAGCTATTTCATACGCTGCAGGGCCAAGATGACCGCTGGATTTTCTGCTCCAAGAATGTTACCTATCAAAAACCACCCTTTTGGGTACGATGAGCGATACTTGCCACATCTCGGGATGCAAACACGACGTCCCCGCCGCACTGGCGGAGCAGAAGGTCTGTATCCTGCATTTCACCCTCTCGCTGGAAGCAAGCTGTGCCGAAATGCGGCGAGAAACGGCGCTGGGAAACGCCCCTCAGGACCGCCAGCGGGATATCCTGAGGTTCATCACCACCAACGGGGAATCCTTGGCGCGCGTGGCGACCAGCGGTTTGCACCTCACCGATGACCTGAAAGCGCGCGTTTTGAGCACTTTCCTGACCCTGATGAACCTGCGCGAGAACCTCGACCGGGCCTCGATGCGCACACCTGCCGGGCGTAGCGGCATCTTTCGCTAAGACCGCTCAAGCACCTATATATTTGGCGTAAAGCGACCGCGCGATTGCGGGATCTTTCGTGCCTTTCAGGATTGCCCGCCCGTCGCTGAAAATGGTCATTTCGTAGGGTTCAACCTGGAATCGCAGCAGGAAGCCGTTCTGACGGACGCCGGGGATTGTGGAGGCAAGTCGCTGTTGCAGGGCCGGCAGGTCCAGATTACGTCTCCGTTCATGAATTTGCACCGAATCGCGCCCGCACATGGTGATGTGTGGCTGGGCCTGTCCCTCCAGATACGGAAATTCACGCAAGCCACACGCTCGGCACAGGGGATTTCGTTCGGGCTGCACGGACTGGAAGCGGCCCGTCCAGACGTCGCATGAGAGCAACCGGCCATGCAATTGGTTCTCGTTGCCGGAGAGCAACTTCAAAGCCTCGGCCGCCTCGAGCGAAGCAATCAGGTTCACGATCGGACCAAGCACACCTACGGTGTCGCAGGTTTCTTCCAAGCCAGTTGAGCCTCCAGTTTCGAGCAAGCAGGCAAGGCAAGCCGTCTTTTGCGGCCGAATCGTAAGGGTCAGGCCGTAGCTGGCAACCGCGGCGGCGTAGATCCAGGGAGTCCCCGATTGGATCGCAAAATCGTTCACCAAAAAGCGCGTTTCAAAATTGTCCGTGCCATCGAGAATCAGAGGAAATCCGGAAAGCAATTCGCTTGCATTCCGGGAATTCAGATCCGCCACAATTCCCTCAATCGCAACCTCTGAATTCAAAGCTTTCAACTTGCGTTCCGCGGCAACTGCCTTGGGGAGCGCTTCCCGCGCGTCGGCCTCGTCGAAAAGTATCTGGCGCTGCAGATTGGAGGGTTCCACGAAATCGCGGTCCAGGACGCGAATGCGGCCAACGCCCGCGCGAACCAGTAGATTGGCAACCGCGGCGCCGATGGCTCCGCAGCCCACAATCACGACGCTGGAAGAGGCCAGGCGAGCTTGTCCTTCCGGCCCGATGCCGTCGAACAACATTTGTCGGGAATACTTCTCGTTCAGCGAAAGAGTCACGTAAAATAGTTTCCCAGCACCACAGGTTCTTTTTCCTCTTCATCATAGCGCCAAAGTGACCGGGGGAGGCAACGCGCCTGTGCTACGCTTCGTCTGTGTTATAGAACACATGAAATGCCGCTGGAACAATGGGTTGCGAGCGATTGTCCTTCTTTGCCTGATTCTGGCAGGAACGCGAGCGCACGCCCAGACAAATCCGGAATTCCAGCCCGGCAAACCAGCGGAACCCAAATTGGCCGCCGTGCGCGTCGTTTCTGAAGACGGAAAGGTGCTTCAGGCCCAGTTGCAGGCCTTGCCGGTGCAGGTTGGCGAACCCTTACGGCCGGAGCAAGTGGCCGCGAGCATTCGCATTCTGTATCAGACTGGGAACTACGCGGATTTACGAGCCGTCACCTATCCCGAAAGCGATGGGGTGCGGCTTGATTTTGTGGCGCGCGAAAATCTCTATTTCAATCAAGTATTGATCAAGGGGCTCACTGCTCCGCCGACCGATGCCTCCGCCGTCGCGGCGATGCAGCTTTCTTTAGGGCAGACGTACCACGAGCAGGATGTTAAGGACGGGGTGGAGCGCTTGCGCGAGGCCTTGAAGGAAGAAGGCCTTTACCGGGCCAAGATCAGCGTCGAGGAGCATCCGTTCCCTGAATCGCACCAACTGGACGTGATCGTGAACCTGGATTCCGGGCCTCGCGTCCGCGCCAAGAAGATCGAGTTGATCAACAACACCGAATACGGTGATGCTGAACTCCTTGCCAGATTCAAGCTAAAGCCCGGAAGCCCGTTGACGACCAGCAAAATGCAATCCGGCACAGAGCGCATACGAAAATTTCTCGAAAAAAAGGGGCACCTCAGCGCTCGTGTTTCGGTTCGGAGAGGCGAACTGGACACGGCGGCCAACACGATGCCTCTTACACTTGAGGTTACCGAGGGACCGCGGGTGCGCGTAGCCCTGGTCGGAGCCAAGCTCTCTGCACGCGATTTGAAGAAGATGATTCCCGTTTACCAGGAAGGCTCAGTTGATACGGACTTGCTGGAAGAGGGGCGTCGGAATATTCGCGAACGCATGGAACGAGAAGGCTATTTCGACGCAAAAGTAGACTACGCCGTGTCGTCGCGCGAGGTGGAGGGCGCAAAGTCGGGCAAGAAGGGCAACGAGGAAATCATCACTTATACGGTGGAGCGCGGGGCACGCCACCAGCTTTCGCGCATCGAAATTAACGGGAACCACTATTTCAGCACGGAACTCCTGAAGAGCCGGTTGACGATTTCAACGGTCAGCCTCTTCACACGGCCGCACTTCAGCCGGCGATTGATGGATGCCGACGCCCTCTCGATGAAAAACCTGTACATTTCGAACGGATTTCTTTCGGCAAGGGTGGAGGGGCAGGCGGAGGAAACTAATGGTAAAAAGGGCGGCGATCTGCTCGTTCATTTCAACATCGAAGAAGGAAAGCAGACCCTGGTTTCTAGTCTGCAAGTGCAAGGGATGCACGCGCTGACCGAAGCGCAAATCCGCGGGGTCCTGGGCGCGCTACCCGGACAGCCTTTCTCAGACCTCAATGTGTCGAGCGATCGCGACAACGTCATGGCCCTCTATTACGACCAGGGCTACCCGGAAGCGACATTTTCTTACACCTCGGAGCCGGATGATTCCCCGGAAGCCCAGACGGCCGTTGCCAAACAAAACGCGGAAGCCGAAAAACTGACCGGGGAAGCCCGCAAGTACGCGGTCGAACGCGCGGAGCCGGTGAAGCTGGTCTATAAAATCGAGGAAGGCCCTCGGATTTCAGTAAAAAGGATTTTTCTCACAGGTTATAACCACACCCGGCAGCGCGTGATTCGCCGCGAGGTCAAGGTGAAGCCGGGGGAGCCTCTGCGGGAAGGTGAGGTCGTTGAGTCCCAGCAGAAGCTCTACAATCTGGGCGTCTTTAATCGCGTGACAATCGAGCCGCAGAACGCGAGCGGCAGCGATCCCGAAAAAGACGTCGTGGTGCTCGTCGAAGAGGCCAAACGATACACCATCGCCTACGGCGGCGGATTGGAAGTGCAGCGCCTGGCCAGCACCACGGATCCCACCGGCGGAGAGATCCAGGCTGCGCCTCGCGGCATTCTGGAAATCTCAAAGCAAAATGTGACAGGTCGCGCCGACTCTCTCGCCTTGAAACTTCGTGGCAGCACCATTCAGGGCCGCGCGCTTCTGGCCTACACCGCGCCCAACACGTTCAACGATTCAAAATTGAGTTTGCAGGCGAACGCCTACGTTGAAAAGACGCAGGACATCAACACCTTCGAGCAGACGCGGTATGAAGGAAACATCCAGCTGACCGACCAGGTCACGCCTCGTTCATCTCTTTCGGTTCGTTACGTCTTTCGGAAAGTGACCGTCAGCAATCTCAATATTCCCTCCCAGGAAGTGCCCCTCTTCAACCAGCCCACCCTGGTCTCTCAATTCGGGATGACGTATGTTCGGGATTACCGTGATAACCCCGCGGACGCGACGAAAGGCTCGTTCAGCACCGTGGATGTCAGCGCCGCCGGCACGAACATCGGTTCCAGTGCCAGTTTTCTCCGTTATTCTCTCCAGAATTCCACCTATACACCCCTTTCTCGGAATTGGAATTTCGCCCGCGCGATCCGTATCGGCATCCTGCAGCCGTTTGGCGATACTGTTGCCTTGAGTTTTCCCGCGCCCACCCAACCGCCACTGCCCCAGGTAATCCCGCTCCCAGAGAGACTCTTTGCCGGTGGCGGCACTTCGATTCGAGGGTTTGCGCTCAATCAAGCAGGGCCGCGCGACGCACTGACGGGCTTCCCGGTCGGTGGCCAGGCGCTGGTGATTCTGAACCAGGAAATACGTTTTCCGATGAAGTTGCCGATTGTCGGTACCAAGTTGGGCGGAGCATTGTTCTATGACGCCGGGAACGTGTTCAGCCGGGCCAGCCGCATAAATCTGCGTTGGTCGCCGCCAAAGCCCGTCTTCGTGCCTGCTATTCCCGGCCAGCCGCCGGGACCGTTCAATGCCACTCGCTGCGTGGCCAACTGCACGAATGAGCTAAACTATTTCTCGCACACCGTCGGCTTTGGATTGCGCTACGCCACGCCCATCGGCCCCATCCGGATTGATTTGGGTTATCAGCTCAATCCCGCGGAGTTCGTAATCCCCTGCCAGAACAGCCAGGTTTTCTGCCAGCAGGGGACGCACCTTCAGAAGTTCCAGATATTCTTCAACCTGGGCTCGAGCTTCTGATGCGTAAATGGATCACAATCGCGGTATTGACCGTCGGACTGCTCCCGGTTTCGGTGCCGGGTCCTGGCCTCGCGCAGGAAGTCACGGACCGCATTGTGGCCCGCGTCGAAACGGAAATTATCCTGTTGAGCGACATCCGGCAACTTGCCCGCTACCAGGTCTTTCTCGACGGAAAGGCGCAAAGCGACGCGGACATCCTGAACCGCCTGATCGACCAGTGGATTGTCCGCAACGAAGCAACTGTGGCGCGATTTCCAAAACCTTCGGACGACGACGTGAACCGCAGCATCGAGCGCTTGAAGCGCTCGTTTGCCTCGCCCGAGGAATTTCAGACACGGCAAAAGAACAGCGGCATTACCGACGAGGAGATTCGCCAGTTCGTCGGAGCGCAGCTTTATCTCAGCAATTACCTCGATAGCCGCTTCCGTCCGGCAATCCAGATCGACGAAAAAGCTATCGAGGAGTTCTACAAGTCCCGCGTAGTGCCGCGAGCGGAATCGCGCGGCCAAGCCCCGCCTACCCTGGACACGGCGCGGGATTTCATCCAGGAAGCGCTTGTGCAGCAGGCTATTAACGAGCAGGCCGACCGTTGGCTCAAAGAGAGCCGGGCGCGCGTCCGGGTTGAGATAATGATGGGTGAGAAACCAAAATGACCGAGGAAACCCGCCGCAAGAAGATATTGTGGCTCGAGCACCTCTTCTGGGTGCTTGGCACCTGGACCCTGCTCGGGGTGGCGTTGGCGATTATTGCCTTAGGCAGCGGCCTCGCCAATCCCCTTTTGCGCCGGTTCCTGGTTAACCGCCTGCACAATTTGACGGGAACTCCCGTGGAAGTGCGCACCGTTTCCGTCGGCTGGTTTTCGTTGACCGCGACAGTGAACGGACTGGTGATTCATGGCACGGAGCCGCCGAGCACAGACCCCTTGTTCAGAGCGGAGCAGGCAAGAATCGGTTTGCGCATCGATTCCTTCTGGGGACGCCGCGTTTCCCTCAATGATCTGCTGCTGGTGCAACCCAGGGTGCATCTGCGCGTGGAGAAGAACGGCAGCAGCAATCTCCCCGTTATCAAGAAGAGTGATTCCAGGCAACCGCTGCAGCAAACTCTGTTGGCTTTGCACATCCGCCACATTGAAATCAGGGACGGCTGGTTTCTCTATAACAACCTGCGTTCGCTTGTCGCGACGGAAGGCGGCGATCTGCGCCTGAACGTAACCGTCGGCGGCACCCCGGACCATCCACTTTATCTTGGCTCGTTGGATTGGGATTCCATACAATTGGCCCGTCGGCGCGATCTTCCGTTGCCGGCAAACCTTTCCGCAAGATTCTCCGCAAGCCGCGAGGCCTTTACGTTGGAACAGGCGGTGGTCGACGTCGGTCGCTCGCACCTGGATCTGCAGGCCGAAACAAAAAATTTCGAAACACCCAACTGGACGTACCGCTACCGCGGCTGGCTCGATCTGCTGGATATTCGCGAGGCGTTTCGCACCCCGGAAGTGCCACTGGGCAGAATCGACCTGCGCGGAGATGGAACGCTCGCCTCCGGGCAATTCGGAGGGAAAGGGGAATTCGCCGCGGACAACATAGTTTTGAGTTTCGAGGATTTTCACTCTGCCAATCTCACAAGCCGTTCGCACTACGCCCTCGAACCCGATGGGGTCGTACTCCCGGACTTTGCCGCCTACGGCCTCGGTGGCAGCGTCAAAGGCCCGATCACGATGAAGTACGACGGCCTGAAATTCAGGGCAGTTACCAAGGTGCAGGGCATCCGCCTTTCGGGAGTTGCGCCGGCAATCGATCACGCCGGCTTCCCCATCGACAGCCTTCACTGGGACTCCGTGATTTATGCGGACACCGTGGAAACCTGGCACGACAATTTTCGCGACTTCGATATATCCGCCAGCATGCGCTGGGAAGAGCCCGACGAAACCATGCGCGGCCACGTTCCTGTTACCAGCGAAGCGGTCCTTCGTTACCGATACACTCCGAACACCCTGGAGTTGAAGCAGTTTGATTTCGAAACTCCCACTTCCCGGGGTAGCTTCACCGGAATTCTCCATCCGAAGCAGACTTCCCTAGATGTCCGGCTGGATATCGGCTCCCTAGCGCCGTGGGATGATTTTATCCATGCAATTTCAGGCGACAAGCCAGGCACTGCGGCCGCAAAGGTCCCCATTGATGGCGCTTTGCGGTGGAACGGCCGAATTCTGGGCCCATCGGACGGCCCTACGTTCCAGGGCCATTTCCAGGGGGAGCATGCGCGCTATGACAATTTTGCTCTCGACTCTCTCGATGGCGACGTGACGTATTCGCCGACCGAGTTGGTTATCGCCCGCGCTCACGCACGCCGGGGGACCATGGCGGCCGGAATCGACGGTCAGTTGCAATTGACCGATTGGGAGTTCCGCCCGGAAAACCAGTGGGGCAGCGAACTGAATCTGGAAAAGGTGCCACTCGAATCGCTGGAGCAGCTTGTCGGAAAGAAATATCCTGTGCAGGGATTGCTGACCGGCCAGTTTCACGGGCGCGGAACACGCGCCGAACCCTCCTTGACCGGTCTTGTGGACCTGGCGGACGCGACCGTTTACACCGTCCCTTTCAACCGGCTCCGCGGCCAATTAACCGTACTGCCGGATGAGGTGCGGCTCTCGAACGCGGAATTGCGCTTTTTTGGCCCCGCTGCGGAAAAGGCGGGGGGCGCTGGAATCGTCACCGGCTCTGTTGCGTACCGCTATGCGGACGAGTCGTTGACGACGGATTTGGTCGGTGCGTCGCTGCCGCTGGCCAATTTTGGACAGATCAAGGCCTCGGGCCTCCCCTTGGACGGCCAAATGTCATTTCGCCTGAAATCCAGCGGCCCGATCCGCGCTCCTCTTGCCGAGGGCTCCTTCCGGGTCGTCGATTTGCAAGTGGGCACGGAAGTCATCGGCAGCTTCGGAGGCGATCTCGAATCCGACGGGAAGCTCGCACAACTGAAACTTAATTCGGCCATGAGCGAAGGCGCGATCACTGGGGGAATCACACTGGGTCTGGGCGATCCGCAACCACTCGATGGAAAAATATCCGTTCGCAATATCAACCTGGACCCCTTCTTACTCTCGGCCCTGCACCTGGGGAAATTCAAGGGACACGGCGTTGCCGATGGCGAAATCACATTCCAAGGCCAGTTGCAGCGCCCCGAAACGCTGACCCTCGATGGGAATTTTTCGCGGGTTGTCTTCAACTACGGCAGCGTGCAGCTCGAAAACCAAGGCCCGATTCATCTCACGTCCACAAAAGACAGTTTGAAAATCCTCAGCCTCGCGCTCAAGGGGTCGGAGACGAACGCGGAGTTGACGGGTTCCGTCCAATTTACGGGGCGCCGCACCGTGGCCATGAAGCTCAACGGTTCCGTGGATCTTCGCCTCCTCAGCGGTTACATCACCGATGTGGACGTGAACGGCCACGCGGACATCAACACTTCGTTTGAGGGCACGCTTGACCGGCCCAGGATCATTGGCCGCGTGAAATTGAACAGCATTTCCGTTCGCTCGGCGGATTTTCCCACCGGCCTGAGCAATTTGAAAGGGGATTTAGTCTTCGATGCCAACCGCCTGTTTTTCGACAACGTCACCGGCGAGGCCGGCGGTGGTTTGATCACGCTGGCTGGAACGGCCAACTATTCCGAGAAGCCCTTTCGGTACGATATCTCCGCGAAAACCGACCGAATTCGCATCCGTTATCCGGAAGGCATGAGCTGGCTCGTCGGCGGTGGGCTGCGTCTCTCCGGTACTCTCGACGGTGGATTGCTCTCGGGGAAAGTGCAGGTGCAGCGTGTCACTCTGAACCAGGGCATCGAAGCGGTCGGCTCCCTGACCTCCAGCTCCAGCAGTTCCAGCACAACCTCGGATTTTCTGCGCAACCTGCAACTCGATGTCGAAGGCAGCTCCACTCCCGACACGCGCCTGGAATGGCCGGGCGCTCATCTCGAAGCGGAATCAAGCCTCCGTGTCCGTGGTACCGCCGAACATCCGATTCTTCTGGGGCACATCCACGTGCTCTCCGGGGATCTCTACTTCCACGATAATCGGTACCGAGTTACGCGCGGCGACCTGAATTTTGCCAATCCGTTCCGGATGGACCCAGTCATCAACTTTGAAGCCACCACAAACGTGCAGCAATACGAAATCACCCTCAATTTCACCGGCCAAGCCAGCAAAATGAGTTTGTCTTACCGCTCCGACCCGCCTCTGCCCGGAAACGACATTGTCACCCTCCTGGCCCTCGGCCAAACGAGTTCAGAGACTGCGATGCACGGTGGTGCTACCGGGCAGGCCGGCTCCAGCAATAATAGCGGGGCGACGGCTTTGCTCTCGGAAGCGATTTCCAGCCAGCTTGGGGGCCGCGTGGAGCGCTTATTTGGCATCACCCGGTTCCGAGTGGATCCAGGGCTCGCGAGTTTTGGCACCACGAACGCCAACCAGAACGTCGGCGCGCGCGTGACCGTCGAGCAGCAGGTTACCCGCGACCTGACGGTTACCTACGTTTCGAACGTCAGTTCTTCGCAACAGCAGGTGATTCAGGTGGAATACAACCTGAACCGGAATATTTCGGTTGTCGGATTGCGCGATCAGAACGGTACGTTCGGCGTGGATATCAAGTTCAAGAAGCGCTTTCAGTAGCGCCCTTCATCGGGAAAATCTCTCGAAACGTTTTTACTGGGGATCCTGTTGTTGCGCCGACTGCTCCGCGGATTGCTGCGAGCCGTCGGACTGCTGGCCGCGACGCGGCTGAAATCTCTTGCCGGGGGCCGCGAGGCGGGCATTTTGGCCGACGCCTGGATTGTCCTGCTTGGCTTCCAGCAAAGCTTCTTTTGCGGCTTTTCCTGAGGAGAGCCGGATCGATTCCTGAATTTCGCGGCTGATTTTCGGCGACTCCGCGGCAACTTTTTGCCCGAGGGGCGACCCGTAAAATTGCAGCAAGCCTTTGATCTCTTCGTCGCTGTAGTGCTTGTCATACACGGAAATCAGCTGGTCTGTGACCGCATCCACATCGAATTTTTTCTCGTACCCGGTGATCACGGTGTTGACGAACTTCTGCCCTTGCTGGTTGTTTTGCACCGTTTCGAGCAGTTTTTCGCGATATTGCTCGGCCGAGCGGGTCATGGAGTCCTGCACAAGGTCGCGCGCGCCGACCAGTTCGAGCAGCGCCCGGATGTCCGCTTCCTTCGCAGGATCTATCGAGCCGACCGCCAATTCTCCGCTTTGCGCGGCAATAGAATTTTGCGAAGCCGCCTGGACTTCCGAAACAGACCCACCCTGGATCGCGACAAGAAACGTGCCGATGTAAATCACAACGAGTGCCAGAACCGCCTTCATAACCGCCTCCACACCTTTGCCCGGGCTTTCCCAAGTGCCCGGAACCATGTCCGCATGAAGAAGTCTAGTGAAACGCTTCGTCCTTGACTCCTGCTCCGAAGTCCAGAATTGTTGCTTGCGTCACTGACCATCCGTGCAGGTGGGGGGTATGCTCGGAAATGGCCAAACCGTGTCAGAGTAGAGCCTCCGGATTGTGTCCTCCGCAAGGCGCGGGCAACTTTCAAGATTGCGCAGGTCGAGATGGCTTCTTTTCCCCACGGCAACGATTCCGCTGAGAGATACGCGGAAGATCGCCGGCTGATGATCGAAAACCAGATCCGCAAACGCGGCGTAACGAATGAACGAGTGCTCTCCGCCATTGCCGCCGTGCCCCGCCACGAATTTCTGCCGCCTTTCTGGATCAATCGGGCGTACGCCGATGAACCTCTCCCCATCGGCCACGGGCAGACCATCTCTCAGCCGTACATGGTGGCCGCTATGGTGGCCGCACTGTCACTGGCTGGCGCGGAAAACGTCCTGGAAATTGGAACCGGCTGCGGCTATCAGGCAGCGGTTTTGTCGCTCCTGGCGCGAGAGGTTCACACCGTGGAACTCCTGCCCGATTTGGCCCAATCGGCGGCCGAGCGGCTGCAACGCCTGGGCTACGCCAACGTGCAGGTTCACGCCGGCGACGGAACTCTGGGTTGGATCGCGCAGAGCCCCTACAACGCGATTCTCATTGCGGCCGCTGCGCCTTCGATTCCTGAACCCCTCCTGCAACAGCTTGCGGAGGGCGGACGGCTGATCGCCCCAGTGGGCGACCTGGACAAGCAGGAATTGCAGGTGATCATCAGGCGCGAAGGCAAATCCCTTTCTAAGCCAGGCGGGGCGTGCCGGTTTGTGCCGTTGATGGGGGAGTACGGGTGGCGAAAATAGCCTCTCACTTTATGATATAAAGTACTTGACACAGATTCCTCTTTCCCCTATCTTTCCCTCGTGCCTATCCCTCAATCCAACCGCGCTCCGCTTGCCAAGCCCATCCCCATCGATGCTCGGGCCGCCGATCACCTGCGCTATATCCGCGAAACCATGGAGAACGCCGCCGAGTTCACGGCCGTTCCAGGCTGGGGTGGCGTTGCCATGGGCGCCACCGCCCTCGCCGCCGCCTTTCTCGCCTCTCGACAGAATTCTCCCAGCGCTTGGCTGGCCGTGTGGCTGGCCGAAGTGTTCGTGGGGGTGGCCATTGCGGCCCCTGCGGCTGCCACCAAGGCAAGACGCGCCAACTCATCCCTGTTCACCGGCCCCGGCCGCAAATTCGCCCTCAGCTTCGCCCCGCCCATCTTTGTCGGGGGATTGCTCACCTTGGCATTATTCGAGTTCGGCGCCGTCGGCCTTCTGCCGGGTGTGTGGCTGCTGCTCTATGGCACCGCCATCGTGACTGGCGGCTCGTTTTCCGTTCGCGCCGTTCCCATTATGGGAATGTGCTTGATGGTTCTCGGTGCTGTGGCGTTGTTCGTTCCGGCTTCCTGGGGAAACCTTTTCATGGCCGCGGGATTTGGGGTGGTGCAGATTGCTTTTGGTGTCTGGATCGCCTTGCGGTATGGGGGATAAGCGAGTAAGTTCTTCGAACGAAAGGAAGTCATGGCCAAGTCGTCCACAGTCCGCCAGGAACGCGCGCAACGGGAAGAGAGCCCCTCGCCCGTTCGCAGCGACGCATCACAACCTGTCTCCGCGGCGCTCGACCGGCTGATTCACGAGCGTATCCGTCTCGGAATCGTCAGCGCGCTTGCGGTGAACCGCGAGTTGACGTTCAACGAATTGAAGGCTTTGCTGAAAACCACGGATGGAAATCTCAGCGTCCATGCCCGGAAGCTGGAAGAGGCCGATTACATCCTGTGCACGAAATCGTTCGACGGGCGCCTGCCCAAGACCGAATACCGGCTGGCCCCCGCGGGCCGCAAGGCGCTGGAGCGGTATCTGGATCACATGGAGGCCTTGATTCGCGCCACCCGCGAAAAGTGAAATTTTTTTGCCGTTTTGCTTTGCAGTGTAAAGCACATTATGTCAGCCGGCGGCGGAGAAAGAGCCATGCTCATGCATCACCCTGTCTTGCAGGAAACTGTTTTTCAGTCTCGCCCTTCTGTCCCGGCGGCAGCTTCCCGGTTGCACGTCGCGATTATCTGCGATGGCAACGGCCGCTGGGCCACTTCCCGTTGCTTGCCGCGCTCCGCCGGCCATCGCGCCGGCGCGGAGGCCGCCCGGAGCGTTATTCGCAGCGCGCCCCATCTCGGTATTCACACGCTCACGCTCTTCGCCCTTTCTTCCGCCAACTGGGCGCGCCCCGCCGCTGAAGTCGCGGCGATTCTTCAGCTCTTGCGGGAGTATCTTCAGGCGGAAACTTCCCACTGTATCGACGAAGGGATTCGCCTCAACGTCATAGGCCGCCGCGATCGCTTGCCCGCTGTACTGCGCGAAACCGTCGCCGATTCCGAAGCACTCACAGCCAAAGGCAACAAACTTCATCTTCGCCTGGCCGTCGATTATTCCGCGCGCCACTCCATATTTCAGGCCGCCAGCAAGTTCTACAAAGTTACCGACCTTTCGAGCGACGCGTTCAGCAATGTGCTCGCTGAAGTTCAGCGCGGCGGCTCCACCGACGTCGATCTCCTGATTCGCACCGGCGGCGAACAGCGCCTCTCGGATTTTCTCCTTTGGGAATGCGCGTTCGCCGAGTTCTGTTTCCTGCCCAAGCGCTGGCCAGATTTCACGCCCAAGGATCTGCGCGACAAGGTGAAAGAATTCGAGCAGCGCGAACGCACGCGCGGCGGCCTGCCTCGCGAAGTCGAGCCTTAAACTCCGATAATTTGCTGACCCCAATTCGAAGGCAGCGCAAGCCGCCTGCAACTGATTGAAAAATAACTCCTTGCCCCGTCGATTCAATTGGGGGCCACGGCCAGACCTTTCCCCTCCCCTCAGCGTCTATACCCCAGGAGAAAGCCATGGGATCTGTGGGACTTACGCTGCCCTGGGAGCATAAACTCTCACCTGCGGAGCGCAACGGGGAGCGGCGAGTGGAACCCTTCCAGGAGAAAGTGGAAATCGTTGGTGTCAGCGAGGAAGCTCCCCAGGACGCGGGCGTGGCGGCGGCCTGCCTCAGCGGGAATCTGCAGGGTTACGAGCGCCTCTACCGGTGGCAGGGCACGCGGATGAAAAATCTGGCGCGCAATCTTCTCGGCTCCCAAGCCGACGCCGAAGACGCCGTGCAGGAAACCTTCCTGAAAATCCAGCGCAGCATCTCCGGTTTTCGCGGGCAATCTTCCTTCGTCACCTGGACGTTTCGCATCCTGGTGAACACTTGCCACGATTTGCGCCGCAGCCGCGTACGGCGAAAAGAGCAGGTCAATGAAGACGTGGACGCGCTGGCCCCGCGCATGGAACTCCGCGCGCCCGGCGCTCATCCTTCGCTCCGCATGGCGCTGGAGCGTGCATTGGAACGACTCACCGCCCATCAGCGCGATGTGTTCCTCCTCTACGAAGTGGAAGGCTTTCGCCACGCGGAAATCGCGGGCATGCTCGAAATTTCCGAGACCGCCTCCAAGAACACACTCTTCCAGGCCAAAAAGAATCTCCGTGCAATGCTGGAACCTCCCCGCAGTTTCGCGACGGGAGGCCCGCAATGAACATCAACTGCGACGATCGCGAACGGATTCTCCTCGAGGGCTCTGCTGAAGAATGGGCCGCGCTTGAACTGCACGCCAACGCGTGCGCTGTCTGCGCCGGGGAATTGCGCGCCTGGCGGCAATTGAGCGCCGCCGCCGGCGAGCTGCGCGACTACGAAGAAAGCCCGGCGCTTTGGGCTCGCATCGAGAATTCTCTTCGACAACAGCAAGCCGCGCCCGCCCCTCGCATGAGCTCCTGGTTATCGTTCGATTTCTGGCGCCACATCCCGCACATCTGGCAAACGGCGCTGGTTGGTGCGCTGATCGTCGCGCTGGCCATTTCCAGCGGTTATCTGTACACGCACCGGCCTGTCTCGTCCGGGAATCTCGGGAATACGCTGCTCAAGACCGCAGCCCTCGCCGAAGTCGAGCGCACCGAACGGGACTACATGTCGGCCATCGACAAGCTGGCCGCGGAAGCCGGCCCGCAGATGAACACGGACACACCGTTGATGGCCAACTATCGGGAAAAACTTCTGGTGCTGGACAGCGCCATCTCGGACTTGCGAACGCAGGCTGAAGAGAATCCGTCGAACGCGCATCTCCGCTACCAGCTTCTGGCGATGTACCAGGAAAAGCAGCAGACCCTGCAGGATGTTCTGGAGACTAAACGATGAGCCTTTTCCGCGCAGAAAATTCATTGGGGAAGTGCGGGCATGCTCTGCTGATTGCCTGCGTGTTGACCGTGCCCGCGGTGGCTGCCAACACAGGCCAGGATACTGCCTCCCGACAATTCAAAAAAACGCTCCCCCTTGCCGCTGGCCAGACGCTGAGCGTCGAAAACAAATTCGGCGAGGTCCGGATCCACGGAGAAAACTCCCACGAAGCGGTAATTTCCGCCACCATCCGTTCGCAGGCTGGCTCGCAAGAGCAAGCGGAAAAATTTGCCGAAAGCGTGCAGATTGAGGTCAGCCAGGACACAAATGGGATCACGGTCCGCACCGTCGCTCCCTCTGACAATCCGCTGGTTTTCCGAGTCGGCCACAGGAATTCGTACTCGGTCGATTACGACATCGCAGTGCCGTACGAAGCCAAGCTTTGGGTAAAAAACGCGTTTGGCAATGTGGAGATTCGCGGCGTCCGCTCGTGGAACGATGTCGAAAACAGCCACGGCCAACTGACGGTTCGGGATGTGGGCGCCAGCAAACTGACGAATTCCTTTGGCGCGGTTGAAGCAGAGGGCGTTGCAGGAGATCTGACAGCCGTCAACAGCAACGGTACCGTTACCGTGTCCGCCGTGAAGGGAATCGTCGATATCAAGGACCGCTTCGGCTCCATCACCGCCAAAAATATCCAGGGCAGCGTCACGATCGTCGGAGGGAACGGCTCGGTGGAATTGACGGACGCGGGCAATTCGAAACTGAACAACTCCTTCGGCCCCGTGACGGTCCGGAACATTCATGGAACCCTTACCGTCAGCAACAACAATGGCGCCATCGAAGCAAATACCGTGAGCGGTTCAGCCGATCTTAAGGGCAGCTTCGGGGCAATCACGTTTACAAACATCGGTGGACACGTGAAGTGCACGTCCAACAACGGCCGCGTTTCCGGCGGACCGACCGGCGAGGATGTTTATGTCCGCAACAGTTTCGGCGAAGTGGCGCTGGAGCAAATCAGCGGCGGAGTGGAGATCGAAAACTCCAACGGCACCATCACGCTGCGCGAAATCAAAGGCAGCGCCACACTCAACACCTCTTTTGGCGCCATCGAAGCCAGCGGCTTACGGAAGGGCGCCAGGGCCACCACCGGCAACGGCCGAATTTCGCTGTCCGATATGGGCGCTGACACGTACGCAAAAACAAGTTTTGGCGCGGTGACCATCACCCGGGTGAATGGAAACCTCACCATCGAGAATTCGAACGGCCAGGTCACGGCGAGTTCGGTGAAAGGCGACGCCTCCGCCAGAACCAGCTTTGCCGCCGTTTCACTGGACGATATCGGTGGCAACATCACCGTGGACAATCAGAACGGCGCCGTGATGCTGACCGCGGCGCGCGCACCCTCGGGCTGCAAGAACATTTCCGCGAAGACTTCTTTTTCCCCTATCCAGGTGCACCTTCCGGAAAGCGCGGGTTACACATTGACAGCGCGGACTTCTTTCGGACGCATCAACAGCGAACTTCCCATCACTACGGTGGGTCAGGTAGGCGGAGATTCCATGACCGGCAAAATCGGCGACGGCGCATGCACGCTTTCCCTGACGAACGCCAACGGCAACATCGAGATCCTGAAATTGGCGAAATGATTCTCGATGGGTGCGCGGGCACTTCATCCCGATTTGTGGCGAGCCCGATCCATAGCGAAAGCGCGAAGAAGCACCCGATTGGCGGTGGGCGTCATATGAAACTTCTCTAACTCGTCCTCCGTGGCATAGGCAATGTCCGTGACGTCGCTCCCGGCCTGGGCCTCGCCTCCAACCCGTTCGCAAAGATAGTCTACGATGACGTAGTGATACTTGGGCCGCGATGTTGTCCCGGGGCCAGGAGCCGCGGGGTCGAGAAAGATGCGGTCGAAAGCCTCAATCATGTCCAGCACTTCCACTTCCAGCCCGGTTTCTTCCAGTAATTCACGCGCGACCCCTTCCTGCAAGGACTCCCCCAACTCGAGAGTCCCTCCAGGGATGGACCATTGCCCCAGCAGCGGCTCACTTCCTCGCTTGATCAGCAAGGCCCGCCCGTTCTCAATCACCACCCCGCCAACGCCCACCACGGGCCGGTCCGGGAATTCTCTCGCCATGTGCTGTTATTCTTTCATCGAAGCTGTTGAGTTACACTGAATAGCCCGGCAATGAGCCTCGACTCGATGCTCACGCGCAGGGTATATAATACGCCGGTTGATGGATACTGGGATGTTGGGCCATTACGGCTGAAATTCCAATCGGAGGATGGTGACGTGCTCCGCTGCCCTGAATGCTCCGCTGAGATTGACGTGGACGAAGACGAAGTGGAAGAGGGAGAAATCCTGAGCTGCCCGGAATGCGAGTGCGAACTGGAAGTTTCGCAGACGCATCCTGTGGCGCTGAATCCCATTTCCGATGACCTCGACGAAGAAGAAGACGAAGAGGACGAGGAAGAAGAAGACGCCGAGGACAAAGACGATTTTGATGAGGACGGCGATCTGGAAGAAGAGGACGATGACGACGATGAAACCGAGGACGAAGACGAGTAGAGCAATTTCCTCTGGCATACCGGACATCCTCTGGTCTCCGGAAAGCCGTCTAACCTGACGTGATCCCTTCCCACCGAAGCATGGTGCGCATACGCTTCCTGATTGCGGCATTTTCCCTTGCAACTATTCTTTGGCCGTGCCTCTCGGCCGCGCAACAGCCCGCGCCTCCTCCTCCTGCCCCTTCTCCCGAAGCACCAGTTCCCGCGCCTCCCGCGTCTTCCACACAGGAAAGTTCCAGCGCAAGCAAACACAGAAGCAAGATTCCCCCCTTTCTGATTCTCGGAACAGTGTTTAACGAACACGGCCTCGCCTTCCCCGGCGTTCAGGTGAAAATCCGCCGCAAGGGGGAGAAGAAATTCCGGTATGACGCCTATACAAACTCGCGCGGGGAGTTTGCCATCCGCGTGCCCGATGGCATCGAATATGAAGTGGTCATTCACCAGAAAAACTATCAGGACCAATCGCAACAGATTGCCGCTAATATGGCGGAAGTGCAGAAGCGCCTGACGTTCAAACTGGTGAGCACCAAGCCGGAGAAGCCGGGAGAACCCAAATGAAATATGCGCGATGGAAGGCCGCGATTTTCAGCGTTCTTTTCCTCTTCGTTATCTCCGGCGCCGCCCAGGATTCCAAAAAAGAAACGCAGTTGCGCACTGTTCGTGGCGTCGTCAGCGACAAATCCGAAAATCCTTTGCCGAACAGCGTCGTCTTTCTGAAAAACCTGCGAACCAACGCAGTGCGCAGCAATTTTACGGATAGCGAAGGGGATTATCGTTTCAGCGGGCTCGACCCGAATGCCGACTATGAGGTTCACGCCGAGTTCGAGGGAGCGAAATCTCCCGTGCGAAACGTCTCCTCCCTGGATAACCGCAAAGAAATGGTTATCAATCTGAAAATCGACCGGAAGAAAAGCTGAGAGGCAGATCCTTGCGAACGCCGTTCAGCGTTTAAGTGCTTTCATTTGAGCGACAATTGCGGCCAGGAAACATACCGCTACTCTCGTTGGCGTCGGCCGGAGTTGCTTCTGTTACCATTATTAGGCGCGTGTTTCGCCATCCGCGCGACGTACAGTTTTGGGGGCAGTTGCAGACAATTCTTCGTCCGGCCTTGGGGGGCTTAGACTAGGGATTGCCGGTCCGAGGCTTTCGCCGCCGCATAGTCACTACTCCTTGCCTGGCGGCTGCAGAGATTGAGAAAGCAACAAATGGGAATCGGCTCCTCGGGGATAGCGAGGAGAAGGTTTTCCGCCAACGGACGCCGCGACCCCGAATACACCGAAAGAAAGGTTTTCCAAGTCTTTGCATGAGCCGCGATATTAACCCAGTCCCATCCCTGTTCTTCCAACCCGGGGGTAGCCCTCCAATCTGCATCCCCGCCCGGCTCAGTGCCTGCTTGCGGTTTTCGCTTTCTATCGCCGCTGCCGTTCTCCTGTTCGCAATTTCCTCCTCCGCCGCCCAGGATGCCACTCCCACAAAAGCAACCGTAGACGCGGGTTCCATCCACGGAACGGTATCCACGATCCAGGACAATCTCGTTTCGGGTGTCGCTGGTATTTCGGTGAAACTCTCGGGGGGCCCGCTTCACGGCACTCCCCTGAGCGCCGACACGGATGAACATGGAGCGTACGCCTTTCCGAACCTCGAACCAGGCACCTACTCCATTTCCATCACCCTGCAAGGTTTCAAATCCATCTTGAAGTCCGTAATCCTGAGTCCCAAACAGCAAATGACGCAGGATTTTACTCTTGAGCTGGAAGTGGTCGCCGAAAAGGTGGAGGTCAAGGAAAACGCCGCCGCCATTGACACGGAGACCGCCGCCCCCCCTGCGGCCGTAGTCACCAACGCGGAGCTCACCACCATTCCTACCCCGCAGGAAAAAGTGAAAGATATCTTGCCATTTACCCCTGGAGTCATCAAAACGCTCGACAGCAAACTCACCTTCAAGGGCGCGAGCGAGCAGCAAAGTCTACTGCTGGTCAATTCCGCACGGACCACCGACCCTGTCACCGGGAGTTTTGGCGTTCCCATTCCCACGGACGCGGTCGAATCCTTTGCCGTATACAAGACTCCTTACGATGCCAGCACGGGAAGTTTTTCGGGCGGATTGACCACGATCGAAACCCGGCCGCCAGACGACCAGTGGAGCTTCAAACTCAGGGGAATCGTGCCTTCCGTCCTGGGCAAAAACGGCAGCATGGTTGGCATCGCCGAAGCCATTCCGGGCGTTTCCTTCGATGCGCCGCTCATCCCCCACAAATTCTTGCTCTCGGAGTCCTTCCAGTACGAAATGAAAAAGACCACCGTCGAAGGACTTCCCTGGCCGTTCGACATCAGCAAGCGCCAAGGATTCAATTCCTTCACCACACTTGAGGCGATTCTGGCGCCCAACCATGTGCTTACGCTGACCGTAAACGCGTTTCCGCTGCGCCAGCAGCATGTGGACATCAGCGCGCTCGAGCCGCTGGGCGCCTCAAACGATCTCGATCAAAGTGGTGTCGCCATCGGCCTCAACGATAAATATCAGTTTAGCTCCGGGGCGATTCTAGCCGTCGTGTCGCAGTACATGCGCTTCGACAGCAATGCTCATGGCCAGGGCCCTCTGGACATGCTCATCACACCCCAGGGATACGGCGGCAACTACTTCAACCAGTGGTCGCGCCGGGGCAAGGAATTTCAGGCAGTTCCGTCGTTTCAATTCCCCAAAGTGCACTGGCACGGAGAGCACGAAATTCACGTGGGTGCGGACATCGACTATCGCTCGTTCTTCGGCACCACATTGTCGCACCCGATTCAAATTCTTAACCTGAATAATACCCTGTCGCAGCAGATCGCTTTCGGCCCGGCCCTCGCCCAGACTCCTTCGGACACGGCCGTTGCCGAATTTCTGCAGGATCATTGGATTCTGGATTCCCATTGGAGCGTGGATCTCGGGGCGCGTATCTCCACCGAAACATATGGCTGGCCTTTCGCGATTGCGCCCCGCGCCGCCGCCGCTTACTCCCCGGGAAAAAGCGGCAAAACCGTGATCCGTGCGGGCGCCGGCATTTTCTATGGCGTGTTGCCGCTGCTGGCTGCGGATTTCGCCGCGAATCCGAACCGCACCATCACCAACTTTGACGCCGCGGGACTCCCGATCGGCCCCCCCGTCACCTTCACCAGCGCATTCGTTGCCAATCTGAATCCGCTCACCGCGCCCGCTTTACCCGTCCAGCCGAGCACAACCCCGCGCAACGTCACATGGAACGTCCGGCTCGAGCATGAGCTCCACAAAAATCTTCAGCTCAGTACCGGCTACCTGGATAGCCACACCTCGTACCTCTTCGCCGTTAATCCGTTTACCTCCACCACCGGCGGCCCGTCCTTCGAGGGACTCACCAACACCGGCTCATCCCACTATCGCGAAGTGGAAGCCACGGGACGTTACTCCCTGCGGGAACACGACTTGGTCAACATCTCCTACATCTGGAGCCGCAGCCGAGGCGATCTGAACAGCCTTTCGAGTGTTTATGTTCCCTTTGCTGCACCTGTAATTCGTCCCGATGTCTACGGCATCCTTCCCTCGGACATTCCCAATCGCGTCGTCGGCTGGGGAATCTTTGCTCTGCCCTGGAAGCTGACGTTCAGCCCGCTTTTTGACGTCCACTCCGGCTTCCCGTATTCCCCAATTGATGTTCAGCAGCAATATGTGGGCACGCCCAACGGAAAGCGCTTCCCTGAATATTTTTCGCTGGATTTGAAACTGTACCGCCAGTTTCGTGTGCCGTTCCTTGGAAACAGGGGCGGCAAAGTTCATCACGTCCGTCTCGGTGTTTACACCCTCAACGTAACCAATCACGGCAACTTCACCACCGTCTTCAACAATACCTTTTCGCCGAACTTCGGCCAGTTTGTCGGCTTCCTCTATCGCCACGAGGGCGCGGTCATCGATTTCGTCGACTAACCGCGTAGCGGGCACCTTCAGGTGGCCAAGACAAATAATCTATCCCGACCTAACCCTGCGTGATTTTTCCACCCGGCCGCCACACCCTTATCACCTCGGGTACCACCATAATCTCCACGGGAGTCATCCCGATGATCTCTCCATCCGCATGGAACGCGCACGGCCGCTCCGTTTCAATGCGCGCCCGGGTCACGCAATGCCTTTGAATGCGTTCCGTCCGAATCTCGCCGCTCACTGCCAGGCGCGGCAGCATGCTGGCAATTTCCAGCACGCCAAGAGTTTCAAGCAGCACCAGATCAAGCCGCCCGTCGCTCAGGCTTGCCTCAGGCGCAATCCGTAATCCCCCTCCATAGCTTGGAGTGTTAAGAATTCCCAGCACTAGAGCCGTCCCCTGCAGGAAAGATTGCCCGGCGCCTTCCATCGAAACGCGCACGCCGATGCCCCTAAATCCCCAAAGTGCGCGAACGGCGGAAAGCAGGTACCGGCTCCTCCCTCGCATCTTGCGATATGCCCCATTCGCGAACCGTGCCGCTTCCGCGTCCAACCCGATCCCTCCTCCGCCCATATACAAACGCTCCGCACCATCCGCAGTGCGCACCCGCGCCGCATCCAGTGGGATGGCTTCGCCGCGGGTCAGAATCGCTCCCGCGGCTTTCACAGGATCCAGCGGCAATTCCAATGCCGCAGCCAGATCGTTCCCCCCACCGGCCGGCAAGACCCCAATCGATACGTCTTTGCTTCCGGCCACAGCATTCAAGAGCGCTTGGAACGTTCCGTCGCCTCCCAGTGCGAAGATGCGCTCCCGCCCCGTGCCGGCCTCATCTCGCGCGACCTGCACAAATTCCGCCGAACTCTGCGCACTGCGAAATTCCGCGTTCCAATGCTTTTCCGCCGCAAACGACCGCAAGCGCGCGAGTCCTTCGCTGCCTAGCCCGCCGCCCGCGGTCGGGTTTGCCAGAATTAAATCCGGAACCTGCAATGTGAAAGAGGAAAGTGTGGACACAGGTCCGCTATGCTGCCGGACCAGGCACCACCTGTCAATCGAACTACCAGAGCAGCTTCAGCGCGAACTGCACCTGCCGCGCCGTTGTGGAGGTGCTGGTGATCGCCCCTGCCGTGCCGGACAATCCCGTTGGATTGGTAGCGGTCGGCGGCGTAAAAACGATCAGGTTTGGAGTATTGAAGTTGGCGCGATTCAGCAAATTGAAAATTTCCGCGCGGAATTGCAGATTCAGACTTTCGCGAATTCTTGTGTTCTTCAGTACCGAAAAGTCCCAAGTGGCCAGCCCCGGGCCGGTGTATGTATCCCTTCCCACATTGCCGTAGAACCCGCTGGTCGAAGGAGGGGCTATGAACGCATTGGGATTGAACCACTGATTCGGATTGCCCAGAACCACTGGCCCGGTGAAATTCGGATTCAGGAATGGCCGCACCGGATTGCGCGTGTCTCCGTTGTTGGACGGGTTGTAGCTCAGTTGTGGAGTGAACGGGAATCCTGATTGCGCCGTGACGATGCTGGAAACCATCCAGCCGCTCACCAGTTTATCGCGCCAGCCTTCCACGTCATGAGCAAAGGACTGTCCCCGGCCAAACGGCAATTCGTACAGCACGTTGACCACACCAACGTTCCTGGCGTCGTACGTCGCCAGCCCCTTGTCCGCGCCCAGGTTGAATGGATTCGACACCAGCCCCGGCGCGTTGCCGGCTGTCGTCTGGTTCAGAGAATCGCCGTCGTCCAGCGCTTTCGAGAAGGTGTAGACGCCTCGCACTGAAAGGCTGTGGCTGAATCGCCGCCGCAGGTCCACCTGCAACGCGTGATACGAACTGTTGCCCACGGAAAACCACGTCCAGGTGTTGGCAAGAGTCGGATTCGCCCTCGGCGCTCCCGCGGGAATGAAGAACGACCCGGCTGGGACCGGTGCTCCGGCCAATGGAGAGCCAACTGGAAACCCCGTGGCAAAGGTAACCGGTGGGGTCGCATTCGGGTTCACTGTGGGATAAACGGCTGGGCACGGGGCGGCTGGGCAAATCACCGGCACCGGCTCGTTGGCGTCGACCCCGATCAACTCGTGATACCCGTGGGAGCCGATGTAGCCGACCGTCAAGACCGTGTTCGGGGAAAGTTCCCGGTCCACGCGCAGCGACCAGGAGATCAGCGTCGGTGTTTCCATGTCCGGTTGAACTCCGCCGGGCACAAGCTTCGCGCCCGCCGGTACCGGCGCCGCGGGATTAACGGGAAACGAAGAGACCGCGAAGTTCGCGATGCTGTACGTCGGATTGAACGGCGCATTCTGGTCAGCGCGATACCCCAGCGCATCCTGCAAGTCGTTGTACATGCCGAATCCCGCCCGAACCACGGTTTTGCTGCCCAACGGGCTCCAGGCCACGCCAATGCGAGGCTGCGGCAGGAATTTCGCGTTATTTGTCGTGAACAACGAGCCCCCGATTCGCGGGGTGCTGGAAATCACCCCGTTCGTAAACGTGTAATTCGCCGCGTGATCGTGGGCCTCATTCCATCCCGTCGAAAATTCGTCGCGGAATCCCAGCGAAATCGTCAGCTTCGAATTAACCCGGAAAACATCCTCGGCATAGAAAGCTCCAAACAACGAACGCCAATACATGGTCGTCGGAGCCGGATCAAACAAAAATGAAGAGGTGGTGCCCTGCAGGAAGGTCGCCAGGCTGGCAAACGTCGCCTGCCCATATTGGCTGAGCGCGATGATTTCGTTCGACTGAAACCGCTGGAACCATGCGCCAAAACTGAGCTGGTGCCGCCCGCGCGTCATCGTCACGCGATCCTCATACGTGAACAGATTTCGCGCAATATGAAGATTGCTGCCGTTGTTGCTCCCCGCCAGCCCGATCGAAGCCTGCGGGTTCGACGCCGCGCTGCCGCCCACCACCACTGCGCCCACTGGCAGCCCCGCCAGGAAACCCGGCACGCCGGCCGCGGGAGTCCCTGGCGTGGGCTCTCCGGTAAAGAAATAGCCCGCGCGCGAAAATCCAAATCGCGCTGTATTTAGAAGCGAAGGCGAAAAAATATGAGTTTCTTCCAAGCTCAATACCTGTTCGCGCAGATTCAGAATGTCCGAGCTGAACGGATTGGCCGGCGTGGCCGTGACGTCCCCGCCATCATCCACGGTATAAATTCCTGAAAGAGTGTCCTTTTGCGAAAAAACATGATCCACCCGGACGGTCCCAAAATCCTCGCGAATCGTTTGCAGGGGGCTGCTGAACACGGTCGCAATTCCTACTGGGACGCCGTTCACGGTTCCGGCCCCGGCGTCCGGCGCGCCCGGGGGTGCGACCGGCCAGAGATTTAGAAGCGGCCGAACGCTGGGAGCAGCTTGCGCACGAGCATTAGCATCTGGCACGAATGCCACCGACGTCTGATGGAGGTTCTGCCGGAACCCTTCGTAATTGCCGAACACAAACGTCTTGTTCTTCTGAATGGCGCCGCCCGAGGCGACCCCGAACTGATTCCGTTGAAACGGGGGAGCGGATCCCTGATCGAAGAAATTCGCCGAATCCAGGGCGTTATTTCGCAGGAACTCATACACGGATCCGTGCCACTGGTTGCCGCCCGACTGCGTCACGATCACCACCTGCCCGCCGGGCCGCTTGCCGAATTCCGCGCCATAAGAATCCCGCTGCACGTTGAATTCGCGCACGGCCTCCACGCCCAGCAGCATTCCGCTCGGACCGCCCGGTTGCATGTTGTTTTCCGCGGCGCCGGTGTATTCCACGCCGTTCAGCAGGAAAAGATTCTGCTGCGGGCGGTTCCCTTCCACCGCGAAATTGCTGGCAGTGCTGGAATTCGAAATCCCCGTGCCGCCCGTCTTCTGCGAGGTGAAATTGACGATCCCCGGATTGAGCGGCAGCAGCAAGTCGTAGCTGCGGCCGTTCAGCGGCAGGTCCTTCACGGCCTGCTCGCCGACTAACCCGCTGATGTCCTGTGTGGTCACGCTGACGATCGGCGCATCGCCGGTAACTCTGACTTCCGATGTAACGGTGCTCACCTGCAGCCGAAGGTCGACGCTGGCTTCCTCGCCGACGACCAGGGAAATGCCGCTTTGCACCGCGTCCCGAAAACCATTCTTCGAACTCCGGACTTCATACAGGCCTACGGGCAGCGCAAGCACCAGATACCTGCCGGCATCATCCGTATTCGTTGTACGGACCGCTCCGGTCTCCAGGTTTTTTGTGCTCACAGTTGCCTGGGCCACCGCCGCGCCCGACGCATCCGTGACAATGCCACGAATGCTCGCCGAGACTTGCGCGCGCGCCGCCGGCAACCCCAAGGTCAGAATAAGCAGCGCCAGCAAAGCGCATCGAGCGACCCGCGATGCGGGGCGTTGTGATGCGGGGCAATGGCACGAAGAGGAGGCCCGTATGGCAGCATTCCCTGAGTCGGTAATCATTGCGCAATCCTCCAGATGTTGGCGGCGACCCGTCCGGTCGCTTCGGGGAGGCTAACAATTCAATATAGTTTGTATCGTTATGTCAAACCGACTTAATACGGATAGTGGCTGTGTGAAACTACGCGATTTCGGAGGTCGAAATCGCCCAACAAGGCTTCGCCAGCGTCAGTATCGTTGAAGGAGGCCGCTGCCAGGAAGTCCCCGGTCAGATCTCAACAGAATCCCGATTCCCTGGGATTTCTCGTGGGAAGAAGAGGTTGATAGGGATTATTGAAGCTTTTGGGATTCAGTGGTGCCGGCGGGGGGAATCGAACCCACGGCCTAGGGATTATGAGACCCTCGCTCTACCACTGAGCTACGCCGGCTAAGTGCAATTCTTTATGCTACGAATGAACCGCCGAGAGTGTCAAGCAGTTGCCGGGTTTTTGGCCATCTCGCAGTTTCACGATCGCCTGCTTCGAAAATTTCCCTGTAGCGAAGAATCGCTCAAAACCTTGCGGAACATTGTGGAATCCGGTTAGGAACAAAGAACCGCTCCCAGCGGCCGATAGTACTTTCGTACCATCCAACTTGGCACTTCGGTACCGTTGCTGCTATACGTTTTGGGACACTAGACTCACGATTGTTGAAAGCGGTCTCTTTCCCCGCCCGGCGAAAGCTCGGCGAAGATAGCAGACCGTGGCTGTTATCGGTTTTGCACAGAGCAGTTGTGTGCCCTGCTTGACACTACCCAATTATAGGGTAGAGTGTCTCCGTTCGTATTCCCGCTCTCGGAGGCACTAAATGTCACGCAAATTGGGCGTACTTGCTCTTGCTTTGGGCATTCTTGTTGGCGCAATGGAACTGAAGACCCTGGTCACGAATCATGGCAAAGCCGCCGTGATCATGGCCAACGGCGTTTCGCCCGTTCCGCCACCGAGACTGTAAGCCAGCGCCTCGAATCTGAATAACAGATTCCCGCGCCGGGCCAAGCGAGGAAAATGTCTGACTTTTTTGGTTTGGCGATCTGGGTCGTGGGAATGGTCGCTGGGGTGTGTTTTGTCACATCCAATCTGATTCGGGGCTCGTTCCTGAAGTATTTTTTCCTAAATCTTTACGTGCTGCTCTCGATGTTTGCAGACCTGTCGAGGCAGTACACTCTCCGTGTGTTCGGCCTGAATTCCGACCAGTATTACTACGCGTATTACTATACGGACTGCCTGCTGACGATCGCGCTGTTCGTCGCTGTGATCAGCCTCGCTTCACGAGTTTTCGACGAACTGAATCTGGTCAAGTATGTCCGGATTGTCGCTATCCTGCTGTTGCTCGGCACAGCAGGCTTTTCCTATGCTGTCGTTGCCCAATCTAGTGAACGCCTCAGCACTTCCTTTGCGAACGAACTTTCTCAAAACCTCTACTTTGTTGGTCTGGTGCTGACCTACCTGCTCTGGGGCGCGGTTCTCAAATTGAAGGAGACGCGCACGCGTCTCGTGCAAATGATTCTCTCTTTGGGCCTCTATTTCAGTGCGTATGCGGGCAGCTACGCGCTTCTCAACCTGGCGCCAAAATACGAAGTGGTGCAGTATCTCGCCCCTATCCTCGGCTGTTTCCTTCCCATCTCCTGGGCGCTAACCATCATGCGCTACACGGAAGATTCGCGGCTCACGCCCGCTCGCCTGGTGGCGGTGCCGCGATGATGGCCGCCTTCATTCTGGCGTTCTCGCTTTTGACGCTCCTCATGTTTTTTGTCTCCTATTGCAGGTCTTTGACCGCCTCCTCCCTGCACACGTCGATTTCCGAGGACGTTCGTGACGTAACGGGAATTCAGGTCAGGGCTGCCGGCCGCGATTATGCACGCGTCATGCAGATCCTCCAGTTGTGCCCGGATCGCCCCGAAGATCGTTCCAGCCTGCAGATCGTCGGCGCCTATTTTTCTTTTCTGAACCTCCTCGAACAGGGCTTTGCCCGGATCAGTCCCAGCCTGCGAACTTGGGCCGAAGAGGAGCGTGCGAGTTGCGCCCATTTTGCCGCCGTGGCCCTTGGCCGCCGCATCGCCTTAAACCGCGAACTGCTTGCACAACAAGTCGAACTGTAATTTTTCCCGCTAACTCTTTAGCTCCATCCTTTGATTTCTTTAATGACCATCACTCCGTCTCAGTGATATTATTCCGTTCTCTGCTCCTCACCGGAGTGTGAGCGTCCGCAGCGCAAAAACAACCGGTGAATACAATATGCTCGCAGTGTGGCGCAGTGCTCTCCTCTGGAGAGCGCGCCTGCCATTTTTGTGACCATCCTGAACTTTCTTCCTTGGCGGAATCTTCTGTCTCCACGCAGGGCAATCTGGCTTTGCGCACATCCGCGGGGGAAGAGTGGCGCGGGGAGTTGAACCAGCGCCTCCAGGCCTATCGTGCACGCCGCAGGAAGGCCTTCCCCAACGAGGCCCAGACGGAACTCCCTTTTGAGAGCCGCCACCAAGAGGCTTCAGTGGCCGTCCAGACGGAAGAACCCCAACGCTCCGCGAATGACGATTTCGCGTTTACCATTGCGATCGGCAGACCGCCCCAGAGCACGGAGCCGGAAGATGCCAGGCTCCTCATCGACGTTTCCTTGCCGCCTTTATCCGAAGAGTCCGAAGAGCAGGAAGAGTCCCAAGACGCTCCCGAAGAGTCGCCATCGGATCTCTACCCGGTTGCCACGCTGCGTGAGCGCCGCCTGGCCGCCCTGATCGACGCAGCCTGTCTTGCGTTCGCGTATGGGGGTTTTCTCGCCCTGTTTGGCTCTCTGGGTGGCGAATTCACGTTGAGCAAGCTGAGCGCCGTGGTTTGCTTCTCTACCTTCGCGTTCGTGTATGTCCAATACTTCGGGCTGTTCACCATTTTCGGAGGCACCACACCGGGCATGATGGTTCGCGGTTTGCAAGTTACGAGCTTCACGGGCGATTCTCCGACCGCTCAACAACTTTTCCTGCGCACCGCCGGCTACATGATTTCCGCGGGCACTTTTTTTCTCGGGTTCTTCTGGGCTCTTTGGGACGAGGATGCCATGACGTGGCACGACCGCCTCTCAAAAACCTATCTGGCCGTGCCGCAAACATTCGCGGACGCGGAGATTACTCAGGCATCACCGGTTCGTTAAGCCGGTAATCCTGGCCATGGGTCTGTGGGGATTTCAGGGTGTCGTACTGCCCGTTGGAACTCCTACCTCTTGACTACTTTTTCGTCGGAGGCGATTTTTCCGTCGCGAATGAAGATCACCCGGTGCGCATGCTGTGCGATGTCCATTTCGTGAGTCACCAGGATGATGGTGTTGCCCTGTCCGTGCAGGTTTTCGAATAGATTCATAATCTCTTCGCCGGTTTTCGAATCCAGGTTTCCAGTCGGCTCGTCCGCAAGCACAATCGAAGGATTGTTCACCAACGCCCGGGCAATCGCCACCCTCTGCCGCTGGCCGCCCGAAAGTTCATTCGGTTTGTGATGCATCCGCGGAACCAGGTCCACCCGCTCCAGCGCCTTTTTTGCCCGTTCGATGCGTTCTTCCGCCGGCGTGCCGTTATAAATCAGCGGAAGCTCCACGTTGTGAAGCGCTGTTGCGCGCGGCAAAAGGTTGAATGTCTGAAACACGAAACCGATTTCCTTGTTCCGGATGTACGCAAGCTCGTCATCGTCCAATTCGCTCACCAGTCGCCCCGCCAGCCAGTAGCGTCCCGAACTCGGCGAATCCAGGCACCCGATCAGGTTCATCAGCGTAGACTTGCCGGAGCCCGACGGCCCCATGATGGCCACGTATTCGCCTTTGCGGATCTCCACGTCGATGCCGCGCAACGCATGCACTTCCTCGGCTCCCATCTGGTAAACCTTCGCCAGCGCTTCCGTGCGAATCACGACGCCGGCGTCCACCAGACCTTGCCGGTAGGATTCTGATGTTGTTATTTCTGCGGGCATCCGCTTCTCCCTGATGTCAGTTGAACTTACTCTTTTTCATCCGGCTTCTTCGGTGCGGTGTTGTCTACTTTTATGGGCGCATCGGGTTTCAAGGTACGCAGCGCCTTATAGCTGCCCACCACGATTTCGTCCCCTGCCTGCAAGCCCTTTGAAATCTCGATGTCCGTCACGCCGGAAATGCCCGTCTCCACCGGTCGAAAGCTGGCCTTCTTTCCGTTGATGACAAAGACCCCCTGGATTTCATCCTTCTTCGGATCGCCGGTCGCAACCGGAGCCGGCGCGGCCAGCGTGACGTTGCTGTCCTTTTTGCCGCTCTTGGCTGCTTCATCCAGATCCTTTTTCGACCTTACTGCCAGCGCCTGGATCGGGATTGCAACCACGCCCTTCTTTTCCGCGGTTTTGATTTTTGCCGTCGTTGACAGGCCGGGCCTCAGGTTCTCTGGCGGGCTGTCCAGTGTCACCACCACCTTGAAGTCTTTCGCTTCCTGGTTGCTCGTCGTCGTTTGTGTCGTGGCCAGGCCGGAGCTCCGCAAAACCGCCTGCGAACCGATTTCCGTCACTTTTCCCTTGAATAGCTTGCCGGGGATCGCATCAATCGTCACATCCGCATCCTGGCCAATTTTGACATTCACGATGTCCGTCTCGTCCACTTTCACTTCCGATGTCACGATCGACATATCCGAAAGCGTCATCAGAAAACTTCCCGTGGCGTTCTGAATTCCTGGAACCACGTACTCGCCCAGCCGCACCGGCAAGTAACTGACGATTCCATTGATCGGTGAAAAGTACGTCGTCTTCTGCAGCACATCCTTCGTGCGGACCAGCACCGCCTTGCTCTGGTCGAGGTTCGAGCGTACCTGCTCCAGTTGTGCCTTCTGCATCTGCATGCGGGCCCTGGATGCATCAACCGCTGCCACCGCCGCGTCGTACGCGGTCTTCCGCTGGTCGAAATCCTGTTTGGGAATCAGGCCGTCTTTGAGTAGCCCCTGTCCACGATCGTAATCCAGTTTTGCTTTCTCCAGGTTCGCTTCCTGCTGGATCAAATCGGCTCTTGCGGCCGTGTAGCTGGAGTCGGCCACCTGAACTCCAGACTCGTTGGAATTGATTGCCGCCGCCTGCGCCTGCACATCGGCGTTGGCCTGCACGTTCTCCTGCAACAGCAGCCTGTCGCCCTTCTTGATGTGGTCGCCTTCCTTGACCAGGATCTCCGTGATCCGCCCGAACCCCTGAGCGGTAATATTAGTGTACGTTGTGGGCTTCACTTCGCCGGATGCGGTAACCTGGGAAACCAGCGAGTCAACCTTCGCCACTTTTGCGGTCTGCACCGTAACGACACCCTTATTCGCCTGGTTGATGCTGAACAGCACGATTCCGCCCAGGACGGCCACACCGCCGAGTCCAATCCCGACCTTTTGCCACGTCTTCATGATGCTTTGCCTTTCATGATTCCGCTGCGAACCACCCGCGCGGAGGGACACTGCCAAACCACAAATCTCTCGCTTGCCTACCACTAATACGGCGGAATAGCCGAAAATGTTTCGTGGTCAGGCCACGGTCTAAATTGCACTTCAGGCGGGGTGTTCCAAACTTCGCTGCTGTCTTCCACTCCGTCTTACCAAAGCGTTTCGCGCCTCCATTGTATTTTGAAGTTCAGCAAAAGAAAAGACTTGAGTCTGTTCTTCCACCCGCGCGAAGCCCGACCCCACCTCACGGGTTAGACGCCGTCTCCCCCGTTTTGGTCTTCTGCCGTCTGCGCAAAATTCGGCTCCGCTGCCCTGCCGTTCGTCAGCCGAATCTCCCGGGTTCGTCTATCCACCCTATCGCAAGGGTTCGGAAACGTCCGGAACCACTCGCAGAATGTCGACAAGGACAGGCACGCGCGTTCCATCCATGCGCATGCCCTGGAAATTCTGGACCTCACGTCTTGTGTAGGGAATCAGGTAGCCTTCCTTCTCCAATTCTTCAAGTGGGGCCGCGATCGGCTGTGGATACGATGGCGCGCGAACTACGTAGGCGATATGCTCATCCCGCAAAAATGCACGCCAATCCGCAGGACTCTTTATGGAATCGGGATTGACTAGCCAGGCTGCCGATGGGTCTCCAACTATGTATGGAACTCGGAGATAGTATAAGTGGCGAAGAAACACGAGTGTATTGCCTGCGAACGGAAGAGCGCCTACAGACTGATTGATCGCCTCCGACACCTGATAATCCGGAGATTTCTCCCGCAGGTATTCCCGGCGGTCTTCCACTCCCATGGTCGCGAGGATCGACGGCGTCGCGTAGATCGCCAGGCCACCGGCACCGAGAAGACATGCAAGCAGAACGGAAAGCGTCGCCAGTCGATGAATCCGCTGCCATCCCTTTTGGCGGGCATAATAAACTCCTGCCGCAACACAGGAAAGAGCGAGCGGTAGAACCGGGAGCAGAAATCGCGTCATCCCCGACGCCAGATAAATTCCGAGTCCAGCCGAATACCACACCAATATCCGGACACGCCATTCCCTGGTATTGCGGTAAGCCAGAAAGATCAGCGGTAAGAGCGCAAACACAATCGGACCGCAGAATTCCCAGAATCCAAAGGAAGTTCCCGTCCGCCTCATTGAAAATGACAAAAAGGGAATCGCCTGAAGCAAAGAGTGCGAGCTTGCCGCGCCCGTGTCAGCCAGCAGAGCCCTGAGGTCATAAGAATTTACGCGCTCCGGAAAAAGATGGGAGGTTAGCATCGGGAAAACAGGATCGCCGGTCCAGATCAAATTGCGGGCGAAAGGCCAAATTCCAGAGAAAAGTGCCCCCAGCAAAAATAAGGATCCTTTGAGTGCCGACCGGTATTCAAGAAGAAATGCAGCGGCAAGAGCTGCGGCGATCACGCAGCCGGTGTACTTTGCGCCCGCAACACCACCCGCAAGAATACCCGCCAGCAACGCCTGGCGGAACGTGGCGTCCTCTCCAGTTCCCGTGATGACCAGCACTGCCGCTCCCGTAAACGCAGCCATCCAGATGTCTGGCGATCCCGATGCCGAAATTTGCCAGAACACCAGCGGCGTCAAAAGGAACAAGAGCGCGAAGCTCATCGCGTAAAGGCGCGGTACCCAACGCGCCGCTAGGCATGCCACGGCAAGGGCCGCCAGCGCTCCACCCAGGAAAATAAAGCTCATCGCCAGCGCTTCGCTCCCCAACCCCAATCCCAGCAGGATCAATAAATGGCCCTGGCCGCAGAGAAAACTGTGCGTCAGAAAGAAAATGGGATGGAACCCGTGTTCGAGAATCAATTGTTCCGTTGTGAAGTGGTAATGCAGCGCGTCCGAGCCGGTCAGCGGAGCAAGTGAAGCCACGAACTCCACCAAAAGAACTGTGCTCGTGAGACAGACGACCAGTCTCTCCACCCGCGAAAGGGGCAGAGACCTCTGCGCGAAGGTTTTCCCTCTTCGCCAGAGAGCGGGCAACTCAATCCCACTTGGCACGCAGGAAAGGAATAAAACAAGGAAACTTCCGATGCGGATGTGTTGCGTCCACTGCAAAAGGAATATCGCAACTTCCGAAAGAATAATTCCGCTGCAAATGGAGATAAGGAAGTGTTCCGGGAAGGATGCGAAGTCCAGGTGAAGCTTGCCCAGCACCCAGCTCCCCAGGCAAACCTGACCGGCCAGGAAAACAAAAAACGCCAGCAGCACCAGGCTAACGTGGATTAGGGCCATACCCTTCGGGAAAGAGAACGCAATATCGAGAAAGCTGCCGGGGAATAGGCATAATAGTAGAAAAATTGCACGCCAATGATCCAGAGTGCCAGGGCAAACTGCAGCCAAATGCTCGTGGGCCTCTGTCCGGTACCATCCATGACGAATGCGATTATGCCTGAGTCCACCCGGATGTACTAGCGCAGGGCGGTCGGACGACGATTGGCTGCACTACACTTCTTTTTCAGGCGTTAACAACGCGCGGAACTCATTTGAACTGCGTCTGCGGTTTGCCGGGCGGCTCGGCGATGAAATGTTCTTGCCATTCGCGTACACCCAGGGACCTCAGATTATAATTGTGGTCCCGCAATTTGAGGATGGCCGGGTGTTGGTCTTTGAAGCGGTCGAGTTCATGCATTTCGATCAACAGAACGGGCTTATCCCTATTCAACACATTCGCGGCACCCTCAAGGACAGATGCCTCGGCCCCTTCCACGTCAATTTTCAAGAAATCAACCTTTGCGATCCCTTTCTGTTGGACATACTCGTCCAGGGTAACCGCTTCCACACCCTGGGACTCCACGGCGGAATTCTGATCAATTCTGACCGAGGCAACCCAGGTGATTGCTCCTGGCGTTGCGCTGCGAAGCTCAATGCGCTCGGTCCGACTCATCAGCGCGAGATTTTCCGCGACAACGTTTGTATGGCCGTTCAACTGGATGTTTTCCTGCAATATCCTGAAGTTTTCCGCAAGAGGCTCGAAAGCAATCACTTTTCCTTGCGGCCCAACGCGATCTGCCATCAACAGCGTAAAGTAACCGATATTCGCGCCGACATCGACTGCCGTCCAGCCCGGCTGAATGAGTTCTTCCAGCCCTTGCACAACTCCAGGCTCATATGTCCCAAAAACGTAGGTTTTGTGCAGGGCCCAGTTCACGCGCATGGATTGCCCGCCCAGCGGCCCGCCAATCCGTACCACCGGGTTGCTCTCCTCACTGATCCAATTGAGAACTCTTCTGACCAGAGGGCTATAAGCGGAAGATGCCAGACCGGTACGCACGGACTGCGGCACGGCCCGGCTCACCGCGACAACTGAATTTCGCACCGCGCGCTTGAACCCGTTTTCCAATGGATCGGCTCCCTCTCACATTTTGCCGCTGCTGATTGCGATTATGCCTGAGTCCACGCGGCTTCACTAGCGCCGGCTGCTCGTTTTCCTGATCCGGGGGAAAGTTTACCTGGTTTCCTGGAATCATTTTGTCACCCGGTCTGGCTGCTGATACGATATGACTTTCAAGTGGCTTAATTTCCTGAAGATATTTCCTGAGGCGCCAACTAAAATGTTCGAAGCGCACATGCCGCGGTCTTATCTGGAGCACCCGCTGTGCGAATGATTGGATCTCTGCCCTCCTTCCGGTTCTCCCGCAGCCCCGGACTTGCGTTGATTGCCTTCGTCGCCGTGCTTTGCCTGGCCTACGAAGCTGCTCAACTGGTTCTCGAAGGCGACCTCAAAATGCTGGTCGTCTCGGGAATGGCATTTGTTGGAGTTGCAATTGTGGTCGCCATTCTTAACGATTGGCGCCGCGGGCTTTATCTGTTGGTCGGCTGGATTATTTTTGAAGATCTGTTCCGCAAATATCTTGGCAATAACATGATCATTTTTTTCGCCAAGGATGTTCTCACCATCGTCCTCTACTTGTCCTTCTTCGCGGCAAAACGGAAGTCCAAGCTTAAAGGGTTTAAGCTCCCGTTTCAGATTCCGCTGCTGCTGTTCATCTGGTTCGGCGTGATCCAGATGTTCAATCCGAACTCCACCAGCATCTTTTACGGCATCCTGGGGATGAAGGTGGATTTTCTTTATGTCCCCTTGATCTTTGTCGGCTACGCCTTGATCGAGTCCGACCTCGATATACAGAAGTTTTTCAAGTTTAATACCGTCCTGATCCTGATTGCGGCCACTCTCGCCATCGCGCAGTCCATTCTGGGCCCGAGGTTTCTTAACCCTACTGTCATCCAGGAAGAGATTCGCGGTCTGAGCACGACCTATCGCACCTCACCCATATCCGGCTTGATGGCCTACCGGCCCAACGGTGTTTTCGTAAGCGGCGGGCGACTCATCAATTTTCTTATTTTATCCTGGCTCGTTGCGCTTGGATTTAGTGGCTACCTGTTGTTACGCAGTCGACAGGGAAGGAATCTGGCTTTTCTCAATTTGGCGGTGGTTGCGATTGCCTCTATTATGACGGCCTCTCGCGGCGTTTTCATGTGGAATGCGTGCAATGCCCTCGTCGTTGCGGCCGCTTTCCTGTGGGGCGCTCCGTGGCGCCAGGGCGAGGCGCGGCACGTTCTGCGAAACATACAACGCTCTCTCTTGGCGGTCGGCCTCGCCCTAGTGGTGATGCTGACGCTCTTTCCCGACCAGATCGCTTCACGCTTGGCGATCTATTCCGAAACGCTTTCTCCCAACAGCACCGCGAGCGAACTGGCTTTTCGCACCCGTGATTATCCGCTCAGGAATTTCTTGCTTGCCTTTGAGCATCCGCATTGGCCGACAGGTTATGGCATCGGCACATGCACGCTGGGTATTCAGTATGTCGCTCGCATCATGCACGCGGCGCCAATGGCCATCGGGGTTGAGAACGGTTATGGTGAATTGATTGTGGAGCTGGGGATTCTGGGTCTTTTGTTGTGGATATTGCTGAGTATTGCGATTTCCGTATCGGCGTGGAAGATTGCCAAGAGCCTTCGCGGCACCCCATGGTTTCCCCTGGGCTTCGTTATTTTCTGGTACGCGGCCGTGCTTCTGATTCCCATGAGCTACATTGGTTTTATTTCTTACCAGGACTACATCATGAATGTGTACCTGTGGATACTTCTGGGCATTCTCTTTCGTCTCCCGGAGATTGCCCAGAAAAGTGCTCAGTCCCCCGTGGTCGCCGGGGCCGCATTAGAATCTGGGCAGGTTTGACTTGCGCATCGCTGTGGTTTCTCCGTTCCTTGATCGCCGCCACGGCACAGAGCTTTGCACGGTGGAACAAATTGAGCGGCTTGCCCGGCTCCCTGGCTGGGAAATTCATCTTTACTGCCAGCGCGTGCAGGATGTGCGGGGGATTCAGCTCGTCGCCACTCCATCACCTGCGTCTTCGGGCGCGATTCTGTGGCACAAGGTTACGCAAATTCGCGCACCTCACCTCCTGAATTACCTTTGGTGGTTCATTGCCAATCAGTTTCTGCGCTGGCGCGATTCTTCGAAACTAAAATTCCGCCCGGATGTCACCTATTCCCCCGGCATTAATTGCATGGATGCAAACGCGATTCTTGTCCACATTGTTTTTCACGAGTTCTATGAAATTGTGCGCAACGACCTGCGCCTGCCCCTCCAGCCGCTCCTCAGCTGGCCGCGGACTGTTCACCGAAAGCTCTACTACCGCTTGATCATGAGTCTTGAGCGCCGCATCTACCGGAATCCCCGCATCAAATTGGCAGCCGTCTCCCAACTCGTTGCCGGACAGCTCAAAAAGCACTTTAGCCGCGAAGACGTAGTGGTGATCCCCAATGCGGTGGATACGGCTCGCTTCTGCCCTCAAGCGCGCCTCGAAAATCGGGCTGCCGCCCGCACGGCCCTTGGCTATTCTTCGGATGAATTTGTCCTCCTGCTGATTGGAAATGATTGGAAAAAGAAGGGGCTCGCCACTCTGCTTGCCGGCCTTGCATTGCTTCGGGATTTGCCTTGCCGGGCTTTGCTGGTTGGCAGCGACGATGTTTCTCCGTATCTTTCCATAATTGACGCTGGGAATCTCCGCGAATCTGTGTCCTTCCGTGAACCCTCGAGTGATGTGCTGAAGTTCTATGCAGCGGCGGACGTTTATGTGGGCCCCTCACTCGAGGATGCTTTCAATCTGCCGATTCTCGAGGCTATGGCGTGTGGTTTGCCGGTTATAGCTAGCGTTCGCGCTGGAGCCAGCCAGAACATCCGTCACCGTGAAAATGGATTCCTGCTGCAGGATCCCCGCAGCGCCCAGGAATTGGCAGGCCTCATCCGTCAACTGTATGAAGGCGGCGCGCTTCGCGAAGAAATGGGCAATGCTGCCGCTCGCACGGCGAGCGCTTGCAACTGGCAAATCAACGCTGAGCAAACAAGGTTATTTCTGGAATCGGCGTTGAATTGAATGCCGCTCCCATCCACGGCATTTGCTGCCCACAGTCAGGATTCTTCTATGGACTTCCCAGCGGGCCATGCCCTCTTCGCCGGACCGCCGGAAATTACTCCCAAATTGACCGCGCGATAGCTTGGAATTGCGAGAATTGTTTTGGAAAAGTAGTGGCGCACTTTCCGCGACCTCAACCACTATATTCGACCGCTGATAAACTGGGTTTGATTGCAAGTCACCCTGGAAAATACGACTTGGTTGCTATTCTGTGATTGAATGAATTGACCATGCATGGCGCCACACCACCAGTAGCTCGCTTAGACCCCGGACCTCCGGAAATCGGCCCGGGCGATTTAACCCCTTCTGCCAGCCGGATCTCCTTGCCGGCACTTACGGGCATTCGATTCTTTGCTGCCATATATGTGGTCGTCGGTCACGACCTTCCATGGGTCGAAAAGCGCGTCGCTATTCCTCTTCCCGCAAGAAATTTTCTGAGCAACGGATATCTCGCAGTTTGCCTTTTCTTTTTACTTTCGGGGTTCATCCTCTCGTACACCTACTCGGATCTCGCTCCTGGCGTCCGGGACTTCGCAAAATTCTGGGAAGCCCGTTTTGCCAGAATTTACCCGGTCTATCTTTTCTCCCTTTTGCTCGCTCTGCCCTTCCAATTTCACACCCTGACCCTGAATTCCACGCTCGCCGTGCTCCTGATGGTCCAGGCGTGGAACCCTTTCCACCCAGGATTGAGCGGCGCATGGAATTATCCGGCGTGGACTTTGTCCGTCGAGGCCTTTTTTTACTTGTGTTTTCCGTTCATCCAGGCGCGGATAGGTACAATGTCCCGCCGGACTATCCAACTTCTCGGCGCCGGCGCCTTACTGGTTTGTATTCTGTGCCACACTCCCACGCAAGGCTTGGGAATCTGGAGCCCCAGCTCTTTCGCGGCCGTTCCCATACCTCTTCCCATTATCAGATTCCCGGAATTTTTGCTGGGAATGTTAATGGGCAATTATTTTGTTCGATTTGGCTCTGTCGCGAGGCGGCCTTACTTCGCCTTGCTGGCCATACTCGCCTCCATCCTGTGCCTTTCGATTACCGCTGGCCCATGGGTGGGCATTGTAGTTCTCCCCTTTGCCGTTCTGCTTTACTCGCTCGCCAGCTCCAGGGACGCAATCACCGCCTTCTTCTCCCACCCCATGACGTTTCTGCTCGGCGGTGCCAGTTATGCAGTCTATCTCCTGCAACTTCCGGTTCGCGATTGGGTCCGCAGTCTTTTTTCGCGCACGACGCCATTCTTCATCCAACTCAGCGCCCCACTTACTCCCGTCATCCTTGTGCTCTTTTCGATTCTGGTATTTCGTTATCTGGAAGAGCCGTTGCGCAAGACCATCCGTCGCGGCCTCGCCGCCCGGCTTTAGCTCAGAGAAGCCCTTTTCGAATTCCAAAGAGGTCCGAAATCGCGCGCCATCAGGGCTTGAGAGGACTCGTCGCTTCGCTCACGGTCGCAAGCTTTCCTGCATCTGTGGATTCGACCGTCTTTCCCCATCGATCCTTCAATCGAAGGAACGGCTCTTCAAAATACCAGCGGGACAGATAGGCGAGCGCCACTGCGCCCGTGCCCCAGACCGTTATCTCCAACCAGGTTCTCTCCCACAGGTCCAGATTCCAATGCTGGTCGAACCCCGTCCTCTTCGCCACCCAGTGGTAGGCCATCGAAGACAGAAGGTGGTAAAGATAAACTCCGTAACTGATGGTTCCAATGAAAGTCAGAATTCGCGGTGCCACCAGGCCCCGCCACTTTCCACTGCCCGCTACAACGAATATTCCAAGCATTCCTGCTAATCCAAATTGCCACGGAACCCACTGCAGGGCTTCTCCAACAGGATTCATTCGGGTTGTGATTCCAAACGGAAGCCCCACAACGGCAATTGCCAGCCCTATTCCTATCAGGGCCAGGGAAAAACGCAGGAATCTTCGGCGGTTATCGTTCATGCGTCTCGCCATTAGCGCCATCACCGCTCCCAGCGCCAAGCCGTCGAAGCAATTCCACGTGTAGTACGAACAACCTCTGACGATTACTCCATATTTCGCGGGGAGGAGGCTACAGCAGTACCTCAGTGCGGGGGATAGAACCATCAGAGAGATTGCCAACCCCAATAAACCGCGTGGACTGATCCTTTTTACCGCCAACGGCCACACCAGGTAGAAATGCTCCTCGACTGCAAGTGACCACAGCACCGGATAAGCCATAGAAATGCCGAAGATCGGGGCAAGATTGGGCGAGCAGAGTAAACTCATCCACAAGAAACCCTTCGTTGTAAGGCCGAATACCACCAGAATCAACAACGTCAGATAGTAGGCGGGAAGAATTCGCAGCGCCCTGCTCAGATAAAAGCGCTTGTAATAGTCTTCACGGTGCCGCGTATCGAGCAGAATCCCCGTGATTAGAAACCCGGAAAGAATGAAAAACAGGTTTACGCCATACTGCCCGACCGACATTGTTTTCAGGAAGATTCTTTGCCGGAAGCTATAGGCGTCCAGAGCCACGGCCCAATAAAATCCGTGATAGCAGACCACGCCCAATATGGCCAAGCCGCGAATCGCGTCCAGTTCCGGCATGTGCGCCCGCAACAGCGGGGCCTCACTGCTTGGCGGCCGGCCTGTTTTCGGTTCGTTCATCGCACATATCTTCTTTGCATATTGAACTGCCCATTTGACGGCTCTTATACGCGCCTGTGCTTGGATTCAGCCTCGGGCAAGCAGGCGTTTTCCCCACCGCCGCCTTCGATCACGCATCCACAATACACTCAGAGTCGGCGCGTGCTTCGCTGCAGTTCAAAATCTATTTCTCGATTTGAAGATTGATTTCTCGAAATTTGCCGCAAGCCCAAATTCTACGTGGGTGGCCCGATTGTGCGCAACTTACACAGGAGCATTACTTAGGTAAATCCGCGATCGGGAACTAGCGCTGGCCCTGCCCCAGCACCGCTTCGCGCGTCGCATTCATCGAAAACTCCAGGGTCTCTTTCGGTATGCTGGTCACAAATGGTCCGATCAGCCAGCCCAATCCCGCTGGGATGTCCCGTGTCAGCGTTACCGCCTCATTCTGCACGTATACGCCCCCGTCGCGTTCTTCCATCCGCCACCACGTCTCCATTTGCCACAAAAACCCGTTCTCTTCGTCAGGAGATTTCTCTTTTTCCTCTTTCGTTCCCGGGTTGGCCACTTCGCGGATCCGGACCGCCGAACTCCGGCTGTGTTCCCGCGTCGGGGAATCTCGGAAGTACCTCACGTCCTGTTCGGTGTTCAACACCACTGTGACGATCTTTTTCCGCCGAAACCTCATATACACCCGGAAGTGATCCCCATCGCGCGTTTCGATCTTCGCGCTTTCCACGTCAGGCCCGTAGTACATCGAATGTTTGTTGTAATCCTTCAAAATGCTCAAAACCCGCTCAAGCTTCACGCCGGGAATGAAGATCGCGCCTTCCCAGTCGTGAATCATCCCTCCTGAAAGTTTTGCGGCGCCCTCCACTTCGTCCTTGCCTATGCGCTTCATCACTACGCCACCCTGTTTCAATTTTGCGTACGCACTCGTTCTGGATGGCTCGGGCAGTTCATCGATCCACAGAAATGCACCCTTGCTCAGCGCCTCCTGATTGCGTGACTCGACCTTGCCCACGTAATCGTAGTAGCTGCGCAGCGTTGTCTGTAACGGCTCGGGCGCTCCTGCAGACGCATCGGTCGTCCTGCCTGCTACCCCCAGCAGAGTTAGCAGCAAGCACGGCAGGAGATACCTGCGTCCGCCAGAGGAAACTGGCAACTGTCTGCTTTTCCCTATACCCACGCAATACCCTCAATGGAATCCCCGCTCCTTTCATACAGTTGGGCGGGTCACACTAGCATGGATGCACGAACCCCTCCGGACGTCTCGGTTTTCAGGAAATCAGATGGATTTTGCAGAGGGGAAAAGATGGTGGGTTGGGTAGCTCGCACACGGCCCCTTGCGGAACCGCTGTCCCCGCGCGGCCCCCAACCCATCGTTTGAATAGCTTAGGGTTGCCCTCAAATCACAACAATGGCCCAATGGCCCCACTTTGCAGGGTACCCAGGTCTTAGTACTAGTGGTGTACCACTTGACCCGATTATATTGACTGTAACGCACACATTATAAAGACGTTGTTTGGAAAATGACACGCTCAACGGGCCGCCAGCTTTCCCTGGTACTTACCCGAGTCATTTCCCTTCTCTAAACCGCTATACTGGGCCATGGCGTTCGCCCACGAAAGGGAATTCCAGAACACGATTTATGGCCACTCGAGCGATTGAAACGGAATCCGGACCTCGCCTCGAGTTGTCCGCTCCAGCTTCCATTGCCTGGATGCCACGCAAGCTGTCCGTCTCGGCTTCCGCTTCCCTCGATGTAATACGAGCGATGGCGGCTTGTGCCGTGATGTTTGGCCACTTGCGAACTCTTTTTTTTGTAGACTTCCAGCATCTGCAATCCAAGTCCGTTGCGCTCCAATTCTTATATTTTTTCATGGGGTTCGGCCACCAGGCAGTCATCGTGTTCTTCGTGCTCAGCGGGTTTCTCATATCCTCAACCGTCATCCGAAGCCAGGTCCTTGGAAATTGGTCGTGGCGAATCTATGCAATTAATCGTTCAACGCGGCTATATGTCGTCCTTGTGCCTGGTTTGTTGCTCGGATTTCTCTGGGACCGCCTGGGAAGTTGGCTTTTTGCCGCAAAAGAGATTTACACGCATCCACTCAGCGATCTTGGTTCCGCTGTGCCCCTGAAAAGTCTCACCCTCGGCACCTTGCTGGGCAATTTCCTTTTCTTGCAAACGATCCTTTGCCAGACCTTCGGCTCGAATGGCCCCCTCTGGAGTTTATCGAACGAATTCTGGTACTACGTTCTGTTTCCCATCGCCCTTGGCGCTGGGTTGGCCTGGGTTAAGCGCAGGCTGCGCGTGGCCATACCATTGACCTGCCTCGCTGTTTTCATTGGCATTTTTCTGGGCCTGGGAATCATTACCGGATTTCTGATTTGGCTTGCGGGATGCGGGCTCGTATTTCTTTATTCCAGGGTTCAAGTACGCTCCAGCTATGTGGCGCTCGGCATGCTTTGCTTTTTCTCCGTCCTCGCGGGCGGAACTCTCGCTGCTGCGCGTCTTCTGCAGTGGAACCCGGTTCTCAGCGATCTCGAGGTCGGGTTTGTCTTTACGCTCTTCTTATTCGCGTTGCTCCAGTTTGAAGTTCGCGATTATTCTTCAGGCTACTCAAAGCTTGCCCATCGTTTCGCCGGGTTTTCCTACAGTCTCTACATACTGCATTTTCCGTTTCTGCTTTTCTTTCGGTCCTGGCTCGTCCCTCCGCAGCGCTGGCAGCCCACCGCGATACACCTTTCTTGCGCCGCGGCAGTTGGCGCGGGAAGCTTGCTTTTTGCCTGGCTGGTTTCACTGGTTACGGAAGCGAAAACGGACGTTGCGAGAAAGTGGCTGACTCGCCAGTTGGATCATCCTGCCCGGCCCCACTAGAGGCAAACTTCAGGCGGTCCTGGTTGCATCGATCGCCGCCCGCCCCGAGCATAGCCGAGGGTTCGGGGCGTATGCCTTCCCCGTCCTTTAATGTTTGCTGCTCGTCGGAACCGCCGAAGTCGCAGTGTTCCCGTTCAGCAATTGCAGCGTAACGTTCTTGGTCTGACTCTTGCTCAGCGGGATATTGCGTTCCCAATCGGAATACGCTCCGTTCCGCGAGGCCCTCAGGTCGTAGCTTTCCTGCTTCAGGCCGGTGATAAAAAAGTTTCCTTTTGAATCGGTGTGTACAGCGCGAGGCTTCATTCCACTGGAGGTCTCGCAGGTCACACTCGCCTTTGCCACCGGTCTCCCGTTGGAATCGAGAACCGTTCCGGTTATAGTGGCTCCCGTTTTTTTGGGCGTCTGCGCATGAACTTCCGGTGCCAGTAGGATCGCCGCGCCGACCATCATCGAACAAACCAGCTTGCTTCTCATTGGCCACACACTCCCTTGCGAGCCATTTCAGTGTAGTGCTTTTTCCTGCTGTTGATTTGTTCTCGTCTTTTTATGTGACCCAGTTCTCAACTGGCTGAAGGTACAGTCCTCGCCCGGATCGCCGCCGGCATTTCGTTCGGATTCGCGCAATTCGGCTGGATTTAGGGGAGCTTCAAATCGATGGCGTACACGTCCACGTCTCCGTGGTCCACCGTGACGTATACGGATCCGTCCGGGCTTAATCCCGTAAAAATGCAACGCGCCGCGCCGGAGCTTAATAAATCGCCAAATCGTGTAACCCGTTCCGGTTCCCGCGTCGCCATCGGCACCCGAAAGACGGACTCTTCCACTTCGTCGCTGTCCTGGAAATACAGCGCGTCCCCTCCCGGCGACCAGCGCAGCGTCGAGGGAAAATTCGCTTCGGCCAGTACGGTCCACTTCAGCAATTTGCAGTCATATAGGAAAATCTGTTTCTTCTTCGGATTCAGCGCAGCGATGTATCTTCCATCCGACGACCAGCGCGGCTCAATCAATCCTTCGGAACCGGGAATGGCGGCCAGATGTCCCGATTCAAGATCCAGAATCCGGATTGTCGATTCGCCCCCCGTTGCCGTGTCTTGCACGTCCAGCACGATCTGCCTGCCATCCGTCCTCCAGTCGCCGGACACCGATGCCCACCGGTTATCCGTCGGCAGCACGGTCTTCGGCGAACCGCCTTGCGCGGACACAACGTAAAGCCGTGGCTGCTTGTCCAGCAAAAATCCGGTGAACAAAATTTGCTGTTGGTCCGGGGACCAATGCGGCGCGAAGGCGCCCGTGGCTCCGGCCATCAACTGCATCCGGTTGCTTCCGTCAATCTTGCTCTTCCAAAGAGTACCGTTTTCCCGGGCCGCATACACCACCCACTGGCCATCCAGTGAAAAATCCATATCCGTCGCGCCGGATTCCTCCAGCATCGCTGTTTTCGTCAATGTTTTTGGGTCGATTCGCAATAGTTGGTATTCATTGTGCGAGCCGATGACAAACAGCCTTGAGCCGCTCGACGTCGGATGATCGAAGGCTATCGGCCCTTTCGTCAGCTGGATTGGATTCCCGCTGCGGGAGCCGAACCACCCTTGCTTCTCTTCCATCAGCCACAAGTTTGCCTGTGTATCCACCGCACGATTTGCTCGCAAATCCTGTCCCGTGGAAAACGCAAAATACTTCCCCCCTGCCAGCCAGGTGCCGCTCCCCTCGTGAGGTCCGCCCTCTTCGCCGGGTAAAACGCGCCGCAGCGATTTTCCGTCAATTCCGATTTCCCACATCGAATCGGTCCCTTCCACCAGATTGCTCTGTGTGAAACGAAGCCGTTTTCCGTCGGGAGACCACAGCAGCGAATGGGGCGCCAGGTGGAACCGGGCTACTTCTCGCGCCTCGCTACCCTGCGTATCGGTGATCAAAATTGTCTCGCCGCGGACGAATGCGATCATGTCCCCTTTTGGCGACCACACCGCCTCTTTTGCCATCACATCGCCGACGCGCCTCGGGGCCCCGCCCTGCACCGGCCAGAACCAAAGAGGGGTCTCTTCGCCTTGATGTGTAAATTGGCCGATCAGGAATTGCGCATGGTCGGGAGACAGGTCAAAAATTCGCGTGTTATCAAACGGTGTGGGCGTTCGCTGGATGTTTCCGCCTTCCACCGAGGTCTGCATCAGATTCCAACCTGTAACGTCTCGCACCACGAAATAAATCCGGCTTCCGTCCGTGACCAGTTTCCCCCAAGGATCCACCTGCCCCGTGTGCGTAAGCTGCCTGGCCGCCACTACCTTCGGCTCTGAGCGCGGCCAAAGGAAAAAAACCAATACCACCATAATGACTACCGCAGCAGCAAAAAACTGCCACCAGGCCGGCCGCGTCCTCAACCATTTGTTCGCTTCCTCTTTAGGCTGAGCCTTGGCTGGTGGACCGTACTCATCCAGCGGAAGTTCCAGGGCATCACGTTCATCCTCGCTTTCGATACGAATTGCCGTCATCAGTGGTGATGTTTCCACCGCCACGATCTCCACGGGAGCGATAAAGCGATAACCACGCCGCGGCACAGTCTCAATGAACACCGGGTTCTCTGCGTTGTCGTTCAACGCCGCTCGCAGTTTCATCAATGCCGTGTTCAGGCTTCCGTCGAATTCAACAAAAGTTCCCTCTGGCCAGATCTTCTTGCGCAATTCGTCCCGCGAAAGTACTTCGCCTGGTGTTTCCAGAAGCAGGGCAAGAATACGGAAGGGCTGCTCCTGGAGTTTAACGGGAGTGCCTTGCCGACTTAATGTACCTTGTTCGAGATCCGCCTCGAACAATCCAAAGCGATATAATCGGCGGTCCTGTTGTGCAGTTGTGTCCACCGGCTGCTCTATTGCCTCCGCTGTAATTTTGATTGTACACCCCAACCTCAGTTGATAGAAAGCCATATCTTCATAGAACTTAAAGAGTTAATGGTTCATAAATGAACCACCCGGAGTTCGTTTGACGTATGGCACTTATCTTCCCATTCTTGCATCCAGCACCACCCGTTTGCGTTCGGTCCCACATACCGAATCTGGCGGGCCCACAGAGGAGGGTCGCTCCAACATAGCGAACTAACCCTCAATCTCTGAACCAAGGGACTATCCGCGTCCTGTGTCCTCCGTCAAGAAGTCCTGGACACAGACGCGGCTATCCCAAAATTTCTAGCCCGCTCGAGTCTCCCTAGCTCTTGGATTTGCCAATAAAGCAAGCAGTCAGAAGCGATCCTAGGAACAATTTGCGTACCGGTACCGATCCCTTCATTCTCCGTGATTTTCTCTATCTCATTTATTTTCTTTACAACCTGCAGCTTTGGATCCGCAATCTCTTTGGCATCCAGCGTGCGTCTCTATTACCACCCAGTCGAAACTCATGATTCTAGAGGTGTCTTTCATCATGCGTTTTCGAACTGCTGTTGCTCTTGGAACTTTCTTTCTCTTGTGTTTCACAATCTCGCTCTGGTCCGTGCCACTAATTGCCGAAGCCGAGCCCCTGCGAAATTCTCCGGAGCCTTCTTCGGTTTCCGGTAGAGTTGCGACCGTCAACGATTCACTATTCACGCTTGAACTGAATCGTAACCAGAATCCCAACAAACTCGAGTTCGTCATCGATTCCCGGACGACAATCGAGGGCAAGCTCGCTATTGGGTCCAATGCCACGGTCGACTACCGTGCCGAAGGTCCGCGGCTCATTGCCACGCGAGTCGTCGTTTTGCCTGCTTCTGGAATTCAGTTGTATTAGTTGGCCCGATTTATCCAAGCGCCTCACCGGAGCCATCTAAGTACTGCCGGCGCCAGCTTGGCCCCGCCATGCAATTCGTACTTCGCGGGAATCGTTCCTCAGGCTCAGGAGGAAGGGAATTGCGAAGGACTCTCAATCTTGTCTTGCCTTTGGCCATCAGCGTGGCTTGCGTATCGCTCTGCTATACGTTCCTCCAGATCCGGACCGAACGCAGGAATTTGAGAAACGAACAAACCCGGCGCTCCGCCATCGTCGCCGAAAACATCGCCGAAACCATTGAATCGTCGCGTGAGAAAGTCACCTCAAAAGCGTTAAGCCATCTCTTGTACCGCTATGTGCCCCGTGAAAGCCTTAGCGGCATCGCTGTCTACGAGCCTTCCGGCGCGGTCCGAGCCATCACCCCGGGCCTTCCTCTCCGATTCAATCAACCGCCTCCCGAAGCGCTTCGCGCCGCGAAGGCTGGCGCGGCGGCCAGCGATTTTGTTGCCGTCGAGGATTCGACACTGAATATCTATTCGCTGCCCGTTCTACAGGAAGGTGAACTTCTCGGCATCGTCGTGGTCATCTCCGATGCCAGTTATATTCAGGCCCGCTTGATGCGAACGCTCCGTGAATCCTCCTTCACTGCGCTTGTCCAAACCCTGTTCATCACCTCCCTCGCGTTCATTCTGGTGCGCTGGAATTTCATCTCTCCCCTCGCCAACACCGCGCATTGGCTTCGCACCCTTCGCTCCGGCGTTCCGGATAGTTCGCGAGTGCTCCCCAAAGACGAAATGTTCGCGCAGATTCACACCGAAGCGCGCCATCTCGCCCAGGATCTGAATTTTGCCCGCGCCGCCGCTCAGGAGGAGGCCCAACTGCGCGAGTCGCAGTCCTCTCTCTGGACCCCCGACCGCCTCCGCGTCAGTCTCCAGAGCAAATTGCAGGACAACTCGCTATACGTCGTCTCCAATCGGGAGCCCTACATGCACGTTTTCAACGAACGTGACCATTCCATCCAGATGCTCATTCCCGCCAGTGGTGTCGTCACCGCGCTCGAACCCGTGCTCGATGCCTGCCACGGCACCTGGATTGCCAACGGCTCCGGCAACGCCGACCGCGAAGTCGTCGACTCCCGCGACCATCTGCAAGTTCCTCCTTCGCGTCCCACGTACACGCTTCGGCGTGTCTGGCTCACCCCCGAAGAAGATCGTGGCTACTATGAGGGCTTCTCCAACGAAGGTCTCTGGCCCCTCTGTCATATCGCCCACACGCGGCCCATCTTCCGCCCCGAGGATTGGAGCGAGTACCAGCGCATCAATCAACGTTTTGCCGATGCTGTCGTGCAGGAAATGAAAGACGTCGCTTCACCCGTTGTTCTTGCCCAGGACTATCACTTTGCTTTGCTACCGCGAATGGTGAAGGAAGCTCGTCCCGATGCGCGCGTCGCTATCTTCTGGCACATCCCATGGCCGAATCCCGAAGTGTTCGGAATCTGTCCGTGGCAAACTGAGCTCCTGGACGGGTTGCTCGGCGCCGATCTGATTGGCTTTCACATCCGCACCCACTGCAGCAACTTTCTCGGCACCGTGGACCGCGCCCTGGAAGCCCTCACCGATTGGGATCGTTTCGAAATTTACCGCCAGGGCCGCGTGTCACGCGTGCGGCCGTATCCCATCAGCGTTGCCGCGCCCCTCAACGGCGAAACTCCGCATCCCCTTCGTTCCTCGGGTGAAGAGCGCGCCGCTCTTTGCGAAGAACTCGGCATCGAAGCCTCTCTACTCGGCGTCGGGGTGGATCGCGTGGATTATACCAAGGGAATTCTCGAACGTTTCCGCGGTGTCGAGCGCTTCCTCGAAAATTATCCCGCGTATGTAAACCGCTTCAGTTTTGTCCAGATCGGCGCTCCCAGCCGCACCGACATCCCCCGATACCGCCAATTTCTCGAGGAAGTCGGCGTCGAATGCAACCGCATCAACGAGCGCTTTCAGTCCGGCCGCTGGAAACCCATCGTGCTGCTGCAGCGGCACCATTCGCACGAGGAGATCAGCCGCTTCTACCGCGCGGCTTCGGTCTGCCTGGTCACCTCTCTCCACGACGGCATGAACCTGGTGGCCAAGGAATTCATCGCCGCAAGGGAAGACAATCGCGGCGTGCTTCTCTTGAGTAGCTTTGCCGGGGCGGCGCAGGAATTGCGTGACGCGTTACTCGTCAACCCATACGACGTTGACCAGGTCGCGCGCTCCATCCACCAGGCCCTGGAAATGAGCGAAGAGCAACAGGGCGAGAGCATGTCGCGCATGCGCAAGATCGTTCTGGAAAACAATGTCTATCGCTGGGCCGCCAACCTGATATCTGACCTCAGCGAGATCCGCGTCCAAAGCTCTAAACGCCAGGAGGCCATGCACGCTCGATGACTTTCCCCCTGGCCCCGCTTCCGCTTCTTTTCTATCACTCGCCAATCATTGCCCCGCGAATCCACGCCGCTGTTCGTCGCGGCCTCTTCCTGTTGGTGGCTAACAATCCGCGTGAAAGTTCAAACCGCCGGCTTCGCGACTCGGCATTAACTCGACCTAAGGAGGAACTATCGTGAACGTCGCCGAAACTCCCTTCGAATTTTTCACCGTGGCGTATCTCACCCGCATTGGCAACCAATCAGCCGGAAATCTGGAAGACCTTCTTGCCGGCCTGGAGCAGTGCAGTGACGCCTCGATCTTTCATCACACCTTCCAGACCCTCAGCTCCCACCACTTCCTCACCGAAGGTTTCTCAAACGACTTCGCACAGTGGGCTCTTGCGGAGGCCAACCGCGACGCTCTTGCCGAACAGTTTGCCGCCCTCGATATTCGCGACTACACCTCCATTGCCGCCCTTCGCGCCGATCTCTGCCGCGTTCTTCGCGATTTTATTGCCGCTTTTCCCCAATTCAGCCGCCAGGAAGCCCTTGATCGCTTCTACTTCTGCGAAAGCCTCGAAGTGACCATGCCTTTCTCTCTGAACGCGGGCACCCTGGACGAATTTCGCAACGGCGTTGCCACCATCAGCCACGCCAGTTTTCATTTTCACTTCGTCACTTCCCGCCTCCGTCTGCAACTCCGCACCAATGATTTTTCGCACTGGCTGGCCGGCAGCCTGGGTCTCACCACTCTGGCCGAGAACATTGACCGCATCGATATCTACACCAACACGCTCGACAGCGCACGCGCCAAGATGCTTCGCCTTGTGGACCGTGAAAGGAGAAAGTATGAGCACGATTCAAATCCCCGGCAGGATTCCGCTGGATGACTACTCCTCCGTCATCGGCGCCGGCGAAGTAGCCGAACTCCGCACTCTCGCCAAGCCTCTGGTTGGCCGCTCCGTGGTGATGATCAATTCCACCGCTGTTGGTGGAGGTGTGGCGGAAATCCTCAATCGCCTGGTTCCCCTTGCCGAAGAGCTCGGTATCAACATTCGCTGGGAAGTCATGACCGGTGGCGAGGATTTTTTCGAGGTCACCAAAGCCTTTCACAACGCCCTTCATGGCGCGCCTTATCATCCGGAGCCTCGCCACTTTGAGATCTTCCGCGCCTACAATGAGAAAAATGCCAAGCGCCTCCCCCTCGACGCGGAATTTATGGTCATTCACGACCCCCAGCCCGCCGGCCTCATTTCCTACCGCGAGAAAAATGCCAATCACTGGGTCTGGCGCTGCCACATCGATCTTTCCCACCCGCATCCCGCCGTCTGGAATTTCCTGGAAAACTATGTTCCCCATTACGACGCGGCGATCTTTTCCTCGCCGGAGTTCGCCAAGCAGCTTCCCATCCCTCAATATCTTTTCCATCCGGCCATCGACCCGCTTTCCGAAAAAAATCGCGACCTCCCGCCGGAATTTATTCTCGACGTTCTCGCCCGCTACGGCATCGACCATCTGCGTCCCATCCTGACTCAGATTTCCCGCTTCGACCGCCTCAAGGACCCCGTCGGCGTCATTCGCGCTTATCGCATCGTCCGCCGCTACTTTGATTGTCAGCTTGTTCTCGCGGGCGGCGGCGCCTCGGACGATCCAGAGGGCGCCACTGTCCTGAAAGAAGCGCAACATGCCGCCGAAGGCGATCCCGATATCAAGCTTCTCGAACTTCCCGCCTGGGCGCCTCTCGAAGTGAACGCCCTCCAGCGCGCCTCCACCATCGTCATCCAGAAAAGCCTCCGCGAAGGATTCGGCCTCACCGTTTCCGAAGCTCTCTGGAAAAAGAAACCCGTGGTCGCCTCCGCTGTCGGTGGAATCCCCACCCAGATCATCCACAAACATACCGGCCTGCTCGCCCATTCCATCGAAGGCACCGCCTATCAAATCCGTTTCCTGCTCTCCCACCCGGATATCGCCGGCCGCCTGGGCGAACGGGGCCACCAGCACGTAAAGGAAAATTTCCTGATCACACAGAATTTGAAGCGCTATCTCACCCTGTTTCTGAACCTCGGAAAGAGTTCCTGATTTCTGGGCCTCGAGACGCGAACAGGCCCAGGATTGGAAAATCCTTACCAATCCATTTTTCTTTCTTAAACAGCTAGAGGAGTTTTGTTTCGTGCCGATAAGGGTCTGGAGGTGACGAATGTCTATTCATGCCGTTCAAGGTAGTCCCGTCCAGCTCCTGAACGATGCGCCCGCTGCCGCAGCTCCCAAGGCTGCTCAGCAGGCCGCCGCTTCAGCTCTGCCACAAGACCGCGTCACGATCAGTTCGGCGGCCCAGGCCAAAGCCGCCGGCGGCGATAAAGACCACGACGGCGACTCCAAGTAGCTTCATCGGGAAAAAAGAGGACAGTGGCGCGTCCCCGACACTGTCCTCAATTCAACCACTCAATTACCGCAATTCCCCCGGCTCAATTCCTTCTTTTTTCGCCTGGTTTTCCAGATCTTCGATGCTCGCCAGCAACTGCTTCTTTTTTGCTTCCAGTTGCTTCACCTGTTCGTCCAGCGGAATCATGTTATAGCCGCGGTTCGGATTGATCCCCCCGTTCGGGCTGCTGTCGTCCGCTTTGAAATTCTTCAATTGCGTGATTCGCGCATCCCCTGCGTCGATCTTCTTCTGCAATTCGGCAATTGCGGCGCGGTATCGCAGAATTTTCCCCCGCCGCGAATCCACCGTTCCACGAGTGCCGCTAGTCGAAGTTTGCCCGCTGCCGTCCCCGGGACCCTTCGTCCCCACCACGGAGACAGTTCCCTGAAGGTTGCCCACCTCTTCGTTCGTCCACACCTTTTTGGTTTTTTTAACGTCCGCTGGTTTGTTCTCTTCTGCCGTTGAGGGTGCGTTCGAGGCGGGACTCTGGCTGCTCGTGGCCACGCCTCCGGGGTCCTTTGTCTGCGCCATCGTTAGCAAGCCCGCCATTTGGCAAATCATCGCAAAGTAAAAGGCGCACGCCCTCATCCAGTCATCCTCCCGGTCATTTCAATTGTCCGGACTCGATCCCTTTTTTCCTGGCTTCTTCGTACAATCCATCCATCCGATCTTCCAATTGTTTTTTCTTCTCCATCAATTTTGCCGTCTGCTGATCCACCGGCGTTCGTCTGTATCCGCGGCTCACGTCCCTCCCACCTGCGGACACATCCTTCCCTTCCGTAAACTCGCCATAGAGTTTCAGTTGCTTGTTTAGGTCATCCAGTTGAGCCTGAATTTTCTGCAGGCTATTCCGGTATTTCGCAATCGTTGCCGGATCCGGCGGTTTCGTCATCGTATACTTCTGGTTTCGTTTATCGCCGACAACGGAAACACTGCCCGCGCCATTCATGTCGTCGTTGGTCCAGACTTTTTTGGGCTTTTCGGTCTTCGCGGTCGAAGTCGGAGTTGGTTCCGTCGTTGCCTGGGTAGGTTGCTGGGTGGGCGCAGCAGTTGACGCGGTTTCGCTGTCCTGCGCAAAGCAAACGATTGGCAGAAAACCGCAGATCAGGAGAAGACGTGAAGGGTGACGGATCATCGGACCTCCGATCCGCTAACTGGACCTGGTGTTACTCGCTCAATTTTAACAAGGGAATTGTTATGGATCGGCCTGATTTGTTCCTAGTTTGCTCAGTTCGCCACGCACCACTTCCACCGCCTCTTTCGGCGGCCCCACCCGCTTGTAGTTCGTGTAAAACGTCCGCTCATGAATCGAAAACGGCACCACGAATTTCCGCCCGTCGAAATCGTATTGCTGATAGCTCGGCAGCCAGATCCCCGGCGCCATTTCGTATCGTTCCTGCATGAAATAGCTGCCCTGATAGACTTTCGCCAGAAACAGCGCCAGGCTGATATCTTCCGTAACGTGCCCCTCGATCTTCGCCAATTGCGAAGTCTCCTTGTCGACCCACAGCGTGCCCTGCACCTTGGCGAACACCATTTCGTTCCGTGTCGAGGCCTTAAACGCGGGGTTCCGCGTCATTTGGTACTTCACAAGCACGCGGTCTCCCCTCGCTTCCTCGCCGGCTTTCGTGAACAGGAACGCTTTTCGCGTCGAGTCGATCAAATCATTCCGCTCTTTTTTCCGTCGCTCCACTTTCGCGTAAGCGTCGCGTTGCGCGGGCCCCGCTTCCGCCGCCCAGATCAGGGTTGTCTGCAGCTTCTCGAGGGCAGTACGGTAACTTTCTGCGGTGACGGGTTGTGCATCCGCAGTTAGCGGGATTTTGCTCGTTCCGGTCCCCGCCGGAAAAACTCTCCACACTTTCACTTCGCTGGGTTTCGGGTCGCTCCCAGTCTTCCGGATCTCCACGCGTTCGATTCGCTCGTAAGTGTTTAAATCGGCGTCTACGCGTTTTTGGTTGGCAATCACCCGTTCGAACAGATCGCCGCCGTTCGCCGGAGCTTCCGTGGTTGCACTCTCCGGGGGAACGGACTGAGAAAAACAGGGTGAAGTGGCCAGCAACAACGCGAAGGCAGTAAGGGCCCAAGCCATTCGAGGGCCACCCCACAGCCCGCCAAGCCAATGGAACGAGCAAGTCTTTATATATCTATACATTACAAGTGGCACTCCGCTTGAGGCCGCCATTTGCCTCTGTCATTATCGATCCCAATTTCCACTACGAACCCCGTCTTCCGCGTACAATGGAGCTACTTTTAGATTATAGATGCCCTGGCTGAAAGCAAACACTCATCTAAAACGTCTAACTAAGGAACGATTTGGCCGGGTGGCTCGTCTTTAAGGATACAGGAGCACAGTTTGGGTATTTCCCCTATGGATGGTATTGCCAGTGTCCCGCCGCTTGCGGGCCGGGTGGTGGTGTCAGCCTCGCGCCTTCAACGCATTAAGCAAGGCTGGGTCACCTTTTATGAGACGCTGAAGCTTTCCTTGGATGCCTTGCGGGCCCACAAGCTTCGCAGCTTCCTCACACTTCTCGGCGTGATCCTCGCCGTCACCACCCTTGTTTTCGTCATGAGCGTTATCGCCGGCCTCAACCTCTACGTCGCCGAGCGCGTCGCCAACCTGGGTGCCAACGTCTTTATCGTCGACCGCTTCGGCATTATCACCAGCCGCGACGAATTCCTCAAAGCACAAAAGCGCCCGTTGATTACCATGGATGACTACCAGCGTCTCCACGATGGCCTGAAACTTGCCCGCTCCGTCGCCGCTGAGGAAGACCGCAACGTCCAGACCCGCGTCGGCGATATCATCATGGAAAACACTTCCATCATGGGCACCACTGCGAACTTTGCCGATGTCCGCAATCTGAACATCGCCGAAGGCCGCTTCATCACACCGGCCGACGACGAGCACCACTCCGATGTCACCTTCATCGGATCAGACCTCGCAACAAAATTCTTTCCGAACGTCGATCCCCTCGGCAAATCCATTCGCGTCGGCACGCACTCGTATGAAGTCATCGGCGTCGCCGAAGCCATCGGTAGCGCCTTCGGCCAGTCGCAAGACAACTACATGATCATGCCCATGAATACCTTCCTCAAGGGCTGGCATCGCCAGATCGACTGGACCACGGTGTTCATCCAGGCCCCCAATGGCGAAATGATGAGTGCCAGCCAGGACGAAGCCCGTATGCTTCTCCGCGCCTGGCGCCATCTGGACTACAACGCTCCCGATAATTTCGCCATCCTCGGCTCCGATTCCATCATGGCTCTTTGGCACGACCTTACCGGGAATCTCGCCTTCGTCGCCATGGCCCTTGTCAGCGTCTTTCTAGTCGTCGGCGGCATCGTCATCATGAACATCATGCTGGCCAGCGTCACCGAACGCACCCGCGAAATCGGTCTGCGCCGTTCGCTCGGCGCCCGAAAAATGCACATTCTTTTGCAGTTCCTCATGGAGTCCGCCGTGCTCGCCGCCACTGGGGGTTTCATCGGTATCCTTACCGCGTATCTCGCTGTCTTTCTGGTGAAGGCCGTGTTCTCGTTCCCCATGGAAACTCCCCTCACTGCCGTCATCCTCTCGCTCTGTCTTTCCACGGCGGTGGGGCTCTTCTTCGGCATTTTCCCGGCCATGCGGGCCGCAAAGCTCGATCCGATTGAAGCTCTTCGAGCGGAAAGTTAGGCGCGCTTATGCCTCAGGCACACGGCGAAAATCTCCGGCAGGCGATGGATGCGCTTCGCACCCACAAACTCCGCAGCGCTCTCACGATTTTTGGCGTTGTTCTTGGCGTCAGCGTCATTATGCTTGTCGCCGCTCTCATCACCGGTTTCGACGCGCAAATTCAGGAAAACGTGAAGCAGTTCGGCGCGGACACGGCGTTCGTCACCAAGTGGGATCAGGGCCGCCATGGCGGGCCGCCGCCTCTCGAGGAACGCCAGCGCAAGCCCCTCACTCTGGAAGACGCCCGCGCTCTCCAGGAAAGCTGCCCCGCTGTGAAGAACGTCACCGCCTTTGTCACCAGCGACTGGGACGTCGCTCACGCAGTGCGCACCAAATCAGGCGAAGTCACCGGCATCGATTTCCGAGGCGTGCAGGCTAATTTCGGCCTCGTCTACGCCAACGCGGCTACCCTCGCTGGGCGGTTCATCAGCGAAGGCGACGACCTGCACAAGGAAAAAGTTGTGATGCTCGGTGAAAATGTTGCTCCGGTGCTTTTCCCCAGCGGCGATGCCATCGGCAAAGACGTCACGATTGACGGGTCCAGTTTTCAGGTTATCGGCGTCGTCGAGAAGCCTAAGGGCGGTTTCGGCATGGGCGACGAAGATCGCCGAGTCCTGATTCCCTTCAGCACTTTTCGCAAGACTTATCCTTCGGCCACCGAGGTTAATCTCCGCGTCCAGGCCCAGCCCAACATGGTCAACCAGATGGTCGATCAGATCACCGAAGTTCTCCGCCGCCGCCGCAATGTCCCCTATGACGGCAAGGACAATTTTTCCGTTGCCACCGCCGAAGAGCAGATCCAGGAATTTCACAACATCGTCGGTAAAGTCGCTATCGCCACGGTTGTCCTCAGCGCCATCGGCTTGCTCATCGGCGGAGTCGGCGTGATGAACATCATGCTCGTCAGTGTTACCGAACGCACCCGCGAAATCGGTGTTCGCAAAGCCATCGGCGCAAAAAGCACGGACATCACCTGGCAGTTTCTGCTCGAGGCAATGACTCTGACCGGTTTGGGTGGCCTCATCGCCCTTATTCTCGTGAACGGCCTCGTTCTTCTCGTGCGCTTTGCTCTCCAGTGGCCCGGCAGCGTCCCCGTCTGGGCCGCGGTTCTCGGCATCTGCGTCAGCGTCACCATCGGCCTCGTTTTCGGCGTCTGGCCCGCCATGAAAGCCGCCAAGCTAGACCCGGTCGAAGCCCTCCGCTACGAATAATTACTGCGGAACCGCGAAGTAACTTTCACGGTTCGACAAGAAATCAAACCTTGTCATCCTGAGTCGTGCGGTGTTTGCACGACGAAGGATCTCAATGGACACAATTTGCAAATTGTTGGGATTGAACGAAGACTGCGTTGAGAATAGACGTGCTTTGTCCTACGCCGAACGTAAAAACCGCGCCGCCCGGTTCCGCAGCGTGGGCTCCGCCACGGGCGCCACCACCGGTGCCAAGGCCTTCTTTCGAGCCAGCGGATACAACTGCTCCGCCAGCACTTCCGCCGACACCATCCGCTGTTGCGGATCCTTTGCCAGGCACGAAGCCAAAATTGCATCCAACGCGGCTGGAATCGACGAATTCACCTGCGACGGCGGCAAAGGCCGCGACGACAACACATGGTTGCAAACCTTCTGCAGCGATTCCGCCGCAAACGGAGAAATTCCCGTCAGCATTTCGTAGAGCAGCACGCCCAACGAAAATATGTCCGAACGCGCATCCTGGGCCCGCCCCATAATCTGCTCCGGGCACCAATACGCCGGCGTCCCCCGCAGGGAAGTGTCCTTCGTATCGTGGCTTGAAAGACGCGCCATCCCAAAGTCTGTCAATTTTATGCGGCCGTCGCTGGTCACCAGAATGTTCGCCGGCTTCACGTCCCCGTGGATGATGTTGTGCTTGTGCGCTACCTGCAACGCGACGGCCACCTGCGCCGCCCAACCGCATGCTGACGTGTACGGCACGCTCCCGTTCGTCAGAATTTTCTCCAGCGATTGCCCTTCCACCAACTCCATCACCAGGTACGGAGTCGAAGTAGACTCCTCAATTCCCATGTCATGCAGCGTGATAATGAACGGATGCGAAAGTTTTCCCACCACACGCGCTTCCCGCAGAAAACGCGACCGCGCTTCGCCGCGCGAAAGCTCCGGCGAAAGTAATTTGATCGCCACAGCCCGGTCAATCATCGGATCAAATCCGCGCACCACGCGGCTGTTTGCTCCGGTTCCCAGCGTTTCCAGTATTTGATAACGGCCGACTTGCACGTGTGCCATCCCTCCGATGGACTCCTGCCTCTCCCCAGATTACGCGTTCTCACACGGACGACGAATGATGCAAGAGTCCTGATTTCAAAGTACTTCCGTACCGGAACCTTCGCCCTGCACCATTCCGGCACTCTGCTGTCCCGGAAAGTCCACCACTAGATATAGACACCTTGGAAATTTCTTCCCCAGATTTTGCGATTTTCTCTTGACACCAACTCTCCCTAGTCCGATACTGCGAATCCAGATTCGGGGGACGTGGAAGCGCCAGACGGTCCGAGTCGGGGAACAGCCTTGGTCCGGCTTTGCCCCACGCTCCAGCCCGGTATCACCGCAAAAAACGAGCGCGAAGTACTTGCTCCGCGCAGTCGTAACGTAAGCGCGGACTTTGCTGTTCGGCCGTGTGAGATTCACCGGCATTGGGCAGCGCATTCGTTTTTTTCGATGATTTCGGGGGGGCGCCTTTCACTCCGACCACGAATCCAGTTGCGTTTTCAGGCGGGAACGCAGCCCCTTGCTCGTCAGGGGAGTAAAATAGAAGGGTTCCCCGCTTGCACGTCGGGAACCTGTTGCGGGGAGGAATCAGGATGGCTACGGTGAAGCACGCATTGAACGGGAAAGCGGTCGAGACTTCGAAAGCAGTGGATACCTCCACTGTGCCCAGCGGTCTGGTTTTTGAACGGTACTTCACGGACGGAAAAATCTCTCCCTTCGACAAGGTCGAATGGGAAAAGCGCACCGCTCTGATCGGCAACGAAAAGGGCGCCACAATCTTCAAGCAGGAAAACGTCGAGGTTCCAAAAGGCTGGTCGCAAACCGCCACCAATATCGTCGCCAGCAAGTACTTCCACGGCAAGCCGGGCACTTCCGATCGCGAAACTTCTGTGCGCCAATTGATCGGCCGCGTGGTGGACACCGTCGTCCGCTGGGGTGAAGAAGGCGGCTATTTCGCCAACAACGCCTCGCGTGACGCCTTCCGCGACGAACTCTCCCACCTGCTCGTCGAGCAGAAAATGGCTTTCAATTCCCCCGTCTGGTTCAACGTCGGCTGCCAGCCCAAGCCCCAGTGCTCCGCTTGCTTCATCAACTCTGTCCAGGACAGCATGGAATCCATCATGGGCCTCACCCGCACCGAAGGCATGCTCTTCAAGTGGGGCTCCGGCACCGGCACCAATTTCTCCACCCTCCGCGGCAGCCGCGAAACCCTCTCCGGCGGCGGCATCGCCAGTGGCCCGGTCAGCTTCATGAAGGGCTTCGACGCCTTCGCCGGCGTGATCAAGAGCGGCGGCAAGACGCGCCGCGCCGCCAAGATGGTCATCCTCAACATCGACCATCCGGACATCGTCGAATTCATCGACTGCAAGGTGAAGGAAGAAAAGAAAGCTCACGTCCTCATCGAGCAGGGTTACGACTCCTCTATCGACGGCGAAGCCTATAGCTCCATCTTTTTTCAGAACGCTAATCACTCCGTCCGCGTCACCGACGAGTTCATGCAAGCCGCGCAGGAGAATCGCGATTGGTGGACCAGGAATGTCACCGACGGCCAGCCCAACGAAAAACTCAGCGCCCGCGAACTTCTCCACAAGATTTCCGATTCCACCTGGCACTGCGGCGATCCCGGCATGCAGTACGACACCACCGTCAATCGCTGGCACACCTGCAAGTCCACGGCCCGCATCAACGCCAGCAATCCTTGCAGCGAATACATGTTCCTGGACGACACCGCCTGCAACCTGGCTTCGCTGAACCTGATGAAGTATCTCGGCCCCAACGGCGAATTCGACGTCGAGGCCTTCACCAAGGCGGTGGACGTCACCATCACCGCCCAGGAAATCCTGGTCGACAACGCCAGCTATCCTACGGACAAAATCGGGAAGAATTCGCACGAGTTTCGGCCGCTCGGCCTCGGCTACGCCAATCTCGGCGCTCTGCTCATGTCCATGGCCATGCCCTATGACTCCGATGAAGGCCGCGACGTCGCTGCCGCCGTCACCGCCCTCATGTGCGGTGAAGCCTACGCCCAGTCCGCCCGCGTCGCCGAACGCATGGGTCCCTTCCCGGGCTATCCCGTCAATCGCGAGCCCATGCTCGACGTCATTCGCATGCACCGCCACGCCATGCGCGGCATCAAGCCCGATCACGTTCAGTCTGATCTCTACATGGGCGCGCAAAGCGCCTGGGATGACGCTCTTGAACTCGGCGAAAAGCACGGCTTCAAGAACTCCCAGGTCACCGTGCTCGCCCCCACCGGCACCATCGGCTTCATGATGGATTGCGACACCACTGGCATCGAGCCCGACCTCGCCCTCATCAAGTACAAAAAGCTTGTCGGCGGCGGCGTCATCAAGATCGTCAACAACACCGTGCCTGCGGCGCTGATGAGGCTCGGCTACACTCCGGAACAGACCAGCGAAATCGTCAGCTACATCGATGCCAACGGCAAAATGGATGGGGCACCGTTCGTCAAGCCCGAGCACATTCCGGTCTTCGATTGCTCTCTGGCCACCACCGGCGGGCGTTCCATCGCCTGGCGCGGCCACGTCAAGATGATGGCGGCGGCCCAGCCCTTCCTCTCCGGCGCCATCAGCAAGACCATCAACATGCCCGAAGACTCCACGATCGAAGACATCATGGATGCCTACATCGAGTCCTGGAAGCTAGGCCTCAAGGCTGTCGCGATCTATCGCGACAATTCCAAGCGCTCCCAGCCGCTCAACGCCGCCGGCAACAAGGACAAGAAGGACGAGAAGAAAGCCGAAGTCGCCACCGCCGAGCCCGAGCCGGTGCAGCGCGAACTCTTCGCCCGCACCCAGCGCGAAAAGCTTCCCGTCGAGCGCAACTCCGTCACCCACAAGTTCAGCGTCGGCGGCCACGAAGGCTACATCACCGTCGGCATGTACCCCGACGGACGTCCCGGTGAAATCTTCATCAAGATGTCCAAGGAAGGTTCCACTCTCTCCGGAGTCATGGACGGCCTCGCGCTCACCCTTTCCATCGGCTTGCAATACGGCGTACCGCTGAAAGTTCTCGTCAACAAGCTGGTCAACACTCGCTTCGAACCCAGCGGCATCACGCCCAACGCCAACATCCGCTTCGCCACTTCCGTGCTCGATTACATCGCGCGCTGGCTCGGCGGCCGCTTCATCTCCGCCGAATACCTGAAGCTCAATGGCGCTCCGATGGAAGGTACCGTGGTCGCTTCCATCCCGGCTCCGACGCCGGTTGCACCGGTACTGACTCAGGCGCCGCCCGTTGAAACCAAAACCTACTCTCCAGGAAACGCCCTGGAGGATGCGCCCACCTGCTCCGAATGCGGCATGTTGATGGTGCCCAACGGCGCCTGCTACAAATGCGAAAATTGCGGGAGCACCAGTGGATGCAGCTGAGCCGGACTACAAGCGAGGAGATCACACGATGAGCTCACTCTCAACCGGCGCAGCGGTCGCGGTAAGACAAGCCAAAGAAGCCCCGAAAGCCCGGGGCTTCCTCCACATCGTTCGTCACGGTGCGGGAACCAACGCCTTCTACATCGTCTCCTACCACCAGATCGCCCGCACCGGCGTCCGTCCCAAGCCCATGCTCGCCGAAGGCGCGCAGGCCCTCATCGACATGCTCGAAAAAGTCGGCGTGGATTTCCGCCTTCGCGAAGTTCGCGGCGCCCTCGAAGACATCCTTCGCCTCGGCTCCGCCAACATCCCCGACCTCTGGCTAAGCGACGAAGAACTCCTCGAAAAAGGCCTAGTCGAATCCTGATCGCATTTTCTTGCCTCTGTAGGGGCGGGGCTTGCCCCGCCCTCTTGGGCTTCTCTTGCCCTTGTAGCGGACACCTTCAGGTGGCCCAGCCCTTCCTAGCTGGGTTCTTGTCTTTTCTTTCCCATGTAGGGCCCGCCGTCTTCGACTGGCCGCTCGCCGGTAGTGGCCAATTCTAAAATTGACCACTGCGTTCCGGGCACATCTTTGTCGCTTCGCCTCACCGCTGCAAACTGAAAATCACATCAATCTCCGTCTCAACCTCCACCGGTGCCCCGTTGAGCAGTGTTGGCTGGTAACGCCAGTGCCGAACAGCGTCCACCGACGCCCTCGCCAACGAGCACCGGCCACTCAAAACGCGCAGCGACTCCACGCTCCCATCCGTTCCAATGACCGCATGTAACTTCACCGTTCCCGAAAGATGCTCGTCGCGGGCAACTGACGGGTATGCTGGTTGCACCCGATTCAGCAGCCTCGCTGCTTGGACGTTGCCTCCGATTAGGAGGCGCTTGGCTGCGCTTTCTTCCCTCGCCCTCGCCTCTGATTTCACGACCTGTTCGAATTTCGGAACAATAAGAAACCGAAACCCCTCATCCACGTAGACGAATGCGAACAGCCGCAGAAACTCGCCTCCTTTGAATAATCGCCCTTCGTAAATCGGGAACTCCTTCAATCGTCCATCCAGCATTGCGAACGTCAGTTCGCTCGCGTTGTCGTCGCAGTTTTTTCCGTAACGCACAGCCTCTATCCGTTGAAAATCCTTGCTCTGCGCGTCCAGAAAAACCCTCGCCAGCTGTGCCGTTAATGAATTCACGTTCGCGGCGTAGGCGGCAACGCTCAACTTGGCGATCCCATCGTCGAAATTCTCGTAATACCAGTGGGTGTAATCGGGAAGAATCAGGCTTTTGAGCAGCGCCTCTGCGCGCGCCGCGTCATTCTCCCTCTGTGCCTTGATGATGTCCTTTAGAAGATGCTCAAGGCCGGATGTCGAATCGGAATAACTCCCAATCGCGGCCGATTGCGCCGTTGCCGCGGCAGGCTGCTGCACCGTGGGGGCCTGCGCACACGCTTTGGCCGCAGGGAAAAGAATCACCAGAAAGAAACCGCAAATGGACACTGAAGGTAGGGGCCGCATGGCCATCAAAAATAGCAGGCTCTCAGTTCTTGTCAAATTGCAATTGAGTAAGAACAGGAAGGGACGGAGGCTGGCCCTTCCGGCCCTGCTTTTTCTCGAGGCTTTCCCCCGCTCACGGAGTAGTTATGTGCTTCGCCCTACCGCGGACGCAAGGACGGGCGCGGCGCTGCCGCCCTCGGCCGGAACCTCATTCGCGGCATCAACGGCGGCGGCACATGCCGCAGCGCCTCCCCGCAAGCAGGGCAATTCTCAGAGCCAGCCGCATCGGCCCTCATCCAATTCCCCTTCACTTCACATCGTGGATTGACACACTGAACAGTGGAGCCCGGCATCATGGTCATTCTGAACTCCCTCAGCGGCCCCCAGTTCACTCTTTGCAAGTGAACTCCCCTTGGCGGCCAGAGATTCGACGAACGGACCGAGCGGACTTGCAAATTTTCCCTCCGCGCACTTGGGGCGTCAACAGGAAACTACCCCTACAGCTTGTGGTCTCGAAAGAAATCTGTGGAAAAGCGATCCAATTTTGAACCATCCGGCATCCCCGTCCAGCCCCTTAGTGACACATTCCCATCCGCCAAACCCCCGAAATGTATTCCCCGCGCCATACGTAGTAGAAGTAAGAACAGCCAAGTCTAAAAACAGCTCTCACCACGGAGGCAATCATGCCCAATACCACCATCCATTTCGGTGCGGACAGCAATATGCCGTCACTCCCCAATCTGCGCGGAGTTGGCTCCAAAATTCTCATCCTCGCGGCTGCGATCTTCGCCCTGATTTTCTTTTTCTCCAGTGTAGTTTCCATTCCCACCGGCAACGTGGGTGTTCTCACGCTATTCGGCCGCGTCACCGGCGAAACGCTCGGTGAGGGCATCCACGTCATCAATCCCCTGAAAGCGGTGGAAAAGCTCTCCATTCAAACTCAGTCGGTCAAGGAAAGCGCCAACGTCCCTTCCAACGAAGGCCTGATCCTCGCATTGGACACCTCACTGCTCTTCCATCTTGATCGCAGCATGGCTGCCGACGTCTTTCAGAAAGTCGGCTCCAACTACGCCGAAAAAATCGTTGAGCCCACGCTGCGCGCCGCAATCCGCGCTTCCACTTCCTCGCATACCGCGAACGCTCTTTACACCAACGCGCGAGAACTCGTGCAGCAGCAGATTCAGGATCAACTGACCAAGGAACTCGCGCCGCGCGGCGTGATTGTCGAAAATATCCTTCTCCGAGACGTTCAGTTGCCCGCCATGCTAAAAGGCTCCATCGAGGCCAAGCAGCAGGCCGAACAGGACGCCCTGCGCATGAGTTTTATCCTGCAGAAAGAAACGCAGGAAGCTCAACGCAAGCGCATCGAAGCACAAGGCATTGCTGATTTTCAGAAAATCGTCGCCCAGGGCATCAGCCCTCAGCTCCTGGAATGGAAGGGAATTGAAGCCACCGAAAAATTGGCTGCCAGCGCCAATTCGAAAGTCGTGGTCATCGGCAATCCCAAAACCGGCTTACCGATCATCCTCGGGCCGCAGTAATTCGCCGCGGGCCCTTTTGCTCTTATCGTGATTGTGTCACTACTGCTGGGGGGCGGCCGGTTTCTCATCCGGGTCCGCTCCTAACTCCTTCAGCTTCGCCTTCAAGTTCGCCAGCTCGTCTTTCTTTTGCGCCAGATCGCTCTGCATCCCGTCAAGCTTCGCTTTTCCGTCCGGGTCTTTCGAAAAATCCGGCCGCGAATAATAGCTTTCATTCGCCAGCGCCAGCGCCCGCTGCTGCAGGTCCACCTCTTTCGCCTTGTCGGCAATCTCCAGCCTTAGCGCTTCAATCTTTGCTTTCTTCTGCGCGGCTTCCTCGTCCGAAGTCCCCCCCGCCGGCTGCGCCGATTTTGTCGCGTTGGTGGTCGTGTCGGATGCCGCCTTCGCTTCCGCGCCCGGCATGCTCTCCGTTGCTGCGGTCGCATTCTGCACTGTCGCGGGCGTAGCAGGCTTCAGCGTATCGTTGGTAATCACCTCGCTCGGTTTCGCCGGCGTCTTTTTCTGCTCGCGAGCCTTCCGTGCGGCATCCGCCACGGATTGCTCCTGATCGCCCTGCGCCCGCGCACTCGGCATCCCCGCAAGGCACGCCGCAAACAAAATCACGGACACGCACACCCTTTTCCCGTTCAACATTGTTCCGCCTCCTGCCTCATTTGGGCTCTCATCTCGGAGGATACGCCCGCCCGCCCCGCGGCACAATTTCCCTCTTCGGCCCTGGCGCTTATCTGCAAATCCACTCCCAGCCCTTGCCCTTGAGTACAGGCCCCCCGCTATACTCTTTCCATGCTCTTCTTCGCGGTTTCTGGCTTCAGCTTCCGCCCGCTCCGGCTCGCATTGCTCCTGTTCTTCATCACATTCCCGGGACCCCGTGTGAATGCGATTGCTCTCCAGGCCGCTCCCGCATCCGCCTCCAATTCCTCCGCTCAAACTTCCACGTCCACTTATGACCTCTCTCCCGAAAAATATCAGAAAGCCATTGCCTATTCGCGCGCCGGCTACCGCCTCTACTTTCTCTCGGTCTTCTGGAACCTCGCGATCCTATTGTTTCTTCTTCGCACCGGTTTCTTAGCCAAACTCCGCAACTTCGCCGAATCTCGTGCGACTCGCCGCCCCCTCCAGGCCGCGCTCTTCGTCCCCGCAATCTTCGCCCTCCTCGCTCTGCTGAACCTTCCCATTCGCCTCTACTGGCATCACCTCTCGCTTTTCTACCAGCAATCCATCGAGCCCTGGGGCCCCTGGCTCTGGGATTGGACCAAAGCCGAGCTCCTCGAAATCGCGCTTGCACTCCTCGTCGTCACGCTCGTCTTCGCCCTCATTCGATCGAGGCCCCGCTCCTGGTGGCTCTTCGCCTGGCTCGGTGCCATTCCGCTCTCTCTTTTCCTGGGACTGATCGCGCCGTGGTATGTCGACCCGCTCTTCAACAAATTCCGCCCCCTTCAGGAAACGCAGCCCCAGCTCGTCCAATCCATAGTCGAACTTTCCCGCCGCGCCGGCATTCCCATTCCTCCTGATCGCATGTTCCTCATGGAAGCCAGCGCCAAAACCAACGCCGTCAACGCTTACGTCGCCGGCCTTGGCCCCTCCAAGCGCATCGTCATCTGGGACACCTCCATCCACAAAACGAAACCCGAGGAACTCCTCTTCATCGTCGGCCACGAAATGGGACACTACGTCCTCGGCCACGTCCTGAAAGGTTTCGCGTATTTCTTCGCACTTTTGCTTGTCGCGCTATTTCTTGCCCATCGCTCGTTGCAGTGGATGATCGACCGCTGGGGTAGCGCCTGGGGAATTCGCGCCCAATCCGACTGGGCCGCCCTCGGCGCCCTGCTCCTGCTCTTCAACATCCTGAATTTCTTCGGCGAGCCTGTCGGCAACGCCATCAGCCGCATGCAAGAACACGCCGCTGACGCCTACGGCCTTCAACTAATTCAGGGCCTCATCCCCAACGCCAACGAAGTCGCCGCCCATTCCTTCCAGGTCCTTGGCGAAGAAGACCTCGACGATCCCAATCCCCCCAAATTCATCGTTCTCTGGCTCTACTCTCACCCTCCACTCAACGACCGCCTCCGCTTCGCCCACGACTTTCCCAATCCTCCCAAATAAGAACGATCAGCACACACAGTATTGTAGGACCCGCCTTCTGAGGCGGGCCGCTCTTCATGTGGAGTGCGGCGGCTCTGCCACCGCTTTCGCACTCTGTAAGCCAACCACCCAAGTTCGCGCCATTTGTACGTGGCGGGCTCGCCAGGCCCTCGCCACCAGCCGCCAGTCACTAGTCACGGCCCTTCTCCCCTCATCTCCCGCCCTTCCTTTTCAAAAACGCCGCCACCTTATGCCGGTTTCCGCAAACCGCCATCGAACACCATCTCCTTCGCCGCGTCCGCGAATCATCATAAAAAAACAACCGGCACCCCGCATTCGCGCACCGCTTCACGGGCGCATGCTGCCCTTCCACTATCAACTCCGCCGCCGATCTCGCAATCGCCGCCAGCAGCCATTCCAGCCCGCTCTCTCTTCCGATAAATTCCAGCCGCCACTGGCCCCCCCGCGCCACCAGCTCATCGTGTCCTTCCGTAACCCGCAAAATCTCGTTGATCGGTGCCACCCACGCCTTCGGAAACTCTCTCTTCGCTTCAACTGCAGAGAACACCGCTCGTACACACTCCCGCAGCCGCAAGATCTTCAGGAGCACCGCATCCACTGCCCCCGACTCGCTCCCCTCCAGCGACTCGAGCCTCATCCCCCGTTCTTCGCTGACCACCTTCGAATCCACCAAGAAGTCCACGAACTCCGTCCACGAAAGGTCATGTGCCGCCGGGACCAGATTGGCAAAATCCAGCGCCAGGCGTCCCGCAATCAATTTTGGCGATGCCGCCTCGGTTCTCAATCTGGCTCCTCTTTTTCCCTTTCTCGAATTTCTAACCCGTTTTCCGACTTATGCAGGTTATACTCTCCCTGTCGCGCACATTGCAACATTTCTCAGCGCGTCACCGTATCTAGGTACGATTATTCCCGGTTCAACGAGTTCTTGAGTAATCAGCGTCTTTTAGCCAATTCCGTCGTCGAATCTCTAGCAAGGAGCGATCGTGGACAATCTTCCCCCTTCTGACCCCAATGCACCGGAATTTGCAGACCAACTTTCGGCCGTCCTGCCGGTTCCCCCCAGCCGAAATCCCGTCCTCTTTAATGATCGTGGCCTACGTGCCGGCTGGCGCCTGCTCATCTACATTCTCCTCACCGCAATTTCGTTCACCTTGATTGGCTTCGTTGCGCGAAGATTTGTCGCCCCCACTCGCGGTGTTCCTCCTCCATCCGCCGTCCTGGTTCAGGAAGTTCTCGGTTTCGCCGTCGTGTTCGGCTGCGCATTAATCATGTCTCGGATCGAGCGCCGCTCCCCTGGCGAATATGGACTTCCCGCAGCAGAAGCGTTCGGCAGGAAATTCTGGCTTGGGATGTTTTTCGGCCTCTTCGAAATTTCAGTCTTGATCGGACTCATATCCGCATTCGGAGGCTATTCCTTCGGCTCCATAGCGTTATCTTCAAAAGGTATCGTAGGTTGGGGCCTGCTTCACCTTGTGCTGTTCACTACCGTCGGATTCTTTGAAGAGTTCATGTTCCGCGGCTACACACAATTCACATTGGCGGATGGCATCGGCTTCTGGCCCGCCGCGCTGCTGCTTTCCCTGGGGTTCGGTGCAATTCACCTTCTCAACCCCGGCGAAGGTCCCGTCGGCGCGGCAAGCGTCGTGCTAGTCGGAATTTTCTTTGCGTTCACTCTCCAGCGCACTGGCAATCTCTGGTACGCTGTCGGCCTCCACGCCACCTTTGACTGGGGCGAAACCTATCTCTATTCCGTCCCCAACAGCGGCACTTTCATGGAAGGCCATCTCTCCAATTCCATTCTCCATGGCGCCAAGTGGCTCACCGGCGGCACCGTCGGCCCCGAAGGCAGCGTCTTCTGCTTCCTCACTATGGGCCTCCAATTCCTCGTCGTCATGTGGCTCTTCCCGAAGAAAAACACGACCGCCGAATCCGCGGCCCAATCCACTCTGCCTTACGCCACCTGAACTTTTTCGATAATTTTGGATGGAAAAAACATTGTCATCGTGAGGCTATCCGACGAGGTCCGGTGTTCGGACCCCGGTGGTGTTTACCGGAGATAGCCGAAGGACCTCAACCTAACCGCACCGCAAAATTCATCCGCAAGCGAGAGCATTCGATCACACCGATCTTTCCAACCTACTTCACCAACTCCGACACAAAAACCAAATGCACCCCCTCCGCCTCCGCGCGCGGCAACTCCTCCTTCAACGCCCGCAGCGTCTCCGGATGTGGATGCCCGATCGCAATCGCCGTTCCCTTCTCCTTCGCGCCGCGCATCGCCAGCTCTAACTGCTTCCGAATCGCCGCCACGTCCTGCACATCATCCAGAAACGGCACATTGCGAAACCCGCTTCTCACTCCCACCCGCTCGGCCGCATCAAATGCCACCGTCGCCGCCGTCGTCCGGCTATCCACAAAAAACAGATTCCGCTGCTTCAACAGTGGCATCAACTCCCCCATTAATTTCGCATCCGTAGTTGCCAGCGAGCCTTCATGGTTATTTACCCCGCTCGCCGTAGGTACGCTCTCCAGCATCCCGTTCAGTTCCCTCGCAACCACATCGCCGCTCATTCCCGCCTCCAGTTGGTGAGCCTCCGGCGTTTCATTCGCCACCGCCCGCATCGGCAGATGCAGCATCACTTCCAGCCCCCGCTTCTGCGCCTCCTCCGCAATCTCCGTCGAATGCGTGTGATACGGCAGCACAGAGATCGTCAACGGGTAGTCCAGCGCGAAAACCGCTTCCGCGGCTTCCCGGTCGTTTCCAAAATCATCCAGAATGATTGCCAGCTTCGGCCCGGAAAAGGCAGGCGCGGGCGCGCGGCGGCCCACGCGCTCCGTTTTTGCAGGTTGAGTTTTGGATTTAGAGCGGAACTTCGAGACAATCTTGTCGCAGCCGCCCATCCACACGGCTAAGCCAGCAGCGCAAACCAGGAGCAGAAATAAAAGTTTCCGTGCGGTTCCGGACTTCTTGCGGGCCACTACGCCTTAAGCAGCCTTCTTTGAGGGAGTCTTCAGCAGTTGCAACGCCTTCTGCAAAACTGGATCGTCAGCCGAAAGTGGGCGCGGCCCCGGCGGCGGTTCTTTTTGTGCGCTGCTGTCCGCCACATCTTCGCCGTCATCTGTCTCGCTCGCGGCCGCCGAGCGAACCACTTCCGTGGGCGTCACGCCTTCATCCAGGATCGATTTGCCGTCCGCATTCGAGAAATTCCCAACGGTCAAAATCAGCGCCGCCCCATCGTCCAGCGGAATCAGTTTCTGCTCCGACGCCAGCCCGAATGTGCGGTCTCCCACCAGGTCGCCGCGTTTCGTGTTCGCGATTGCCGCGGCCAGCACTTCCGCCGCACCTGTCGTCGTTCCATCCATCAAAATCGAAACCGGGCCCTTCCACATCACTTTGCTCGGGTCCGCCGTGAAAACCTGTTCGGTGATCGTCTGCCCATGCAATTTCGTCAGCGTTCCCGACGGCACAAACAGCTTCGCGATCTCAATCGCTTCCGAAGTCTGTCCGCGCCCACAGTCCCGCACATCCAGAATTACCCTGCTTGCGCCCTGTTTTTCCGCGTCCAGCAGTTTCGCACGCAACTCATCCTTGCGCCCGGCGTCCAGCGTCGAAAAACGGATTGCGATCGTGTCGTTGTCCACCTTCTGCACTTGCAGCTTCGGCTCTGCCAGTTTCGTGCGGACCACGTCCAATTCCTCCGGGTCCGTCTTTCCACGCCGGATCACTCCGACCTTCACACCGGTCCCCGGCTGCCCCGCCAGCAAATTCTTCGCCTGCCCCACCGACATTTCCCGCGTCGTAAATCCCGCCACCGATTCCAGAATGTCACCGCTGTGCAACCCGGCTTTCTCCGCCGAACTCTCCGGCATCACCGACGTCACGATGATGTAGCCGAACCGCTTACTCAGGTTCAGCCCGGTTTCACCCGTTCCCGGGTTCGCCAGCTTCTGCTGGTATTCCGTGTACTCCCGCGGCGTCAGATAACTCGACTCCGAATCCAGCGATTCCAGCAATCCGTGCAGCGATCCTGCCGTCACCAGGTGCATGTTCGGTTCGTCCACGTAATCGTTTTGAATGCGCTGCAGCACTTCGCCGTAAACGACCAGCGACTTGTATGCGTTGCTGTCGTTCGTAGTCCGGCCGAGCACATGGCCAATCCCAACCCAACCAACGATCAACACCGAAGCCGCCAAAATGCTATAGCGCGTCAAACGATTCATTCCGCACCATCCTCTTGAAAACCGATTCCCGAGTATACCATTCTGTTAGGACGCGCCAGAGGCCCACTTGGATACCCTGCATCTTCCGATTAACCCGGTCCGTCCGGGTGCGCCAGAGACACGCTGATTCCTTCCTTTGTTGCGTTATTGCCACAGGCAACGCGAATCGCCTCCCTGGCATCCCTATATCTCGTTGAATACAAAGCACAAAGCAAAAATAATTTGGCCGACAATGTGCTACTCTAAATGAGTAACTCTATGTTTCAATCCACAATTCATCGGCCAGTAGAAACCGAGGGTGTGGGTCTCCACACCGGCGTCCACACGAAGCTTCGTCTTCAACCGGCGCCTCCGGACACCGGCATCGTTTTTCGCCGCGTTGACCTCGACAACTTCCCCATTGAAGCCCACGGCCACAACGTTGCTCGCGTCAGCTACGCCACCAGCCTCATGAAGCAGGGCGTCCTTCTTTCCACCACCGAGCACCTCCTCGCCGCCACCTATTCCTATGGCATCGACAACATTTTCATCGATATCGACAATATCGAAATCCCCATCCTCGATGGTTCCGCCGAACCCTTTCTCCAACTCCTCGATCAAGCCGGCCTCCGCCGCCTTCGTCGCAAGCGACGCTACCTCCGCGTCCTCAAGCCCGTCGAAGTCGTCGAAGATGGCCGCCGCATTGCCATCCATCCCGCCGACGAATTCCGGGTCCGCTGCTACGTCGATTTTCCCCACCCACAGGTCGGCCAGCAGCAAGTCGAACTTCTCGTCAATCCCGATTCTTTCCGCAAGGTTCTCTCCCGCGCCCGCACCTTTTGCTTCGAATCCGATATCGAGCCCCTCCGCGCCATGGGCCTCATCCGCGGCGGCTCCCTCGATAACGCCATCGTCCTCACAAAGGACGGCGTCATGAACGGCCCGCTCCGCTATCCCGATGAATTCGGCCGCCACAAAGCCCTCGATCTCATCGGCGACCTCGCCCTCGTCGGCCTTCCACTCCTCGGGCGCGTTGAAGCCCGCAAAGCCGGCCACTCCCTGCATACCCAGCTCGTCAGCCGCCTCCTCGCCGACCCCTCCGCCTGGGAAATTACCACCGGCGAACACACCACCTCTGCTGTCCGCCAAACGCCCCAATTCGCCTCCGCCGACTGACTCATAGAGTCCCTATGCAGGGGAGGGGCTTGCCTCGCCCTCTTGGGTTACTCCGGTGGCCAAGCCATTCTTGGCTGGGCGCTTGTCTTTATTCTTGTCTGTGTAGGGGCGGTTTTACGCCGCCCTCTTGGGTTTCTCCGGCTCCCCTTTCCCTCCCCCCTTCCCCGCATTGTCAAATCTCTCCGTCCAATGGACAATGCTCTGGCCATGTCCAACCACGACGCAGCCGTCCTCATCCTCGCCGCCGGTAAAGGCACTCGCCTCAAATCCAGTCTCGCAAAAGTCTTGCATCACGCAGGTGGCCGCCCGCTCGTTGATCACGTCGTCCGTGCCTGCCTGCCGCTCCACGCAAAAAAAATCATCGCCGTCGTCGGCCATCAAGCCGAACAAGTCTCCGCCGCCGTCGAGCCTCTCGGCGCCGAAACCGTTCTCCAGCAACCGCAAAACGGCACCGGCCACGCCTTGCTCGTTTCCAAGCGCGCCATCGGCAACGCGAAGTACATCATCGTTCTTCCCGGCGACGCCCCGCTCATCCGCACCGAAACCCTTCGCGCCCTGCTCCAGAAACACAAAACCGGCAACGCCGCCGCCACCATCCTCACCGCCGTCCTCGCCGATCCCTCCGGTTACGGCCGCATCCTCCGCAAATCCGGTGACGCTGTCGCCGCCATCATCGAAGAATCGCAGCTCACTCCCGACCAGCGCGACCTCAACGAAATCAATTCCAGTATCTACTGCTTCACCGCCGCCAAACTCTGGCCCGCGCTCGCCCGCGTAAAACCCAACAACAAACATCGCGAAATCTATCTCACCGACGCCATCTCTATCCTGAACTCCGCCGGCGAAAACATACTTGCCGAAATCGCTCCCGACCCGCGCGAAGCTCTCGGCTGCAACACCCGCGCCGATCTCGCCGGTGTCGACCGCACCTTCCGCGAATGGAAACGTGATCAGCTCATGCGCGATGGCGTCACCATCCAGCTTCCCGAAACCGTCCTCGTCGATCCCGACGTCACCGTCGGCGAAGACACCATCCTCGAGCCCACCGTTCAGCTCCTCGGCAAAACAAAAATCGGCGCCCGCTGCATCATCCGCACCGGCAGCGTCCTCCGCGATGCAATTCTCGGCGACAATGTCCTCGTCGAACCCCACTGCGTCATCGACTCCTCCCGCCTCGAATCGGAAGTCATCCTCGGCCCCTTCGCCCGCCTCCGCCCCGAATCCCATCTCCTCAAAGGCGCCCGCATCGGCAACTTCGTCGAAATCAAAAAGAGCACCATCGGTGAAGGCAGCAAGGCCCCGCATCTTTCCTACATCGGTGACGCCAAGGTCGGCAGCAAATCCAACATCGGCGCCGGCACCATTACCTGCAATTACGACGGTTTTGCCAAACACCCCACAACCATCGGCAACCGAGTCTTCGTAGGCAGTGACACCGTCCTGGTCGCCCCCGTTAAACTAGGCGACGGCGCCTACATCGCCGCCGGCTCCGTGATCACTGAGAACGTTCCTGCGGACGCGCTAGGCATCGCTCGCGGCCGCCAATCCACCAAACCCAACTGGGCCTCCAAAAAACGCCGCGAGCTCTCCTCTTCCTCTTCTCCTCGCGAAAAAAAGAAGTCCCGCAAAAAACGCCACTAGCGATTTTGTAGCGGCCGCCTTCTGAGGCGGGCGCTTTGGAGTGCGGTGGCTCTGCCACCGCTTTTACGGCTTCAACTCAACCACCCAACCAGAATCTCCGCCATCACTCCCACCAAGCGCGTGTCATCCTGAGGACATCCGACAAGAATGTCCGAAGGTCCTCAACGAAAACACCAACACCCAATCGTGATTTCACCTCTCCCAAATCTCTTCTCTTCTCTGTGCTAAAATGAACATTCCCGCAGCACTCGCGGAGGTGCCCATGAAATTCGGAGTCGTTGTCTTTCCCGGGTCCAACTGCGACCACGACGCCTTCCACGCCGTCGGCCACGTCCTCGAAAAGCCCGTCGAATTCATCTGGCACCAGTCCGAAGACCTCCACAATTGCGACGCCATCATCCTCCCCGGCGGCTTCTCCTACGGCGACTATCTCCGCACCGGCGCCATCGCCCGCTTCTCTCCCGTCATGAACTCCGTCGCCAAATTCGCCAAATCCGGCGGCCTCGTCCTCGGCATCTGCAACGGTTTCCAAATCCTCCTCGAAGCCGGCCTTCTCCCCGGCGCCATGATGCGCAACTCCGGCCTCCGCTTCATCTGCCGCCATGTGCACGTTCGTGTAGAAGACACCAACTCCCCCTTCACCAACTCCGCGCAAAAAGGCCAGATCCTCAAATTCCCCATCGCGCACAGCGACGGCAACTACAATTGCGACGAAGCCACGCTCGCCGCCCTCGAAAAAAATCACCAGGTCCTTTTCCGCTACACCACGGCCGACGGCAAAGACGACGATGTGGCACAGGCACTCCTGCCTGTGCGCCCGATCAACGCCGGCAATCCCAACGGTTCCATGAACAACATCGCCGGCATCTGCAATCGCGAACGCAACGTAGCCGGCCTGATGCCGCATCCCGAGCGCGCCGTAGAATCCGCCCTGAACTCGGAAGACGGCCTGGTCATTCTCCGCTCGATGGTAGAAGCCTTAGTGGGCGCGGCCAAGGCCACCGCGTGAGGTTGCAGGATTTTCTGAGTTCGCAAGGTTTTCTGTGCCGGCAGGATTTGTCATTCCGAGCGGAGTCTTCGAAGCGAGGAACCTGCTTTTGACTTTCCCGAGGTAACGCGCAAGCGCTAAAAATGGCCACCACCCAAACCGAAATCAAAGTCACTCCCGAAATCGCCGCCGAACACGGCGTCACCCGCGACGAATACGCCCGCATCCAGAAAATCCTCGGCCGCGAACCCAACATCACCGAACTCGGCATCTTCTCCGTAATGTGGAGCGAGCACTGCTCCTACAAATCCAGCAAGGTCCACCTCAAGCGCCTGCCCACTAAAGGCAAACTAGTCGTCCAAGGCCCCGGCGAAAACGCAGGCGTAGTCGACATCGGCGACGGCCTCGTCGCCGCTTTCAAAATCGAATCCCACAATCACCCCAGCTATGTCGAACCCTTCCAAGGCGCCACCACCGGCGTAGGCGGCATCCTCCGCGACATCTTCACCATGGGCGCCCGCCCCATAGCCGTCCTGGACTCCCTCCGCTTCGGCGAAATCTCCCCCGTAGCGGCGACCTTCAGGTCGCCAAGCCTTCCGAATTCCGATTCCGAAGCCGCCGCCAACCGCCGCATCCTCGACGGTGTAATCCGCGGCATCGCCCACTACGGCAACTGTTTCGGCGTCCCCACCGTAGGTGGCGAAGTTTCCTTCGAACCCTGTTACTCCCAAAATCCTCTAGTCAACGCGCTAGCTCTCGGCATCGCCCGCAAGGAAGACATCTTCCTCGCCAAAGCCAAAGGCCTCGGCAATCCCGTTATCTACGTCGGCGCAAAAACCGGCCGCGACGGCATCCACGGCGCCTCGCTCCTCGCCTCCGCCGAGTTCACAGAAGAGTCCCAGCAGAAGCGTCCCAACGTCCAGGTCGGCGATCCCTTCACCGAAAAGCTTCTTCTCGAAGCCTGCCTCGAAGCCATGAAAACCGGCGCCATCGTCGCCATCCAGGACATGGGCGCGGCCGGCCTCACCTGCTCCACCTGCGAAATGGCCTCGCGCGGCGGCACCGGCATCGAAATCGATCTCGCCAAGGTTCCCCAGCGCGAAACCGGCATGAGCCCCTACGAAATCATGCTCAGCGAATCCCAGGAGCGCATGCTCCTCGTCGCCGAAAAGGGCCGCGAACACGAAGTCCTCGATGTCTTCAAAAAGTGGGGCCTCGATTCCACGGTAGTCGGTGAAGTCACCGCCGGCGGGCTGCTCGTAGTAAAAGATCACGGCAAAGTCGTTGCGCAAATTCCAGCGCACCCCCTCGCCGAAGAAGGTCCCGTCTACAATCGCCCCCTGACCGCTCCCGCGCCGCGCAACGAATCCGATAAAGACTGGTTCCCCTTCGCTCCAGAAAAAACCGACCTCACCGCCAACTTCAAAAAACTTCTCGCCTCGCCCGCCATCGCCTCCAAACGCTGGATCACCGAGCAGTACGACACCAGCGTCCGCACCAACACCCTCGCCGGCCCCGGTGCCAGCGATGCCGCCGTAGTCCGCATCAAAGAATCCGAAAAAAATGGCGTCCTGCGCGGCCTAGCCCTCTCCACCGACGGCAACGGCCGCTGGTGCTTCCTCAATCCCAAAGTCGGCGCCATGCACGCCGTCGCCGAAGCTGCCCGCAACGTCGCCGCGTCCGGCGCGCGTCCCATCGCCGCCACCAACTGCCTCAATTTCGGCAGCCCCGAAAAGCCCGAAGTGATGTGGCAATTTTCCCAATCCATCGACGGCATTGGCGAAGCTTGCACCGCCCTCGCCACGCCCATCACCGGCGGCAACGTCAGTTTCTACAACGAAACCCTCGGCAAATCGATCTATCCGACTCCGGTGATCGGCATCCTCGGCATTCTCGACGACGCCTCCAAAGTCCTCAAAATCGCCTTCCGCAACGAAGGCGACATCATCGTCCTGCTCAACGGAGCCAACTCTTCCGGTGCCGGCCAGCACGCCACGGCGCCATCCGCCCGCCGCCGCGAATTCTCCTCCTCCGAATATTCCAAAACGATCGCGGGCATAGTCGCAGGCGACCCCCCCTCGATCGAACTAGGCGCCGAAAAGTGGCTAATCGATTGTCTTGTCGCCCTGGCCGCCGCAGGCACCATCGAATCCGCCCACGACCTAAGCGACGGCGGCGCAGCCGTAACTATCGCCGAATCCCTCTTCGCCGCATTAAACAACCAACCACAAAACTGTCATCCCGAGCGGAGTCCGCGAAGCGAGGGACCTGCTTTTTCCTCTCTCGGCGCAACCATCACCCTCCCCGAATCCGCCTCCGCCGAATACGCCCTCTTCGGCGAATCGGGCGCCCGTGCCATCGTCTCCGTCTCCCCCGCAAAACTTGCCGCTCTGCGCGCCACTGCGCGACAATACGGTGTGGGCGCTCACGAAATCGGCAAAGTCACCCGTGACAACTCTCTCCGCATCGAATATAAGGGCCATACAGTTGTCCAGTCCGATGTCCCGGCTCTCCTGGATGTCTGGGCCAACTCGCTGGAGCGCACAATTACGGACATGGAATCAACGAGATGACTGAGACACCAAGCAGAATTGGCCTTGGAGCCACTGTGGTTCGGCTGTGGTTACTCGTCTACTTTGGTGTAATGGGTTTCGTCCCACTAAGCATGTTTCTTTTTTTGCTTGTTATCGGCGGAGCAGTGCACGTAAGGAGCGCTGGTCCTTGGGACGCGGTCGTAACGACATTGATTCCGATCTACGCTCTCTTCCATGTATCCGCGTTCGTAGGAGTTATGAAAAAAGTATCTTGGGCCTGGAGAATTGCGATTTTGGTGCTCAGTTTCGATTTGCTTCTGCACGGTGGAATAGTCGCACTGAGCGCCCCTGCCGCGCACGCCGACATGGTCCAGAAAATCTTGCTTCTGACATGCCCGACGTTCAGCTTGGTCCTCCTTATGATACCTAGCGTTAAGCCTAGATTGGGTTCGCGTGTGGGTACTGTATGACTTTCGACGTCCAAATTCTCGACGACCACTTCCACGACGAATGTGGTGTCTTCGGCGTCTTCGGCCATCCCGAAGCCGCCAACCTCGCCTACCTCGGCCTCTACGCTTTGCAGCATCGCGGCCAGGAATCCGCTGGCATCGTCGCCAGCGATGGCCACGACCTCAACGTCCACCGTGCCATGGGCGAAGTCGAGGAAATCTTCATCCCCAGCGTCCTCGCAAAACTTCCCGGCCACTGCGCCATCGGCCACACGCGCTATTCCACGGCCGGTGACAAGGCCATCCTCAACGCGCAGCCCATCATGATCGATTGCAACAAGGGCAAAATCGCCGTCGGCCACAACGGCAATCTCACAAACGCCGCCGATTGGCGCCGCAAACTCGAGCATCGCGGCTCCATCTTCCAGACCAACAGCGACACCGAAGTCATCGTCCATCTCATCGCCCGCTCGCAAGCCCGCAATCTCTCCGGTGCCCTCGGCGACGCGCTCAATCAGGTCGAAGGCGCCTATTCTCTCCTCGTCCTCACGCAAGACGAACTTTACGCCGTCCGCGATCCCCGCGGCTTTCGTCCTCTCGTCCTCGGCAAACTCCCCTCTCCCGATGGCCAGGACGCCTGGGTCGTCGCCAGCGAAACCTGCGCCTTCGATCTTCTCGACGCCACCTACGTCCGCGAAGTCGAACCCGGCGAAATGGTCCGCATCTCCCGCTCCGGCATCGAATCCATCCGCTTCAGCCCGCCGAAGCCGCACCAATACTGCATTTTCGAACACGTCTATTTCTCGCGCCCGGACAGTATCATCTTCGGCCGCTCCGTCACGAAATCCCGCGAAATGCTCGGCCGCCTCCTCGCGCAGGAACATCCCGTCGAAGCCGATATGGTCGTTCCTATTCCCGACTCCGGAGTCCCCGCCGCCATCGGCTATTCGCTCGAATCGAAAATTCCTTTTCGCATGGGCCTCATCCGTAATCACTACATTGGCCGCACCTTCATCGAGCCTTCGCAAGCCATCCGCAATTTCGGCGTCAAACTGAAACTCAATCCCGTTCGCGAACTCGTCGCCGGCCAGCGCGTCGTCCTCGTCGACGATTCCATCGTCCGCGGCACCACCAGCCGCAAGCTCGTCCGCATGATGCGCGACGCCGGCGCCAAAGAAGTCCACATGCGCATCAGTTGCCCGCCCACCATCTCTCCCTGCTACTACGGCGTGGACACGCCCACAAAAGAGGAACTCATCGCCTCCTCCAACACCCCCGAGCAAATCTGCAAATATCTCGGCGCCGATTCCCTCGGCTACCTCTCTCTCGATGGCCTGAAACGATCCGTGAACGATACCGAAGGCAAATTCTGCACCTCTTGTTACACAGGCAACTATCCAACGGACCTCGTGCAACTCGAAGTTCGCGAATCTTCCGCAAACGGAAAGGCAACCGAACCAGTAACAGTGCAACATGAATCCTAAAAGTAGCGGCCACCTTCAGGTGGCCCAGTGCAGGTGGCAAGTGTAGTGGCCGGGCTTCAGACCGGCCGATCCCCCGGCTCCAGGAAAATGCACCAACTCCAATTTCGTTCTAAACTAATGACAAGGCCATCCCGCGAACTGAACTAAGGTGAATCGTGAAAGCTGACGCAATCAAAGTAAAAACCAAAAACGGCGCTCCCGCAAAAGAAGTCGATGCCTCCATGAGCGCCAAGGTCAAAAGCGAAATCATCGCCTGGTTCTGGGTCATCCTCGCCTTCATGCTCATCAACGGCACCCTCGGCCAGGCCCGCGTCATTCCTTCCGGCTCTATGGAAAACACGCTGCTCATCGGCGATCACCTCATCATGAGCCGCATCGGCTACGACGCCGGCATCCCCTTCACCAACATTCACGTTCCCCTCTGGCGCGAACCCAAGCGCCAGCAAATCGTCATCTTCAAGCCTCCCTTCGATCCCGCCCAACCCGACTACGTCAAGCGCGTCATCGGCCTCCCAGGCGAAACGGTTGACGTCCACGATGGCGGCGTCTGGATCAACGGCAAAAGACTCGTCGAAAATTACACCATCGGCCGCAGCGAACCCGCTTCGCGCTCGGCGCTGATCGGCCCGTTCGCCGGCGTTCCCTTCACTGTTCCCAAGGACTGCTACTTCGTGATGGGCGACAATCGCGAAAACTCTCTCGACTCGCGCTATTGGGGCTGCGTCCCGCGCAATGATATTCTCGGCACGCCGGTGCTCATTTACATGTCATTGGACGCGCCGCGCGATGCCTGGAACGGCGATATCGGCGCGCGCTTCCTCGCCTACGGCAACGCGATCATTCATCCGGGCACCATCCGCTGGCGCAGGCTGTTCCATGTGTTCTAAAATCGTGGTGTTGTAGCGGCCGCCTTCCGAGGCGGGCGCCTTTTCTTTTCGGATATGTTTTCTTTGTGTAGGGCCCGTTCTTCCGAAGCGGGCCGCGTTTTTGCTTTACGCTCTGCCCACAGTGTGACCTCTGTCGCGCTCCTCACCTCGCGGCCTCCCACCGCCCCGCAGGTTTTGACCCGGCAAGGCGCACCGCTTGTTCCAGCGTCACGCATCGAATCGTTGAGGCGCCTCACCATGAAATACGCCGATGCAGGGGTCAATATCGCCGTAGCCGATGACGCCAAGCAGCGCATTCGTCATCTTGCCAGCCGCACCTTCACGCCCGCCGTTCTCGGCGGCATCGGCGGATTCGGCGCCCTCTATTCCCTCGATCACAAGAAATTCAAGGAGCCGGTCCTTGTCTCCAGCGCCGATGGCGTCGGCACCAAACTCAAAATCGCCATGTCCATGGGAGTTCATTCCACGGTCGGCGGCGATCTCGTCAATCATTGCATCAACGACATTCTCGTCCAGGGCGCCGAGCCGCTGTTCTTCCTCGACTACCTGGCGATGGGCAAGCTCGAACCCGACGTCGTCGAGCAGCTCGTTGATGGCATGAGCCGCGCCTGCCGCAAGGCCGGCTGCGCCCTCATCGGCGGCGAAACCGCGGAAATGCCCGGCTTCTACCCGCCAGGCGAATACGATCTCGCCGGCTTCATCGTCGGCATCGTCGAACGCAAAAATATTCTCACTGGCAAAAACGTCAAGCCCGGTGACACCTTGCTTGGGCTTCCCTCCGCCGGCCTCCACACCAACGGCTACTCCCTCGCCCGCAGACTCGTCTTCGACGTCGCCAAGCTCAAGCCGGACACTTACGTCGCCGAAGTCGGCAACAAAATCGGCGCCGAACTCCTCAAGCCGCATGTCTGCTACGCGCCCGCGGTCAAAAATCTTCTCGCGAAAGGCTGGGTCTCCGCGCTCGCCCACATCACCGGCGGCGGCATTCCCGGTAATCTTCCCCGCGTTCTCCCCAGCGGCGTCAAAGCCATCATCGATCTCGACGCCTGGCCCATCCCCTCAATCTTCAAATACCTGGCAAAGCTCGGCGAAATCGATACCGACGAACTCTTGCAATCCTTCAACATGGGCGTAGGCATGATCGTCATCGTTCCCGCCGACTTCGTAAAAGAAGCCGAGGCCGACCTGAAGCGCCGCCGCGAAAAATTCTTCCGCATCGGCCGCATCGAGCGCGGCGACACCGGCAAAGCGCGCCTGGTCTATTCCGGCGCCCTCAATCTCTAATTTGGAGTGCGAGAGCAAAGCTCCCGCTTTTACGCACCTAATATCCCCACCCAAACGATCAAAACCCCCTCAATCCCTACCGCTTCGATTCGCCCCTCTTCCTCCTTCTGCTCCACCACCACCACTCACATTTCTCCGCCGCCAACCGTGGATTCTTCGCCTGCGCCACCGCCGCCTCAAATGTATCCAACACGCAAATATCCTGATGCTGCCCCCTCATCTTCTCCAACTTCCCATACATCTTCCTCGGCTCCTGCTTCGCCAACTGCTTCACCGACTTGATCCCCAGCATTTCAAAATCCCGCAACATCGCCGGCCCCACTGAAATCAAATCCTTCAGCCTCCGTTCGCTCCGCATAACGCCTCCTGTCGTTCTTCGCTTTACTTTCGCCACTCGCTGTGCAACACTCTACTCCGCTTTCCGGCCCCGTTCAACGCCTTTATCCTTTAGCTCCCCGGCTCGTCTAACTCCAAAAGGAGAAATCCTGTGGTCAAAAAAATCACCCCTGTCCTCTTCGTCAAGGAAATCGAACCCGTCCTCCCCTTCTGGCTCGATAAACTCGGCTTCACCAAAACTATCGAAGTCCCCGAAGGCAACAAGCTCGCCTTCGCCGCTTTCAAAAGCGGCAACGCCGAAATCATGTACCAGACCTACGCCAGCGCCGACCAGGATCTCCCCTCCGTCTCCGCCGCCGTCCGCAAAGGCCCCACCTTCCTTTATCTCGAAGTCGAAAATCTCGACGCCATCAAATCCGCCGTCAAGGGTGCCGAAGTCTATCTCCCCGAACGCACCACCTTCTACGGCGCCAAGGAAATTGGCGTAAAAGACCCGGCTGGCCACTTCATCACCTTCGCCCAATTCTCCTGATTTGGAGTGCTGGAGCTCTGCTCCCGCTTTTACGCACTAAACCCCGCAACCCATCTTTGTAGGGGCCGGGCTCGCCCGGCCCTCTTGGGGTTCTCTCCCTCTTCTCTGCGATCTCTGCGCGCTTCCTCAGCGAATGGCGTTTACCCCGACCTGGTCGGGGCGTTAAGTCACCTCTCCTCTCTTACTGATTACCGATTACTGATAACTGATAACTGATTACCGAATTTGGCCCTCCCGCGCATCTATGTTAACTTTTTCCTTCATGCTCAAACGCATCGGCGTCCTCCTAAGCGGTCGCGGCTCCAACTTCGAAGCCCTCGCCGATAGTGTCTCCGCCGGCCGCATCCCCAACGCCGAAATCTCCATCGTCGTCAGCAACAAGCCCAACGCCCCCGGCCTCGAACGCGCTGCCGCCCGCAACATCCCCGCCCGCGCCATCCCTTCCAAAGGCCTCGAACGCGAGGCCTACGACCGCCAGGTCGCCGCCGTCCTCCACGAATACAAAGTCGACCTCATCTGCCTCGCTGGTTACATGCGCCTCCTCTCTCCATTTTTCGTAGCCGCCTTTCCCCAGCGCATCCTCAACATTCATCCATCCCTCCTCCCCTCTTTCCCCGGTCTCGAATCCCAAAAGCAAGCCCTCGACTATGGCGTAAAATTCGCCGGCTGCACCGTCCATTTCGTCGACGAAAATCTCGATGCCGGCCCCATAATTCTTCAAGCCGTCGTCCCGGTTCTCGAT
>DATHMM010000013.1:0-14432 GCA_035487095.1 Candidatus Sulfotelmatobacter sp.
GAGCACACCGCCGGAAGCGCAAACCTTGATCATGTCAGCGCCATATTTGTGGTCCAGCCGGACGGCGTACCGAGCCTGATCCGGGCCGTTGATGACGCCTTCGAGCGGGCCGGATTCGTGGCCGAAAAGGCCCTCGCGGTATCCGTTTTCGTCATCGCAGTGGCCGCCAGTCGCGCCAAGCGCGTGCACGGTGACCAGCATGCGCGGACCTGGGACATCGCCGCTGCGGATGCCGTTGCGCAGGCCGACGTCGAGATAATCGCTGGAGCCGACGTCACGCACGGTGGTGAAGCCGGCCATCAGGGTCACTCGCGCGTTGACGCTGGCATCAAGCGCGCGTTCAGCAACGGTTTTCTGCAGTGTGTCCAGCCGCCCTTGCTTGTAATCGTCGGAATACGGGAATGTCAGATGAGTGTGGGCGTCGATGAATCCGGGGAGGAGCGTGGCGTCGCCAAAATCGATGACTTGGGCGTCGGCGGGGACTTTCGCGGCGGAACCAATGGCAACGATTTTGCCTCCGCTCACGATAATCAGCCCCGGCGTGACGACAGCGTTGCTTTTACCATCGAAGAGTCTAGCCGCCTTCAAAACATAAACTTTGGGGGCGGATTTTTGTCCCTGTCCGTATCCGGGCGTCCACAAAATCAGGCTGAAGAGCAAACTGCAGAGCAGTTTACAACGCATGTAAAACTCCTTTTGACCGCTGTCGTGCGAAGGGATAGCAGACTGTACCTTGACTGCGATAAAAGTCAACGGAAAGTGTGAGCCGAATGCGGTGACACAGAAAAAGCTGGAATTTTAATTGGACGCTGTACTTCAATAAAGTGAATTGGCAACTCGAGCAACGAACTGGCGGGTCTTAAGACCGGCCACTACATTCTGTGTTCAGCCCGCGCTTGCACAACATCCGCTGAATGAAGCAGGATATGGCATTGACCTTTGGCAGCGGGTCCTCTCTTTCCTTCGTTCGAGGAACACAAAAGAATGTCATCCAGCCCGGACGTACTAATCGTTGGCGCCGGCCTAGCTGGTTTGTGCTGCGCGCGAGAACTGCAGGCGAAAGGAATCAGCTTCCAGATTCTCGAGGCCTCGGACGGAATCGGGGGCCGGGTGCGAACAGACAAGGTGGATGGATTTCTCCTCGATCGAGGGTTTCAAGTCCTGTTGACCGCCTACCCCGAAGCGAGGCGCTGCCTCGATTACCCCCGCCTGGAGCTGAAGGCATTTCTGCCCGGCGTGTTTTCCTGGTACGGCGGGCGCATGAACAAGCTGGTGGACCCATGGAGGACTCCCGGGGTGTGGATGGAGGCGCTTCAATCGCAATTCGGGACGCTGGCCGACAAACTTCGAATCGCGCGGTTGCGCAGTCGCTTGCGTCGTACTTCGGTGCAAGATATTTTCCGGCGTCCCGAGCGCAGCACGAAACAGGCGCTGACGGCGGAAGGTTTTTCCACCGAGATGATCCATCACTTTTTTCGGCCGTTTCTGGGGGGAATTCTGCTGGATGGGGAACTGAAATCCTCAAGCCGTATGTTCGACTTCGTTCTGAAAATGATGTCGGAGGGGGACACGTCGCTGCCCGCTCGAGGCATGGGAGCGATTCCAGCGCAGCTTGCCGAGGAATTTCCAGGCGGCGCCGTGCGGTTGAATACGCGCGTGGAAGCTCTGCACGAAAACGAATTAACCCTCGCCGGCGGGGAGAGGCTCCGAGCCCGCGCAACGGTGATTGCCGCCGATGGGCCATCGGCGGCGCATCTTGTGGGTGAAGTGGAGCCCGCCTCGCGGAGCGTGACGTGTTTCTATTTTTCCGCGGAAGAGGCTCCGGTGGCCGAGCCCATCCTGCTCCTGAACGGGGATGGAGCGGGGCCGATTAACAATTTTGCCGTGCTCTCGCGCATTGCTCCTACTTACGCGCCCGCGAGCAAGCACCTGGTTTCGGTCTCGGTCCTGGGCATTCACCAACTCACGGACGCCCAGTTGGGCGGATTTATCATCGCCCAGATGAAGAACTTGTTCGGCAAAGCGGCCAGCGCATGGCAACTGCTGCGGAGTTACCGCATCACGCACGCACAACCGCAGCAGTATCCGGGCGCGCTGGAGCCCCCGCAGAGGCCCGTGCGGATTCGGCCGGGAGTTTATGCTTGCGGGGATCATCGCGACAACGCTTCGATTAACGGCGCGATGGCCAGCGGTCGGAGGGCGGCGGAGGCAGTGCTTTCCGACTTGCAAAGATAAAGGTACGGGATTCATGGAGGTTGCGAGATTCATGTGGAAACGAAAGTGTCCCTTGTGCTTCGTGCGGATCCCGTGGACGGTGGCGCTCGCTCATTCTTATGAAATCGACTGCCCAGCGTGCCATGCGGCATTGGAACTCTCCAGATTCACGCGCCTCGTTGGAGCTTTTGGCGGCATTGCGGGTGCCTATGTTGCTTTTCATCTGGTTCGCTGGAATTTGCACGGTTTATCCTGGGCGGCGCCGATTGTGGCTGCGATCCTTACGTTTGGAATTGTCTCGGCGCTGTTTGTGTTGATCGCCGGCGATCTGGTTGTGCGGCCCAAGCCTGGCGTCGAGAGTTTTCCACACCCGGCGGAGTAACAGACCGTCGGTACTATTGACCCTCTTGCGACCCCCCAAGCAGACTCGAATGAATGGCGTCGTTCGCTCAGTTTTTGGGCCGCAAAGTTACCGTGCAATACCGCGTGGGCGATGTCCTTTTGCCCGCTTCCGGCAAGTTTGCTGCGGATTCCGGGCGCTCGATCTTCCTCGAACAACACGTGGAGCAGCGCGGCAAGCGGAGTTACTTTCGCTGGGAGATTCCCTACCAATATATCCATCGAATCGAAGAGGTTCCGGAAGCCGCTGAGGAGAAAACTGCTCCCGAACCTGCCCTGGCCGAGCCGGAGAATTTGCAGGCTGCTTCGGCCAGCGCGGGCATCGGCATGTCACCTTCCTCAGCGGCTTCCCTGCTGGCCCTTCCGCAGCGTCCGAAAGCGGTCTGAGCCGTCCTCAGCGTCACCATTCCTCGCGGCGAATCGGCTACAATTTATTCGAATACTTCAGTTGTCGCAGAGACTCCAACAGAGAGTTGGCGTCAGGAGGCGTTTTGTGAGCACCGCATCCCCTTCCCGAAAGATTGGATTCATTGGACTTGGCCTGATGGGGCGGCCGATGAGTCTGAACCTGCTCAAAGCGGGTCATTCCGTGACGGTGTGGAACCGCACAGCGTCGCGCGCGTCCGACGTGGTTGCCGCGGGAGGGAAACTGGCGAAGACCCCGAAGGAAGCTGCCGCGGCTTCAGACATTCTTTTTACGATTGTCAGCGATCCGCCGGCGCTGGAAGAAATCCTTTGGGGGCATGAAGGGAAAGATGATGGGGCGCTGGCAGGTTTGCGCGCCGGAAGCACGTATGCGGATTCCAGCACGATTTCTCCGGTAATGGCGCGGCGCATATCCGCCGCGTGTGCCGAACGCAATGTGCGGTTCCTGGACGCGCCGGTAACCGGCGGCGACTGGGGCGCGCGCGAGGGGAATCTGGTATTCATGATCGGCGGCGACGCAGAAACCTTGCGCTCGGTCGAGCCAGTTCTTGGCGTGATGGGGAAGAAGTGGTTCCACCTGGGGCCGAACGGAGCGGGGCAAACAATCAAGCTGGCGATGAACGGGATTTTGGCGCTGCAGGTCGGGGCGATGGCGGAGGCGCTCGCGGTTGTTAAAAGAGCGGGGCTGGGTGAAGAGCAGTTGATCGAAGTGATGCAATCCAGCATGGCGCGTTCCGGCTTGCTGGACTTGAAAGCGCCTCTGATGGTGAAGGGCGACTACAAGCCGAGCTTTCCGTTGCGCTTGATGCACAAGGATCTGGGATTGCTGCTGGATTTGGGCAATCAGCTCGGAGTAGCTTTGCCGGCGACCGCGGCAGCCCGGGAAGTCTACAGTTATGTGAAGGGCGAAGCGAAAGAGGATGTGGACTACTCCGCGGTGATGCGGTTCTGGAAAAAGTAGCCGGTTCTATTTGTAGCCCTTTGGCGGGAAAAAGCCGAGCGACAAATCGCGCGAAGTGCGGAGGCCCGCTGGGGCTTCGAGAATCGATGGAATGGAGTTTACGGCCACGGAAGCGGTGGCGATGTCTCCATGCGAGCCGCCGGGAATCACCAGGCTGATGTTCGGGTGGCCTTTCAGTTCGACAGTATCCGCGGGATCCTTCGCGCCCACGTACATTTGCAGCTCCATGTAGATGAGTTCTTTCCCATCGGAAAGCCCGCGCGCGATTTGATGAACACCGGCAGCCTGGCCGGATTCGACAGTCAGGAATTCGGTTTGCACTCGTTCGGTGGCGACCTTCGGCTCGATGGTCTCGGTGATTTCGTCGACGCGAAGGCCCAGGGCATCGGCAACCATCGCGACGGATTCGGGAAGGCCGACGTGCTTGATGGTGCCCTCTTTCACGCGGGCGCGGAATTCGTCCACACTCAGGCCCGCGCCGATTTTCTTCTGCAAAGGCAGGCGGCGCTTGGAAGCGTCAACGACACGCAGAGCCCTAGCGTGTTCGATGCGTTGCGAAACGGCCGCAAGCGTGATGACGAGCTTGTCCATGACGAAGCCGGGGTTCACGCCGGTTCCAACCAGGGCAACACCGTTTTCTTTGGCGGATTTGTCCAGTTGCGTGGCCAGTTCGGGGTAGGTGCGAAACGGGTAAGAGAGTTCCTCGCAGGTCGAAACGACGCAGGAACCCACATCCATGCAGGCGAGCAACTGATCCACCACCTTGGGCAGCAAGGAGGATGTGGTGTGCATGACCACGTCCGCGGACTGCTCGAGCACTCCCCTTGCGTCACCGGAAACCTTCACGCCCCAGGGCGCGTCGGCGGCGCCGACGACTTCACCGAGATCCTTGCCGATTTTTGCGGGGTCATTGTCGATGGCACCGATAATTTCGATGGCCTCTTTTTCCCGCATGAGCTTCAGGATTGAGGCGCCAATCGGTCCGATTCCATATTGAATGGCACGAATTTTCTTTTTCACGGACTTCTCCGATCCACACGGCTGAACGCCCGCACGGCGCGGAAAATCATTGCGAGCGAAACTCTAAGCGTACTGGAAATTGCGGACGCGTTCAATCTTCCACGGTCACGACGCGCCGCGTTGATTTCTTGCCGCTCCGTGCTTGTCCACGCATAATGGAGCCAGCCCGAAGCTCCGAGTGGGGAGGGTAGGTCCATGCCAGCACAAAAATTGAGCGACGCCGAGATACAGCAGCATTTGCAAAACGCGAAGGGCTGGAGCCTCGTAAACGGCAAGCTGCACCGGGAGTTCCAATGCAAGGATTTCGCAGCGGCCTTCGGCAAAATGACGCAGGTAGCGCTGGTGGCGGAGTCCATGAATCACCATCCGGAATGGTTCAACGTCTGGAATAAAGTGGTGATCGATTTGAATACCCACAGCGTGAAGGGCATCAGCAACCTGGATTTCCAGTTGGCGGCCAAAGTTAACGAGATTTTTGGCAGCTAGGCTGCCCCGCTGAATGATCGGCGCCCACCACTCTGAAAATCTAAACCGCGGCCGATTGCTGATTGCGGTGCGCTGGCTGGCGGCGGCAGCGGTGATCGGCGTCTTGCTGCATTTTCTTCCCCTGCAATTGCTCGCCGAAGCGATTCGCCGGGTGCCCGCGACAACCTTTCTCGCAATTCTGTTTGGATATCTTTGCGCCCACGCTGTGGGCATCGCGAAGTGGCGTATGGTGGTGAATGCCGCCGGGGCGCAGCTTGATCTTCGCACCAGCGCAAGGTGTTACACCGGGGGACTCTTCGCCACGCTTTTTTTGCCGTCGATTATCGGCGGAGACGTGGTTCGCCTGGCGGTGGGCTTACGGCGCAGTCCGAATCCGGCCGCGGTGCTGGCCGGCAATGCGGCGGACCGCTTCATGGACGTGGCGGCGCAGGGAGGCCTGGTTCTAATGGGGATTCTGCTGCTTCCCGGTTCATTGCCGGCTTCGCTGCAGGGACAGGCGCGAAGGGCCTTGATCTACCTTGGCATAGGTATTGCGGCTCTCGTTGTCCTCGGCCTTTTGCTCTATCGTCCATTGATGAAGGGCCGCTCAGTCCGATTCCGGCGCCGATTGGCTCGGCTGCGGCATGCATTGCGTACAGTCTCGGGGGCGCCGCACATCCTGCTGATCGCGTGGCTGCTTGGAACAGGGATTCAATCCACATTCCTGGTGCTTACCGCAAAACTCGCCGAATCGTGCGGCCTCGTCTTGCCGCTGCGCGATTGGTTTTTCGCGTGGCCATTGGCAAAGTTAGCGGCGGTTCTGCCGCTCACGCAAGGGGGTATTGGCGTGCGCGAGGCGGCGCTGGTCGGGCTGCTGTCCCCATTTGGAGCAGCGCCCCATCTGGTTCTTGCGGCGGGATTGGTGTGGGAGGCGGTAGTAATTACCGGGGGCCTTTTTGCTGGGCTCGGAGCGTTCCTTTTGGGCGGTGAAAAATAGAGGCGCCCGTGCACCTGGAGCGAGAGAAATATTAAATTTTCTTGACTTAATGGTTTCACTAACAAATACTGAGTTCCCTTCCGTAAGCAGCACGTTCTCCCGCGGTTTGAAGTTCTAAACAGGTAGTTGTCCCTTCCGCGTGCCGCTCACCATTACTGAATGCGTCGGGAAGTTTGTATTCATCCGCAGGCTGGTTCAAGGTTTCTCGCGAAAATGAGAGAAAGCTTCCGGCACTTGAGAGCACATATTTTTCGGAGATTGTAGGCTATGGTTTTGTGAGGTTGGCCATGGGCCCAGTGACCGTCGAAACGAAAATTTCCATCCCTTCAGCCGGTGTCGTCCGGGTGCTGCTTCTCGAGAAGAACCCCTCGGAAGCGGCAAGGATTTTGCGTGAACTGAAACACGCAGGGATGGAGATTGCGCCGAGTGTAGCCGGAAATGAATCGGAGTTTGAAAAGGCCCTGAGCGCCGGAAAATTCGATGCCGTGATCTCCGCCGGGAAGTTCACGGATAGTGGCGGTCTGGAGGCCCTGCGAATGCTGCGGGCGAGCGGCCACGATATTCCATTTGTGCTGGTGACCGGGGCTTCAGAGGAGAAAGCCGCGGCCGAATGCATCCGGCACGGAGTTGACGACTATGTGCAGAAGAATTGCCTGAGCCGGCTTCCCTTTGCCCTAAGCAGGGTACTCGGTCAGCAACAACTGCGGGAGGAGGCGTTGCGGATGCGCGCGTCACTTCGCGAGAGTGAAACGCATTCGCGTGAACTGACGGAGAATTCGATTTACGGAACCTTTAAGGCGGGGTCCGATGGCACGTTTTACTCGGGCAATGAGGCGCTGTTGAAGATTCTGGCTTGCTCCAGTTTCTCCGAGGCGCAGGCGCTGAATCTGGCGAACGACGTGTTTCGCTACCCCGAAACCTTCGCGAAACTCCTGGCCGATTCCCGAGAGCGGAAGGTGGTGCACATCGCCGAGACGGAGTGGCGTCGCCGCGACGGAGGATTCGTTTCCGTAAGGCTTCATCTCCGCTGCATTGTTTCTCCCGGCGCTCCCGATGGCCTCGAGGGCATCGTTGAAGACGTTACGGAGATGCGCGCACTGGAACGCCAGCTTCAGCAGGCGCAAAAATTCGAAACCATCGGGCAGTTGGCGGGCGGCATCGCGCACGACTTCAACAACGTGCTGGGCGCCGTTCTGGGCTGGGCGGAGATCGGTTACGACCAGAGCCGGGAGCACCCGCAAATTGCGGAATATTTCGCGCACATCCGCCAGCAGGCGGACCGCGCCGCCGCGCTGACCCGCGAATTGCTCACGTTTGCCCGGCGCCAGCCATTGCAGCCACGGCCCGTGCAATTGAACCAGATCGTCGAGAACTTGATGAGCTTTCTGGATAAAGTCATCGGCAAGGACATCGAGATCAAGGTGGTGGCGGGGAGCTTACAACCCGTGAAAGCGGAACCCGCGCAGATGGAACAGGTGCTGATGAACATCTGCCTGAACGCGCGCGACGCCATGCCGGACGGTGGAGTGCTGAAGATTGAAACCGAAATGATCGTACTGGACGATTCTTTCTGTCACTTTTACCCGGGCGTAGTCTCGGGAACCTACGTGGTCCTTTCCATTTCCGACACCGGCGCCGGAATGAGCCCGGAGGTGCGCGACCGCATCTTCGAGCCTTTTTTCACAACGAAAGAGAGAGGAAAAGGTTCGGGAATGGGCCTGGCGACGGTCTACGGAATCGTGCGACAGCACGGCGGGTTCGTTCACGTCTACAGCGAGCCAGGACAGGGCACCCTGTTCCATGTGTATCTTCCCGTAATGGAAAACGCCCTCCCTGATTTGGCGCCCGGAGCCGGAGCCCACAAAACAGTGAAGAATCTTCAGGGAACGGAAACTATCCTGTTGGCTGAAGACCATGATTCCATTCGCGAATTGTCCCGGCAATCGCTGACCCGGCTTGGTTACCAGGTGCTGGCAGCGGCGGATGGGCGGCAAGCGCTGCGCCTTGCGGAGCTGGAGCGGCCAGACCTGGCAGTACTGGACGTAGTAATGCCACACATGGGAGGGGCCGCGACGGCGGCACAGCTACTGCAGCACATGCCGGGATTGCCGATTCTTTTTACCAGCGGTTTTTCGGAGAACGCCAACAACGCTGTAGCCCAGGTACGGGGATCCCACTATCTACAAAAGCCGTACGGCCCAACATCCCTGGCAAGTACAATCCGAGACATCCTGGACAGCTGATGGCCTGCATCAATTCGTCCGCATCAAAGGGATAATTCCTGAGTATCGTCCTTTTTGATTGACACCCGGCGTTCCCGATGTTAGAAAACCCGAAAGACAAGCCCTCTGGTGGTGAGTCTCTTTCGTGATGGCAGTCGCGAACCGCGAGTGAGATGCAGGCCTGCCTGGCAGGGCAGGCGCTGCTGTTTTCCGCCAAGGGTTTGGAATGCAACACCCACCCCACCCCGGGAGGCGGAAACCGCAAGTTTTCGCCTCCTTTTTTCTTCCCGCGCCACTTTCCTTATACTGGTTGCCGGCTTGTATGAGGATCATTCTCTTCCATGGCTAACGCCACCGAACCTCTCCTCGAACTTCGGAATGTTTCGGTCGTGCGGGGAGACAACCTGGCCCTCGACCGGATTTCGCTCCGAATCGAGCAAGGCGAGCACCTTTGCATCCTGGGTCCCAACGGCTGCGGCAAATCGACATTAATCAAAACGTTGACGCGGGAATGCTATCCGATCGCGCGCGAAGATTCCTCGATCCGTATTCTGGGGCGTGAACTCTGGAATATTTTCGAATTGCGCTCGCTCCTCGGAATCGTCTCGCCGGACCTACTGGCGGCGTGCACCACGGACGCAACGGGATTGGACGTGGTGCTCTCCGGGTTTTTCAGCAGCACGCGCATCTTTCCCTATCATCGACCGCTGGCGGAACACCGGGAGCGCGCCGAGGCGGCGCTGGGGCGGCTTGGCATCGCGCACTTGGCGAAACGGCCGCTGGCGGAAATGTCTTCCGGGGAAGCGAAGCGCACTCTGATCGCCCGGGCGCTGGTGCACGAGCCGCAGACTTTGCTTTTTGACGAACCGGGCAACGCGCTGGACATCGCCGGGCAAGTGGATTTAAGGGAGACGATGCGGGAACTTGCGCGAGCCGGGCTGGGGATTCTGCTGGTTACCCACCACGTATCGGAAATTATTCCGGAGATCGAACGGGTGGTGTTGCTGCAAAGCGGGCAAATTCTTGCCAACGGCGCAAAAGAGAAGGTGCTCACCGATGAAACGCTCTCCCACCTCTTCGGCGTTTCGGTGCGGTTGTTCCGGGAAGACGGCTATTATTATTTGCACGCGTGATCGCGCATCCGCGTTTTACTTCCCTGCCAGGTTGTCGGCAATGTCCGCGGCAATCGGAATGCGCACCGTTTCGTGCTGGTAGGCCTTGACCATGAGGAAAATCCAGAGGATGAAACCGATGAGTCCGAGGAGCGCCTGGATCCCCCAGCCCATAAAGTGGGTCATGAAAAGGAGCCCGATGCGGATAATGGTCAATCCGCCGAAGACCGCGATGGACTGGGCGGCATGGAATTTGACCCACGGACGCTTGTCAATCAGCAGGAAGATAAGACCGGTCACCCAACCGAGCGCGTAGCACAGCAGGCCGGCAACATTTTCAGCAAGACCTTCGGCGCTTGAAGCAACCGCAACGGCGCCCGCACCCCCGCCCGGCGAAGCCGTGGGGATTTGGCTTGCGCCACATTTGGAGCAGAAATTTGCTGTGCCAATGTCCTGACCACACGATTTACAAAAGGCCATAGGTACCTCCGTCGGAGAGCGTTGGCGGGAGCGTAACAAAGCAATCCCGCCTCCGCAACGGATTTCCTTTGTTCCCATAGGAACGAACTTTTGGGCGAGGGAGCTAGACGGAGGGTTTCGGTTGAGGGAAATCTTCGGCAGCGGCGGAAGCGGTGGCAAAAATGCCGATCACCTTGTCCACTTTCGTCAACTTGAGGCTGGAATCGATCATGCCGTTGCAACCGGCGAGTCGCAACATGCCGCCGGCATTCTTCAGCTTGGAGTAGCAGCGCACGACTGTCCCAATGGCGGCACTGTCGATGTGGGTGATGGCGGTGAGGTCAAAGATAGCGCGGGTCTGGTTGCCTTGGAGAAGAGCATCCACTTCGTGTTCGACGCGGCGGCAGTCCGGCCCGGTATGAATGCTTCCGCGCAAAGTCAGCACCGCGATGCCGTCTTTGAGCTGCCCCTTGGTGATTTCAAGAATCACGTTGTTAACTCCCTCCTAAGTACGAACTTTTGCGGGGCCCGCAATGCAGTAACTGGAGATTACGACGTAACCGGTGGCTCGTCGCCTTCATAGGGAAACTGACGAATCAGGCGGACGCAATCAACCAGGGCGTTGAAGACGGTGTTTCCCCAGCCGCAGGGGACGAACGATGCGGTCTTCTGATTCACCGGCTTGTCCGCTTCGGCGAAGAAGCGCAGGCGCTGCCCCGGAGGCGGAGCGGCAAACTCTTTCACGGTGATGCGGAATGGAATGTCGCCGCCGGCTTGGCGCTTCATCACGGAAAAAAGGTGAAGCTGTGCGAGTTGCTCCGCGGGATTTTCCTGCGCAAATTGCCAATCGCTCATCCGTCGATTCCTCGGGTGGGGCTGCTCTCCGGCTCGGGAGGCAGTCAGAGTGTGGCGATGTTAGGCCACTAACTGGAGTAAGTCAACGCAGCTAGGAATGGGGGAGATAAGAGCGGCTGGTCTGTTCAGGCGAGTCGCGAACACAACCGGGCAATCGGCTCCGCAATCAGCGGCGACGGGAGGAACGTGAGCGAGTGGTGGATTTCTTTCGAGGCGGGGAAGCCTCTCCGCTTAGAGCAAGCTCGCGTTCAATGTCCTTGCTGGCTTCCGGGGAAATGCCGATAAACTCCACGCCGATGCCGATACCGGGATGGCAGTAACGCACCTCGCCGCGGGTGCGCACTTCCAGGCCGGTTACGGCAAGACGAAACTTGAGATCCAGGACGGTACCCTCCGGAAAGCTTTGCGAGGCCGAGATAAACATGCCGGTGGCGCTGATGTCCGGCGCCTTGATCCGGATGATCTCGTCGTTGCCTTCGCGTGAAACGGTAATCTCCCGCACGCAGTGGGCGCGAGCGCCACTGCGAACTCCGTGCATGGTCTTGGTCATGGCACTTTTTGGACTCATTCCAACACCACCTCTTTGGTCGTGTCGGTGCGGGCAGACGCGTTCAGACCCCAAACGTCGTGTTTTGTTCCGCAATAGGGGCAAAATACGAAGCTGGCCGCGAGGTCGCGGCCACAGGCGGCACAAATCACGGAGCTGGCCTGGGAAAAGGACACAACCCGGCGGACCTCTTCCAGCGTGGTGCTGCCGGCATGGACCAGGTCCAAAGCGTATTCCTGCATGAATTTGATCCCATTGTGGCGGGCGAGTGTGCGCATTTCATCGTTACGGTTCCCGGAGCGCGCGGCCTGGCGAATGGCATCGTTGAAGCGCAGCAGCTCATAAATACCCAGGCGGCCGTGATATCCGGTGGAATCGCATGCGTCACATCCATTGGGGATATTTTGTGTTACCGGGGGCTCCATCATGCCGGCGGCCATCACCGAATTTATAAATTCGGGAGTCGGAGGAGAGGAATAGTGGCACTTGCATAGGCGGCGAAGAAGCCGTTGCCCGAGGATCGCGGTAACTGCGGCCCCGACTTGAAATCCGGGAATGCCGATGTCGAGGAGCCGTGTCACCGCGGAGATGCTGTCATTGGTGTGCAGCGTGGATAGAACGAGGTGCCCTGTTTGCGCCGCCTTGATGGCGATTTCCGCGGTCTCCAAATCGCGGATTTCCCCAAGCATAACAACGTCAGGATCCTGACGCAGCACGGAGCGCAACGTCGAGGCAAATGTGAGCCCGGCTTTGGTGTTGACCTGCACCTGATTGAGTCCGGGGAGCGTGTACTCGATCGGGTCTTCCACGGTAATGATGTTGATCGAGGGATTGCGGATCAGCTGTAGCGCGGCGTAGAGGGTGGTGCTCTTCCCGGAGCCGGTTGGACCGGTGACGAGGAGCATCCCCTGGGGAAGGCGGATGATTTCGTGGAGCGCTTCGGCCATTTCCTTCGGTATGCCGAGGCCGGCGAAATCCTGAGCGGGCGCGTTGCTTTCCAGCAGGCGAAGGACGACCTTTTCTCCGTATTGCGTTGGCAACGTCGAAACCCGCAGGTCGATTCGGCGGGAGTTGATTTTGACCATGAATCTGCCGTCCTGCGGATTACGTCGTTCGGCAATATCCATGTCAGAGAGGATTTTAAGGCGGGAAACCACCTGATGCTGAATGGCGCGCGGAATACGCTGAAACTCGCGGAGGATGCCGTCCACCCGGAACCGGACGGAGGTCTCCCCGACTTGGGGTTCGATGTGAATGTCGCTGGCGAACTTGGCAGCGGCGGCCCGGATGATTTGGGCAACCACGTGGACGGCAGGGGTGCTGCGGGACTTCTGCTGCAGCTCCTGCTGCATTTCGCGCATGGCTTCGATGGTACGTTGCTGGGAACTGGAGGAGATGAACTCCATCCCCGTCATGTCGTCGGCTACTTGTACTGTCTCCGCCACTTCGCCTGGAGCGGGGTATAAGCGCTCGATGGCGGCTCCGATTTCTTCCTGAAATGAGAAGCGGGGAACGATTTTCAGGCCCGTTTTGAATCGAAGCTCATCCAGGATCTGGACATTCTGGGGCTTGGCCATAGCCACGATGAGAGACTTCCCATCAAGCTGAACGGGAACACACAAATGACGCCGGGCCACGGCAGGCGGGATGATTCGCAAGACATCCGCGGGTGGGTCAATCGTGGAACAGTCCTGATACGGGACACCGGAAACTTCGGAAATCGCTGCGAGCAACTCCGGTTTCGTGACTACTTTGCGTTCCAGCAACAGTTCGCCAAGGTGGATGACCCGGCCCTGCTGATCGAGCAGGGCTTTTTTCAGGTCGGCGGCCGATATTTGGCCGCGCTCATAGAGGACTTCCCCTAACCGCTTCTTTTTCATCTTGGGCGTATCCTTCCTGCGAGCACACACGGCTCGTCAGGACAGGTTGTCTACGGAAGGGGGGCACCTGTTACTAGTTAATGATAAGCACGGCAGGTTCCGAAACGGGAGGCAAAGTTGCCGGTGAGTGTTTTCTTGAGCACCCTTGGGAATGAAGAATGGGCCGCGCGGGCTGGAAGACGAATTTCTGCTGAGAGCTCCATCGTCAACACCTCGGGTCGAAGCGCAGCGGTTCAAAACCGGCCCGTAATCGCCTGGACGGGCAGGGTCGCGTCAAAGTGTTGCGCGGACCACCTTTGCATGGTGCCATAGACGACCAGCGGCACCGCGCCAGTCCTTCACCGAAACCTAATGCGGAACGCATTACCGTCGCGATAAAAATGATGCAGGGGACGTAGAGAAGTGTGACGTCGATGACTGACTCCGTGGCCGGATGGATTTCGATGCAATTGGTTGGGGATTAGTAGCCCTGAGTGGTTGGCCCTCTTAATCAGACACTCTCGAGGGCGCTCAAGAGTTGGAGACGGTGGCGAAGGCAAGGGTGAGCAGGGTTTTTTGTTCGAGCTCGTGCGCTTTGGCGGAGCCGGTGGCTGGGCTGGCGCTGGCGGAACGCTTTACTGAGCGGACGCGGAGATTCTTGGCCTGCGCGATGCGTTCGAGGCGCGGAAGGACGTAAAAGAGCGCCCCCATGTTGGCAGGCTCTTCCTGGACCCAGACGATCTCGCGGGCGTTGGGATGCGCGTCAATCGCGGCCGCGATTTCCGTTTTCGGCAGCGGGTAGAGCTGGTCGAGGAAAAAGATGGCCGTGCTCGAATCTTTACGGCGGCGGCGTTCCGCGCGCAATTCGTGGCCGACCTTTCCGCTGGCGATCAGGA
>DATHMM010000014.1:0-3868 GCA_035487095.1 Candidatus Sulfotelmatobacter sp.
AGGCTTGCAAGTCGGGATGATTGTCTTTGCACGTCCTCTCGCGGAAACCCAAATACATTGCCCCGTTCGCTTTGCGCTGGCATACTCGTTTCCCGCAGCACGGAGAGCACCGCACAATGAAACGCGAATATCACCGCTGGCATTCCCCACGGCTCGGCATGGAACTCGGCGTGGCGGTTTACGGCCACTGGGGGCCGCCGCTGATGGGCTTTCCCACCAGCGCGGGAGACGAATGGGAGTTGGAAGGGCAGAGCATGGTGGGAGCGCTCGCGGAATTTATCGATGCGGGGCGGATCAAGTTTTACACGGTAAATTCCATCAACGGGCTCAGCTTTTACAACAAAGGCGTGCATCCGTTTCACCGGAGCTACGTACAGTCCGTATTCGATTCTTACCTGCGTGAAGAAGTCGTGCCGTTCATCTGGGAGAACTGCCAGTCGCGCGTGGCAATCGCCACGATGGGCGCTTCCTTCGGCGCGTATCACGCGGCGAACACCCTGTTCAAGCATCCGGACATTTTCAAGCGATGCTTCGCGATGTCGGGCGTGTACGACCTGAGGAATTTTATGGACGGGATGTACGACGATAATTTTTATTTCAACAATCCCGTGGACTATCTCGCCAATCTTTCCGATCCCTGGTATTACGACCAAATCGCTTCCTGCGACATCCACTTGATCACCGGAACCGGCCAATGGGAACACAGCGGCCCGACGTACCGTCTCTCCGAAGTTCTCACGAGCAAAGGGATCCGCCATTCCGTCGACAACTGGGGCCCCGAAGGCGGCCACGACTGGCCCTACTGGAAGCACCAGATGGGCACGTATATGGCCCAGCTCTACTGAAAGCACGCTAGAAATAGACCATAGTCTGTCAGGCGCCAAAGTGCTATCATGATGGCAGGTGATTATGGCGCAAATCCTTGTTCGCAATCTCGAAAACGAAGTCAAAACTCGCTTGCAACGCCGCGCCAAGCGCAACGGCCGCAGCATGGAAGAAGAAGTCCGTGAAATCCTCAGGGACGCGGCCAAGAACGAGCGTAGCCAACGAAGGGGTTTGGGGACAGAGATCGCGGAGTTGTTTCGCGGGATTGGGCTGAAGCCAGGTGAGGAAATTGAAGAGCTTCATGACATCAAGCTCCAGATCCCGGATTTTGAGGAATGATCCTTCTCGACACCAACGTTCTCTCCGCCATGATGCAAACGACGCCGGACGAGATCATCACGAGATGGCTGGATCAACAACCCCGCGAGTCTATTTGGATCACAACAATTACCGTGATGGAAATTAGCGCAGGATTGCGAAGTATGCCAGCGAGCAAGAAGCGAAGCGAGTTGGCGAACGCACTTGCAAGATTGCTGGGCGAAAAAATTCAGGGGCGCATCGCCACGTTTGATATGCCTGCTGCCGAGGAAGCCGCGGAACTCATGGCGCAGCGAAAATTGAAAGGACGTCCGGTGGATTCCAGGGACACCATGATTGCAGGGATCGCCCAGGCTTCGCGTGCCACCTTGGTGACACGCAATACTTCCCATTTCTCCGACCTGTCCGTACCGGTCATTAATCCTTGGCAGTAAATCGATCTGAGGCATCAGATCGAGCAGAATCTCAATTGAGTTTTTGCAAGGAATGTCCCACCCAGCTTCTAAAACAAATCGGCTACGCGAGCCCGAGGTGGTCCATCTGGTAGTGGCCTTTTTCGATCACCTGGTCCTGGTCGATCCAGACGTCGCAATTGCGGGTGAGCACGTCCACGTGGGTGCGTGACTTCCAGTCCGCGTGGGTCTGGCTGCCGTAGGGATCGCCAAACGCGATGTGCACGCCAGGAAATTTTTCGTCCTGCAGCAGGATGCCGATCATGCGGGTCAGACCCAGATTGGTGCCGAACGCGAGTTCGCCCACGCGATCGCTATTTTCGTCGGTGTGGCAATAGCGCCAGAACTCGTCTTCTAGATCCTTGCGCGCGCATTCAACGTGGACCAGGCGCCCGCCGATAATTTCCAGCACCAGTGGCGTCTCTTGCAGATCGCCATATTTTCCGTTGAAGTAATCCCCCGCGGTCGCATCGCAAACAAACCGTCCATCCACCGTGCCGGGGGTGGTGAACACTTCGCCCGCCGGCAGATTCGACCAGTAGCGTGGGCTGATGAGCCCGCTGGTCTTCACCCAATCCAGCTGACGGTCAAAGTGCGCCGAAAACGAAGTGCCCGCATCGGTTTTGACGGTGAGAGTCTGTGCGCGGAGCATGCGTTCGCGCAACTTGTCGCTCAGGCGGTCGACCATGCGATAGTCCGCGCGCATGCCTTCCTGCATGATTTCGGGAGTGACGCCGACCATGTGGGCATAGCGGATCTGCCGGCGCTCCACCACTTTCACGATGGACATGCGAGCGCTCAGTTCGCCGGGCTGCGGCGTCATGCAGAGCACGCCCACGTCCGCCGTTTCCAGGGCTTGTAGCACCGGCTCCGGCGCGCCCTTCATCGGTCGAGGGCCAAAATCTTCCAGGAGTAAGCCCGTAAATTCCGCGCCGCGCTCGAGCATGGCTTTTTCCAGGCTCGCGGCGACGGTTCGGCTGATCTCATCGGCAATCAGCGCGACATGCTCACCGGGCTGCACACCCAGGCACACGTCAATCGCGTTCTCCGCGCCGGCCATCAGCTCGATTGGGGCGGTTCCAAAAGTCATCTCTATTATTTTACCTGATTCCTGCGCCAGGCCAAAAACCCAGTTGCTAAGAATTCCCTTGTCCAGCCGCCTTTTCCGTGCGCTTGGGTTCCACGCGGAACGCCGGAATCTGCCCGCCGCCGCTGGTTACGTTTGCCAGGCTGCTGGCGCTGAGCCGCGTCAAAAAGCCACTAAGCTTTCCGCGGAACATATACGGCGCCAGGTCTACCAGCATGTCCCGGAACTCCACTTTCCCTCTCGCGTCGATGTAGGGGAACTCGCCGCGCCGCATCGCAATTTTTTCCTGCACGATCCAGCAGCCATGCTCCTTTGCCGACTTCCCGCAGGGAAGTGCCGCCTGGATGGATTTCTCCCATAGCCCGGCGTCCACTTCCCAGCCGAGCGTCACGCCCGTGCCGCCATATTCATCACTGGGTTTCAGCACCAGATCTTTCTGATTCTTGCGGATGTAATCGAGCAGGACTATCGGCTTGCCGTGGTAGTCCGTTTTCACGTCCTCAACCACGCGGGTCCAGGGCACGTGCCTCTGAATCATTTCCAGTTCCTCTGAGGAAAACAGCTTTGCGTTTTTCTGCTCCGTCAGCACCGCAAAGAATGCCTTCACGTGCGGAATCTTGCAGCGAAAATTATTGGCCACGCAAACCGCCTGGGCCTCGTAGGCTTTTACCAGTGCATCGCACTCTTTCGGCCTGGCCACAATGTCGTTGATCAAAACCCGCCGGTATACCAGATCGATCTTCTTGCCTTTCGCGGTAAGCTTTTTCCCGTCCCATTCGAGTTCGCGTGGATCGGCCAGGACCACCGGTACCTGCAGGCTCTCGAAGCGTTGTTTCAAAATTTCAAATTCGCTCCACGTGGGCACTTCTTTCCAATCAACAATCAGCATCTGCGGTCGCTGCGAGGTTGCGCCCCAGTCGCGGTAAGTGCCGATCAGCGCGTCCAGAAGGTGCGCGCTCAACGAATAGCTGTGAATTTCAAATTTCTTTGCGAACTCCTTCATTACCGGAAGTTCGCGGAAAATTTCCGATAGCGTTTCCGTGTACCCGGAACCGGCGGGCGATTCGCCATTGTATTCGGTGAATTTCAGTGAATCCGGCAGCAGGAACGCGTCCACTCGCGAGGCCGTGCTCGCGGGTCCGCCGCCGGCGGGCAAGCGCACCAGGCGCTCTTCTTCGGGGCGCAG
>DATHMM010000015.1:0-57913 GCA_035487095.1 Candidatus Sulfotelmatobacter sp.
ATATGCGCTGGGCGACCTGAAAGCGGACGATAGCCCCTCAGTGAAATAAGCTATTCGCTCAAACAAACCAGGGACAACTAGCCGTCGCCCTGCCCCGAGGCACGACGGGGTCCTGCATGATAATGGTCCTCAACGACCGACCGACTTGTAAGGACAGACACGCAGCGGAACTCATCCTGGCCAGGAGCTCGCGGCTCCATCAAAGGCCGAATACATTACCGCAGACTTGTCTTCTCGCCCAAACTAATCCTTGCAGTCACGCGGCGGACCATACATTCTCGTTACCAATTCGTCAGTGAGCGCATTGTCGATTTATGACTCGCCGAGAATGGCAGCCATGGGCAACGGCGGGATTCGCGCTTGCTATCAACTGCTAGGCGATGACGTCCTTATGGATTGGAAAACGGGCATTTGCGTCTTTGTCCCAGACAGCGACTATCCGCTCACTGGTTTGCTCCCGTGAAATGCCCTATTGGCATTTCTAGACCATAGCGCGTTTACCAGAGCCTGAGGTCGTTCCTGGGATCGTTGCTGTTGCCATACGGCTTTATTTAGTGGAATGCCGGAGTGCCATCGGACCAATAGGGCACTTCGATTGGGACGGTCCGCAGCGGCGGCAGCTCTTTGTTCAGTGGACTATCCGGTTTGTCAGGGTCCGGGAACCACATAGACGTGGAAGAAATGGGTGAGTCCGGATCATTGGCGTCCAATTCAGCGGGATCTTTTATCGGCAAGAAAAACATCACGTGGCATAAATTGTGTGAATTGCCCAAATGGGTAAGGTATGCATCCTTGGACATCATGTAGCTCATTGCCCCCGGCTCGACCGGCGGAATCTCCTTCTTTGCATACGCCTCTTGAATACCCGCGATGCGCTCTTTTACAGAGGTCACTCCAGCGAGCGTCATTTGCGTCAGCTTGCGAAAAATCGGCAGGATCGACCGCACAGCCGCTGGATTGAGGCAAATCGCCCCTCTCTGCTTCGGACTCCAGACGTCGTAAAAGTCAATACTGGCCGTCCATGACGGCCCCGCCATGCACACAAAACCGTTCGTACCTTTGACCGCTGTTTCCCAGCCTTTGGGCGTCAGCACCAAAACAGACGCATCCTTTGAAATGCCCTCCGGAGCGGCGCTTCGCGCCAGAGCGATTGCCGCATTCCGGTCCATTAAATACTGCGAAAGTGGCAGCATCTTCGGATAGGGCCTCTCTGCCTCCTGTGCCCGCGTGCTCGCAGTCATGCTCAGCAAACTCACGAGCGCAAGCGCTCCCACTGCAACTCTGGCTGCAATCTTTTCGATCTTTGCAAATCGCATCATGCTCCTTTTCGTTTCCTTCCTGCCGAAGATGTGTCCGCAACTGCTCAAGGCTCGAAGCTTAGCTTGCTCATGGCTGGCGATTCCACTGTTCAGCCCATGTGGACGCGTCGATGCCGCTGCCATGTGGTTCGGCACGTTGGTGAAGTCAAAATACACCGCCCCGCGGACGCTACTGCTGCTGAGACGCGTTGCAACCGAAGGTCCAAACTCAAACCCTGTCATTTGCAGTGGCTTAGGGCAGCATTGATCCGCCGGAATTATGGGTTTCTGGATGACTCTTGGGAGAATAGTGTGTACACGTCAGTTCTTACATCTCTGGGTAATCGTCTGCCAACGACTTTCAGATTCGGGAGTGGTTCTGTAGCCAGTCGTAGCCTTGCCGCCAAATGAAGAGCTTCTCCCTGAAGTTCGGGTCATTCGGAGCATGCGACGGCACAGTAATGCCCGACCACGCGCCACTCAAAACTCCGGCAAGGTCCCGGTTAGTCGGCAAGCCGGACGAGTCCCGTACCATTACCCTTCAATCGTTAAATGAAGGTTACTGAAGTTTGCGGAAGAAGAAAGCCCCAGGACCACTCGCCACCTGGGGCTTTGTCAATCGAACGAGACTCTGTCCCCGAGTGCCCTTCCCGTTCGAGTATCTTACTCTATGCATATCTTAATTTCGCAAACCTAGGCCTGTCGTTGCCCGAGAGCAATCACAAAGTTGTCGCAAAGCAATTCTGCGCAGGCGGCCGGAGTCTGGCGTACCCCCAAAAGGGTGATTGTTTTCGGGCATGATCGACCGTGCCAAATCTTGTGGTTGAGATTTGGCATTTTAGGCATCACGATTCGGCTTCGCATCCTTACCATTGCGAATCGCACTCGGCCATGGATTTGGTATCAAGCATTTTCGCGCTAACTCCCGATTAGTCGGGTTACCAGTCAAGTTCCGTACCATCAGTTCGTTTGTCGAGTTAGCGCGTCAACCAGGACTTTGTCCCCTCCCGGACTTCACGGCAAGATTGCCGTTCCAAATTTGCGGCGAATTGCGCATCATGGTGGCTGCCCGGTCCCAGGAAGGAACTGGGATGAAAAGAATCGCTTTGCTGGTACCGCTGGTTCTAGTGTTTGCGGCAGGTCATGCCGCGGCTCAGGATGTAACCTACAACTTCGACCGAGACACGGATTTCTCCAAATTCAAGAGCTATAAGTGGGTAGACATCAAGAGCGTCCAGCAGGTCGACTACATCACTTCGCGTGAAATCGCCTCCGTGATTGACGCCGAGCTGGCCAAAAAAGGCCTTCTCAAAACGGATTCGGACCACGCCGACCTTTACATCGGTTACCAGACGGCCCTCAGCAGACAGACACCGTGGATGGCGTATCACGACGGCTGGGGCTACGGCCCGGGGTGGGGCGGTGGATTGGCCGCGCTTTCCGAGGCGTCCATCCACGCCGGGCAGCTTGACGTGGACATATATGCGGCGGCAGAAAAGAAACTGGTGTGGCGCGGCGCCGTGTCGAACGCGGTCGAGCTCAAACTAAATCTCGACAGAAGTGAAAAGAAGATCCAGAAGTCCGTGGAGAAGCTGCTGAAGAATTATCCGCCGAAGAAACAGTAAGAACGCGAATCGGAAACATGGGCCTCGGACAACCGCCAACCGTGTAATCGGAAGGGTCCATACTGCACCCACTTTTCGGGGAAGCGCGTTAATCGGAAGCTGGGCCGAAAAAACAAGCCCACTGGTTGTAAACTCGGGGCCATCATGCATCCCATCACAATCGGCGCGTTGTTCGCTCTCCAGTGTTTCCATGTGCTGTTCCTGGCCTTGCACGACTGGATTCCGCTGGGATCGCTCAACGACGTCAAAGCCGTACGCGTGGCGAATCCCGTTCGCAAATTGATCAGTGGAACGCTGATCAGCCTCACTCCCTTTGCGATTGGACTCTATGGCAGTGCTCTTCACCTTGACGGAGCCTACCCGTCGTGGTTGGTCTGGTGGCTCTGGATCAGCTATAGCCTTTTATTCCTCGGTGAGCTGCAGGCCTGGTGGGTTCCATACCTGTTTCGCTCCGAGCCAACTAGGGCAGCGCGCTACGAATCGATGTTCGGAGCAACGCACGCTTTCCTGCCCGAGCGCAACGGCATTCGACCGAATACTCTGCACGTGATCCTTCACCTGGCAACCCTCGCCACGTTGTTTGTTTTAGCTGCGCTCGCGGTAGCACGGGGGTGAGGTAGCCCCTAAGTATTGCGTCGACCCACTGGGACCAGCGCCTTAATGTGGTCCGAGTATCAGAGACACGAGCTGGGTGCCTTGCATCGATCCGCCATTCCCCAAATTGATTCGGGGCAGCTGGTTTTGCTAAGGTCGTCGTCATGTCCGAGCATTCCACAGAGCAGATACGCGAAATGCTCGACTCCCTTTATCGCGTGGATTCGAGACGGATCCTGGCAACCCTGATCCGCTTGCTCGGTGATTTTGATCTCGCCGAGGAGGCCATGCACGAGGCCTTTGCCGCTGCTGTGAGCCTATGGCCGAAGAATGGAATACCCGGCAACCCGCGACCATGGTTGATTTCGACGGCCCGATTCAAAGCCATTGACACTTTGCGGCGAAGGGCAAGATTTGATGCGTCTCAAGACGAGCTCGTGCGATATCTCGAGGCACAAGGGAGTTCGGGAGAAAGGTCCAATGAAGAGGAAAGCCTTGAGGATGATCGGCTGCGCCTGATTTTTACATGCTGTCATCCATCTTTAGCGCCAGAAGCGCACGTTGCGCTCACGTTGCGTGAAGTTTGCGGCCTGACAACTGAGGAGATTGCCCGGGCATTTCTGGTTACGCCGGCAACGCTGGCCCAGCGCATTGTGCGCGCCAAGGCAAAGATTCGAGAGACGCGGATTCCCTACGAGGTGCCGACGCCGCAGGAATTGCCGGAGCGATTGGACGCGGTGCTTCAGGTCGTCTATCTGGTCTTTAACGAAGGTTATTCGGCTGCGGCGGGAACACGGGTGACGCGGGCCGAGCTAACCGGCGAGGCGATTCGACTGGGTCGCTTGCTGGCCGAACTCCAGCCTGAGCCGGAAGTCATGGGGCTGCTTGCCCTGATGTTGCTGCAGGAATCCCGTCGGGCCGCGAGAACATCGCCGACTGGAGAGCTGATTTTGCTGGAGAACCAGGATCGCTCGCTTTGGAACCGGGGACAGATCGCGGAGGGAGTGGCATTGCTGGGGGAAGCCCTGAAGTCCCGCCGCTTCGGCGCCTACACGCTGCAAGCTGCGATTGCGGCCGCTCATGCGCAGGCGGAATCCGTCGCGGCGACCGACTGGGGGCAGATTGTTGCGATTTACGACCAGTTGGTACGAATTCAGCCTTCGCCCGTCGTAGAGCTAAATCGTGCCGTGGCCATTGCCATGCGCGACGGTCCAGAGGCCGGTCTGGCGCAGATTGACGCGGTGCTGGAACAGGGCCATCTGACGAACTACTATTTGGCGCATTCCGCCCAGGCAGATATGTACCGCAGACTCGGCAGGACGACTGAAGCCCGGTCCGCTTATGAGAAAGCTCTCGCCCTGACCCAACAGGAGCCCGAGCGGCAATTCCTGCAAGAGCGGATTCGGCAGCTGAAATAAAAATTGGGATAGCTGTCGATTTTCGGCCTGGCGAACGACTATATGGTGAAGGCAGAATAGCAGGACCGCCAGAAAGTGTTTCCTGGGCGATAGGCTACGCGAAAAATTCGCAAATCGCGTGTCGATTCCCGGCCACCCAGTTCGACGCGTAAGTGGAGCGGCTCCGCGCAACCGGGCACAAGCAGGATTCCGTGCCCAGTGCGGCCTAAGTTCCTATATATAAGGTAGCGGCCCCTGAAACGGCGTCCGCTCAACGCTCAAGGAGAACCCAATGCGCTTCATGATGATCCAGTATCCGAAAGTATACGAAAACGCAAAACCCGGCTGGGTGCCGGACTTCAAAGAGATGGAGGAAATGGGCAAGTACAACGAGGAACTGGGGAAAGCCGGCGTGCTGCTCGCGCTCGACGGGCTGACTCCGCCCGCGACGATGAGCGCGCGCGTCACCTTCAAAGACGGCAAGCCGAAAGTCACCGACGGCCCCTTTCCCGAAACGAAGGAAGTGATCGGCGGCTACTGGATCATCCAGGTGAAGTCGCGCGAAGAGGCGCTCGAATGGGCCTCTCGCATCCCCGCCAAGGATAACGAAATGGTGGTCGAAGTGCGCCGGATGTTTGATCTGACCGACTTCGATCCCGAAACCCAAAAGGAGATCCAAAAGAGGTTCGGCGACGACGTTGCGGCTGAAATGCGCCAGTAATAGCTTCGTAGCTCGCTAAGACTCACCTGCGAATACTTGGCAATACCTGTCGAATTCGTGGTGTGTGGTCATTGCATCATTGAGGTGAAATCCAACGAAGTAGCGATCCAATGGGCTGACTTGGCCCGCTCTCAGGAGGAACGATGCTAAAAAAGAAAGTTGGCGCAATCGCAATCAAGAGCTTCGCACTGCTAGCTGTGCTCGGTGCGGCGTACCAGGCGATGGCCCAGGATGCCACGACACCTTATCCGAAGATGGCCCCGATCGAACAGTACCTCATGACGGATCGGGATGCGGAAATAGCCCTGGCGCGAGGTGCAGCACCGGAGTCCATCTCACGCGATGCAGAGGTACTGGTTCTCGGACGCCATGGGTTCGAGACTGCGGTCAAGGGCAAGAACGGTTTCGTGTGTATCGTGGGACGTTCGTGGACCTCCGCAGCTGATGCTGACTTTGGGGATCCGAAAGTGCGGGTCCCGATGTGTGTGAATGCAGCCGCCGCGCACTCCTACCTTCTACGAATCACAAGAATTACCGAGCTGGCTTTGGCGGGACATACGCTAGCTCAGGTGAACGCGGCCATCGCCGCTGCCATCGACAAAAAAGAACTGCCGCCGATGGAACCCGGGGCGATGTGCTACATGATGTCGAAGGAAGGATACGGCGGCGCGACCATCCCCCACTGGCCTTCCCACCTCATGTTTTTTTATTCGGACCTCGACCCCGCAATCTGGGGAGCGAATCTGCCGGGTTCTCCTGTCTTGGGTGTGGCCGACGCCGAGGAGCACCTGACGCAGTTCGTGGTGGTAGTGCAACATTGGTCAGACGGAACGGAATATCGCGAAGGCTCCGTCGCCGATCATCATCATTAGCACCTGCACGCCCACCAGACATTGGCGGGCAGGGTTCCCATGGGTAAGAGGAAATCTTTTTGAAGGATTTGTCGAACTCCAGTCCCCGATTCGACTATCTAGTGAAGGCGGGGCAACCGCCCGGCTCGTAGGCAGTTAAAGGAAAAGGAGAATTCATGGCGCAGTATTTGGTTGCGATTCACCACCCCGACAAGTTCGACTCGTCCACCGTAACGCAAGAGACGATGCGCGATATCAGCGCGCTCAACAAGGAAATGACGGCGGCCGGCGTCAAGTTCTTCGCCGGCGGCCTGCAGTCGGAAACCAAGGCGAAGTCGCTGCGGGCGCAGCCCAATGGTCAGGTGACTATCACGGACGGGCCGTATCTGGAAACCAAGGAGCACGTGGGGGGCTTTTGGATCCTGGAAGTAGCTAACCTGGACGATGCACTTTCATGGGGCCGCAAGGCTGTCGTCGCCTGCCGTGCGCCGGTCGAGGTACGCCCATTTTTTGAGATGCCCCCCGCAAAATGAGCAATCAACTCACTCGTCGCGACTTCGCTATCCGCACCGCCGGCTTCGGTCTGGCTTTGGGACTCACGCCTGCAGTTACGCTGGCGGAGGCTCAGCAAGCCTCGCGCTCAGAAACTTCGCCGGCGATTGCGGACCCTTATTCCCTTGTCGATCCGGAATTTCTTCCTGTGCTCAAGCAGTTCCCCGCCGTTGACCTCTCAATGGAGATGGTCGTCAAGTTCCGGCAAATGCCCGGCATGCCCCCATTACCTGCTCCCGCGCCGCAGCCCGTGGAGCGGCATATCCCCGGGCCGACAGGAGCACCCGAGGTTCGTCTGTGGGTCGTTGATCCCGCGCCGGCGGAGAAGGGCAAGCCGGTGTTGCTTCACATGCATGGCGGCGGCTTCATGATGACAGACCCTTTCTTGATGCCGCATCTGCAAGGGATCGCGACGGATTGCCATTGCGTCGTCGTCTCGGTTGACTACCGGCTGGCTCCGGAGACGCGCTATCCCGGATCGCTTGAGGACAATTACGCCGCGCTGAAATGGGTTCACGCCCATGCAGCGGAGCTCGGCATTGATCGCTCCAGAATTGCCGTGGGCGGCGAGAGCGCCGGCGGCACCCACGCAGCGAGCCTTGCGATTCACGCGCGCGACCGCAAGGAAGTTCCTATCGTTTTCCAGTTGCTCATCTACCCCGCGCTGGACGACCGAACAGGTAGCACCCGCCAAGCGCCGCCCGGCAGTGGCCAATTTATGTGGAATGCAGGCGCCAATCGCCTTGCCTGGAGCTCGCTGCTCGGAGTTCCAGCGGGTTCGTCCAAGGCGCCGGCGACTGCCGTACCCGCCCGCGTTGCCAGCGTCGCCGGCCTACCGCCTGCCTGGATCGGCGTCGGCGCGATTGACCTGTTCGCCGAAGAAGACATGGAGTATGCGCTCCGGCTCGTCCATGCGGGCGTCGCAACGGAACTCCTGGTCGTGCGTGGTGCCTTCCACGGATTCGATCTCCTCGTGCCGGACGCCGAAGCCTCGAAGCAATTCAGCGCGAGCTGGAAGTCTGCGCTGCGCAAGGCATTCGCCACTGGCAAAGCTGTTTAGCAGAGAAGCTGAAAGCGCCGTCCCCAGGTTTCCGTGTACCGGGACCATGGGCGCATAGGCCTAAGCCGACGTCAGAGAGCTTGGGAAAAAGGGAGGACTCAAATGAGAAAGCTGATCTTCGCGATCAACACGACCCTGGATGGCTGCGTAGAGCACACCAAACAATTTGTCGATGAAGAAAAACTTGAATATTTTACTCACCTCATGCGAGAGGTTGACCTGCAGATCTTCGGGCGTAAAACCTTTCAATTGATGGTTCCCTATTGGCCTGATGTCCTCAAAAACCCGTCTGAGACAAAAGCAGAGCACGAATTTGCTCGAGCCTTCGACTCCACTAACAAACTTGTTTTTTCACGATCATTGGACGGCGCTGAATACAAAAATACGAGAATTGTTCGTACGAATCTTCGCGACGAAATACTTAAACTGAAGCAAGAACGGGGCAAACATATTTTGGTCGGTGGTGTAGACATTCCTTCACAGCTCATGGAGCTTGGCCTGATTGACGAATATCGTTTTGTCGTTGGGCCAGCCCTTGCCGGAGCTGGGAGACGGCTGTTGGAAGGTATTAGCCTGCCGGAGAAATTGCAATTAACACTTGTTGAGTCCAAGACTTTTAAATCAGGATGCGTTGCGCTTCGTTACCTGAAACAGTGACAGAAAAGCCTGTTACAGGTGCACTGCTGGCTCAAACCAGTGGAGAGGAACGAGGGGAAGAACAATGAAATACATCTGTTTTGGCTACTACGACAAAGGCAAATTCGATGGCATGACTGAGAGCGAGCGAAACGCCATGTTCGATTCATGCCTTGAATATGACGACCATCTTCGCGCCAACGGACAGTGGAGTGGCGGCGAAGCGCTTCAGGGCCCGGAGACTGCTTTGACCCTCTCTTGGAAGAACGGCAAAGTGGCAACGACCGACGGCCCCTTTACCGAAACCAAAGAACAACTCGGCGGCATTCTCGTGCTCGAGGCAAGGGACATGAATCATGCTGTACAGCTCATCGGCCAGCATCCGGCTCTGACGTATGGCAACATTTTCGAGATTCGGCCAGCGGGGGACATGAATGAAGTCATGAGGGCAAGCGAGCAGCGGCGGCGAAAGGATACCTCGCGATGAGGGCGGCCACGAGCGAAAGCACGAGAGAAAGAATGATCAGTGTCACGGCCTTAGTTCTACTAATAAGCATCGGTTCGCTTGTGCCGAACGTGGCGGCACAGGCGGATAAATATCCGAAAATAGCGCCTGTCGACCAATACTTGATGGAAAGGAATGCTGAGATTCTGCTGGCACGGAGCGCCGCTCCCGATTCCATATCCAGCGACGCGACGGTCTTGATCTTGGGACGGCAAGGCTACGAGACAGCCGTCGAAGGCAGGAACGGGTGGGTCTGTTTAGTGGAAAGAAGTTGGTTGGGAATGTTTGACTGGCCCGAGTTCTGGAACCCGAAGGTGAGGGCCGCTGATTGTCTGAACCCACAAGCAGCACGTTCGATATTGCCGATCGCTGCTCTGCGCGCCAGGATGGTGATGGCCGGCCGTTCCAAGGCGGAGATCGTGTCGGCAATCAAAGCGGCGTTTCAGAATAACCAACTGCCGAACCTCGAGAGCGGCGCTATGGCATACATGATGTCGAAATCGTCGTATCTGACCGACGAAGGGGGCCACAACGTACCTCATCTAATGTTCTTTACTCCCGTCAAGGACAGCAAAGATTGGGGTTCTGGCGCAGTGGGCTCTCCGGTAATGTCCAGTCCCTATTGGTTCATCTCGCCGAAGGAACAATCCCAAATAAACGGGCTGCCTCCGATTCTTGTGTTCCTGGTCATGGTTGCAAATTGGTCCGACGGAACGGCCGCACACGCTTCATCCGCGTAAGAGGTGGGACATCGGGGACTCGGCAATGTCGCGTTCACTTATTTCACCTAAAGTACCGACGTCGCGTCCATTGCCAAGTCCCCACACTAGGCAGAATTCCCCTCACTGACAGTTGGGCAGAGGGTTCAGGGCATCTTCTGAGCCGCACTCGTGCACCGCTGGGGGCATGTAATGTCTTACAATCCACAGCCCTTGGTCGTTGACCAGATACACCAGATCGTGAGCACCGTCCGCATACACGCTCGTAACTCCCCTAATCGTTTTCACGCTCGTCACATTCTTCGGATCGGACATATCCAGAAACTGCACCGTCTCCGTCGGCAATGGCTCGGTACCCAGCAACGCGTTCGCCGGACTATGCTCGGGGATAAAAGCAATGCCCAGGACAGAACCATCCGCCGGTGGCTGCAACTCGCTCCCAGCCGGTTCTTGCAAGACATCACGGCTCAGCAACACCGGCTTGCCCGGGTTGGTTACATCTACCACGGCAAAGGACTCCTTCGTGGGTCGATGGAGATAAAGGTAGACTTTGCTGTTGTCTAGAGTTTCTACGAACATTTGATTGACGTGCATTCCGTCCAGTGGCAAATGCGCCACGTCGTCCACATGTTCCTTCGGCGACTCGCTCGTCGCTGTCCGGGCTGCCGCCCTGGGCGCGCCCGCCGCCAGAATTCCGATTGCCGCAACACTCGCCAACTTGAAAATCTTGTTTAACATTTTGCATCCTCGCCTTCTCGCTGCATCGCTGTGCACATGCTAGTAAGAGGCAAGGCAAGGGCCACACATGACCGCTGCACTTAAATAGTGTGACTCATTGATTTACAGTGAGTTCCGCAAAAGCAGATGGGAATGTCAGGGACCAGTCTCGAGGGCTCACGAGTGTCATGACATGTTAAAGAGCCTTTCGACAGTCGGATTACCGGACAAACTGATTCTCGTACTCAATGTTCCCAACAACCCCGCTTGATGAGCATCATTGGCAGAGGGACTCCCCCTCTCTTTTTGATTGCCGATATCCAACTACTGATTAGGCTTGCGGTGTCGCTGGCGGAGGGCTTCGAAGAGGACTACGCCGGTTGCTACGCTTACATTCAGCGATTTTACGGGGCCGGTGGTGGGCAGCGACACCAGAAAGTCGCAGCGCTTGCGGGTTAGTTCGTGGAGGCCGTTACCTTCGCCTCCCATTACGATGCCAGTGGGCGTGGTGTAGTCGATGTCGGTATAGCTTTTCTCGGCGGTTTCATCCAGGCCTACGAGCCAGTAGCCTGCTTCCTTCAAATCTTCCATCGCGCGAACGAGATTCGTCACTTTCGCGACAGGCAGATGCGCCAACGCGCCCGCCGAAGCGCGCGCCACTGTGTCTGTTAGTCCCGCGGCGCGGCGTTCGGGGATGACGATGCCATGGGCGCCGGCGGCTAGCGCAGTGCGGATGATGGCGCCTAAGTTGTGGGGATCTTCGACGCCGTCGAGAAGGACGATCAGGCCGATCTGGCCTTTGGACTTGTTGGCATGCTCGAGGAGGCTTTCGAGCGTGGCCGGGGGGCGGGCAGCGGCGATGGCCACGACGCCCTGGTGATCGCGGGATTTGGCGAGGCGATCGAGCTGGCTGCGGTCCTCGAAGCGGACGGGGATGTTTTGCGCGCGCGCGAGCTGGACAATTTCCTCGACGCGCGTGTCCTGGCGGCCCTTGGCGATGAGGATGCGGTCGAAGGCGCTGCCGGCTTCGAGGGCTTCGCGAATGGCGTGAATGCCGGTGAGACGATCCATGGGGAACAAGTTTACAGTTGAAAGTTATAAGTTAAAAGTTTCGGAGAAGAGAGGAAAAGCAAGATTCAACTTAAAACTTATAATTACCAACTGCGAACTTAATCCAGCGCGGAGCAAAATTCGAGGATGCGGGTGCGGACGGGTTTGACCGGGACAGCGAAGGGGAGGGCGGCGGCCCCGTCGAGGAGGAGGATTACGCGGTCGAGTTCGCCTTCGCCGACGCGGCCGGCGAGAGCGAGGCGGATGGGATGGAAGAGATCACGGCTGCGCAGGCCACAGGTTTCTTTCAAGTATGTGGCGACCTCCTTGAAGCGCTCGGAGGTGAAGGGAACGGGATCAAGGAGGAGCAGGGCGAGATGACGGATTACGTCGCGGGCGGCATTGCGCGAAAGCGCGGCGTGGGCGTCGGGGGAGTGCAAGATTTCGGCAGCGTCGTAGTCGAAAACGGGACGCAGGAGATTCGCGAGGGCGACGCGGTCTTCGGCGTAGTGGCCAAGGAGTTGCGCGGCGCGGTCGGCCCAGGCGAGGTGCTCGGGTGTAGGAGCGCTGGTTAGCCAGCGGTTTTCGTGGAGAAGCGTGAGGATGTCCGTTGCGGAATAGGGATTTGGGTGCGGGGGATGTTCGCCACGGTAGTCGTTGAGGGGCATGGGGAAAGTTTAGCGCATTGGGAGCGGCCCGCCTCGGAAGGCGCGCCCTACGGGAGTAAGCGCGGGCCGAGCAAGCCTGGCCCTTACAAAGAGAGAGTGGCTACCACGTGGGCGGCGATGGCTTCGCCGCGGCCCACGGCGTCTACGCCTTCGTTGGTTTTGGCTTTGAGGTGGATTTTTTCAGTGGGGACGCGAAGCGCTTTTGCCAGGGCTTCGCGCATTTTGAGGAAATGCGGGCCTAGCTTGGGCCGCTCGAGGACGACGACGGCGTCGACATGTTCGATGGTGAAATGTTTTTCGTCTAAAAGTTTGCGCGCGTACTCAAGAAATTGTAGGCTGTTCGCGCCCTTCCACTTGGGATCGGTGTCGGGAAAATGCGTGCCGATGTCGCCCAAACCTGCCGCGCCGAACAATGCATCGCAAAGTGCGTGAGCGACGGCGTCTCCGTCGGAATGTCCGACCGGGCCCTTGTCGAACGGAACTTCGATGCCGCCGATGATGAGCTTGCGTCCCTCGGCGAGGCGATGCAGGTCGTAGCCGATGCCGCAGCGGACGCTCATGCTTTTTTCTGCTCGAGCTGCATATAGAAGCGGGCGAGCTCCATGTCGGCGGGCTTGGTTATTTTGATGTTGCGCTCCGAACCCTGGATCACGTGGACGTCGTGGCCGAGGCGCTCCACCAGGCCGGCTTCGTCGGAGGCGCTGACGCCGTCGGCTTCGGCGCGAGCAAAAGCTTCTTTCAAGAGCCGCGTTTCGAAAACTTGAGGCGTTTGCGCGAGCACGATACGTTCGCGCGGAACAGTGCTGGTGATCAGCGCCACGTCCTCGGGCAGGCTGGCGCGTTTTACTTCTTTCACCGTGTCCATCGCTGGGATGCCGACGATAGCGGCTTTGCAGCGGCGCGCTTCTTCGATCACGCGGGTGATCTGTTCGACAGCGACAAAGGGACGCACGGCGTCGTGGACGAGAACGAGCTCGGTGTCGTTCGGAACGAGCTTCAGCGCGGCGGCTACGGACTCCTGGCGGGAATCGCCGCCTTTAATTACGCGCAGCGGTTGCTTGAACTTTTCCTGGCGAAGGCGCGATTCCAGCTTCTCGATGCCGTCCTGGCGGGTAGCGACAATGATTTGCGTGACCAGCGGGCAGGACGCGATGCGGCGCACGCTCAAAACGGCAATGGGCACGCCATCGAGCTCCAGAAATTGCTTCGGCGTCTCGGCGCCCATGCGCGTGCCGAGACCTGCGGCAGGAAGGATGGCAATGATTTCACCCATAATGTGACAGCAGACCGGCTGAAGCGACACCTTGCGGGCCCAAGCGCGGGATGCAGAAGGGAGAGTGTACCGCAAAGATGGGGTGGAAGAAAAATGGCGGGAGGGGCCCTGGCGGGGGTTTCAGAGGGGCATGGAAACCGCGCTATGATACGGAATCTCGGAGGAGAAGATTCCATGCAATTCCCTTTTCGCCTAACGGAAAAACGATGAGCATCGAACAGGATTTGGAGAAAATTTTGCTGCAGGAGAAGCGGCTGCAGTTCAAACATTTTGATTCGGAAGCGGCCTGGGCGATTGGGACCGCGCTGAAGGTGGCGGCGGAAAAGCGCAAAGTTTCCGTGGCCATCGACATTCAATTGCATGGGATGACGCTTTTTGCCCACGCAATGGCGGGCATTACGCCGGACAACTGGGAATGGATTCGCCGCAAGCGGAACGTGGTGATGCGTTACCAGCGGAGTTCGTACGCCATCGGGTTGAAATACGAGCGTGCGAAAACAACGTTGCATGCGGCGACTGGGCTTGAGCTGAAGGATTTCGCGCCGCACGGCGGGTGCTTCCCGATTCTGCTGGCGGGGACGGGTTGCGTCGGCACGATTGCGGTTTCCGGATTGCCGCAGCGGGAGGATCACGCGCTGGTGGTGGAGGTGCTGCAGGAATTCTTGCACCTGGAGAAAGAGGATCTGGCGCTGGATGCGGAGACGTGATTTGGCCGCCCTACATGGGATCGGCGTCGGGAAAAGGATTGGCCGTTGGCGCATCCATTGGGGCGGGGGATTCAGCGCGCGGCGTGCGCAGGGAGTGCCCGTTGCCGCCGATGGCACCTTCGCGAGCGCCCGACGCACCGGCTGTCGCGGCGCGGACCGCGCCGGAGTCGGCGCGCTCGTCGAGGCGTCCGAAAATCATTTTGCCGGCGGGCGTCTGGTGGACTGAGGTGACGAGAATGTCCACGGTGCGGTTGATGAGGCGGCGCGCGCCGTCCACCACCACCATCGTTCCGTCATCCAGATAGGCCACGCCCTGGGTGGATTCCTTCCCTTCCCGCAGGATGAGCACACGCATCGATTCGCCGGGAAGCACTGCGGGCTTCAGCGCGTTGGCAAGCTCGTTGATATTCAGCACAGGAATATTCTGGACGCGCGCAACCTTGTTGAGATTGTAATCGGTGGTGACAATCTTGGAACTGGTGCGCCGAGCCAATTCCACAAGCTTCTGGTCCACGCCCGCGTGGCCCGTAACATCGTCGTCCAGCACGCGAATCTCGAGGCCGGGCATTTTCTGCATGCGCTGTAGAACTTCCAGGCCGCGGCGGCCGCGCTGCCGCTTCAGCGAATCGGAAGAATCGGCCACCATCTGCAGCTCGTGAAGAACGAAACGCGGCACCCCGAGCGAGCCATCCAGAAAATGTGTCTCGCAAATGTCGGCGATGCGCCCGTCGATCAGGACGCTGGTGTCCACCAGCTTCATCAGGGAGGACGGAGCCGCGGGCGCAACGGCGGTCGCGTGGCTCGGCCATGGGACTTGCCGGATATCTCGTCCTCGCCGGGAACCAATCGCGAGTCCCAGGTAGCCAAAGCAGAAGAGCGAAACGAACTCGACGAAGGATTTGGTCTGTTCAGAGGCCGCGGTGCGGGAAACAACCAGAGTGATCAGGAGTGAGACGCTGAGGCCCAGGATCGCGCCGGCCGCGCCTCCGGCAAGCCCGCTGATCTCCGCGTGACGCAGCCTTAGCTCGGCAAGCAGAATCACCATAGCGATGAAAAAGCCGAGACCCGCAGCGGGAAGTCCGTGAAAACCAAAAGGATGCTGAACGAAGCAAATCCCGATACAGCTCCCCACCAGCGCAAGGCGAATGCCCCAGGAATCCCACCCTCGGACAAAGAGGCTGCGGTGCACCGAGCTGGACACAGAACTGGAAATCGAAGAATCCGAAAGCAGATTGCCGGCTTGCCTGAACCCTGAACCGCTCATAAGACCTCACGGTACGGCTGCGATGAACCGCTCCGTGGAGCATGGGAGCAAAGAAGGAGGCCAGGGGAAAGAGCCCTTCCTGCCGGAGCAGGTGACGTGATGGACTGTATACTCTTGAATTAGCGTTACGTCAAGTCCGAGTAAGGAAGTGGGAACCGGAATTTCAGGGCAGATAGAAACGCGGGACGCGCTGGCTGACGCCGCTGATCAGGTCGGAAGTAACCGTACCGATGCTGCGGGCCACTACATTCGCCGGATAAACCCGTTTGCCGTCTGTGCCATAGAGCGTGGCAACGTCGCCGACCGCGGCGTCGGGAACGTCGGTGACATCAAGCATCACGACGTCCATCGAGACGATGCCGATGATCGGCGCGGCGTGGCCACGGATGTACAAGACGCCGCGATTCCCGAGCGAGCGGTGAACGCCGTCGGCATAGCCCGCGGAGAGCACGGCGATACGCGACGGGCGCTGCGCGATCCAGGTGGCGTCATAGCCGACGGCTTCCCCAGCGGCGATGCAGCGAACACTCATCAGGCGCGCGCGGAGGCTCATCACCGGGCGCAGGGGCAATTTCGCTTCAAATTCTTTGCGGCGCTCCGGCGGATCAAACCCCGGATGATAGCCGTAAAGAATCGCCCCAGGACGCACCATGTCGGCCCAGGTTTCCGGACGCGCGGCGATGGCCGCGCTGTTGGCGATATGAAGGATGCCGGGTTCGGCGCCGAGCGACCGGAGACGTTCGACGGTCGAGTAAAAGCGTTCTAGCTGCTGCTGCGTCTGGCGGCCGAGTTCCGTGTCCGTCAAAACTTCGGAAGAGGCCAGGTGCGTAAAGGTGCCGGCAAGGCTTACGTGCTTGCACTTCGCGAGTTGCCGCGCAAAGCAATCCGCATCTTTCGGCAGGATGCCGAGGCGGTTCATGCCCGTGTCGATCTTCAGCTGCACTGGAACATTATTCTTGCGCAACCTTGCCGCCGCGGCTTCGAAGGCAAGAAGCTGTTCGCAACGGTGAATCGCGGGCGTTAATTTGTGCTGGAGAAGATTTTTTTCTTCGCCGGGCCAGAAGCCGCCGAGGACGAGAATCGGGGTGCGGACGCCGGCTTTGCGGATCTCCATGCCTTCACCGGCAGAGGCTACGCCGAACCAATCCGAACCGGCTTTTTCGAGAATTTTTGCGACGTGTGGCCCGCCGTGGCCGTAAGCGTTGCCCTTCACAATCGACAGAACTTTTCTGGGCGTCTTCCGTTTTTCGGACGGCGGATTCACGTACGAGCGAATCGCTTCAAGATTTCCTGTGAGCGCCGAGAGCGAAACTTCGGCCCACGCGGGGCGACCGACGAAATCGGGGGAGCTCTGATTTTTAGTTGCGCGGGACATGAAAATTCCTGAATAGCTAGTGTACGGCATTCAAGCGCAACCACGAAAACCTGGGATGCGGCGCAGAGCGCGAGAATGACAACAGGAGGAGAGCAATCCAGAGCCCATCCAATGGAGTGCAGGGTGTGCCAGAGGCGCTTGTAAGTTCTTGCCGCACAGGGAATTGCGAGAAACCCCGACAGTCGGTGAAGAGCCATACCGGAAGTGAGCGTGGCCAGCGGGACGCGGTGTGTCAGGCAGGCAAATATTCCGGTTTCGAGACAGTGGGTGGGTTGTGGACGAGAAAGAGAAAGAGGACCGTTCAAAGCTGCGAGCGGTCCCTTCTGAATCTCGAGACCCCAACAGGGACGGGCGAGCCCGTCCCCTACAAGGTCGAACTGGGATTATTGCGAATCCTAATCGCGGTGGTCGTCGTCGCCGCAGGAGTTGCCTTGGGATTCGCGGTGATCGTCCCCGCCGTGCTTGGAGGTGTCGACGAAGACCATGCCGCCTGGGCCGACCAAGCCGGTCACGATGGGCGTGACGATTCCGGTGGTCAGGTCAAGAGTTCCGACGAACGGCCCGCCGTCAGCAGCGGTGAACGCTGTGCCAGGGACAAACGCTTTCTTGCCCAGCGTGTACACGGCGTTCAGCCCTTTATCGGCGAAGAGAAGGAAACCGTCGGTGGAGGTGATGAAAGCGGTGTCGTCGGTTTCGACCGACACCGGGCCGCCGGGGGTGAGATAGCTGAGAGGCAGACGGAGAGCGCGCTGCGCGGATTCGCCGGGATGGCTCACGATAATCAACTCCTGATCGCCCTGGCTGTCGAGGACGATGTTGCCCAGCGGGTCGAGCGTCATGGAGTCGGGATCCTGAAGGTTGAGCTGCGTCGTGGCGTCCGTGGGAATATCGGTGGCCGTGGCCTGGCCGGCGAGAACCGGCTCGATTTCAACAGTGCTGCCGACTAGGCGGAGGCTGACGATGGCCGGGCCGGTGTTGGGGTTGTTCGCGGGATTCGAGGCGCTGGCGTAAACCTTGCACCCGCGGAAGACGAGATCGTCGTAGCCGCCGCCGTGGAGCGTGGGGCCGAAGGTGTAAAGCTTCTGCTGATGATTTTCGGGATTGATGATCACGATGTTGGCGTTGGCGTCTTCGTTCTGGACCGCCCAGAGCAGATGCGTGGAAGGATCGACTTTAAGGCCGTCGTTGTGGCCGGGGACGGTGTATGTGAAAACGACGGTGCCGTCCATCTTGTATTCCACCACTTGGCTGTTCAGTCCGTCGGATCCATCGGGAAGGTGGCCATCGCCATAGCCTACAAAGACGTGATCTTTAAGGACGGCAATGGAGTCGGGCGCGCTGAGTCCCGAGGGGGCATTGGCAAAGACCTTCAACTGATAAGGGGCGGCAGCGACGGGCCCCTGAGCAAATACGGGCATGGCGACTGCAATGGATAGCGCAAGTGATGCACACGATAGGAACGGCAGAGTTAATTTTTTCATGGTGCGTAATTCTCCCTTTCTTTCTGTGATCCTGAACGTAAAGAAACTGGGCTTTCGACAAAACATGGTTGTGAATCGCTGGTGAACATTGGGCTGGGGAGAGAGAAGCCAGGGCCGTGTTGCGAAATGCGCTCGCCGCAGAAAAACCCAAGTGAGGACGGGCCCTTCGAATCGGACTCAGGGCAAGCAAGCCCGTCCCCTATAAGTTGAAGACGCCGGCATCCGGCGCTGTGTCAGTTGCCGCTGGATGTGGGGGCGAAGGCCACGCCTCGGAAAACTTCTCCCGCTTGCGCGGAGCGAATGATAACGAAGTGGCCGGGCTGCTCATCGCGACCAACTCCCGGATTCGCGACGGGAAGCGTTGTGGAGGCCAGGAGATCCTTGACCTTCACCAGCTTGTTGGGATCGGCTCCTTGATCGCCATTGGTGCTGATGGTTGAGGTGATGGCATACAGGCTCACGGTGCCGTCGCCATTGTTGCGGCCGGTCATATTGCGGCAACCGCCGGTCGCCGGGTTAAGCGAGGTCGGGTAATTGGGAGTGCTGTAAGGCACGCCGATGTTTAAGCCGTCCTGAAGCACATACAGCATGGTCCATGTGCCGTTGACGAGCGACCACTTTTGGATTCCGGCAGTGGCGAGGGATTGCGCGTCGGCCACATTGCCGTTCACCGCTGGAGAAACGAGCACGCCGTCGCCTTCATCGCAAACGTAGAGCGTGGTTGCATTGGCAAACCAGATGCCAAACGGAAACGCCGTGGAGGTGCTGGCAGTGGTGTTGGGGAAGCCGGGAAGAATGGCGATGGGCACCTGAGCGAGATCGGCGGCGGTGCCCGTGGGGAGCACGCCGGGCGTGCCAACCTGATACACGGTGTTGATGCCGTTTCCGCCGCTGCCTTTGGTGATGTAGAGCGTGTTGTTGAAGATGGTCATGCCGCGGAAATTTGTGTCTTTACCAGGCTTGTCGGAACCAAAGAGCAGACGGCCGATCATCCCGACGTTGGGAGGCACTGGAGCGGTCGCGCCCGGCGCGAGCGTTTCGGAGCCGGTGGCGTTCACCAGATCGATTCCAATCGGGGTGGTGCTGAGTTGCTTCTTGGAGAGGTTGCCGCTGTTGTCGTTTCCAACCATGTAGTACTGACCATTGCCGCCCTTGATGGCAGCACGGCCGTTGTCGCCGCTGTAGGCGTTGCCATCCGTGATCGAGAGGCCTCCGTTGGCGTCCACTTCAGCGACGGCGCGATAGTAAGCGGTGGGAACAACGGGTGTGCTGACGAAGCTCGATATGACCGGGTTGGTCGGGTCGCAGATGCCCGGAGTGCTGGAGGCGGAGACGTCGACCAGATTGGGGGCGGTGGGGGAAACAGGAAAACCGCCGCAGCCAGGGCCGCCCTGATAGCCCATGAATGTTATGGACCTTCCGTCAGCCGAGCGGTTGAGGGCCAATTCGGATTTGGAACTGAAGCTGGTGACAATCTGATTCGTGGGAATGGGGAGCGTGCCGAAGAGCTTGCCATCGGTGGAGAGATTGTCGATCAAGATTGGAGAGGAGACCCCAAAGCTGCCATCGGAGCCGGAATTGTTCCAGACGTTGTGATTGTCGGAGAGGTTCGGGGCTTCGCCGTTGTCGACGGCGATACCGCAGGGGACGGTGACGCTGGTGGTGCCATTCGACGTAGTGGGAACGTTGACTACGGAACTGCCATTCGCGCCGCCCGCGCAGCCGCGCGGCAAGGTTTCGCCGATGGTGACGGTTGAGGCGTCGCCGACGTAGACGCTGCGGCTGAGCACCAAACTGTCCGGCGCAAACTTGAACTGATTCGACGAGCTATTGTCGCCGGCGAAAAGATTGCCGATCAATGTTGCCGCCGCCAGCGCCAAACCTGCTGTTGCAACTACGAAAATCTGAATACGTCGCTTTTTCACGTGTGCACTCCTCCAGGGAGCCTGCATGTTCGCACACGAGGCGAAGGGGAGTTTTGCAGTTTTGTTAAGAGTGCGTGAACTGCGGATGGCAATCCGTCGAAGTCCAGTGAGTACTGGCAATGGGTCGAAAATTCTCGTGGGCCGGTCAGACCGTTATTTGCTTGGAGATCCACCTGGCGTTGCCGCAGTGGTCTGTGACGCCGGCGAAGAGGTCGAGGACGAAAACGAGGCGGCGGATTTATTTCAAGAGTTCCGCGCTGCGGGCGACGAGATCTTTCTTCAGGTCGTCCTGAATCGGCTTGTCGCCGAGCCAGATTGCGAACACGGCCGAAGCCAGGGCCTTGTCATTGATTGCCGGCTTGTCGACTCCGGCCACCTTCGTCTCAAGACCGGCGCCGGGCGTCCAGCCGATCACCAACTCCTGTCCGGAATGGATTTCGTTGAAATATGTAATCCACGCGTCAATTTTCGCGCCTGAGCTTTTGAGCGTGTCATTGAAAGCATCGCGGATCTGTTCACTGCTGACGTTGCGAAGAAACTTCATGACGACTTTCCTTTTGAAGTCTCCGGTGACGAGTTGCCGGTAGAGTTCCGGCGTGCCCGCTTTGCCTTTCAGCGGCCCGGCGATCGCGGAGTCGGAAACGTATAGGCCGATCGCGTAGATCTTTACCTTCGCAAAGGTCTTTGTGCGCAAGCCGACTCCCAGCAGCGATGTGTCACCATCCTTTTCGGCAAACTTGGCACCGGATTTCGGTTCGGCAATTTCCTGAGAGAGGGCAGGAACGATCAGGAAGAGGGCAAAGAGCAAAACAAGCAGACGATTCACGGGAAAGCCTCCGTTTTCGATAGGTCTAGCACGCGCGTCGCAACCACGCTTGTGACGAGCTGCGTATTTGTTTCAAACGGCGAGTTGTGTGGAAATCCACCATGTGTTGCCACAGGGGTCTTTGACGCCGCCACGGAGGTCGAGGTCGCCTTGCTTCTGGACAGGTTCCTGAACGGAGATGCCGCCGGCGGCGAGGGCTCTTTTGTAGGTTGCTTGCGCGTCCGGCACATAGACGTGGAGCCAGGCGGGGATGGCTGGGTAGGCGCTGCTTGCGTCGGCGAGCATTACGACGGTGTCGTCGAGGCGAACTTCGGCGTGCATGATTTTGCCGTCGGGGGCGTCGAAACGGCGGAGAGGCGTGCCGTCAAAGGCGAATTTCAGGAAGTCGATTACGCGCTGGGCGTTGTACGTGACGACGTAGACGGAAACGGAATTGTAAGTTTCTGGTTTCCAGGTTGCGGTCATTGAAAATCTCCGTTTTTTGATGGATGCGTGGACGGTTGACGTTATCGGAACGCTTGGCGCGCTGAAGCCTGTCGCTAGTGTTCGTCGCCGCCGGAAAATTGCGAGAAGGCATCCGGGGCGGCTTCCTCGAACCGCGTCAGGCGGCTGCGAAAGACGAACTTCACCTTGTCGGTGGGGCCGTTGCGCTGCTTGGCGATCACGATGTCGGCCATGTCACGCTCTTCGGGCGTCAGGTCCATCTTGCCCCAATTCGGGCGGTAGATGAACATGACCACGTCCGCGTCCTGTTCGATGGCGCCGGATTCGCGGAGGTCAGAGAGTTGCGGGCCGCGCTCTTCGCGCTCGGGCGCGCGGGTAAGCTGGCTGAGGACGAGAACGGGGATCTGGAGTTCCTTGGCGAGGCCCTTGAGGCCGCGGGAGATGCTGGCGACTTCTTCCTGTCGAGAATTGAAGCGGCCGCGGGCGTTGATCAGCTGGAGATAGTCGACAATCAGAAGCGAGAGGCCTTTGTCGCGTTTCAGGCGGCGCGCTTTGGCGCCAATTTCGAGGACGCTGCTGGAACCGGAGTCGTCCACCCAGAGCGGCGCGGCGGAAATGGTGCCGAGAGCTTCGGTCATGCGGCGCCAGTCTTCGCGGCTAAGGTGGCCGGAACGGAATTTGTGCGCGTCCACCTGACCGACGGAAGCGACCAGGCGCTGCAGCAGGGATTCCTTGGACATTTCCAGGCTGAAGAGGGCGCAGGGGAGACCGCCGCGCAGGGCGATATTCTCCGCAAGATTCAAGGCCAGCGCGGTTTTTCCCTGCGAAGGGCGCGCGGCAAGGATGATCAGTTCCGAGGGCTGCAGGCCGGAGAGAAGCTTATCGAGTTCAGCGTATCCCGTGGAAACGCCGGTGACGCTTTTTCCCTCGCGAAAGATTTTTTCCAGGCGTTCGAAATTGTCGCGAACGATGTCCTTGACGGAGATGAGTCCGGCTTTGATGCGGTCCTCGGCGATGGCAAAAATGCTGGATTCGGCGTTATCGAGGATCGCGTCCGCGCCGTCTTCGCCTTCGAAGGCGCGCTGCTGGATGTTGTGCGTCGCGTGGATCAGGTTGCGCAGCATGGCCTTTTCTTTGACGATGCGCGCATAGTGCTCCACGTTGGAGACGCGGGGCATGCCATCCACAAGGGAGGCCAGATACGGGGCGCCGCCGGAGGCGTCCAGTTCGCTGCGGCGGTGCAGCTCTTCCGTAAGGGTGACAAGGTCAATGGCCTGCTGGGCTTCGCCGAGGGCGATCATGCGATTGAAGATGTTACGGTGCTGGGGGATGAAGAAATCGTCGGCTTTCAGGGATTCAATGGCCGCGTTCAGGGCGTTGTTGTCGAGGAGAATCGCGCCGAGGATGGAACGCTCCGCGTCGAGGTTCGATGGAAGCGGGCGTTCAAGAGTGGAATCAGCGGACATAGGGACACAAAAACCTTTCGCTATTTCGCTTTTCCTTCGCTATAGATAGCACGGCTAGCGCGGGAAGGCAAGGGAAGATTTATTTCTCCGGCAGACGATTCACCCCGAGCCGAAGTTCTGAAATGCAGTGTGCGCGGAAGCAGGTCGGGCGTCAATTGGAGTGCCTGTGAATCGTGAGGATAATGTCGGAAAACTCCTGAACAGGATTGTGGCAAGATACTCCGGCGGAATCTGGCAAAGGGAGCCTCACGATGAGCGGAGTGCGAGAGAATTGGATGCGGCAATGGAGAAAAACGAGTTGGCTGATTGTCGCAGTTGCATCCTTGTTCGTGAATGCGTGCGCCGCGCAGCCGGGAGCGTCCGACCCTTATGCGGCGGCCCGGGCGAATGCCGACCGGCAGGCGAAGGAATGGGTGGCACGAGGAATTCCCGGCTTATCGTTGACCGTCGCCGTGGATGGAAAAATTGTGTACTCGGAGGGATTCGGCTATGCCGACCTGGAAGAGCGCGTACCCGTCTGGCCGACAACTAAATTCCGCATCGGCAGTATTTCCAAGCCGCTGACGGCGACCGCACTGATGCAGCTTGTGGAAGCGGGGAAACTCGATTTGGATGCGCCGGTGCAGAAATATGTGCCGTCGTTTCCGGACAAGGGAGCGGTAATCACCACGCGGATGCTCGCGGGGCACCTGGCTGGCGTCCGGCACTACAAAGGAGAGGAGTTCAGGATTCAGCAGCATTACGGGAATGTGCTGGAGGGCCTGAAGATCTTCGAAAACGATCCGCTCGTGTCCCCGCCGGGAACAAAATTCAATTATTCGAGTTACGGATTCAATCTGTTGAGCGCGGTGGTGGAGTCCGCTTCCGGCGAAAACTTCCTGGCGTACATGCAGAAACACGTATTCGGCCCAATGGGCCTGGCGCACACGGCGGCGGACATGAATGCCCAGATCGTGGAACAGCGCTCGCGTTTTTATGAAAAGGAAAAGGATGGAACGCTGGAGAACGCGCCCTATGTGGACAACAGTTACAAATGGGCGGGCGGAGGATTTTTGTCGACTTCGGAAGATCTGGTACGCTTCGGGTCACAGTTGCTGCAGCCGGGATTTCTGAGAGCGGAATCGCTGAAACTTTTATTCACATCTCAAAAAACGAAGTCAGGCGAAGAAACGGGCTATGGGATGGGTTGGGGCATCACAAAATCGCCGTCCGGGCGAGTGGTGTACGAGCATTCGGGCGGCTCGGTCGGGGGAACTTCGCAACTGATCTTGTACCCCGAAACGCATGTCGTCGTGGCCCTGGTCACCAATTTATCGAGCGGCGAATGGAAAGCGGTGGAAGTGGAAGCGGTGGCGGAAAAGTTTGAAAGCGGGAAGAAATAGTGCGTTGGGCGAGTGCGGATGTGCCGGCTCACGATTTACATTTAGAGCGTGGCTGGTTGGGTCAAAAGCGGCAGCTGAGTTGCCCTTCGGAAAGACTCCGGGCAAGCTGCACCCCAAGAAAAGAGGGCACTGGATATCGCGCCTCTGCCTACTTCGTAGCCGGAGAGTGCGTGACCGGGGAAACTTCGCGGTCGATGGATTGTGCTAATTCATCTTCGGCCACTTCCAGATCGTAGGCGGTCTGGAGATTCAGCCAGAAGCGTGCGCTGGTATTGAAATAGCGCGCGAGGCGAAGCGCGGTGTCCGGAGTGATTCCGCGGCGCTCGCGGACGATTTCGGCAATCCGTGTGACCGGGACTCGCAGGTCGAGCGCCAGGCGGTTCATGCTGAGGCCCAGAGGCGCAAGAAACTCCTCGCGGAGAATTTCTCCGGGATGAATGGGCGGCAGGCGCTTTTCTTTCTTGCTCATCTGACTCGCCTAATGATAATTCATAACAAAGTAAAAGGGGCACGCTCACGCGTGCCCCTGAAAGAGCACTGGCATGAAAGCCGGCGCTACATGGTTTGCAGATGGTTAGACTTCTTTTTCCACGTGGACTTTGATTTCGGCGGTGACGTCACGAAAGACCTTGACGGTAACCGGGAATTCGCCGATGGCCTTGATGGGCTCGGCGAGCTGCACCTGTCGCTTGTCGACTTCGAACTTCTGCGCCTTCAGCGCCTCCGCGATGTCGCCGGTCGTGACAGAGCCGAACATCTGGTCGTTCTCGCCGGTCTTGCGATGGAACTTGACGGCAACGCCGCTGAGCAACTCGGCCTGCTTTTTCGCGGCGTCGAGTTCCGTGGCGGTTTTCTTTGCCAACGCGCCGCGAATGCGTTCGAGCGCCTTCATGTTGCCCGCCGTTGCTTCGATGCCGATTTTGTTGGGCAGCAGGAAATTGCGGGCGTAGCCGGGCTTGACGGTGACCACGTCGCCGCGGTGGCCGAGTTTTTCTACGTCTTCTTGAAGAATGATCTGCATGACTCGCTCCTGAATTCTTTCGAAGAAACTCTCGATTCAATATCTGGGCGACCTGAAGGTCGCCGCTACAAACGGGCGCCCGCTTCGGAAAGCGGCCGCTACAAAGGCGCCGGAGGCGCCGCACAGGCTAACGCCTATGCTACCGGGGCCTTCGGGGCCTCGACGGCGCGAGGGGCTGACGCTCCCGCGGCGCTACCTGCGAACGGCAGCAGGGCGATGTTGCGGGCGCGCTTGATCGCCACGCCGAGCCAACGTTGGTGACGCGCGCAGACGCCGGTCATGCGGCGCGGAAGAATCTTGCCCCGCTCCTGCACGAACTGCGAAAGAATGTCGGCGCGCTTGTAGTCGATGAAGTCCATCTTCTCGACACAGAACTTGCAGACTTTCTTTTTGCGAAAATACTGGCGCTTGCCGCGGCGCGGGCCGCCGGGTCCTCCACCGGGACCTCCGGGGCCGCCTTCACGGCGTCCTCCGCCAGGACCGCCTTCGCGGCGCGGGCCGGAATGCGAGTGTCCACCCTCACGGCGAGGGGGACCGCCACCTTCGCTGCGGTGCGCGGGCGCGGATGGAGTCGCTGGGGTTGCGGGGGCATTGCCGCCTTCCGGGGCTGCGGGCGCCGGGGGAGGCGCGGCTTGCACTGGTTTCTGTTCCTCTGACATAACTTCCTACCTTTCCAAAGTTGCCTATCAATATTCGTTATGGAACTCACGCCGGGCTAAAGCCCGGCCACTACAAATTCTTGCCGGCGTTGGCGACCTGAAAGTCGCCGCTACCGAAAGAGGGCAGCCTAAAGCCGCCTCTTCAAATGCTAGGCGGCGCCGGCGGTCTGCTCGGCCGGGGGAACCGGAGGTTGCGTGACGCGGCGCGGACGGCGCGCAGCGCGCACTTCGCGCTTGTGCGAAAGCTTCTTCTGCCGCTTGATCTCTTCGTCGAGGCGAATGGTCTGGTACTTGATGATCGAGTCCTGCACGCCGAGGCGCCGCTCGAGCTCGTGCACCAGTTCGCCGTGATTCGTGCGCACCTGCTGGTAAACGTAAATCCCTTCGCGGTGCTTGGCGACCTTGTAGGCCAGCTTGCGCGTGCCCCAGTGCTCCGTCTTTTCGATCTTGCCGCCCTTTTCGGCGACGGCATGCTCGATGGTGGTAAGGACCTTTTTGATTTCGTCTTCCGGCGTAGCCGGGCGGGCGATGAAAATCAGATCGTACAAACGTTCTTCCATGATGACCTCGTTTCTTCCTGTTCCGGGCATTTAGCCCGGGAAATTCGTTGACTGCTCACCACCGTAACGGCCACCTTCAGGTGGCCCAGACTTGGCGACCTGATACTTCGCGTTCGCTCAGTACAAGCGGTCGCCGCTTCAAAGGCCCAAGAGCGATCGGGCCCAGCAAGCCCGGCCCCTACAAAGCTTCTTCCGGCGGCGGGACGCGCCGGTTGTACTTGTTCATGGCGGCGGCGATTCCCTGGGTCAGAATCATTTCCACCGCGTCGCCCGCCGTGGCCACCATTTCGGCCGCTACTTCAAGGGCCGCTTTTTTCATCGGCCTCAGAACGTAGTCTGCCAAATCGCCAACCGGATGATCGGGGCCGCAACCGAGCCGCAGCCTTGCGAAGTCCTGCGTGCCCACGACGCTCGTTACCGATTTCGCGCCGTTGTGCGTTCCCGCGCTGCCGCGTTCGCCGATGCGAATCATGCCCCACGGCAGATCGCGTTCGTCGAACATCACCAGCAAATCCTCGGGGCCCAGTTCGTACTTTTCCAGCAGGTCGCGAACGCTGATCCCGCTGAGATTCATGTACGTCTGCGGCTTGGCCAGGATCACTTCTTGGCCGGCCACTTTCCCCAGCCCTACCAGGGCCTTGCCTTCGGGCCGCTCGACGCGGATGGAAGCGCGATTCGCGATTTCATCCACGGCGAGAAAACCAAGATTATGCGGCGTCCACTGATATTCCGGGCCAGGATTGCCGAGGCCGACAATGAGCCGCATGATGTATGGCGCGTGCCGGGCGGAAAAGAACTACTTCTTCTTTTCCTGCTTTTCGGCAGGCTTCGCGCCTTCCTCGCCTTCCTCGCCCTCGACTTCCTTCTTGCCCTTCTTGATGACTTCGGGCTCGGCCGGAGTCGTGGCAACCGCGGCTTCGACCGGCTTCTCTTCCTCGGCACGCAACGTGACGACGTGCGAGAGAACCGTCTGCGGGTCGGTGACCAGCTTGAGCTTCTTGGTGTCCAGCGGGAGTTCGCCGGCGCGCAAGCTCTGGTTCAACGCCAGGCCGCTGACGTCCACCTTGAATTCAGTGGGGATGTCGGCGGGCAAGCATTCGACTTCCACTTCGCGGGTAACGACTTCATAAACGCCGCCCTGAACCTTCACGCCGGATGGCTCGCCGAACGTGTGCACGGGAACCTTCACCTTCATGCGAACGTCCATGGCGATCCGCAGCAGGTCCACGTGGAGCAGGTTGCCGGTGACGGGATCGACTTGCCAATCCTTCACGATGGCAGGCTCCTGCTTGCCGCCGAGGTCCACCTGGAACAAGGTATTGTGGCCGGATTCGGAACGCAGAATCGCGGTGACCTGCTTGGTGTTCACGGCGAGTGCAAGCACTTCGCCTTTGCCGCCGTACAGCGTGGCGGGAACGCGTCCTGCGACGCGCAAGCGCCGTGCTTCATTCTTGCCCCGTGTTGCGCGGGGCGCGCCTTCTACAATGATCTGAGCCATAGCTTCTTTCCCTTATCGGATAACAGAGAGCAGCGATCAGATAACAGGAATCGATTGTTGCCTCCTGTTATCTGTTCTCTATTTGCTGCTATCCCCTTTCATTTGGCGGCCTATCAGCCGGCGACTACAAAACCCTCGGAGCGCAAAGCTGCCCCTGCACTTAAATAAACAGCTCGCTAATCGAAGTTTCCTCGTGAATCGACCGAATGCCGCGGGCGAGCAGCTCCGCGACGCTCAAAATTTTGATTTTGCTGACGCCCTTTGCCGCTTCGCAGAGGGGCACGGAATCGGTGGCCACCACTTCAGTGATGCGCGATTTCACGATGCGTTCCACGGCGGGCCCGGAAAACACGGCATGGGTGCAAGCGGCGAAAACCTGGGTGGCGCCTTCGCGCATTAACGCGTCGGCGGTTTTCACCAGCGTGCCCGCGGTGTCAATGATGTCGTCCACAATCAAGGTGCTGCGGCCTTTGACGTCGCCGATGAGGTTCATCACTTCCGTCACGTCCATGTCCACGCGGCGCTTGTCCACGATGGCCAGCGGCGCGTCAAGTTTCTTCGCGAAGGCGCGGGCGCGTTCCACACCGCCTGCGTCGGGTGAAACGACGGTCAGGTTGGGCAACTTCATGTGACGGAAATATTCGACCAAAACGGGTGACCCATACAGGTGGTCGACGGGCACGTCGAAATAGCCCTGAATCTGGGGCGCGTGAAGATCGAGTGTCAGGGCGCGGCTTGCGCCTGCGGTTTCAAGAAGGTCAGCGACTAGCTTGGCTGATATCGGAACGCGCGGCTTGTCTTTGCGGTCTTGCCGCGCATAGCAGTAGTACGGGAGGACGGCGGTGATGCGCCAGGCGGAAGCGCGTTTGAACGCGTCGATCATTAACAGCAACTCAAGCAGGTGGCTGTCCACCGGAAACGAGCAGGGCTGCACGACGAACACATCGGCCCCGCGCACGTTTTCCAGAATCTGAAAATAAATTTCCCCATCGCTGAAGCGGTCGAGCTTGGCCTGGCCTAGGGGCACGTCCAAATGCTTGCAAATCGCGGCAGCCAGCGCCGGATTGGCGGTACCAGTGAAGATTTTGAAACGCTCGTCGTTCACACGCTTCTCGCTTGATCGCCGGATTGCGGCGATACATTTCTGTCAAACCGAAAAGTGCTGGCTTGGCGACCTGAAGGTCGCCGCTACAAGTACGTTTGGGAGACGGAGAGACGCTGAGGATCAACCGACAATCGCGCTTTTTAGCAACCGCGCATACCTGCTCCGCGAAATCGTTTCGCAGACGAAGGCCTGATCGTGCGGAAACCCGACAACGGCTCGGCGCGCCTTAGCTGGGCTCGGGAAAACTCCAAACACCGCCGAACCGCTACCAGCCAGCAAGGCTTCTGAAGCTCCTCGATGAAGCAAATCCCGCTTGATCTTGCCAAGCCGCGGATGCCGCCGGAAAACCGCGTCCTCGAAATCGTTCGAAAGACACGCTCCCTGCGAACTCCAACATAGAGCACAGAACCTAAATAGTTTATGGTTCGCGGCCGATTTTGTCAACGAAGCCAAATCGGGAGCATGAAGCCAGCGGTAGGCGTCGGGCGTCGGCACATGAATATCGTTTGGCGACACGATCAGCAGGGTCAACCGCGGTGCATCTGGGAGGGGGTAGATCTCTTCCCCCTTGCTGATGCCCAGCGCGGTGCCGCCAAACAGAAAAAAGGGGACGTCGGCGCCCAAGCTCGCGGCAATCTCCAAAAGCTGCGAGGTGCCAACATTTTGGCGGGTGAACTGAAGATAGCCAAGCAGCGCGGCTGCCGCGTCGCTGGAGCCACCCCCCAGGCCGCGGCCAGCGGGAATCTTCTTCTGCAGGGTGATTTCGACGCCGGGGCGAAGACGGGTTTCACGCCGCAGGGCGTCCACGGCGCGATACACCAGATTCTTTTCCAGGTCTTCCTTGGCGAGGATTTCGTTGCCCCGGACTTGCAGGGAAATGCCGGGGCGGCGAGAGGGGCGGAACTCCAAAGTGTCATGCAACCCGACGGTCTGAAAAATCGTGCGCAGTTCGTGATAGCCGTCCGCGCGCTTTCCCAGCACTTCCAGACGCAAGTTGACCTTGGCGTACGCAGGAATTCGGATTGTTCGCATTCACCGACTCAGGGTTTGGCGTCGGCAGGAGGAGTTTTCTGCGCGACACGGTGCTTGTTCTGGCTGAGCTTCTTCTCCACTTCCGCGACTTTATCTTCTTCCATGTCGGCTGGCAAGGCGCGGTGCCATTCGTTGAGAGACTTTTCCCACTCGGCCACCGCAAGTTCCATGCGGCCTTGTTTCGCCAGGACGTCGCCGAGGTGCTCGCGAATCGTCGGATCGTGCGACTCCCGCTCCAGGGCCTTGCGTAGCGTGAGTTCGGCCTGGTCGAGCTTGTTCTGCTTGTAGTAGGCCCAACCGAGGCTGTCGAGATAAGCGCCGTTGTAGGGTTCCAGATCGAGCGCGCGCTGGATCATGTCGTGGGCTTCGTCGAGGCGAATTCCCCGGTCGGCGAGCATATAGCCGTAATAGTTCAGCACCATGGCGTTCTTGGGATTGACGTCGATGACTTTCTTGAACTCTTCCTCGGCCTTGTCGTACTGCTTCTGCCGTTCGAAGATCGCGCCCAAAATCAGCCAGGCAAGTTCGTTGTCCGCAGGTTGAATGGCCAGGGATTCAGCCTTGCGCGCGGCTTCTTCGGCTTCCTTAAAGCGGTGGCTGCGTTCGTAGATCTGCGCGTAATTCAAATAGGTTTCGCGGTCGCCCGCGCCGCCTTTCAGACCGGCTTGCAAAAGCTTGACCGCCTCATCGGGCTGCTGCGCTTCCCCAAGCATCATCGCCAGGCTGCTGCGAATCGAGGTGTCGTCGGGATATTTGGCCAGAGCTTCTTTTCCAGCTTGCAGAGCTTTCGGCAGATCGCGCGCCTGGCGATAGGTGTCCATGACCATCAGGCGCGAGCGGCGGTCCTCTTCGTCGCCGAGATGGCCGAGTTCCTGAAAGGTGTAAATCGCGGCCTGGAAGTTCTGCGTGTCGCGATAAAGCATGCCGAGCTGCTGGTAAAGAATGGCCAGCGAGCGGCGCCGCGACGGCAACACCTTGGACTGGGCCTTTACGCCGGTGACCGCATCGGAGAGCACGCGAATGGCATCCTCAAATCGCCCCTGCGATTCGTAAATCATGGCCTCGTTGTACATCACCTCGAGGCTTCCCGGAGCGTATTGCCGCGCCTTCACCAGATTTTCCTCGGCTTTATCCAGTTGATGGAGTTCGCGATAAATTTGCGCGATGCGAAGATAAGTGTCCGCGTCGTCGGGCAGCATGTCCGAAAGCTTCTGGTATACAGAAAGCGCCTCGGGATACTTCTCCTCGGAAAGCAGGGTCTGGGCAAGCCCGCGAATGTGGCTGATTTCCGTGGGGTCCAGATCCATGGCCTTGCGGTAGGCCGCCTCCGCCTTGCCGAAATCGTGCGTCTGCGTGTAGGCGTCGCCGAGGTGGTCGTAAAGCGTTGCGGAGGGCGAACGCTCAATCATGCCGTTCAGCAAAGCGATGGCTTCCTCGGCCTTGTTCTGGTCCAGCAGCAATTGGGTCAGTTGTTCGATGCCGGAATCATTTTCCGGATCGTCCTTCAGCAAATCCCGCAAAACGCTTTCGGCTTTATCCGGCTCGCTGTGCAGGCGGTAAAGACGCGCCAGCCAGATGGTGATTTCCTGGTCGGAAGGATCCAGGCGGTGAACGGCGTTGTACTCCTGAATCGCCTTCACAATGGTTTCGCTTTGAATATTGTTGCCGTTGATGTCCCCGAGGCTCCGGAGATAGACGAGGGCCAGCAGGCGGTGGGTAGGCAGATCGTCGGGATTGCGCTTCAGGACTTCATTGGCCTCGGCGACCGCTTCGTGCACACGCTGCGCCTTCCAATACATTTCCGCCAGGCGCTCGCCGATGATGGGCGAAGTCGGATCGACCGCATAAGCTTTCTTGTAGGAGTCGAGCGCGCGAGTGGCGTATTCGCCGGCACCGGTCTGCTCGTACTGCTGCTCGTAGATGTGGCCCATCGTGAAATTGTAGTAGGCGTCCGCGCGAGCGGGATTTTTGCGCACCGTGGAGGGTTGCTCGGGAACGGCATTTTGGGCCAGAGAGGGTAGCGCCAGCATGGAGGCGCAAAAGAGGGGAAGGATCAAGCGGTTAGGTTTCATAATATTCCGTTTTTTCAGTATCCCATGCGCTGGAAACGCGGTCAAAAGCGAAAAGAGGGGCGTTTCAAGGGGAGCCGGTACACAAACGTAGGATGCTTAGGGCCAGGGGAGGGTTTCCGAAAAAAGGGATTGACAAGCTTCTATATTTCCGCAAATATCGAAATATGAAGAAGGCCGATCCACTCCTCGTCACCCGCTGCGCCGACCGCTTTTCCGCCATCGGTGCCGAGCCCCGCCTGCAAATCGTTCGTTTGCTGCTCTCCGCCCACCCGACGGGCATGGTGGCAGGAGAGATTCAGGAAGATCTGGGGATCCCGGCTTCTACCCTTTCGCATCACTTGGAAAAACTGCGCCAGGTTGGATTGGTGGACGTGCGCCGGGCGGGGACATTTCTTTGGTACACGGCGAACACGGACGCGCTGCGCGAGGTGCTTGGGTTTCTCTATGAAGAGTGCTGCACACGGAATCGCGCGGTGTCGACGGAAGATTTTGTGCAAATTTCGAAGTAACTAAGGGAGAAAAACCATGAGCGAGCCAAATATCCAGGAAGTGGTGAAAGAGAAATATGGTGCGGCAGCGAGACAGGTTGCCGAGGGCAAGACCGCTTGTTGCGGCGGCGGGGCCTCCTTGAGCGGTTGCGACCCGATTACGCGGAATCTCTATGGAGAAGCAGAGAAGGGCAGCCTCCCGGCGGATGCGGTGGCTGCGTCGCTTGGCTGCGGCAATCCGACCGCGCTTGCGAAGTTGCAGGCGGGCGAGGTGGTGCTGGATCTGGGCTCCGGCGGCGGCATTGATGTTTTGCTTTCTGCCAAGCGCGTTGGGCCAACCGGCAAGGCGTACGGACTGGACATGACCGATGAGATGCTGGCGCTGGCGCGGGAAAACCAGCGCAAGGCCGGCGTGCAGAATGTGGAATTCCTGAAAGGGACGATCGAAAATATTCCCCTGCCCGGCAACTCCGTGGACGTGATCATTTCGAATTGCGTGATCAATCTCTCCGGCGACAAGGACCGCGTGTTGCGTGAAGCGTTTCGCGTGCTGAAGCCGGGAGGCCGGCTGGCGGTTTCCGACGTGGTGCTGCGCGGCGAAGTGCCGGCGGAAATCAGAAAGAGCATGGAGTTGTGGGTGGGTTGCATCGCCGGCGCGCTGCAGGAGACGGAGTACGTGGAAAAGCTGGACGCTGCGGGGTTCGATGCGATTGAAGTGGAGCCCACGCGGGTTTACCAGGTGGAAGAGGCGCGCGAATTTCTGCAGGCGGCGGGATTCGATGCGGATAAAGTGGGACCGCAGATTGAAAACAAGTTCATGAGTGCGTTCCTGCGGGCGACGAAACCCATAGGCGTGCCTTGCTGCGGCACTGATTGCTGCAATTGAAATGGCCGCCATGCAACTCCCTCACAACGTGCTGTTTCTTTGCACCGGGAATTCCGCGCGCTCAATACTGGGCGAAGCGATCCTGAATCGCCGCGGCCGGCCCAACTTTCGTGCCTTCAGTGCCGGCAGCCACCCGTCCGGGCGCGTGCATCCTTTCGCTCTCAAACAACTGGAATCGGCGGGCCTGCCGGTGGAAGGATTGCGGAGCAAGAGTTGGGATGAGTTCGCGAAGCCAGGGGCACCGCAAATGAACTTTGTGTTTACGGTCTGCGATTCCGCGGCGGCGGAAGTCTGCCCGGTGTGGCCGGGGCAGCCTGTCACCGCGCATTGGGGAATTCCCGATCCGGCGGGAGCTGTTGGTTCACCCGACGAAATCGCATGGGCGTTCCGGGATGCGTTTGTGACGCTGGGACGGCGAATCGATCTGTTTTTGAGTTTGCCGATGGAGAAACTGGACGCGCTGGCCGTAAAAAAAGAAGTGGACCGCATCGGCCGGGAATAGATTTTAGTTACGGATTAGCAAAGAAAGAGTTTTACACAGAGAACACTGAGGAAGAGCACAGAGGCCACAGAGAAAGCGGCAAGCTTGGGAACACCAGCCTGGAGGTTGGCGTTCCCGGGCGCTTAGTGCAGGAAGTGGCGCATGTTGGTGAAGACCATCGCGAGGCCCAGGCGGTCGGCGGTGGCGATTACCTCGGAGTCTTTCACCGAGCCTCCGGGCTGAATGATTGCAGTGGCGCCGGCTTTGGCGGCTTCTTCAACCCCGTCGGGAAACGGAAAGAAAGCATCGGAAGCGACGGCGGTTCCCTGCAGCGGATTTTGCGCTTTCATCACGGCAATCTTCACGGAATCGACGCGGCTCATCTGTCCGGCGCCTACGCCCATCGTTGCGCGGTCCTTGGCAAACACGATCGCGTTGGATTTCACGTGTTTGCAAATTTTCCAGGCGAATTTCAGGTCCGCGAGTTCGGCGCCGGTCGGCTCGCGCTTCGTTGCAACTTTCAGTTCTTTGTCATTCAGATTGCCGAGATCGGGCTGTTGAATCAGCACGCCGCCGAGAATCCGCTTCATCTGTAATTCTTTGTCGTGGTCCAGCCCGCCCTGCGGCAAGTGCAGCAGGCGCAGGTTTTTCTTGGCGGCGAAGATTTCCTGCGCGCGGTCGGCGAACCCCGGCGCGACTATACATTCGACGAACAGCTTGGCCACTTCCTCGGCGGTCAGCGCGTCTACGATGTGATTGAACGCAAGCACGCCGCCAAATGCGGAAACCGGGTCGCTGGCGAGCGCCTTCGTGTAAGCATCGAGCAGGGTGGATTGCTCGGCGGCGCCGCAGGGGTTGTTGTGCTTGATGATGACCGCGGCAGGGCCTTCGAATTCGGCAACCAGGCTGCGCGCCGCTTCGAGGTCCACGTAATTGTTATAGGAAAGTTCCTTGCCCTGAAGCTGTTTTGCGGCGGCCAGTCCCGTGGCTCGATGGCCGGCAGGAATATAAAGAGCCGCGGCTTGATGCGGATTCTCTCCGTAGCGCAATTCCTGTTTGCGGCGAAGCGTGATGTAGACGCGTTCGGTGAGTGCGGCTTTCGGCTGAATTTCCAGTTTTTCACCGTGCACAGCCAGGCGCTCGAGATTCATGGTGATCACGCTGTCGTAGCGCGAAGTGGCGCCGAACACTTTTCGCGCGAGGTCGAGGCGTGTGGCAAGGGAGGTATCGCCTTTGGCTTCGAGTTCCTTGGCGATGCGGTCGTAGTCCGCGGGGTCGGTAACGACCGTGACGCTTTCGAAATTCTTGGCGGCGGACCGCAGCATCGTCGGGCCGCCGATATCAATGTTTTCGACGAGTTCATCGGAGGGAAGATATTCCTTCGCGGCGGTGGCTTCAAACGGATACAGGTTCACGACCACCAGATCGATCGGCGTGATGCCGTGTTCTTTTGCCTGATTGAGGTCGTCGGGATTGTGGCGCCGGTAAAGCAGGCCGCCATGGACCTTGGGATGCAGCGTCTTCACTCGGCCGCCCAGCATCTCCGGCCAGTTCGTGAAGTCGGAGACGTCTTTCACCGCCACGCCGGCTTCGCGCAGGAGTTTCGATGTGCCGCCGGTTGAGAGAATTTCGATTTTCAACGCCTCCAGCCTGCGGGCAAATTCCACGATACCGGTCTTGTCGAATACGCTGAGCAGCGCGCGCTCCACAGCCATGTCGCCTCCAGTGAGGGAAAGAACGTACCAGTTTACGCGGAGGCGCAAAAAACCGGAAACGCAACTCTGTGGGAAAAATTGGAGGGAATAATCAGGACTTGACGAGGGCCTTGAGTTTTACCTGGCCGTCGACAGTTTCGATCACGTACTCGACTTCGTGACAGTTCTTCTGTTTCTGGAGGTCTTTCGTCTTTTTGCGGACAAACTCGTTAAAGCCCGCGTGCGTCATTTTGCCCATATCTTCGCCGGCTTCCCTTTTCGCGCGAACGAAGGCTTCGTAAAGTTGCTCGACCTTGTCGGTTTCTTTTTCCGGCTCCGTGCAAACCACGCGGAATGGCTTGGCGGCTTCGCTGGAGGCGGCAGCTGACCCAGCGGCTTGCGCCTTGGCGCGTTCAGCTTCAATCGCCTTGGCCGCGGCGCCGAAGTGGCGTTGCACTTTGCCCTCTTCGCGCTGCGCCAGGCGCTTGCGGAAGACGTCCTTATATTTCGCGTAAGTCTGCGAGAGATTGCTGAAACGGAAGCGCTGGCCGAACTTCATGTCCCCGCCGCGCTCGCCGTAGCGCTTCACGATCATATCAATGCGCCATTCGATTTCGGTGGGAGGGCGTTTGCGGCCGCCACCGAAATACATGTCGTATTCGATCTTGAGCTGGCGAATGTCGCGCTCGAGTGCCGAGAGATCCTCGTCAATGGTGGCCATTAGATGGAAATCCCCGAGAGTTCATCCTAGGTTCATGCCAGGCCTGCGTCAACGCTGGCGAGGCGCTCCGCTACGGATGAAACAACGCCCGAAAGTGCACCGGGCTGGCCGCTCGAACAGTTGGCAATTGCGGGGCGATTCCCTGCTGTGCTCCAATGGCGGCATGCCGGAAAAAGCAAAACCCGCCTCAGGCGCAGACCAGACGGCGCTGCTTCGGCAGTTGCCGTCGGTTGATGAACTGCTGCTGCGGCCGCGTGTGACGGATCTAGGCGGGCGGCTGGACCGTGGATTCCTAGTGGAGCTGGTGCGCGGCGTACTGGCGCAATTGCGTCGGGAAATTGTTTCGGGCGGCCCCGTCGAGGAATCGCAACTCGCCGTGGACGCGATTGAACTGCGCGTTGCGGAAAGCGTCGAGCAGGTGCTTGCGCCATCGCTTCGCGGCGTGATCAATGCCTCCGGCGTGATCTTGCACACGAACCTGGGACGAGCGCCGTTACCTGCAGCGATCCTGGACGAGTTTCGGCAAACCGCTACGCAATACTCCAATCTTGAATACGACATCGCAGCCGGGGCGCGCGGGAAGCGCGATGTGCACACTTCGCGGCTGATCGAGCGGCTGACCGGCGCGGAAGCGGCTATCGTGGTGAACAACTGCGCGGCGGCCGTGCTGGTGACGCTTGCGGCTCTTGCCCGGGGCGGCGAAGTGATCGTTTCGCGCGGCGAGCTGATTGAAATCGGCGACGGCTTCCGTATTCCGGAAATCATGGAGCAGAGTGGCGCGGTGCTTCGCGAAGTGGGCACAACGAATCGCACGCGGATCGCCGATTACGAGAACGCGATCAATGAAAAAACGTGCGTGATCTTGCGCGTGCATCCTTCGAATTTCACGGTGACCGGGTTCACGGAGAAGCCCATCGTCGAAGACTTAATCGCGCTGGGAAAGCGCACCCGGCTTCCCGTTGTGGAAGACCTGGGTTCCGGCTGCCTGGTGGATCTTTCGCCCGTGGGGATTAACGAGCCAACCGTGCGGGAAAGCGTCGAAGCCGGATTTTCACTGGTGCTTTTCAGCGGCGATAAGATGCTTGGCGGGCCGCAGGCAGGAATCATCGCGGGGAAAAAGGATCTCGTGCAGAAAGTGCGGCGGCATCCGCTGTTCCGGGCATTGCGTGTGGACAAGCTGACGGTTGCCGCGATGGAAGCGACGCTGCGCGCGTATCTGTGCGGGGCGTGGAACGAAATTCCGACGCTGCGGATGATGCAGATGAGCATCGAGGAAATTTCCACGCGAACAGACGGGTTCTACAAGTCGTTGTCGGCGAGAGTTACCGGCGCCGATGCGGAAATCGAAATTGCCGACGGGCGCTCGCTTGTGGGGGGCGGTTCTACCCCGGCCCAGTCGCTGCCGACGAAAGTGCTTCGCATCGCAAGCGCGCGGCACTCCGCCGGCGAACTGGAAATTCGCTTGCGGACAGCCGAGGACGCTACGCCGGTGATCGCGCGGATCGAAGAGGAGCGATTGCTGATTGATCTTCGCACGGTTTTTCCGGAGCAAGAGCCGGCGCTCGCGGAAGCGCTTGCGCGGGCAATGCGCTGAAAGTCAACGCAAAATTCGTTTATGGCGGAGCCCATCCATTCTAGCTTTCCGAAAAATAACGAAACGCGAAGTGAAGATGCTCAGCTTTGTGGTGCGCAGGCGGAAGCTGAAGCAAGTGCGCAAGCAACTGTCAACGCTGCGGCCTGGGTGGGCCCTCGTTCGCGTGCGGATGGCCGGGATTTGCAATACGGACGTGGAAATTTTGCGCGGATACCACGCATTTCGCGGCACGCCGGGGCACGAATTTGTGGGCGAGGTTGTGGAGGTCGCTGGTGTATCCCGGACGGCGAGAAAGCGGTGGGTCGGCAAACGCGTGGCGGGCGAGATTAATGTCGGTTGCGTGGCTTATGGATTTCGGCCGCTGTGCGCATTTTGCAAGCGCGGCCTGAAGACGCACTGCGAACGCCGGACCGTTCTGGGCATCGTGGATCACGATGGAGCTTTCGCGGAGTATCTAGCGCTGCCCGTTGAAAATTTGCACTTTGTTCCATCCAAGGTCAGCGACGAGAGTGCTGTGTTTATCGAGCCGCTGGCCGCCGCGTGCCAGATCCTCGATCAACTCGACATTCGAAAGTTTCGCCGCGCCGCGGTGCTCGGCGACGGCAAATTGGCGCAACTGATCGCCCTGGTGTTGAAGGCTGCTGGTGTCCGAGTCGTGCTGTATGGGAAGCACGCCGGCAAGCTGGCTCTGGCCCGGAGGGCGGGAGTCTCGACGAAACGAGTTCGGGGAGACGCGAGCGATCTCAGGCGCGTGAAGGACAATTTTCGTCTGGTGGTAGAAGCGACTGGCTCCCCGACTGGCCTGGCGCTCGCGCAGCGAATGACCGAGCCACGCGGCATGCTTCTGCTGAAATCCACGTTTCACGGCGCGGCGCCCGTGGAGACCTGGCCCATCGTGGTGAAAGAGATCACGGTCGTTGGCTCTCGGTGCGGGCCGTTTGCCAAAGCGATCGGGCTGCTCCGCTCCGGCGAAGTCGATCCCACACCGCTAATCTCGCGGACTTTCCCGCTGAAAGACGCGCCCGCAGCGATCAAGCACGCCCAAAAACGTGGCGTGATGAAAGTGCTGTTGAAAAATAGTTGATTACAGTCGATTGATGCAGGAGGCGACGCAAGCGGCGCCAAAACCGTTGTCGATGTTTACCACCGTGACGTTGGAGGCGCAGGAGTTCAACATGCCTAGAAGCGCCGCCACGCCACCAAAGCTTGCTCCGTAGCCGGTGCTGGTCGGCACGGCAATAACTGGAATTCCAACGAGGCCGCCGACGACGCTTGGCAGCGCGCCTTCCATACCGGCCACGCAGATGATGACTCGCGCCTCCGTGAGATTCTTCCGGTGCTCCAGCAGGCGGTGAATGCCGGCAACGCCAACATCGAAGAGTTGCTCGACGCGATTGCCCATCATGCGCGCGGTGAGCACGGCTTCCTCGGCGACTGGAATATCGCTGGTGCCTGCTGAAACGACGAGGATGGTTCCCTTCCCCGAAATTTCCGTGCTGCGCTCGATGGCGATGACGCCGGAGAGCGCATGAAATTTCGCGGCGCGGCTGACGCGCTTCACCGCGGCGAACATCTTCGCATCCGCGCGGGTGACCAGCACGTTGTGGTTCGACGCCTTTTTCGACACCATGGCGCGCACGATCGCCGCCACCTGCGCGGGCGTTTTCCCTTTGCCGAAAATCACTTCCGCGTAGCCCTGGCGCAGCGCCCGGTGATGATCCACCTTGGCGAACCCGATGTCTTCAAATGGCAGGTGTTTCAGCTTGGCCAAAGCCGCTTCGGACAGGAGTTTCCCGGACTCCACCGCCTGCAATAGTTTCAATAGTTCGTCGGATTTCATAGTGTTCGACCGCTACGCATCTTAACATCGGTGCGATAGCCAGCCTAAGCTTGACTTGCCTGTTAGCCGCTGCGAGACTGAATAAACCGCACACAATTCCATGCCTTCGAACAAGGGACAAACGATTACCGTGGGTGTGACCGGAGCCAGCGGCGCCGTTTTCGCGCAAAAAACGCTCTCCATGCTGGAGGACGATCCGCGCGTGGGCCGCGTCCACCTGGTGGTCACGGAAACTGGGCAGCGGCTTTTCGCTGAGGAACTGCGCATCACTTCCGGCGATTTGCAGAAGCTGCCGGGGCGCGTGCTTGGACGCACGCCGAAAAAAATCGAGGTCCTCTCCAACAAAGACGTAGGCGCTTCCATCGCTTCCGGCAGTTACAGCGTGGACGCCATGATTGTGATTCCCTGCACCGTTGGCGCGCTGGCGTCGATTTCCTGCGGAACCTGCGACGATCTGATGGCGCGTTCCGCCGACGTGATGCTGAAAGAAGGCCGCAAGCTGATCCTTTGCGTGCGCGACACGCCGCTGAACCGGATTCATCTGGAAAACATGCTGCGGGCGCAAGCCGCCGGCGCGGTGATTATGCCGGTGATGCCTTCGTTCTATCATTTGCCGAAAACGATCGACGACCTGGTGACCCAATACGTCTGCCGGGTGCTGGCGCAAGCGGGGTTGCCGCAGGAAAAAATGTTTCGATGGACGGGCAGCGCCGCATCGAAGAAAGCGGAGAATTGAACGCATGGCCGGGCGCATTCGCACCGTACTGGAAATGATCAAGTTTGAGCACTCGGTGTTCGCACTGCCGTTTGCGCTGACGGGCGCGCTGCTGGCGGCGCGCGCGACGCTGCACGACTGGCCGACGTTGCGGCAGATTCTGTGGATTGTAGTGGCGATGGTGGCGGCGCGCTCCGCGGCGATGACGCTGAACCGCATTGCGGATTTGCGCTACGACAAGGAAAATCCGCGCACGAAGATGCGGGCCCTGGCCACCGGAGCGCTCTCCGTTTCGTTTGCCTGGGCGTTTACGCTGCTTGCGGTGGCGGTGTTTTTCGTCGCGGCGTGGCAACTGAATCCGCTTGCGCTGAAGCTGGCGCCCGTAGCCATCGCCATTCTCTTTTTCTATTCCTACACCAAGCGGTTCACCAACTGGTCGCATCTTTTCCTGGGCTTTGCGCTGGGCATTTCGCCCGCGGCGGCGTGGATCGCGATTACCGGCGGACTCGATTGGCGTATGCTGATTCTTTGCGGGGCAGTCACGTTGTGGGTTGGCGGCTTCGACGTGCTCTATGCCTGCCAGGATGTGGAGTTCGACAAGAACGCGGGGCTTTATTCCATTCCGAAGCGATTCGGAATTGCCGGTGCTTTGCGGATCGCGCGGGTGATGCACATTGGCGTGGTGGCGCTGCTGAGTTGGCTGGCATATGGATTTGGGCTGCCCTGGCCGGCCTGGGTTGGAATCGCCGTGGTGGCGGCGCTGCTGGCTTACGAGCATTCGCTGGTGAAGGCTGACGACCTGAGCAAGCTGAACGCTGCGTTTTTCACCGTGAACGGCTATATTAGTATGTTGTTCCTGTTGTTCTGGGGCGCCGCAGCGGCTTTATGGCGGGTTTGAACGGTTCGATTTTTTCGAAATGCGAATACAAGTAGCGGCGAAGCGCAAATCGCCCTCTAATAGATTGGGATGGCCGTGGCTGAACTGACGATTACCGACTCAACACTGAAACCCATCGCCGACAAGGTGCTGGCCGGAGAACGCCTCTCGTTTGAAGATGGCGTAGCGCTATTCCGCTCGCCGGACCTGCTGACCGTTGGCTGGCTGGCGAACCATGTGCGCGAGAAGCGCCACGGCAATGTCACCTATTACAACGTCAATCGCCACATCAATCCCACCAACGTCTGCGTGGCGCACTGCAAGCTTTGCGCATTCGGACGCGACCCGAACGCTCCCGGCGCGTACACCTACGCTCTGGAAGAGGTTTACCAGCGCGCCGCGCAAGGCGTGCGCGAGGGCGCGACGGAGTTTCATATCGTCGGCGGCCTGCATCCCGATCTTTCGTTCGACCATTTTCTGGAGATGATCAGCGGCTTGAAGCAGCGGCATCCCCACGTGCACCTGAAGGCGTTTACGATGGTGGAGGTGCATTATTTCGCGCGCATCGCGAAGCTGACCATCGAGGAAACACTGCAAAAAATGAAAGATGCGGGAGTGGATTCCTGCCCCGGCGGCGGCGCGGAGATTTTTCATCCTCGGGTACGCAAAATCATCTGCGACCACAAGGTCAGCGGGCGGATGTGGCTGAGCATCGCCAAGAAAGCCCATCGCATCGGGCTGCGTTCGAACGCCACAATGCTCTACGGCCACGTGGAAACGGTCGAAGAGCGCGTGGATCACCTGGTGCTCTTGCGCGAGGCACAGGACGAGACGCACGGCTTCGTCGCGTTCATCCCCCTGGCGTTTCACCCGGACAACACGGCGCTGGCGCACATTCCGAAGCCGACCGGCTACGACGACCTCCGCTGCATCGCGGTTTCGCGCCTGATGCTCGATAATTTCGACCACATCAAGGCGTACTGGATCATGTTGACGCCGAGCATCGCGCAGATCGCGCTCCGATTCGGTGCCAACGACATGGACGGCACTGTGGTCGAAGAAAAGATTTATCACGACGCAGGCGCGAAGACGTCGGAGTTCACGCCGCTGAGCGAGCTCGAGCGCCTGATCCGCGCAGCGGGCCGCGTACCCGTTGAGCGCGACACGCTCTACAATCCCGTTGACCGCTCCAAGCTGCCTCCCATCATGCCCGCCACGCCCCCGGGCCTCGTCTCCCTCAGCCTGAACGTTTAAAGAATTATTTGTGATTTTCGTCGTTTCGCAACTCGGCTAATATAGCGCGCGTCCAATCTCCAGCTTTCGACAAACAAGGAGCCACGAGGACGCATGCGCACAATTCTTCTTCTGACCATTTCAAACATTTTCATGACGTTTGCGTGGTACGGCCACTTGAAGTTCCGCAACGTGGCGCTGTGGAAAGTGATCGTCGTCAGCTGGGGGATTGCCTTCTTTGAATACTGCTTCCAGGTGCCGGCCAACCGGATCGGTTCCTACGAGTTCAACACCGCGCAGCTGAAAACGATTCAGGAAGTGATCACCCTTTCGGTCTTCTCGGTTTTCTCGATCACCTATCTCGGTGAGCCGATGAAGTGGAACTACCTGGTGGGCTTCGCTTTCATTACCCTGGCGGCGTTTTTCATCTTCCACAAGTGGTAGAATTCTCGCCTGGCTGCATAACCACCCCCCGACCCGGTGAATCAAAGCTGTCTGACCCGCAGCTACCAGTCAGCAATAAGGAGAAATCCATGCAACGTAAGGCTTCCGCAGTCTGGCAAGGCGATCTGAAATCTGGCAAAGGCTCCATTTCCACCGATAGCGGCACACTGAAAGAAACTCAGTATTCCTTCTCCACCCGCTTTGAGAATGGCGTAGGAACCAACCCCGAAGAATTGCTGGCGGCGGCCCACGCGGGCTGCTTCACAATGGCGCTTTCCGCGCAACTCGCCGGCGCAGGCATGGTCGCTTCGAAGCTTGAGACCACCTGCACGATTTCGCTCGAGAAGGTGGGCGAGGGCTTTTCTATTACCAAGAGCCAGCTCGACCTGGTGGCCACGATTCCCAATGCCGACAAGGCCAAGTTTGACGCTGCCGTGAAAGGCGCCGAAACCGGCTGCCCCGTTTCCAGGCTCTTCAAGACGGAAATTACGGTGAACGCCCGCCTGGTCACGTCGATCTCCGCTTGAGCGCCGCGCCAACCGCGATGAAAGAGGCAGGTTCCGCATGATTCTCGCTCCTGGTGTATTCATCGCCGGCTTCGTGATTTTTCTGATCGTGCTCTGGGACGCGTTTGAGGCCATCATTCTGCCCCGGCGCGTCACCCGGAAATTCCGGCTTGCCCGCTTCTATTACGCGTTCACCTGGTCCACCTGGAAATTGTACGCGCGTTTGATTCCTTCAAAAAAGCGCCGCGAATCGTTCCTCGGATTTTATGGGCCGATCTCGCTGTTGTTTCTGATCGGTGTGTGGGCCACCGGGCTGGTTCTCAGCTTCGCCATGATGCAATACGGTTCCGGCTCGGCCTTGAGTCTAACGGGAGGCACGCCCAGCTTCTCCACGGATATATACCTCAGCGGCACGACGTTTTTTACGCTTGGCCTTGGCGACGTGGTGCCGCGCTCGGGTATTTCACGTTTCCTGGTGGTGGTGGAATCAGGATTCGGATTCGGCTTCCTCGCGGCGGTAATTGGTTACCTCCCTTTCATTTATGGCTCGTTTGCCAAGCGTGAGACGGATATCGTGCTGCTCGACGCCCGGGCCGGCACGCCGCCCACCGCCGGCGAGCTCCTGCTGCGCCACACATTTCCCGGAGGCCAGGAAGCATTGCGCGACCTGTTTAAGGATTGGGAGCGCTGGGGCGCGGAGCTTCTCGAAAGCCATCTTTCTTATCCAGTGCTCGGGTACTTCCGTTCGCAGCACGATAATCAATCGTGGATCGGCTCGCTTACCGCGATTCTGGACGCTTGCGCGCTGACGATCTCCGGAATGGAGGATGTGTGCTCCCGGCAGGCGCGCCTTACATTCGCCATCGCGCGGCATGCGGTCACCGACCTTTGCCAGGTGTATTCCGTGGCGCCGCACCCACCGGAACAGGATCGCCTGCCTCCCGAAGTGTTGCATCTGATCCGCGAAACGCTGGCGAAGCACGGGACAACACTTTCGTCGACGCACGAAGCGGATCTGAAACTTGCCGAGCTCCGCAATCTTTACGAGCCTTATGTTTACGGGCTTGCCGAGCGGTTCAACCAGTCCCTGCCACAGTGGATACCCTCGAAAAAATCGAAAGACAACTGGCAGACTACTGCATGGGCAAAGACCGCCGATGGCACTGCGGTCGCCGCGTTGGTTCACGACGATCATTTCTAGGTGGGTTGCGATTTCTGATTTTGGACTCGGTTCCAATTTCAGGTAACTTGTTGTTGCCCAAGCGATAATGGATTCATCTAAAGCCTTGGGAAATGCCACGCGTCGGGGGAGATTTTTATGAAAGCAATACAAGTGCATCAGTTTGGCGGGCCGGAGGTTTTGCAATTGCAGGAAATCCCCACGCCCAAGCCGGGACCCGGCCAGGTGCTCGTGCGGGTGCACGCCGCCGGCGTGAATCCCTACGACACTTACATGCGCAACGGAACGTACGCGATCAAGCCGCCGTTGCCGTATACGCCTGGCTCTGACGCCGCGGGCGTCATCGAAAGCGTGGGTGAAGGCGTCACCAAAGTGAAGCCGGGCGCGCGCGTTTACACCGCAAGGACGGTGAGCGGCGCCTATGCCGAATACGCGCTGGCTCTTGAATCCCAGGTCCACTCGCTGCCCGGGAATATTTCCTTCGCGCAAGGCGCTGGCGTTTGGGTTCCTTATGCGACTGCGATCACCGCGCTGATTCATCATGCCCATGCGCGTGCGGGAGAGACCGTCCTAATCCACGGCGCCAGCGGAGGCGTCGGGACGGCCGCCGCGCAATTCGCGCGAGCGATGGGAATGACCGTTTTTGGCACCGCGGGAACGCAGAAAGGACTGGACCTGGTGAAAAAAGAGGGAGCGCACCAGGCGTTCGATCACAGCAAGGCGGGTTACGCGGAAGAAATTATGAAGGCGACAGGCGGGCGCGGGGTGGATGTAATCCTCGAAATGCTCGCGAACGTGAACCTTTCCACCGATATGAAAATGTTGGCGATGAACGGCCGCGTGATCATCATCGGCAACCGCGGAGAAATTACAATCAATCCGCGCGAGTTGATGGGGCGGCGCGGCACGGCCAAAGGCTTTACGCTTTGGGCGGCTACGGAATCCGAACTCGCGGAAATCTACGCTGCGATCGGGGCCGGGCTGGAAAACGGCACTTTGCGGCCGATCGTGGGCAAAGAGCTTCCGTTAAAAGAGGCCGCGAAGGCGCACGTCGACGTCCTTGCTCCCGGCGCGCACGGCAAGATTGTGCTGGTCCCCTAATTCGGGGTTTTCAGCCCCATCCCAAAACGCGAAACACTATTCCCGCAGCGGCTCCGCCGAGCACCAGCCAAGTGGAATTCACTTTGTAACGGAGGACCAAGACAACGCTGAGCACGGCCAGAACCACCGCCGGAATATTCACCAGCGCGGCTCGCCCAAATTGCCAACCCACGAAGGCCATGAGCGCCACCGCCGCCGCGTTCACTCCATCCAGAAACGCTCCGGCCAGCGGTGACTTGCGGAGCTTCGGCAAAAATCCGGACGTGACGCCGACGTAAACGAACGCCGGCAGAAACATCCCCAGGGTTGCGAGCGTCGCGCCCTTCCAACCGGCCAGTACAAAACCAATGAAAGTGGCAACCGTGAAAAACGGCCCTGGCGTCGCCTGGCTGACAGCCACGGCATCGAGCAATTGCGCATCGGTCAACCAGTGGAGATTCAGCACCAGGTCGGAACGCAAGACGGGCAGGAGCACGTAGCCGCTGCCAATCAAGACCGCTCCGATTTTCAAAAAGTAAAAAAAGATGGGCAACACGCCCACCGCTCCGGCTGTGGCGCCGCTGCCCAGGCCGAACCAGGCGCCGAGAACGGCGCGGTTGCCGGCGAGCCGATTCCCTTCGCGAAGTATCATCCAAAGAATTCCTGCACCAATGAGCAGCCATACTGCGTGAATTCCCACCATGGCCAGCAAAACGATACTCACAGCCAGCGCGGCGAGCGCCACACTGCGCAGCGCCGTTTTTCCGAGATTCCAGACGGCTTGGGCCACAAGAGCCACAACCACCGGCTTGATACCGAACAACAGCCCAGCCACCTGTGGCAGCGCGCCGAATTTCATGTAGGCCCAGGCAAGCCCCGACACAAGGATCGCCGCGGGCAGGATGAAACACACTCCGGCAACGATCAGCCCCGCTAGTCCGGCGCGAATCTCGCCAAGATAGATCGCTAACTCCGTCGAACTCGGTCCCGGCAAGAGGTTCACCGCGCCGAGCAGGTCCAGAAACCTTTCCCGCGTAAGCCATCCGCGCCGGCGAACAAATCGCTCCTCCATCATGGCGACGTGCGCCGCGGGTCCGCCATAAGCGATGAAACCCAAACGCAGAAATTCCCTCGCGACTTCAGGCAAGGTTCCGCGTTCTTCTTTAATCGTGGTGCTATCCACTGGTATCCCTGGACCTGGAAATTGTGCTCAAGATAGAACTCGAAATCTGCGCACCAGCCACCCTCCAACAAGCAAGCCATAGAACGGTGCATACACCAGCCATTGCATCAGCGGATCAAACTTGAATTGGCCGAGAATCCCGTAGCCGATGAGAACGTTGTAGGACAGGAATTGCAGAACGGTGAGGAGCAGCCAGGCGGGATTCGGAAAAAAGCAAAGCAGCGGCACGATCCACGTGAAGTACCACGAATAGCCATTGGGCCAGAACGCCAGGCTCGTGCCGATGAGCAGGTAGGCCGCGCGAGCAGGCTCGGCGCGTTTCCAGGCAAGCCATAGCGCCAACCCCCATATCACGGCGGCGCTGGCTAGCGCAGGGATTCGGGTTCCGCCACCGGTCAGCCAATCGATCACGGTGTACAAGCTGGCGTGATAGTTTTTCCAGTTTGCTTCATAATGCGCGAGGTTGGCGCGAAACGCTCCCAGCCCATTGACGTAAGGCAAAGTCACGACTATAGAAACTGCTCCCGCGAGCACTGCCGCCCACCAACCCAAGCGTTTCTCCGGCCAGCCCGCGCGGCGAATCCACACAGGCAATAGGACGCCGGGGAAAACCTTGGCCATCGTGCCCAGTGCGATCGGCACGCTCGCAGCCGCTGGCCATTTTTTGAGCAGAGCCAGTCCGCCGGCAATTCCCAGCAGGGCCAGTACATCGTTGTGGCCGCTGCCGGCAAATTCCACGATCACCAGCGGATTCCACGCGTAAATCGCCAGCCGAAATGCGCGATCCTTATCTTCGCGGAACATCCAGGCCAGCAGCAGCAGCACAAGCACATCCGCCGCCGCGAACGGCACTTTGAACGCCGTCGGCCCTGGAAACACGGCCCAAGTCGCGCGATACACCAACTCCGTTGCCGGGGGGTAGATCGTCGGCGTCTCACGGCCGGGCATTATTTCGTAATAGTGGTCTCGCAAGTACGCAAGGCGCGGATCCTGCGGCGCCACGGCATACGGGTTCCATCCGTTTGCCTGCACCTTCGCGTCCCAGCGGTAGCGCTGCAAATCGTCGGAAAGCGTTGGCTGCATCGGCCAAAGCGTGGCGCGGAACACAAGCGCGCAAAAAATGAGTAAAATGAAGGAAACGCGCGATGTGGGTGTTCGTTCGAAAACATATAAGGCAATCAGGTAAACTAGGCCCGCGGCCAGCGCGAGAACCATAAACGCAATCGCGTGATTTTTCAGGTAATAAAGGCTGTGCATCCGCAGGTAGAGCGCTTCCAGCAGCGCTCCCGCCGCCAGCAGCCCGGCCAGCTTCAATTTTTCAGATTGAGTTTCGGAAGACATTCGGAGAGACACGCATCTTGTTGAACTTCGCTCCACTTCTGTTCGCAGCGTTCGTCCAGGGCGGCTTCAGCCATTACTGGCACAAAATCACGGATAAGACATTCACGGGAGTTTACAACGCCAATGCGTTCGACCTGGCGATGATGATTCCCTACTTCATCGTGCTGTTTATGTTGGCGCTGTACGGGCTGCACCGCTACGTCCTGCTTTACGATTATTTTGCGTATCGCAAGAACATTCCTCCGCCGCCACCGCCGGTGGAAAACTGGCCCAAGGTTACCATACAGCTTCCCATCTTCAACGAACGCTATGTGATCGAGCGGCTGGTGGACGCGGTCGCGCAGTTCGACTACCCCCGCGAATTGCTCGACATCCAGGTGCTGGACGATTCGACCGATGAGACTCGCGAAGTGGCCCGCGCCTGCGTGGAACGCCACGTGATCCAGGGATTGCCCATCGCTTACATCCATCGCACGAATCGCGAGGGATTTAAGGCGGGCGCGCTCGAAAATGGCTTGAAGACCGCGAAAGGAGAATTCGTCGCGATCTTTGATGCGGATTTCATCCCGCAGGCCGATTTTCTCAGGCGCACGGTCCCGTATTTTCTTGACCCGGCGACCGAGGGCAAGATCGGCATGGTGCAGACCCGTTGGACCTACCTCAACAGCGACTATTCCCTGCTCACCCGCGTCGAGACCATTCTGCTCGACGGCCATTTCGTAATCGAACATGGAGGGCGCTCGCGTCGCGGCACTTTTTTCAATTTCAACGGCACCGCCGGCGTTTGGCGCCGCGCCGCCATCGATGCCGCGGGCGGCTGGGAACACGACACGCTTACCGAAGACACCGATCTTTCCTATCGTGCGCAACTTAAGGGCTGGAAATTTCTCTATCTGCCGGAAATCGAGTGCGCGTCCGAATTGCCAGTGGACATGAACGGTTTCAAGGCGCAGCAGGCGCGCTGGGCCAAGGGCCTGATGCAGACGGCCAAGAAAATTCTCCCCAAGGTTTTCCGCTCGGACGTTCCCTTTTATGTGAAGTCGGAAGCCTTTTTTCATCTCACGGCGAATATTTCCTACCCGCTGATGGTGCTTCTCTCCACGATGCTTTTGCCCGCGATGATCGTGCGCTTCTATCAGGGGTGGTTTCAAATGTTGGTGATCGACCTGCCGCTTTTCCTGGCGTCCACCTGTTCCATCTCCAGTTTCTACCTCGCGGCGCAAAAAGAGTTGCGCCCTAAAACCTGGCTCACCACATTTTTGTACATGCCGTTTGTGATGGCCACGGGTATCGGCATCAGCGTGCGCAATGCCCAAGCCGTTCTGGAAGCCATCGTCGGGAAGAAATCGGATTTTGCGCGCACCCCCAAATTCAAGATTGAAGGCAAGTCCGGCACATTTGCCGCCAAGAAATATAGAAATAAGGCCGGCTGGATGCCCTATTTTGAAGTGGCCCTGGGCCTCTATTTCGCGTTGACGGTCGTATACGCCATCATCAACGAGAACTACGCCACAGTTCCCTTCCTGCTGCTCTTTGTCTGGGGATATCTCTACACGGGCTTCATGTCGCTGAGCCAGTCGTGGTTCGCGCACCTTCGCTTCGGCGTGAACGCGCCCGAAATGCGCCCAGCCTCCTCCGGCGCTCCGGGTTTCTAATTGTTCTTTGTAGTGGCCGACCTTTAGGTCGGTCACTACATCCCGGGAGTCTCGATACCTGCCAGATTCCCGCTTTTCGCCAAACAGTTGTTTGATAAAATGCGGGAATGGCCATTCAACGGGAACAACTGGAAGCGGACGTACTGATCGTCGGTGCGGGACCCGCAGGGCTCGCCTGCGCTTTGCATCTCGCAAACCTCATCAAGCAACACTACGCCAGTGGCGCCAAACCCGAACTTTCCGCCGAAAATATTTATGTCCTCGAAAAGGGCCGCGAGATCGGCGCGCACCAGCTTTCCGGCGCGATCATGAACCCCAAGGCGCTTGCCGAACTTGTTCCGGACTTTCAGAAAACCGCGCCGCTGGATACGCCGGTCACCGATTCCGCCGCGCTCGTCTTCACGGAAAAACATTCGTACCGCGTCCCCGTCACGCCGCCGCCCTTTAACAATGCCGGCAACTACGTCATCTCTCTCAACAAACTGGTGAAGTGGATGGGTGGCCTGGTCGAAAACGCGGGCGTAAACCTGTTCAAAGAATTCGGCGGTGCGGAACTGATTTACGAAGGCGACGGCATCGCCGGCGTCATCACTGAAGACAAAGGCCTGGACAAGAACGGCAAGCCCAAGGACAACCACACCCCCGGTTACGAACTGCGCGCCAAAGTGACGGTGCTGGCCGAAGGAACCCGCGGCTCGCTCACCAAGCAACTCGTCGCGAAAAAGAACCTGGACAACATCAATCCGCAGAGCTACGGAATCGGGATCAAGGAGCTCTGGGACATTCAGCCCGGCAAACTGAAACCCGGCTACGTCGCGCACACGCTCGGCTGGCCCATTTCCACAAAAATGTACGGGGGGGGATGGATCTACAGCCTAAGCAACAACCGGGTTTCGATCGGACTCGTGATCGCGCTCGAATATGAAAATTCGCGCTTCGATCCTCACGCGGCGTTCCAGACCTGGAAAACCCATCCCCATGTGCGCAACATTCTTGATGGCGGGAAGCTAGTCCGCTACGGCGCGAAATCTCTTCCCTATGGCGGTTGGTACGCGATGCCGCGCAATTATCTCGACGGGGGATTGATTGTCGGCGACTCCGGCAGTTTTCTCGATTCGCAGCGGCTGAAAGGCGTGCACCTGGCCATGAAGAGCGGCATGCTGGCCGCCGAAACCATTTTCGAAGCGCTGAAGGAGGGCGACTACTCCTCCAACACGCTGAAGCTCTACAAAGAAAAAATCGACAAGAGTTACATCAAGGAAGAACTTTGGAAGGTGCGCAACTTTCACCAGTCCTTCAGAAACGGCCTGCTGGATGGATTCTTTTACTCCGGTCTGCAAGAGATCACCGGCGGCGCCGGCATCATCGACCCGATGCGCGCGCACGCGGGCCACGAAGCCTATCGCCCGATTTTCGGGCGTCCCGCCCCGGAGCGATTCAAGGGCGACGGAAAGCTTACATTCGATCGCCTGACCGACGTCTATCACTCCGGAACGCGCCACGACGAAGATCAGCCCTGCCACCTGAAGGTTCAGGACCTGAACATCTGCTCGACGCGCTGCGTGGAAGAGTTTGGAAATCCCTGCCAGTATTTTTGCCCGGCTGCGGTCTACGAAATGGCGAAAGAGGGCAACGGACAGAAGCTGAAGATCAATGCTGCCAACTGCGTGCACTGCAAAACCTGCGACATCGCCGATCCCTACCAAATCATCGACTGGGTCGTTCCCGAAGGCGGCGGTGGCCCGAATTACGAAGGCATGTAGGAGGGCTAAGTTGAGGGCGACAAGAGCTTGCGGAAATAAGTTTTCACGCGGCTCCAGGTGGAATCTTCCGCTGGTTTTTGAGGGATTGCCGGTGTTTTCGCCGGTGCGGGACCACTGCCCTGCGCCACTATCGGATCGCCTTCCACGCGCCCCTGAAATATCAGCGTGGGGCGCACACGCACACGACGCACCAGGATAATCAGGTTCGGATCGAATTCGGATTGCACTTTTGCCTTGGCGTCGTAATGCAGCGGCGGCATGAACACCTGGTATACGGGACCGTCAGACTGCTCCGCTTGAGCGGGATCCTCCTGCGGCGCCGGCGGTTTTGTTTCCGCGGCTTTTTTCTTGAGGTCGTCTTTCGTGGCCAATTGGCTGATTTCCGTCCCCGCAGTCATGGGCTTCATCACAGCCTGCATCGCGCAGGCGCATTGTCCCTGTGCGGGCCGCAAACTCTCGATTTGCCCATTGGCCAAAGTGACGTCGCCGCTTTGCGGCACCAGGACGCTTTGCCCCGTCAATTGCTGCTCGACGCGCACTGCCCCCTTGTTCGCCCGGATGCACATGGCCCCGGCGCTATCGAGGCCGACCAGGATGTCTTCGGCGCCATTCCCGATCGAAATTGGATGCGCCTGAATTTGCGGCGTGTAAATGTTGAGCGAAACCTCGCTGCTTATCGCCGCGTGAATGGTGCCGGAATCGAGCGCCAGAGTTATTGAGCCCCCGGCTTTGAGCATGGAAAAATGTGCCGGGCCGCAGATCATGATCTGCCCTCCCTCCACCAGATCAATGCGCGCCTGCCCCGCCTTCACATGGACCTCGCTGCCGCTGCGCAGAATCGTCTTCACCTGCCCGCGAACCACTTCGACGGACATCGGCCCATCGACCGAGATGGCTTCCCCTTCGATCGCGCCGATCGCGTCCGCGGGCGGATTGTCGGCGCGCGCCGCGAGTCCGGCGAAGCAGGCAGCGAACACGGCGGCGCAGGCCAGAAAGCTGGCGATGCCGCGTGATATCCGGGTATTGGCCGCGCTTGTCACTTACGGTGATCTCCATCGGGGCGGGAGAATGGGGGACACTCTATATACTATAGGAAGATGGAAAACCGCGACATACGAAGCGAAGAGCCGGAAACAGCGGTCAGCGCGCATTACGATACCCGCCTGCCAGCCTTGCCGTGGAGCCGACGGATCCAGATTCCCCTCATCGCGGCGGTTGTCTATAGCGTGATCCGCGTGCTGGGGCCCACGCTGCGTTTTGAAGCCGCTGGGCGCGCCAGGGTGGATGAGTTCCTTGCGAAGCAGGAGCCCTGCATCTGGGCTTTCTGGCACCGCGTTATCCTGCCGATTTCGTGGTACGCCAGGAACCGGGAAATTGTGGTGATGAACACCACCGCGTTCGACGGCCAATGGACGCGCAAAGTGATCGAGCGGCTGGGATTCGGCACGGCGCAAGGCAGCTCTTCGCGTGGCGGATTGCGCGGCTTGCAGGTGATGGCGCAACGGATCGCCGAGGGTTACGATTGCGCGTTTACAATCGACGGGCCGCGCGGCCCGAGGTACGTGGCCAAGGTTGGCCCCGTCCTGCTGGCGCGGATGACCGGCGCGCCGATTATGGTGTTCCATATTGGCGTGGACCGCGGAAAGACGATCGAGAAGACCTGGGACCATTTCCTGTTGCCGGGACTTTTTGCAAGAGCGATTTTAATTGGCGGCAAACCGATTTACGTTCCGCAGGATGCCGACGCGGCCATGATCGAGACGAAACATCAGGAAATGCAGAAGGAGCTGGAACGCGTGAGGGATATTGCCGAGGGATGGTTTTCGTTTTCGGATGCGGAGAAAGAAAAGTATCGGGCGGAGTTTGGATGTTGAGATTGCTCTCTTGGCTTCGGAACTCGAGGCCGCTTACTTTGGAGTAGAACTGTACGCTGAGGTCCTTCAGCCATCCTTATCGGATGGCTGAAGGATGACAACGCGCTAGTCGGTAGTCACCTGCAGAAAAATCCCCACAAAATGGGACTAGTTGCCGTCGCGCTCGCCCAGCTTGACGGGAATGTCCACTTTCTTGGCGCCGCGATAGACGCTGACGGTAACCGAATCGCCGGGGCGCTTGCGGTTGAGCAATACATTCATGTCGAACTGATTGCCGACCTTCTGGCCGTCGATGCCGACAATCACGTCTCCGCCGATAGTCAGGCGGCGCATTCCGGATTGCACGGTGCGGTCTCCGCCGCGAATTCCGGCAGCCGCCGCGGGGCCGCCTTTCGTGGCCTGCTCCACCAGCAGTCCTTCCTGCACGGGCAAATCGAGAGCCTCGGCGAGCCATGCGGTCAATTCCAGCGTGCTCACACCCAAATACGCGCGGCGGACTTTGCCTTCGGTGATCAGGTCGTTGGCTATCAATTTCGCCGTATTGATGGGTATGGCGAAACCGATTCCCGCCGCGGTGCCCGAAGGCGTATAGATGGCGGAGTTAATTCCGATCACATCGCCGTGGGTATTGATCAGCGGCCCGCCGGAATTGCCGCGGTTAATAGAGGCGTCGGTTTGGATCGCGTCGTCAATAAACGTGCTCTGGCTCGTCTGCACCGTGCGGCCCAGGGCGCTGACGACCCCGGTGGTGAGCGTGGACTGAAAACCGAAAGGATTGCCGATGGCGAGAACTTTCTGCCCGACCTGCAGCGCGGAGGAATCTCCAAGCGTCAACGAGGCAAGGTGCTTCCCTTTCGGGTCAATCTTTACCAGCGCCACGTCATTGCGCTGGTCGGCGCCGACGAATTTAGCGGGGTAGCGCGTCTTGTCGCCAAGGATCACCTCGATGGTCTGTGCGCCGGCCACGACATGATAATTCGTGAGGATGTATCCGCGGGGATCGATCAGGAAGCCAGAGCCCGCGCCCTCGACCGGAACGGGGTCCATGAAAAAATCATACTCTGTGGCTTTCGTGAGGACGTTGGCAACCGCCGGAGACGCCTGACGATAGATGCGGACGTTGATGGACTCTTCTTCGGTGAGAGATTCAGGACGCTCCGCAGCATTCTTCAAGTTGAGGCCCGGCTGGTCCGAGCCGAGGCGGCGGGCTTCGACTTCCCTGGATTGGTGGGGGCCGTAGCGCGCGCCAACCCAATAGGCGCCTAGAATAACGATCAGGGCGGTAAGAATTAGCCGTGCGCGGCTGCTACCGGTTTCGTGATTACTTTTCGTCATGGGCTGCTCCACGTGTTCTGTCTTCAAGTATAAGGCAACCGCGGGCAGGCGGGTGTGAGCGGTGACCGCCGGAGAAAGCGTGGCGGGATCACGCGGGTTCAACCGTGAGTTTCAGACCGATAGCCTTGGTAACCGCAACTAGCGTGGATAGGCGAGGATTGCCGTCAGCGGACAAGGCGCGATAGAGACTTTCCCGCTGAACGCCGGCCGCCTTCGCAATCTTGGCAATGCCCTGGGCTTGGGCCAGATGCCGCAGAGCAAGCAGCAGGACGCGAGGCTCACTGTCGTCTTCCAACGCGGCCTTGAGATATTCCGCTGCAAAATCGGGATCATTGCGAAGCCTGCGAACGATTGTTTCGTCGTGCGAACGGCTAGCTCTGCGTTTCATTCGTGCAAGCTCCTTTCCTTGTAATCCTTGAGATAACGGATCGCCCGCTCAATGTCCGCCGATTGTTTGCGCTTGTCGCCACCGCACAAAAGCAATACGCAGACCCGTCCGATAAACCCGTAATAGACTCGGTAGCCGGGGCCCCAATCGATTCGGAGTTCGCACACGCATTCCCTCAATGGCTTACAATCGCCAAAATTGCCGACAGCCAGGCGGTTGATTCGAGCGGCAATTTTTGCTTGAGCCCGTGGGTCCGCCAGCCGGGTCAGCCATTCGTCGAAGACATCCTTCCCATAAGGGGTCGCGTAATGGCGGACTTTAATAGCAATACTCATTGTAACTTATACATCACAACGACGCAATCCACGGGAAAAGGGTGTGGTGGAATGATATGTATTACCATACATATATCTTATTACAGTTATACAAACGTCTGGATGGAGATCGCCTCATTCAAACCTTTGTACCGTCTCGGTGTATTGGGAGTTCAGGGGGCGGCCCGCTAGTGGCGCAAAGGGCAAGCGGGAGAGCAATTGGGGGAAAAGCGAGAGATGATAGAGTTACAGACCTATTGATTGCGCATCCTGAAACAGGTACATGCCCTTGGGAGGAATGATGGAAAGCGAACGTCGCCGCACGCCACGCTACATGTTTTTTGCCAGCGCGGAACTGCTGGAAGAAAGATCGGAAGTGCGGATTGCGACGCGCGTCAGCGAGCTGAGCCGCAACGGATGTTACCTGGATATGATGAACCCGTTCCCCATGCATACGGTGGTCAAGCTGAAAATCTGGACGGAAGAAAACGTCCTGATCGAGACGAAGGCCTGTGTGGTTTACTCGCAGGCGAATCGGGGAGCCGGACTCTCTTTTGTGGATTTGGATCCGAAGTATTTGTCTCTGCTGGATAAATGGCTGGAGAAGGCCAAGAAGGAATCGTGAGCGGTAGAAGTCCCTACTTCAGTTCAATCTCGACAATTTGCCCCGCTTCTTTCCCAGCGTTTGCCAAAGAGTGCGTGACCTTCGTACTGACCCAATGAAAATCGCCAGTCTTGACGTCGTGCGTGTTTGACTGCCCATCCGGCGCGGTCATTTTCAACGGGAAACCTGTTACCGCAACGATCAAATAAGGTCGTTCATGCGTGTGCATCGGGGTCACACCGCCGGGCGCGAGCGTCCACTTGTACACCCGAGCGCTCGGATTTTCGCCCGCCACCGGCCCGGCGACATTTACGGAAGGATGCTCCGGACGCTGGAGAAGTTCCACGTCAAGCACATCGAAAAGTCCCGGCCCGCGATTGTGAACCCGGTGCGTGAAGGGAGTTTCCCGCAACGTGCGCAGCGAAATGTTCCCCGGTTTCTGTTCGACCGGAGCGCCCTCCGGCTCGCCGGGAAGTTGCTGCGTCGCACTGGTGTTCCCGAGCCACACGGCCACATCATCAACCGAATGGATGTGATACAAGCTGCGTTCCCCGGGCTGGAGCGTAACTCGCAGCACCAAAACGTTCTCATTTTTCAAGAGCAGATTGTGGTTAGGCTCCTGCTCAACAGGAACGGGCGCGGATGTTTCCCGTGTAACGACAAGACTGAGCAGAACAATCGCCGACGCGACATTAAACCAGAGTTTCATGGCGGGAGCCTTTCGCCTCAGTTCGTAGTGGGACGATTCTACTGTCGGATGAAAAATGAGCCAATGGGTTTCTACGAGAGAACGGCCGACGTTCAGAACTTATACTCCAGATTCAGCTGGAAGCGGCGCCCAGGATAGGCCGAAGCGGGAATACCAAAATTGGGATTGACCGGGCCGCCGTCCGGGCCGATCACCCCGATGAAAGTGACATAGTTCGGATGATTGAGCACGTCGAACACGTTCATTGACGCAGTAAGCACGGGGCCGTCTTTTTTCTCTTTCTTGAAATGAAAGTCGTGCGCCACGTTGACGTCAAGATTCAGCAGCCCCGGCCCGTGCATCGAATTGCGCGGAAAGAGCCCGCCATCCGGCCGATCATTGAAAACGCCATCCCCGTTCGAATCGAGTCCCGTGGTCACGTTGACGGGCTTGCCGGAGTACGCCTGAAGCGCAACGCCGAGGCTGAAAAGACTGGAAGGCTCGAAAGTGCCAAGCAGATCGAATTTATTGCGCCGGTCATTATCG
>DATHMM010000016.1:0-35151 GCA_035487095.1 Candidatus Sulfotelmatobacter sp.
GCCTTGCACAAATTCAACGCGGAGTCTTGCACTTGCGGGTGCAAATTTACCCTCGCGCAGTGCCGCATTTACGACCCCGGCTGCCAGACCAGCCAGAAACGCACCGCGCAAATCGTCAAGGAACTCGCAAAGCCGGAAACCAAGCAACCATCAAAGGAAACCGATACAGCGCCCGCTTTGCCGCCCGCAGCCACTGAGTTACCCAGGCCATAGGCTGCATTGCTGCTCCTGCGTGTTCCCTCCTCTGTGTACTCTGTGCTCTTCCTCAGTGTTCTCTGTGTTCAATCTTGGCTCTTTTCCAAAACTCTCCGGCACCCGAATCACTTGTGCAGCAGTTCCGTTGCAGCCCCGGTCATTGCCTTCACGCCCGTGCGAATCGCCGGCTCCGGCAAGGGAGCAAACTCGCTTGAATGCGGCCCAGGCAGCCGCGTTCCCTTTTCCTGCGCCTCTTTCCACTTCGCGGGATCCGTAGCCCCCAGCCAGAACATCGAAATCGGCGGCTTCGGATCTTCCAGCGCGAACAAACTGAAATCCTCGCTGGCCATAATCGGCTGGCCGGGCCAAACATTCTCCTTGCCCAGCGATTTCTCCAGCGCCACGGCCACTTGCTGCGTCAATGCGGGATCGTTGATCGTTGCCGGCACGTTGTCGCTCGCTACTTCGATAATCGGCGCGCGCTCCGCCGGAATCCCCGCCGCTTCGGCAATCCCGTTCGTGATGCGCTTGATCGCTGCCAGCACTTTTTCGCGCTGCGCCGGGGTCATCGTCCGCACCGTCAGCTGTAGATGCGCCTCGTCCGGAATGATGTTGTGCTTTGTGCCTGCGTGAAATGATCCCACCGTTACCACTGTCGGCACCAACGGATCCGATTCCCGGCTGACAACCGTCTGCAACGCAACCACCACCTCCGACGCGATGACAATCGGATCCTTGGTGACAAAAGGCATCGCGCCATGCCCGCCGTATCCTCGAATCGTAATGTCCACGGAATCCGCGCCTGCCAGCATGGGTCCCGCGTGCCACCCGACCGTGCCCGCCGGTAGATAAGAGGAGTCATGCAGCGCAATCACATAATTCGGTTTTGGAAATTTTGAGTACAAGCCGGCGTGCAGCATCGCTGCCGCTCCGCCGACAGTCTCTTCCGCGGGCTGCCCGATCAGCACCAGCGTGCCGCTCCACTTGTCCTTCGTCTCCGCCATCATCTTTGCAGTGCCAAGCAGCACCGTCATGTGCAGATCGTGTCCGCACGCGTGCATCACGCCAACTTCGCCGTTCGGCCGCTTCTCGCGGACCTTGCTCGCATACGGCAAGCCGGTATTTTCCGTGACCGGCAGGGCATCCATGTCCGTGCGTACGTAAACTGTCGGGCCGGTTCCATTCCGCAAAACTGCGACCACCCCGTAAGCGGCAGCCCCAGAATCATATTTTCCAAAGTGGTCGGTGACCTCATAACCCATCTTCTTCAGTTGAGCAGCCACCAGCGCCGACGTTTCTTTTTCCTCCGTCGAAAGTTCCGGATGTTCGTGCAGATACTTATAGGTTCCCACCCAGTCGCTGATGTTCCTGTCGATTCTTTGGTCCATGTCGTCTTGCGCGGATGCTGCCGTCCCCATCCCCAGCAGGATCGTTGCAATTCCGATCCAGCACGTCAGTCGAATTGTCATTTGGGTCTCCTGATGCGGGGGATTCTATCAAATGTCGCGTCGCTCTCCTGCTCGATTCCTTCGCAGCCGATTTTGCCTTGCCCTCGCTTGTCGCCCGGTTCAAACTCGCCCCCGATTGCACATCTTTCCTACCAGGAGTTTTCCATGAACCGTCGCGTTTGGATTCTCGTCGTTACTCTCGGTCTTTCCGCCGTCTTCACCGTGCGTGGCGCCTTTTCCCAAGGGGAAGCCCAATCCAGGCGTCGCGCCATTAATCTGCCAGGTCCGGCCTCCCAATTTCCCTTCAGCAAAGCAATCCTCGCCGGCGACACGCTCTACCTCTCCGGCAGCATCGGCATCGACCCGAAAACCGGCAAGGCTCCCGATAAAATCGAGGACGAACTCAAAATCCTCTTCGATGACTATAAAAATACCCTTTCAGCCGCCGGTATGAGTATGGACGACCTCGCTTACGTTCAGGTTTTCTGTACCGACCTTTCGCTCTTCGACAAATTCAATGCCGCGTACCGCGCACAGTTCTCCAAGGATTTTCCCGCGCGCGCGTTCATTGGAGCCGGCTCTCTCCTCCGTGGCGGCCATTTCGAAATGCAAGCCATCGCCGTTCGGCGCTAGTGGCGGGCCTGGGAAATCCGCGGCGAGATTCAGCACATAACTTGAAATTATGAGGCCGGCTTGGGGGCAGCCATTGTGACCAAAGTGCCCATATATGGCCATATTCGTGGTGGCATTATATGGTCATATGACCTATAATGGTCATTATTAGACGATCTCCATTAGCGCACATTCTCGTATACATTTGAATAATAAGAGTTTAATTGTGAACGGAATTAAACGATAGTTGGCATCCTCCGTGCACTCCTTGTAGCAACGAGACCCATACAACATGCTTAGAATCACCACCGAAAATAAGCGGGGAAGACTATTCCTCAGTGTCGAAGGCTCCCTCTCCGGGCCCCGCGTCGCGACCTTGGAGCAGTGTTGGCGTGAGCTAGGCGCCGCCTCTCCCCGCCCAAAGTTCTGCATCAATTTGTGCGGCGTCAGCTTCATCGACAACGCTGGCAAAGTTCTCCTGAAGGAAATGTATCGTCTGGGCGCGGAAATCGTTGCCGAAGGCTGCCTCAATCAAGCCATCGTCACCGAAATTGTCGGGCCTGGCCGCAAAAGTGAAACTCGCGAGCCCAAAGATCCGAAAAGCCCCAAAGACGACGATCCGTCCAAGGGTTCGCCCTTTATCTTCTATGTCATCTTCTTCAGCCTGCTTCTGATTCCCTCGTTTACAGGCGCGCAGACTAAAAACGCAACGCTTCCGACGAACGCTCCGACTGACACCCTCAAGCTAACGCTGGAACAATCCGTCGCCCTGGCCATCAAGCAGAATCCGACGCAGCAAATCGCGGTTCTCAACGCTGCTGAAAGCGTTCAGGACAAAAACATCTCGCGCGCAGATCTATTGCCGCAAGCAAATCTGCAAGTCGCGGATTCCGCGAACCGCGTGAACGTCGATGCTCAATTTGGCGGGTCCGTCCCCAAACAATTTCCTTTCCCAGAGCATATCGGCCCCTACCAGCTTTTCACGGCGGGCCCTACGTTCAGCAGCTCGATTTTTGATCTTTCCCTCTGGAAGCGTTATCAGGCCGCTCGAAGCAATGTGGATGTCAGCAAAGCCAACAGTTTGTCCACACGAGAGCAGGTAATCCTCCTCGTCGTTTCGCAATATATCGGCACGCTGCGCGCTGTAGCGAACGTCGAAGCCTCCAGATCGCGTGTTGACCTCGCACAAGCTCTCTACGATCAAGCGGCCGACTTGCAAAAAGAGGGCGTGGGCACCGGCATCGACACCTTGCGCGCCAACGTCGAACTTCAGAACGAAAAGCAACGCCTCATTGAGGCGGAAAACGATCGCGATGCGTCTCTGTTCGGACTGAGCAAGCTGCTGAATCTCGATCCGCGCCAGAAAATTGAACTCGCCGATTCGCTCAGCTTCTTCGATACGCCGCAGCCGGATGTGGAAGCCAGCATCGAAGATGCCCTCTCCTCGCGCCAGGAATGGAAAGCCATCGAAGCCCAGGAAAAGTCCGCAAAGTTCGAAAAACAGGCCTCGCAATATGAGCGTTTGCCTGCCGTGCGTTTCGACGGCAACTGGGCCTATTTTGGCTCCTCGCCCGGCAGCAGCATCCCTACCTATCAATACCAGGGCTCCGTCAATATGCCGCTCTTCACTGGCGGCCGGATCCGCGCCGAAATCGCCAAGTCCGATCTGGAATTGCAAAAAATTGACCAGCAGAAAGCCGACCTCCGCAACCAGATTGCCCTCGACGTGAAAACCGCGTTATTGAACCTGCAATCCGCCCGCAGTGAAGTGCAGGTTGCAAACCTCGGCGTACAACTCGCCAAGGAGGAGGTCGACCAAGCCCGCGACCGCTTCAGGGCCGGCGTCGCCAACAACATTGAAGTCATTTCTGCCCAGGATTCGCTTTCCCGCGCCAACGATAATCAAATCGCGGCGCTTTACCGCTTCAACCAGGCCCGTGCCGACTTCGCGCGCGCGGTCGGTCAGATGGAAAAAACTTACGCGAAGTGAGGACCCATGAGTGTTGAGATCGATGTAGGGCTGGAAAACGCAGCAAACGTAAAAGTGCCGCACTCAGAAACTCGGAAGCTCGATCTCCAATCCGAAGCCCTGGTGAGTTCCAATCTCCGTCTGCGCTTGATCGCCGGCGGCGTTATTTTGCTGGCGGCTTTGCTCGGCTTGTACCTTTACTTCCACAACCGGGAAAACACCGACGACGCTCAGGTAGACGGTCACATTACGCCGATCGCCGCGAAAATATACGGCCGCGTCGCCAAGGTTCAGGTCAACGACAATCAGGCCGTGAAAGCCGGGCAGGTTCTTGTGCAATTGGACGCCGCCGACTACCAAGCCGCCCTGGATCAAGCCAAGGGAGCCCTCGCGCTGGCTGAAGGCGAAGCTCGCTCCGCTGGCGTCGATGTTCCGCGTACCAGCGAAGACACCGCCAGCGGCACTTCCAGCGCCCAGGCGCAACTCGCTGGCGCGCAAGCCGATCTGATGCGCGCCCAGGCCACCTACGAGCAGTCGCAGACTGCGGATCTCGCGTTCGCGCAAGCCAACATCGCAAAGAGCCGCGCCAACGCGCAACTCGCGCAAGCCGACCTCGCCCGCTACCTTCCGCTGATGGAAAAGGGCGAAATCTCCAAGCAGCAGTACGACGCCGCGAAAGCTAACGCCGACGCCACCGCCAGCGCGCTGAACGCCGATGAGCAAAAGCTTGTGCAGGCCCAGCGCAACGTGGAAATCAGCAGCGCACAACTCGAAGCCGCCAAGGCCCGTGTTCTGCAGGCCCAGGCGGGCGTAGCCAGCGCGCACGCCGACATCAAGCGGGTGGCGATGCGCTCCGCGGATGCGCAGGCCAAGCTCGCAAAAGTCGATCAGGCGCGCGCGCAAGTCGAAGCCGCGCAGTTGAACCTCGGCTATTGCAGCGTCGTCGCGCCGATCAATGGCGTAGTCACGCACAAGCAAGTGGAAGATGGCCAGATCGTTCAGCAGGGCCAGGGCTTGATGGTGATCGTTCCGCTGCAAGACGTTTGGGTCACAGCCAATTTCAAGGAAACTCAGTTGCGCAAAATGCGCGCCGGCCAAAAGGCTTACGTGGAGGTCGATACCTACGGCAAGACTTTCACCGGCCACGTGGATTCCATCGCCGGTGCCACGGGAGCCGTCGTCAGCCTGCTGCCGCCCGAAAATGCCACCGGGAATTTCGTCAAGGTCGTCCAGCGCATCCCGGTGAAAATTGTTCTTGACCCCATTCCCTCCGGCGAAGCGGTCTTAAGGCCCGGTATGAATGTGGATGCCACGGTGATTACGAAGTAAGCGAATTTTTCGACTATTTGTTATGACCAAGGGACTCATCTCCAAACTGCGGATGCCTGACGGCTCGATCAACCCCTGGGTGATCGCCGTCACCGTCACGCTGGCGACGTTCATGGAAGTTCTCGACACTTCCATTGCAAACGTAGCGTTGCCACATATCGCGGGAAATCTCTCGGCCAGCGCCGATGAATCCACCTGGGTTCTCACTTCGTATCTTGTTTCAAACGCGGTGATCCTGCCGCTGTCCGGCTGGCTTTCCTCGCTGCTCGGCCGCAAGCGTTTCTACATGGGTTGCGTTGCCATTTTTACGCTCAGCTCGTTCTTGTGCGGGTTTGCGGCGAGCCTCGGCATGCTGGTGTTCTTCCGCATCCTCCAGGGAGTCGGCGGCGGCGGCCTCCAGCCCAGCGAACAGGCCATCCTGAACGACACTTTTCCGCTTTCCAAGCGCGGCATGGCTTTCGCCGTCTATGGCATCGCCGTCGTCGTTGCGCCTACGCTCGGCCCCTGGTTGGGCGGTTGGATCACCGATAACTTCTCCTGGCGCTGGATTTTCTACATCAACGTTCCCGTCGGAATTCTTTCGATGGGGCTTACCTATATTCTGGTCTCTGATCCGCCGTATATGAAGCGCATCAAGCTCAGCGACGGTTTCCGCATCGACTACATTGGCCTGGGGTTGATCAGCCTGGGTCTTGGCAGCTTGCAAATCATCCTCGACAAGGGCCAGCGCGACGATTGGTTTGACTCCGGATTCATTCGCCTATTCGCCGTGCTCATGTTGGTCGGATTGATTGGCGGCGTGATTCGCGAATTCAAAGCAAAAGAGCCGATCGTGGATTTCCGCATGTTGCGAGATCGAAATTTCGCCATCTCCACGCTGGCCATGTTTTTTCTCGGCTTCGTACTGTATTCCAGCACGGTGCTCATCCCGCAGATGCTGCAGCAGCTCTTGGGATATCCCGCGACGCTGGCCGGCCTGGCTCTTTCTCCCGGCGGCGCCACCATCATGCTCTGCATGCCAATCGTAGGGTTTCTCGTCTCTCGTGTGGACACGCGTTACCTCATAACATTTGGTTGCACCATCTCCGCCTCCGCTCTGCTCGTAATGGCCGGATGGAATCTTTCGCTCGATTTCAAACATGCCGTTCTTGGACGCGTGTTGCAGTCCTTGGGCCTGGCGTTCCTCTTCATTCCGATTAACGTGTCGGCGTTTGCCACCGTCCCTCGCGAAAAAACCAACATGGGCACGGGCATCATCAATCTGGCCCGCAATGTCGGCGCCAGCGTGGGCATCGCCACAGTCACCACGTTACTCGAGCGGCGAACCCAATTGCATCAGGCGCGTCTAATGGACCATGTGAACGATATGAATCCGGCGCTGAGATCTACATTAACGGGGTTGGCGGCCACCTCGATTTCCGGCGGATCGTCGGGACCCGGCGCGGCCGCGCAAGCCCGCGGCATGCTCTTCAATATGATCGAGCGCCAGGCGACCATGCTCGCTTTCCTCGACAACTTCAAGCTTTTGGGCGTCATTTTTTTCAGCATTATTCCTATCTTCTTTCTTTTGAAGCGCCCAAAGATGGGTGGAGGGAGTGTCCCGGTCCATTAACGAAACTTTGTAACCTTTTCGAGCGTAGTGACTCTTATGAAGCTACTTGGGGGAAGAACATGGCAACACAAGTGATCAATGCAACGCAACTTACCGAACAGAAGTTGATTCGTGCAGGTCAGCGCGGTGACGCTCAAGCAATTGAAGCGCTGTTTGGCCGTTATCACCGCCAGTTGTTCCAGACCGCCCTCCGTGTGCTCGGCAACGCGGAAGACGCCGAGGATGCCCTGCAGGACGGATTGCTCTCGGCCTATCGCAATCTGAAGCGCTTTGAGGGCCGCTCCCAGTTTTCCACCTGGCTCACGCGCATCGTCATCAACGCCGCGCTCATGAAGCGCCGCAGTTCCAAGGCGCGTCCCGCGGTTTCCCTCGATGAAACGCATCACGAGGATGAACTGCCGGCCGCCGAGCGCTACGCGGACGATGGCCCGACTCCGGAACAGGTCTATGCCGGGACCGAAATTCGCGAGATCATCAACGAAAATCTCGACGAACTTTCGCCCTTGCTGCGGACCGCTTTCGTTCTTCGCGAAGTCGAGGGTTATTCCACCGGGGAAGCCGCCAAGAAACTTGGCGTCACGGAAAACACCCTGAAGGCCCGTTTGTGGCGCGCTCGTCATCAACTCGCCGAGCGCCTTGGCCGCCGCCTTCGCCGCATGAAAGACGGCATGTCCGGCACCACCGTCGGCGACGAAGCCTGCAGCTACTGCTAAATCCTCTTCACTCGAAACGGGGCGCAAAAGTCTTGCGCCCATTTTTCATTTCGCCTCAACGGCGCGCCGCTGCGTATTTTCCCAGCACTCGCAGCTCGCTCGTCGCTTCCGCGGCTTCCCGCAGCGCATGCTCAAGATGCTCCGGTTCCTCGGCTTCCACATCCAGATAAAACTGGTACTCCCACGGCCGCCCGTGGATCGGGCGGCTTTCAATCTTCAGCAGGTTCACCCCGTGATTCGCAAAAGGCTCAAGGGAGGCCAACAGCGCTCCCGGTTTGTGCGCCAATCGCATGGCTAGAGAAATCTTCCTGGCATCGGCTCCTCGAAATAGTTTCGCTTCCTCCGGTGGCAGCAGCAAAACGAACCGCGTAAAATTCTCTGCGTTGTCCTGAATGTTTTCCTGCAAAATCACCGCGCCATAATGGCCCGCGGCCCGGCGGCCCGCGATGGACCCGAAGTGCTTGTCCCCGCGCTCCATCATTTCCCGCACGCTGCCCGCCGTATCTTCCGCCGGCAGGCGCTTCACCTGCGGATTCGCGGCAAAAAATCGTTCACACTGCGCCAGCGCCATGGGGTGCGAAGCCACTGCCTTCAATTCTTCCCGCTTCGCTCCGGGCATCCCCATTAACTGGTGCTCGATCGGCAGGATTGTTTCTCCGCACATCTCCAGCTTGCTTTCCAGCAACAGGTCGTACACCCGCACCACCGAACCCGCCAGCGTGTTCTCCACCGGCACCAGCAGCGCATCCGCTGCGCCTTCCTCGATCGCGCGAAACGCCGCCTCAAACGTCGTTCGCGGCACGGTGCGCACTCCACCGCCCAGCAATTGAATCGCAGCTGCTTCGCTGAATGCCCCCGGCTCCCCCTGAAACGCCACACGCATCTTCCTGAAATTCAGTTCCGCCATCAGCGCCCCGGCTGCTCAATTCCTCCGCGTGGTTTCTCTCGCGTTATAATCTTTCTTTCGTTGGAGGTATCCGCATGATGACACAAAATCGTCCGCAGTCGAACGACTACGCTCCCTACTACGGAAAATACATCATGCTTGTCCCTGACGGGGATTTCGTGGAGATTCTCGAAACGCAGCTTAGGGATATGCAGCAACTATTGGAGCCGCTGACCGACGGGCAGGCCGATTTCCGTTATGCTCCCGGCAAATGGTCCATCAAGGAAACCCTCGGTCACGTCAACGACGCCGAGCGCGTCTTCGCCGTTCGTATTCTTCGCATCGCCCGCGGCGATCAGACTCCCCTTCCAGGTTTCGAACAGGACGACTACGTCAAGATTTCGAACGCCTCTTCCCGCAAGCTCTCCAGCCTTCTTGAGGAGTTCACCGCCATCCGCCACGCTACTATCGCGCTGATTCGCTCTCTCGACGATGCATCCTGGCTTCGCCGCGGCACTGCCAGCGGCTACGAAGTTTCCGTGCTCGCCATCGCCTTCATCATCGCGGGCCATGTGTTTCATCACCACACTATCTTTGAAGAGAAATACCTTCCGGCGTTGTCGCGCGCCTGAACCGCCGTTAGATTGGTCCAGCCAATTCCTTCTTCTTCTCGGTGGCCCAGTGCGCATGTCTCGGGGTCTGTGCCGCCTCTTCGTGTTCCCCCAGGCGGACTTCGATCTGCCGATGTGCTCGCCCTTCGCGCTGCGATATTTTTCGTTTCCTGCCCGGCCACGCCAGGTAGAAAAGCAGTACGGTCGCCAACGCCAAAAATACTCCTCCGCCGACCACGGAAAATGTACCTTCGTCCAACGGTTGCACGATCGCCTCTGTCAGCAGATAGCTTCCGCAGAACAGCAGCCCGGCTTCCGTGAACAAGCCGAGGCCCAGAAAAACACGCGGCAGGCTCGCCTTTACGACCAGCGGTGACTTGCTGCGCCCAAATGCTCCAACAATTCTCATCTCTCGCATGGCGTCGCTTCCTTTTCTTTCATCCCTTCTGCTTCGCTGTTGGCCTCTTCCCGCAGGAATTTCAAATAAGAAAAAACCGTGGCGCGTGTTTCTTTCCTCATCAATCGGCCGCAACTGCAAACGCGCGTCTCCCGGCCGCTATCCGCCTCGTCGCCTGCCACAGTCATTCCGCAATCCCGGTTCGGGCAAATCCAATGCGCAGCTTCTCCCCTCAGCATCTCCGCCTCCTTGTAGTAATTGACTGGTTACGACACCTGCTGGTATTCCGGAGGTTTGATGCGCTTGCTTATATAGCAGTGGGATATTTTACGCAATAGTAAAAATACTTTTTCACGAAATAACCCGGCCCGGGGTTGCCGGACAGTTTTGTGCAAATGTTTTCACGCCGGCTTCCCGATTCGGGAAATGCACCCTGAACTCCTCCCACGTTTTTTTACGCATACTTTGAAGCCGGCCTTTCCTCGTTCGCGTCTGCTAAACGGCTTTGAACGATTGGAATAGCAAGAATCATAAGTGCGGGCGAACTCGGCATCCCCGCTTAAATGGCTTCTTGGTTTTGCCGATTCCCGTTCTGGAATTCGCCTCTCGCCGGCCCGTTCGTCGTGGCCGCGCCCATCGAGTTGCCCCGTCCTCGAACCCGCTGTTACAATTAACTTTTTGCCGGACCCGCTTGCGTTCCACTGGGCAATTCCGTCTGCATCTTCCATCTTTGCCCGAACGTTTTTGAGGTGGAGTTTGGCCTGTGCGAAGGGAGACTACGCGTGGCGAAATATGATGTTGCAATAATCGGTAGCGGTCCTGGAGGTTACGTCGCGGCCATTCGCGCCGGCGAACTCGGATTGAAGACCATCGTCATCGAAAAGGATCCCTTCCTGGGCGGCACTTGCCTGCACGTAGGCTGCATTCCCACCAAAGTTCTCCTGCACCACGCCGATGTCTACGACCATTTCAAGAACGCCGCCGAACTCGGCTTCGAAATTCCCGGTGTGAAAATCAATTGGACCAACATCCTGGCCCGCAAATCGAAAATCGTCACCAAGCACGCCAAGGGCATCGAATTTCTTTTCAAGAAAAATAAGGTCGAATGGAAGCAGGGTTGGGGAAAATACGAAGGCCCTGGCAAAATCAGCGTCGAAAAAGACGGCAAGAAAGAAATCATCGAAGCCGGCGCCATCCTCATGGTCAGCGGTTCGGAAGCCAAGTCGCTTCCCGGCATTGAGCCGGATCACAAGACCATCGTTACCAACCGTTCCATTCTTGAGCTTCCGGAAATTCCCAAGACACTCATCGTCATCGGAGCCGGCGCCGTCGGGGTCGAGTTTGCATCCATTTACAACTCCTTCGGCACCGAAGTCACCATTCTTGAAGCCTTGCCGCGTGTCGTCCCAGTCGAAGACGAGGAAATCTCCGCCGAGCTTGAAAAGAGCTTCAAAAAAAAGGGCATCAACATCCAGACCGGCTGCATGGTGGATGGCGTGAAGAAAGACGCTAAGGGCGTCACCGTCTCCTTCAAAGACAAGGACGGAAAAGCGCAAACGCTCCAGGCGGAAAAGCTGCTTCTTGCCGTTGGCCGAATGGCCATGACCGATAATTGCGGCCTCGAAAAATCCAAAGCCAAAGTCGAGCGCGGCTTCGTGCACGTCAATCAGTTCATGGAAACCGGCGAGCCAGGCCTCTACGCCATCGGCGACATCGTCGCCGGCCTGCCGCAACTCGCCCACGCCGCCATGATGGAGGGCATCGTCGCCGTCACGCACATCGCGGGCAAGCCCACGCACACCATCAACAAGCTGCGCATTCCCAATGCCACCTACTGTGAACCGCAGATCGGCTCCATCGGCATGACCGAAAAACAGGCCCGCGACGCAGGTTACACCGTGAAAACCGGCAAATTCCCCTTCGTCGGCAACAGTAAGGCCACCATTCTTGGCAATCACGGCGGTTTCATTAAGGTTGTCACCAACGAACAATACGGCGAAGTCCTCGGCATCCACATCATCGGTCCACTTGCCACGGAAATTTTGTCCGAAGCCGCCGCCGTCCTGAATCTCGAAGGCACCATCGACGACATGATGAACATGATTCACGCGCATCCCACCGTCTGGGAAGCCATGGGCGACGCCTTCGCCTCCGTCCGCGGCCTGCAGATCAACGTGTGAGGCTTCAGAATTTGCGATCAGCGATCAGATAACAGATATCAGGAAGCAAAGGCGAGGTTCCTGTTCGCTGATCGCTGTTATCTGTTATCCCTCTTTTCCCATGCCAACGCTTCTCATCACCGACCTTGGCCTCCTCTCCTGGTCCGACGCCTACGCCTTTCAGCAGCGCATCGTCGCCGCCCGCAAAGCCGGCGCCATCGACGATGTCATTCTCTTCTGCGAGCATCCCCACGTCCTCACCCTCGGGCGCAACGCCAGCCAGAAAAATCTCCTAGCCTCCGAAAGTGTCCTGCGCCAGAAGAATGTCGAGCTCCGCGAAACCAACCGCGGCGGCGACATCACCTATCACGGTCCCGGCCAAATCGTCGGCTACCCGATCCTCAATCTCGATCCCATCCGCCGCGATGTGCACTGGTACGTCCGCACCCTCGAAGAGGCCATGATCCGCGCCTCCGCCGACTTCGGCATCACCACCTATCGCATTCCCGGCAAAACCGGCATCTGGGTGCAGCCTCCCGGCAATATCCCCGAAGAAAAACTCGCGGCCATCGGCGTCCACATCAGCCGCTGGGTCACCTCCCACGGGTTTGCCTTCAACGTCTCCACCGACCTCCGCTACTTCGACCTCATCATTCCCTGTGGCATCTCCGACCGCAAAGCCACGTCCCTCGAAAAACTTTTGCATCGCAACGTCGCCCTCGACGAAGCAAAGCCGCGCCTCATTCACCATCTTTCCGAACTCTTCTCACTCACGCCAAAAGAAGTTTCCTCCCAACAGTTGCTCGCAGCGCTTTCCAGCACGAACCAATAAAAAAGACCCCGCGCCGAAACTCACACGCGGGGTCTTTGCTGATTTTCTCTCGTGAAGTGAACTACATCCTTACTTCATTCCGCCTACCTTGAACATAATCGACCGGCCCACTTCCGACCGCGAAGCGTCCGGGTCGATCGTTTTCAGGAACTCTGCCGTGATGGCATCCTGTTCTTCCTGGCTTCGTTTGTCCCGATCCGCCATATACGCCGCGCGTATCTTTTCGAACCCTCCCAGGTCCTTCGTGGCATACCACACGAAATGCGTGAAGTCGCCGTCTGTCCGCACCTCTTCCACGGCCAGTCCGTACGCCAGCACCGTGCCGTCCGCTACCAGTTTGTCCAAAACCGGCTTGTTGTATTTTTCCCAGACCTTGCGGTAATCGCCGCCCTTGCCGGGCTTCACCTTTACGTAGTTGTAGCGGGTCCACGGCAGTACGCCGGCCGGCGGCGCACCCGTGCCCGTCACGAACACCAGGTCGCGCGTGATGTAATCACGCGTCTTGCTGACGTCCGCCGCTTCCATCATTCGCGCGGTAACCGTTGCCCCGCCGGAGGATCCCTTCTTCGCCGTGCCGGACTTCGTCGCTTCCTCGTCCAGCTTCGCGATTTGCGCCCGCATTGCGCTGTCCACTTTCTCAATGCCGGACCAGTCCGCAACCGAGTACCAGATTATGTGCGTGCTGTTTCCCGGCGCGCGCAACAATCCTACGTGCACGCCCCAGGCCAGAATCACGCCGTCCGCCAGCAATTTGTCGCGCACCGGCGCGCCTACCGTCTTTACCAAATCCATAAACTGCGCGTCTTTTCCGGGATTCACTGTGTACTCATACCAGAACGTCAGCGGCTGCATCTTCGCGTCCTGCGCCACTGCCGTAAGGCACGACATCAACACCACGGCCAAACAAAGCAATATTCTCTTCTTCATTTTCAACGATCTCCTTGAACGTACGAGTTTCGCCTGCGCATGAAAGCTTTCTGATTTGCTTGTGCTAACGAAGCGCAAACGTTGGGCAGGCGAATGACGTTTGGACTTCCGAAGGGGCCGACCTGCGTCAGAATGACCCTGTTTGTAGCACCGAACTCCGTGTTCGGTCAAGAAGACGGGAACCGTGGTAGCGGACGTGCTTCGGGCGAATGGCACCTACTATGGATGGGCCGTTTTGCTGGTGGATGGAACCACTTCGATCTCGAATACCGCCGGCCACCGCTTCCCGGTGACGAAGAGCCGGTCATGCTGGGGATCGTAAGCAATTCCATTGAGGACGGATTCGGCATCCATCCTTTGATCCGGAGGTAGTAAGCCTGTGAGGTCGATCCATGCGATCACATGGCCGTCCTTCGGCGAAATCCGCGCGATCCTGTCTGAGTGCCAGACGTTGGCATAAATCTCGCCCTTGATGAACTCAAGTTCATTAAGCTGATCGATGATTTTGCTGCCGTCTTTTACGAGAATGTGATGGGTTTCCCGAAAGGTATCGGGGTCGCGAAAGCGCAACGTAGCGGTGCCATCGCTGGTAATGAGTTCTTTCGCCGTACGAGTCATGCCCCATCCCTCTCCGGTATAGCTGAACTGCTTCAGCACTCGCAGCGTGAATCGGTCGTAGACGAAGCAGATATGAGACTTCCACGTCCATTGGTAAACAGTCGAACCCCAGTCGACGATCCCCTCGCCGAAATATTCAGACGGGAGATCGTGACGCAGCAAGGTTCTACCTGTTTCCGGTGCGATGGCCATTACAGCGGAGCGTCCATTGATGCCGATGCTCTCGTAAAATATCCCGTCGAGGTAGAACAACCCTTCCGTGTAGCTGTCGGTCGAGTGAGGATATCTCGCCACGACCTTGTAACCGTAAATGGGTGCGGCGTTTGTGTAGCCTCCAAAAAGTATGGAAATGGCAAACGTGGATCCCACGAAAAGCGTGCGCAGGTAATCGGCTCGAGCAAGCATAGTCTTTCGAACTAGAGTACATGGAAAATCGGAGAGCCCGGCAGCAGAGTGCCGGGGTCGGAGCTTCTCCACACCAATGCTTGTCGCCTGGTTCCGCGGGCCAACCATCTGAGCCGCCGGCCGTTTCCGGGATTCTTGGTTCGCCCTGGCCCTGCAAGTCTTGTTGAATTTCAAACTGGCCCACCGCCGAAATTTTGCTTGACAGGCCGGCCGTATTCCATCAATACTAAACCGTATGGTTAAGTATTCTCAATCCCTCGATTCCACCTTTGGCGCGCTCGCCGACCCCACTCGCCGCGCCATCCTTGCTTCCCTCATGCTCGGCGAAGCCTCCATGTCCGATCTTGCCGGCCCTCACCGCATGTCGCTTCCCGCGGTAATGAAGCACGTCCGCGTCCTCCAGCAAGCCGGCCTCGTCTCGCAAAAGAAGATCGGCCGCACACGCTTCTGCCAACTCGCTCCGGCTCCCCTGAAGCAAGCCGAAAACTGGATTGCCCAGTACCGCCGCTTCTGGGAAGGCACTTTCGATTCCCTCGAACGTTTCCTCAGCCAGGATCCATCGCCCGAAAAGCAGACAGAACAGCAAAAGGAGAAACAATCATGGCCACACCGCAATCGCAACCGGAACACTCGATCCAGTTAACGCGCACCTTCGCGGCTCCCCGCGACCGCGTGTACCGCGCCTGGACCGACGCCCGCGAATTCGCCCAGTGGTTCCATCCCACGGCGGACTACAAGACCGTCATCACCAGCCTCGATCTCCGCGTCGGCGGAAAATACTCCCTGGAAATGCATCACAAAGACGGCAATGTCCACAACCTCAGCGGCACCTACGAAGAGATCAAGCCACCCGAGAAAATCGCTTTCACCTGGCTCTGGCAACAGGACGAAACAAGGACGGAATCCCTCGTCACGGTAACTTTCAAAGACCTCGGCGGCTCCACCGAAGTCAGCCTGACCCACAAAAACCTGCTGACCGCCGAAGCCCGTGAAAAGCACAACCAGGGCTGGATCGGCTGCCTCGGCCAACTCGACGCCTATCTGGCGTGATCGTAACCTCACGTGTAGTGGCCGGTCTTTAGACCGGCCACTCTAACTTTCCTCTTTCCTCAATGTAGCGCTGGCTTTTAAGCCAGTTGTTTTGTGACCAACTCCCGGCTAAATTTCAAACTCAGCCACAACCCCCAGCAGCCGGATCAACGCCGCACGTTCTTCTGCACTCAGAATGCGTCGGAGCCCCTCCTCGGCCGCACGCCGCTCCTTGATGAGGAACTCCCGGTACTTTTCTCCCTTTGGCGTCAGTCGGATTACAAAAGTCCGGCCCGTCCCCGCCTTTTTCTTCGAAACCAGCCCTTCCTTCAGCATCGTCCCGATCGAACGGTGCACCACCGTCCTGTCAAATCCAAGCAATGTGGCAATCTGGTTCTGATTCCGCTCCGCGCCACCTCGCAGCGTGGAGAGAATAAATCCCCGCGTCTGCGAACAGCCGGTGCGGCGTTCCAATTGCTTGCTCACGGAAAAATACGCAGCCGCAAGATGGACCAGCACCGAGTCCTTCAGGATTTCGTCCGGAATCGTTTTTCTGTCCACGGCAATCATAGAACCGTCACCGTCGATTCCAGCGGCCGTCGCCACTGCGGCTGCTCCTTGTACGTCGCCGACTTTTTCCCAATCGCAATCACCATCACGATGTCGTGGTATTTCCGGGAAAGCCCCAGAAATTTCGAGAGCCGCGCGCCGTCGAATCCCTCCATCGGGCAGGTGTTGAACCCCAGCGCTTCCGCAGCAATCATCAGGTTCCCGCAAGCCAGGGCCGTGCTCTTGGTCGCCCACTTGAAAAGGCCCTGCCTGGTTATCGGCACCATGCCGATCACTTTCCACAAGTGCACCGTCCTTAATATCGCCCACTTCGCTGCGCCGAAAATGTTGAACCACCCTTGGATGTAAAACCACTTGGCGAATTTGGCCTTCCGTTCGTACTCCCGGATCTTTTCCTCAGAGAATTTTGCTTCGCGCATCCACTGCAACTGTCCCTCCCCGGTCTCTTTCCACAAACCCAAGTCCGCCACCGCGACAACCAGGACGGATGCCGTCTTGGCCGCCGATTGGCCCATGCATAGCTCCGCCGCTTTCTCTTTTTTCGTCGGAGTGTCAATCCAAATCAGGCGGTATGGCTGGCTGTTGAAGCTCGACGGCGCCGCGCACGCCGCGCGCAAAATCTGCACCCGCGTCTCGGAAGGGACGGGAACAGGATCGAAGGCGCGAATCGCCCTCCGCTGCAGCAGGGATTCTAGGTTGCTGGTCATGGTTGCCTCCATGTTGCTAGTACAACATAAAGATGTTGCATATGCAACAGGAAAATCAACCGGCCAATTTGTCTTCCTTCAGCCCCTCCCCGGCCACCCCTACGCCTTCCCCCCATTCGCCATCCGCCTCGGTTCGCCGTAAGATAGACAATCGGACGTTCATCGGGAGACCTGCCGAAGATGCCTGCCACCGAAACAGCCGCCAAGACGAAACTCTCGCGCCAGCAATACCTCGACCTCTACTACTTCATGCGCCTCAACCGCGAGGTCGAGGACACCATGACCCGGCTCTTCCGCCAGAACAAGATCGTCGGCGGCCTCTACTCCAGCCTCGGCCAGGAAGCCATCTCCGTCGCCAGCGCCTTCGCCCTCCAGAAAAAAGACTGGATGGCTCCGATGATCCGCAACATCGGCGCGCTGCTCGTCAAAGGCGTTCCCCCGCGCGATATCTTCACCCAGCACATGGCGAAATACACCTCGCCCACCAAAGGTAAAGATGGCACCAGCCACTTCGGAGATCTCGAAAATCTCCACATCGTTTCGCCCATTTCCATGCTCGGCGATCTCATTCCCGTGCTTACCGGCGTCGCCATGGCCGGCCGCTACCTCGGCCAGAAAATCGTGGCCATGACCTGGATCGGTGACGGCGGCAGCTCGACCGGCGTCTTTCACGAAGGCCTGAATCTCGCCGCCTCGCAGAAAGCCGCGTTTGTCCTGATTCTGGAAAATAACCAATGGGCTTATTCCACGCCGGTGCGCCGCCAGGTGCCCCTCGAAGATCTGGCCGATCGCGCCAAGGCCTATGGCATTGCCAGCTACATTGTGGATGGCAACGACCCGGTCGCGGTCTACTCAACCGCCAAAGAAGCCGTCGAGCGCGCCCGCTCTGGCGAAGGCCCCATCCTCATCGAAGCCAAAACCTTCCGCCGCCGCGGCCACGCCCAGCACGACCCCGCTGAATACGTCCCGGCCGAGCAGCGCGAATACTGGGAGAAGCGCGACCCCATCACGCTCTACGAAAAATTTCTGAGCACCGAAAAAATCCTCGATGCCAAAGGCAAAAAAGAAATCGAAGACAAGATCAACGCGCTCCTCGAAAAAGAACGCGAGTTCGCCGAAAACTCCCCGATGCCCCCGCAGGAACTGGCCTCCGAAGGCGTCTATTGCACCGGCGACGATTGCCACAAGATCCGCCCCAAGTGGGAACGCCCGATCGCCGAAGTGACCCCGCCGAAATCCAGTGTCGAACCTGTCTGGCTCGTCGAAGGCTTTGGCCGCGGCAAAACGTCGTCGCGCGAAAACGCACCGATTCATTTCGGCGACACGCAACCGGCCGCCGAAGAGCCTGCGGCAAAAACAAAATCTCCGGCAAAGGCCGCGACAAAGCCTCCCGCCAGAAAATCAGCCCCGGCAAAATCCGCCGCCCGCGGAAAGGCCCGGAGGTAACTCATGGCCCCCATCACCTTTCTCGAAGCCATCCGCCAGGCCATGTTCGAAGAGATGGCCGCCGATCCGAGCGTCGTGCTCATCGGCGAAGATGTCGGCGTCTATGGCGGCGCCTTCAAAACCAGCGAAGGCCTGCTCGAAAAATTCGGCTGGGAGCGCGTCATCGACACCCCCATCAGCGAAAGCGCCATCATCGGCGCGGCCTGCGGCATGAGCTATCTCGGCCTGCGCCCCATCGCCGAAATGCAGTTCATCGATTTCATCGCCTGCTGCTTCAACCAACTCACCAATTTCGTCGCCAAGGGACACTATCTCTGGAACGCCCCCGCGCCAATCGTGGTACGCGGCCCCTCCGGCGGCGGCGTCCACGGCGGCCCGTTCCACTCCGCCAATCCCGAAATGTATTTTCTCCATACCCCGGGAATGAAAATCGTCTATCCCTCCACGCCTTACGACGCCAAAGGCCTGCTCAAGGCCAGCATCCGCGACAACAACCCCGTTCTCTTCTTCGAACACAAATTTCTCTACCGCCGCATCAAGGAAGAAATCCCCGAAGGCGACTACACAGTTCCGCTCGGCAAAGCGGTCGTCCGCCGCGAAGGAAAGCACCTCACGATTCTTTCCTACGCCGCGATGATGCACACCTCGCTCGAAGCCGCCGAAGCCCTCGCCAAAGAGGGCATTGAAGCCGAGGTCATCGACCTCCGCACGTTAATGCCGCTGGACGAAGAAACAATTCTCCAGTCCATTCGCAAAACCAACAAATGCCTCGTCGTTCACGAAGACACCAAAACCGGCGGCATCTCCGGCGAAATCGCCGCCATCCTCTTCGAAAAAGCCTTCCACGACCTCGACGGCCCGGTCCTCCGCGTAGCGTCTCTCGACACGCCCGTCCCCTACGCACCCACACTCGAGGAAGCCTTCCTCCCCAACGCTCAAAAGGTCTTCACCGCCGCCAAAGACCTGGCGAAGTTCTAAGCCGCGTAGCGGCCACTCCCGCCTTTGTAGAGGCCGCCTTCTGAGGCGCGTTTTTTGCGCCCCGGATGAATTTACGGGGCGGGCTCTCCTCGCCCTGATTCAAAAAGTTACTAACCGATTGAACCCGCGATTCTGCATTGGTAAGCTCGCTTTCCACCGATCGCGTAAACTCGTTGCTGCACGGAGTTGGCACGGCATTCTCCTCCCCGTTCTTTTTCTCGCTCCCCGTTGCCGCGTATCTCAACTTCCGCAAGGCCCGGGACGCCCGGATTGTTCTACTCTGGAGGATTCGAGGAATGCGGTCGGTTCACATCTGTCTCACGGTGATCCTGTATTCCTGCGTTTCCGGTGGCCTCGTCGCCGCTCCCGGCGGCGCGACGCTTAGCGGCAAAGTCACGCTCAGCGGCGCTCTCGCGAAGCCCAAACCGCTGGACCTTTCGAAAGAACCCTCATGCGCACAATTGCACGCCGCTAATCCGCTTGTTTCCGAATCGCTGATCGTTGGCCCGGGCAATGCGGTTCGTAACGTCGTCGTTTACATTTCCGAGGGTGCGCCCTATCCCGGCCCCGTTCCCTCGACTCCCGTCCTTTTTGACCAACAGGGCTGCCAGTACACGACGCATGTCCTCGCTTTCCGCGCCGGCCAGGAAGTGAAAATCTCCAACAGCGATCCGTTTGCCCACAACATCCATCCTCTCGCCAAGGTAAACCGCGAGTGGAACAAACTTCAGCCCCCGCGCACTCCGCCCTTCGCCTACGCTTACGAAAACGAAGAATTTATTCCCGTGAAGTGCAACCTGCATCCCTGGATGCAGGGCTACTTCGCGGTTCTGAGAACGCCATATTTCGCGGTCACCGGTGACGACGGCGGCTTCGTCCTCCCGGACCTGCCGCCCGGCCGCTACACCATTACCGCGTGGCATGAAACCCTCGGCACCCTGTCCCAGGAAATCGAGATCAAGTCGAGTGGCGAGCCGCAGACCGTCAACTTCACCTTCACGGCCAAGCCTTGATGCATGTATTTCCCCGCATTTCCCGCCCCAGCCCGAACTTTCGGCCCCGCCCTTTTCGCCCCTCGCCTTTCGCTGTAAACTAGGAAGGTTCCGCGGAACATGCCAAGCGCGCTACGCATTCCGTAAGTTTCATACGGCTTATCAGGCGAAGGAGAGCAATCCCATGGCAGTTGACGTCGTCATGCCCCAGATGGGCGAAAGCATCTTTGAAGGCACTATCACCAAATGGCTCAAGAAGCCCGGCGACAAGGTCGAGCGCGACGAGCCCCTCTTTGAAATCTCCACGGACAAAGTCGACGCCGAAATTCCTTCCCCCTCCGCGGGCGTCCTCAAAGAAATCAAGATTGCCGAAGGCCAGACCGTTCCGATCCAGACCATCGTGGCCGTGATTGACGGCGCGGGCTCAGCCGCGGCCTCCGCGCCTGCTCCTGCAGCGTCCCCGGCCAAAGCTGCCCCGGCTCCTGCACCTGCCGCAGCGAAGCCCGCCGCTCCTGCGCCCGCGGCACCTGTATCCGCTCCCGTAGCGCCTCCGGCCGCTTCTTCCGGTTCCACCGAACGCATTCACTCTTCGCCGCTCGTCCGCCGCCTCGCCAAGGAACACGGCGTTGACCTCTCCGCCATTGAAGGCTCAGGCGCCGGTGGCCGCATCACCAAGGAAGACATCGAAGCCGTCATCGCCGGGCAATCCGCTCCGGCTGCCGCACCCTCTCCGGCTCCCGCCGCCGTTGCGCGCCCTTCTGTTCCGCCGCCGACTCCCGCGCCGATGGCCGTTCCCGGCGCGCCAGCCGCGCATGGCAGCCAGTACGTCGCGGCCCTCCAAGTCGGTGTCCCTCGTGAGCGCATTTATTTCGGCAACTACGAAGTGCAGCCGCTCAGCAACATGCGCCAGAAAATCGCCGAGCACATGGTCGCCTCCAAGCATGTTTCCGCGCACGTCTATTCCGTCGATGAAATCGACATGACCAAAGTCGCGGCCATCCGCGCCAAGGCCAGGGAAGAGTTCGAAAAGCGCTACGAGACCAAGCTCACCTTCATGCCGTTCTTTGTGAAAGCCGTGGTCGCCGGCCTCCGCGCGTATCCCACGCTCAACGCTTCGCTCGACGGCACCAATATGGTCCTGCACCGGGAGATCAACATCGGCATGGCCGTGGCGCTCGACTGGGGCCTGATTGTGCCGGTCATCAAGAACGCCGACGAGAAAAATCTCCTCGGCATCCAGCGCAATCTCAACGATCTTGCCGAGCGCGCCCGCTCCAAAAAGCTCAAGCCCGAGGAAGTGCAGGAAGGCACCTTCTCCATCACCAATCCGGGCGTCTTCGGCGGCCTCTTCGGCCTGCCGGTCATCAGCCAGCCGAACGTAGGCATTCTCGGTCTCGGCGCCATCGAAAAGCGCCCCGTGGTGATCAACGATTCCATCGCCATCCGCTCGATGTGCTACGTTACCCTCAGCTACGACCACCGCGTCGTGGACGGCGCCGTAGCCCACCAGTTTTTACACAAAGTGAAAGAGACCCTGGAGAACTGGTCCGAGCCCCTCGTCTAGGGAAGTGACTGGTGATCGGTAGCTGGTGACTGGATTCAAGCCACCAGTCACCCGCGGCCAGCGATCAGTTGGCTTCTGCTATCTGATCGCTGTTAACTGTTATCCGCTTTCCTCTTACCGATTACTTCCTACCGCATCAACGGCTGCATGCGCGCCATGCTATACTTGTATAGCGAGGTCCTATGCTGGCGATCCGCCTTCCTGAATCCATCGAAAAGCGCCTGGAAAAGCTCGCCAAGCGAACCGGGCGCACCAAGACTTTTTATGCCCGCGAAGCTATCCTGCGGCACATTGAGGAGTTGGAAGATCTGTATCTGGCCGAACGCTCCCTGGATCGCATCCGCAGCGGCGAATCACCCACAATTCCGCTCGAAGACGTCCTAAAACGTCATGCCCTGGAAGATTGAGTTTTCCGTCGAAGCCGACCGCGAACTCAGCAAGCTCGACCCGCAACACGCCAAACGCATTCTGAAATTTCTGCGGGGACGCGTCGCAAAACTGGACGATCCGCGAAGCATCGGCAAAGCCCTGCAAGGCTCGCGGCTCGGCGAATTCTGGCGATACCGCGTTGGGCCCTTCCGTGTCATCTGCAAAATTGAAGACGCTCGCCTGTTGGTGCTGGTCCTCCGCATCGGCGACCGCAGGGAGATTTACCGCTGACTCGGAACCGAACCTGCAAAAACTCGATCCGCTCCTCGAAGCATTCCCCCGCCGCCAAACCGGTGGTTCCTGCTAGCTGATCGCTGTTTTCTATTGTCCATTCCGCTCTTACTGATTCCCGACTACTGTTCACTGATTACTTCTTCACTGGATCAACGGGCGCATCTTCGCCGTCCACACCGCCAACCCTTCCAGCGGCACCGCGTCCACGCCCGCATCACGCAGGGTTTCGCGCACAAACTGGTGCCGTTCGTTTTCCTCGATCAGGAGCACGTCCGTCACCGCCGTGAATTCGCTCGCGGCCACCTTGCCGCGGATCCGTTCCACAGTGTAAGCAAGCGACTTCACTTCTCCCGGCGCGCGTGAAACGCTCAGGGTCTGCACGAACCCCCGCGTGCCGTTCCGCCGGTAGCCGTAGTCGATGCGCATCGGGTCGCCCGAAAACGTGAACTCCTCCGCGCGAACGCCCTTCTGCAGGCGTTCCCAAACCCGCGCCTGTTTGAAAACCTGCGCGCAATACGAGCGGATCGCCCCGCGGTTTCCCGGCGCCCCCACCCGGGCCGCGCCGCGCTGCAACGCCACGTGGTCGGTGTAGAGCCGCTCCGTCTCCGCGTCCAAGTCGTCCGCGTGGACGCCCTTCTGCGGCGCCAGTTGCAGAGCGTTCGATAGCGTATCGTCCCACTTTCCGAGCAGCTTCAGCCAATCCGCGCTGGCCCGAACGCTCTCCGATCTGCTGGCCGCTCCGCTTCCGTTGCCATCGAAAAGTTGCGTAGCCGTTAAAAACCGGCTCTCCAGGTCGTCCCGCAACGCCCGCAGCAGTTCCTCGTCCGCGCTCGGGTGCAGCCGCCGCACGCGGGCATACTCTTCCGGCTCCTCGATCAGCCGCATCCGCCGTTCGCCCGATTCCGGATCGAACACCAGCACGCCAATGTTCACCCACTCGTCGCGCACCAGGTTCGGCGTGTAGCGCAGCACGCGGTAGGCAAAGGACTTGTCCATTGAACCTGGTAGCGTTCCCATCGTCTTCCTCCCCCGGAATGTGACTGGTGACTGGTGCTTAGTGACTGGTGAAAACCGATCCCAGTCCGGTTCCGTCTCCTCTTGTACAGCCGACAGCCACGGCTCATTCTTCGCTGGTCGCCGGCCGTCTCTTGCTCTCCATCAGTTACCAGCCACCAATTACCAGTCACTCTTCACCGGCCACCGGTCGCTGGCCACTGTCCGCTTTCCACCAGTCACTAGTCACTACTCACCAGTCACTTCCACCCCGAAAACGGCTGCCGGTTCGAACTCCTCGCCGACAAGATCAGCTCCTCCACCCGCCGTTTCCTCCGGTGCAACTGTTCCAGCACCTTCAGCACCGCGTCGTAGTCGTCCTCATACCACGCGGGTGGAATCTCCTCCGCCAGTTCCGCCAGAACCTTTTCCGTAATCCGCTTTTCCAATCGCTCCAGCCAGGGGCCGAACGAATCCATTCCGGTCACGCCCTCGTACACCCGGCTTCGCGCGTACAACCCGCGCAGCGGTGCATCCGGAAAATTCCACTCGCCCGCGTTGAAGCAGAATCCCTGGTCGATCATCACGGTCTTGTACGCCCTCTCGCGCCCCGCTTCTCCCGGCGCCACTTCCCGGTCAGGTTCCCGCTGCATGTCCCCGCGCGGCAACGTTCCACGTGCAACTTCCCTTTGTCCCAAACTAGGTCCTGGTCTGGGCGCAAGCCCTGCCGCCGCCGCTCCCGGCGTAACCCCTGTGGCCCGCCCCGCCTCTTCAAAAAAAACCGTCTGCCTCCCATTCGTGTTGCAGACCCACTTGTCGAAAACGAGCATCCCCGCGAAGTCGTGCAGATTTTCCACTTCGCGCAGTTTTTCGTCCGGCAGAAAGTCGTGCAGTGCCATCTGCCGTGGGTCCCCCGGATACCGCGAGCCGAACTGCAGCCCCGCCACGCACGGTGTCCGCGACCTCGGCAATTCGATACACAATTCCGGCGTCAGCCGGATCAACTCCGCCCCCACCTCGACGACTTCCACCGGTGCCGTCGGCAGCCCCAGCCGCGAGGCCAACCGTGTACCCAGCAGTTCGTTCACCAGGATCCTTCGATGCTGCGGGTTATTTTGAAACTTCACCACATAGTAGTTTTCATCCGAACAGCGCATCAGGTGCGACTGGGCGCCGCCGCGCATCCGCCGGATCTGCTCCAAAGCCTTGACCATGTGCGGTTATCCTAACGATACTTAATTGTCCAGGCAAGTTTCTCCTCTCCCTCAGCGCTCATCCCTCCCTTTCCGGGACGCGCGGCCCGCCGTTTTGGTCCATCTGTCTTCGCTGCCTCTCTCCCATTCCGGCACCTTCGCGCAAAAAAAAGGCCCCCCGGTTTTCCCGGGGAGCCTTTGGTGAAATTTTCGAAACCGCGCCTGTTCTACCGGCGCCGCTTCTTGGCCGGCTTCTTCGCCGCCTTTTTCTTCGGCTTGGCCTTCGCTTTCTTGGCCGGTTTCTTCTTGGCGGGCTTCTTCGCCGCCTTCTTCGCGGCTTTCTTGGGAGCTGCCTTCTTTGGGGAGGGCTTTGGCGCGGGCTTCGCCGCCGGTTTGGCCGCGGGTTCGTCGCCCTCGTCTCCGGGCTCCTCCTCCACGATCAGCAGCTCTTCCTCTTCTTCGACAATAGCTCCCGGCTCTCCGCCGAGCTCTTCATCGTCTTCCAACCGGGACAGCTCTTCGTCGTCTTCAAACTGATCTTTCTCGAATTCCATGCTCTCCTCCCCATGGGGAACTTTCTTGCCCGTTGTTCTTGGCACGCTGCACCAGTCGGAGATGGACTGCACTCCGTCCTTGCGATTTGTTATCCCACTCCACGGTCCTTGTCAAGCTTTCCTGATAACAACTCCCCCTTTCCACGCAAAATTCTCATTCTGGTGCTCCCTGGTCCGCTTGCCTGCGTAAGCCGCTGGCCCTGCCAGGCGCTTCCACCAGTCACCAATCACGAGTAACGAGTCACTTTTCTTCAAGGTTTCGTCTGGCTGCCGGCCGTACCCGCCGGCTTCTTCCGCCGCGTTTTCGCCGAACTCTTCACCGTATGGGCCTCCGGCGCTCCTCCCACCGTGTAGATCCGCAACACCATCCCGCGGCTCACCTTGCCACCCTTCAGCCCGTTCCATTTCCGGATGTCAGCATCTGTCACGCTGAACTGGTCGGCGATTCCCCCCAACGTATCTCCGCGCCTCACCCGGTAGCGTACCAGCCGGCTCTTGGTCTCTTCCACGGGACGGGCCGCCGGGATAATCAGCTTTTCGCCAGCTTCCAGTCCTGTTCCCGCTTCCAGGTCGTTGGCCGCCGCAATCGCCCCCGGGGTCACCCGATACTTTTTGGCGATCGACGTCAGCGTCTCCCCGCTCTCCACCCGGTGCCGCCGCCAGCTCACCCACTTGTCCGCTGGAATATCCGCGATCTCCGCCGAAAACGTTTCCGCCGAGCCCTTCGGCAGGTGCAGCACAAACTCCGGATCGTCCGGCGTCGCCATCCGCAGCAGGGAAGGATTCAACGTTCGCAGCGTGGTCACGTCCACGTCAATCGTCTCGGCCACCAGCCGCAGGTCGACTGCCCGCCCCGGCTTCACCGTGTCCGTCTCCACTGCCTGCTCCGGGTCCACCGAAATTCCGTAGTGCGCCGCGTCCTTGGCAATCAGCGTCAGCGCCAGGATGATCGGCACGTAGTTTTTCGTCTCGCGTGGCAGCACGTTCCGTTTGTACAGCTCCCAGAAATCCGCGTATCCGGTCCGCTCCACGCCCTTCTGCACGTTTCCCGGCCCGCAGTTGTACGCCGCAATCGCCAGATACCAGTCTCCGAACAATCCGTAAAGATCCCGCAGGTGCTGCGCCGCCGCCCGCGTCGCCTTTTCCGGATCCATCCGCTCGTCCACCCACCATGTCCGCTTCAATCCGTATTCGTTTCCGCGCCACTGCACGAACTGCCAGATGCCCCTCGCCCCCGCGCGCGAAAGCGCCAGCGGCTGAAACGCGCTCTCCGCCTGCGCCAGGTAGATCAGGTCCTGCGGCACGCCCTCTTCCCGCAGCACCCGGGCGATCATGTCGTCGTATTTTCCCTTGCGCCGCAATCCGTTTTCCACGATCGCCCGCCCGCGTGGCGTCTGGAAAAAGTTCAGGTAGGAAGCCACCACGTCGTTCACCGTCAGAGGCAGGTCGTGCGAAACGCTCTTGGCGGCCTCTTCTGCCCGTGCCCTCAGTTTCGGGTCCACCGGAAAGGTCATCTCCGCCACTTCGTCAATCGGAGCCGGTACCGCCGGAGCCTCGCTGAACCCGTCTCCCGCGCGGAACGCCTGCAACTCGTACGCGTAAATCGTGTCCGTCACCTGGTGAAACAGTTCGCTCAGTTTCGGGTCGCTGTTCGGGTCGTACCCGCTCTCCAGCATCCAGTCCACCGCGTCGTCAAAATCCCGCCGCGCCGCCGCCAGGTGCCCGGCCTTGTAGTTGGCTTCTCCCGCGGCAAACTTCTCCTTCACTCGTTCAATCAGGTAGGGAATTCCGCCGGGTGTCTGCCGTACCAGAGGGATCAGCGGCTGCGACTTCAGATTCCGCAGAGGCAGGTTGCCGACAGTACTGGGCCCCGCCTGCGCCGCCAGTGCTTGCGCTTGCTGGCCCTGCGCCTGTTGGCTGGGTGAAGCTTTCAGCGCCGGAGTATGCGCCTGCGCCGGCCGCTTCGCCGCGTCCTCGCAACCCGCGAAGCTCATCGCCAGCAGCAGCCAGGCTCCTACTCGCCAAAGTTCCGTTCGACCGGTTCCGGGCCTCATCCCTACATGGTAAGGACCCTTTCTGCCGCCGGTCAACGCTTTCGCTCCACTCAGCGCCCCATCCCGCACCTCCCCACCCGTCCCATTTTGCCGCCTCACTCCCACACGGCGCCAGATTCCTTTGCTACACATCCAAGCCAGGAACTTATAAAATACGTCCCAATTCCCGAAATCGGGTAACCCGGACAAAGCAAGAAGTTGGCCGCACGAGAGGCAGGACATGGTCGCCTATTTGCTCTTTGCTTCGTTGCTGTTCAGTCCCGCCGCCGGCGCGGGCCAGCACATCGCAACAGTAAACGTGAAGCTGCGCGTCCTGCTCGTGGACAAAGATCTCAATCAGAAGCCCGTACCGTTCTACGTCATCAACTTCCGGCATGCGGGCAGCGCTGACCCTCCGACGACACTGAAGACCGATCTCGATGGCAAAGCGGAAAGGCCGCTCTCTCCCGGGCGCTATTCCATTTCCTCCACCAAGCCGGTGGAGTTGGGCGGCAAGCGATATTCCTGGAATCTGGATATCCAGATCAGCGGAACAGAGCAGCGCATCGACCTCACCAATGACAACGCCAAAATCGAAGACTTGCTTCCTGGCGTCTCCTCAACCGGCGAAAATAAATTAGCCTCCGGCTCCGCCGGTGGGGAATTGACGGCACTCTTCGACAAGCTGAAAAATTCCGTGGTGGCTGTGCATTCCGAATCGGGCAGTGGCTCCGGCTTCCTCGTGGATTCCTCAGGCCTGGTGGTGACCAACTACCACGTCGTAAATTCCTCCAGTTACCTGGCCGTGCAATTCGACGACAAGCGCAAGGTCCCGGCGCGGCTGGTCACCTCGAACGCGGATAAGGATGTCGCGGTGATCCGCTTTGATCCCTCCGCGTTCCCGGAGGGCGTCGTTGCGCCTCTGCTCGCGAACGAAGCTGCCTCGCATCTCGCTGTCGGCCAGCGCGTTTTCACCATTGGCAATCCGCTGGGCCGCGAAAAAGCCCTGACCACCGGTGTCGTCAGCAAGATCGAAAAAGATTCCATCAACAGCGACATCAACATCAACCCCGGAAACTCCGGCGGCCCCTTGTTCACCCTGGACGGCAAAGTCGCGGGAATCACCACCAGTCTCCTGCGGAACCTGGCTTCCATTGTGCCGGTGGAGTTCGTCCGGCCGGAGGTCGAGAAGGCCAGGAAAGACATCGTGAAGGAACTCCCTCCGTCCCCGGTCCTTCTTCCCGTTGAACCCACCGATTATTTCCCCGCCGATGCCCTGCGCGAACTTCTCGCCCAGGAAAAATTCGACACGAAACCTTACTTCGTCGACGCCGGAGAATTTCGCGTATCGTTTATCACGCCTCCGTTGAACTATTTCCTGCGCCACGAAGAGGAGATGGCCGCCGCGCGCAAGGCGGCAAAACGCTCTGGCGGTGAAGTTGCCGCAGCCAAGCCTCCCTCGAGCGCTATCGAAGACGCGCAGGACTACCGCCCCGTCCTCTTGGTGCGCGTCAGGCCGAAATTCGGCGCGTTTTTCAAAGTTCGTTTCAAGAATGGATTCGTGCGCATGCGCCTCCTCTGCGGCGGCAAGGAGCTGCCTCCGATCCTGCCGGGGCGGTCCGAGTTCGATCTCTACGACCAGCGGAACCGCAAAGTGGACACCACCTTTGAAGGAATGTACGAATACCGGGCCGATGCCATGACCCCTGCCTGCGGAAATGTGGTCCTAGAAATTTACTCCGAGAAAGATCCCAACACGCCCGAGGCCAGGCCGATTGATGCCGCCACCGTTCAACGCGTCTGGGTGGATTTTGATGCGTTCCGCCGCGCGCACCCCGCGCCGATAGCCAAGCCTTAGAGTGCAGGGCGCAACACGGGCAATCTATGGTGGTTCTGTCCGGTCACGTATCACCACCGCAGACAATTGCTTCCTCATTTCGGTGAATCTCCAGATGGGTGTATGATTTGGGATGTTTTCGGGCGAAAGAGGAAAATTCGGTTAGCGTAAAGCTGCGCGCCGCGATCAAACACGCAGGGGGAAATTCCAAATGAAGAAACTTCTCGTCACACTAAGTTTCGCATTCACGTTTAGCGGCTCCGCGCTGGCGCAGATGGCGGCGCCAGCCGCCTCCGCTACTCCCGCCACCGCTCCGCAAACCGCCGCGCCGGTGAAGAATCCCGTCAGCACCGTGCTGCGGTCGTCGTTGGCCTCCCGGCAGAAAAATACTCTCGCTGCCATCGAAGCCATGCCCGCGGACAAGTTCAGCTACAAGCCCACCCCGGATCAGATCAGCTTCGCGCACCTGGTCGTCCACATCGCCGAGTCAAATAATGGCACTTGCGCGAAGGTTGCCGATGTTCCCGCGCCCAAGGTAGACGACCTCAAGGAAACGGATCCCAAAGACAAGTTGCTCGCCGCGGCCCGCGCCTCGTTCGACTTCTGCTCCACCGCCCTCGCGAATATGGACGACTCCAAGCTCGGCGACAACGTGGACTTTGGCCGCGTCCAGGGCCCCCGCGTTATGGGCGTCTTTTTTCTCGTCGGAGGCTGGGCCGACCACTACGGCGCCGCCGCCATGTATCTCCGCCTGAATGGCATCCTGCCCCCCACCGCCCAACCCAAGAAATAGCGGGTACCGATCCCCAAGCAGGATCTCCTGTCGTTCATTTCGATGTCATTTGGAAGAATTAGCGCGCCCAGCCTTGGCCCGCTCAATCAAATGGTTCGACGGCAGGCTGGGGTCAGCCAGCTTCTTCGCGGTTTCCAGGCCGGCGACGGGCAACTTGTCTGCATCGAGCAGCCCCAACTGCACCAGCACTGAAGCTTGATCCCAGTAGATGTGCTCGTTTGAAAGTTTTCCGCCGCGAAAGTGCACGATTACCACCAGCGGGCATTCCACCCGCCTGCCGGTTGGTGCGATCCCCGGAAGCATCCAGTCCATTTCAATCGTGTGTGTAAAACGAAAGATCATTTCGTCGACCAGCCGCTCCGTGCCAATGGTTCGCGAGATGGGCACGATCTCAGTATCGGCTGGCATCCTGGGGATGAAGTGCCGCGAATAGAATTCGCGCAATTGTTCGTGGCCGACGCCACCGGTCAACACCGGGATGTGGTTCACGTAAGCTTCGGGAACCATCGTTTCCAGCGTAGCCTTCGTGTCCTGGGTCGCAAATTCGTGGCGCAGGTGTTCTTCCCAAAGGTCGTTGAGTATCTGCTGCGCGGGAGTCAAGGCTGCTTCCGCGCGCTGCTTTTCATTCATACTGGCTTCCTTTCCGAGCCGCCGGTTCGCGCGAATCTCATTTCGGCGGCTTTCCGCCATTCAGCAAAACAAATTTCTGGATCCTCTTGCCGGTGTCCACTTCGCCTGTATACAAGCTGCCCTCGGAATCCGACGCGATCTGATGAATCCAGTGGAACTGTCCGGCATTACGGCCATTGTGCCCCGTCTGCCCCACCACGGCGCCATCCTCCCGCCTCAACGTCCAGATCACGTTGTCCTCTCCGTCCGCCACCAGCAGAAACTTCTGCTGCTCGTCGGTCGAAAACGCGAACTGCCACACGGAACCCACCCCCAGTGTTTCCGGCCGCACCGTGAACTCCTTCACGAATTTTCCCTGCTTGGTGAACACCTGCATCCGGTCATTGCTGCGGTCGCAGACGTACACCAGCCCGTCCCGCGAAATGTGCACGCAGTGCACCGGATTGCGAAATTGCTGGTCTGGCGGCGCGGCAGAATTATATGCACCGGGATCGGTATCTTTCGGGGCATTTCCATACGCTCCCCAAAGCCGCTTGAACGCCCCTGTCTCCGAGTCGAAAACAATTACCCGTTTGTTCATATAACCGTCGGCGATGTACACCTCATGCGCTTCCGAATCCACTTCGATGCCCGCCGGCCGCCCCAAAATATCCGTGCGCATACTGTCGGGCGCATCCGATGACGGATGCCCGATCTGCATAACAAACTTCCCATCCTTTTTGAACTTCAGAATATGCCGGTCGGTCGGCGAATTGCCCCCGATCCAAACGTATCCATCCTTGTCGACGTAAATTCCGTGCTCGATTTTCGGCCAATCGAATCCTTCGCCTGGGCCGCCCCAGGAGTGGAGCAGATGTCCCTGCTTGTCGAACTCCAGCACCGGCGGCGCCGCGATGCAGCACATCGAGCGCGGCGGCGTAAGCGAAGCTCCAGTTTCGTCCACCGTGTTCGTGGAGGGCCGCTGCAAAACCCAGATGTGGTCCTCCCGGTCCACAGCCAGTCCGCCGATCTGCCCCACAATCCAGTTGTTCGGCAGCTCCTGCGGCCAGAAGGGGTCCACGCGATACTTCGGCGCCTCCTGCGCGCGTGTGGCAAACGCAAAAGCCCCAACCGTAATCGCCGGCAGAATGCCGAGGCGAACGAAAAATTTCATCCATCTTTTACGGGAAACGAAACTGTGCATGAAACACTCCGCTCGCGGAATCTTCCTCTGTCCGGAATCGGGGCGGAGTATAGGACCGCCTCCGCCATGTGTCAACGCGGTTGCGACCTTGTCTTCAAGAAGCGTCGGATCTGCCCATGACCAGTTTCTCGCCGCTGGACTTCCGCGCCCGCCTGCGGCAGACTCTCCCCTACCAGGTTCTCTTACCCGCCCGGCCGCTCCGCCCCCATTGCCTGGCGCACAATCTAAAGGAGGCTTCCATGTTCCGTCCCCGCATTTTATTCGCTCTCGTACTCTTCGCTTTTGTTCCAGCCTTCGCTGTCCCCCAGGAAATGCATCCGGCTGCGCGCACCACCCCCGCTTTCGATCAGATCAAATCTCTCGTCGGCCACTGGGAGGGCTCCACCCCAGACGGCAAAAAAGGACAAGCCAGCTACGAACTCATTTCCAACGGCAGCGTCGTGATGGAACGCATGCACGCCGGCAACGAACCAGAAATGATCACCATGTATTCGCTCGATAGCGACCGCATCCTCGTCACGCACTATTGCTCCGCGGGCAATCAGCCCACCATGCAGACCGCTGCCTCTCCCGCCGCCAACGGCAAGCTGGACTTCACCTTCCTACGCCTCGCCGGCGCCAAATCTCCCGATGAAGGCCACATGGTTTCGCTCAGCGTCTCCTTGCCCGACAAGAATCACCTTAACCAAGTCTGGACCTTCGATGATCACGGCAAAACCATGACCGAAAATCTCTCCTTCACGCGCAAATCCTGACCGCAGGCGTGTCTTTGTAGCGGCCGCCTTCCGAGGCGGGCGTCTTTTGCCCGTCCCGATCGATTTCACGGGCCATGGCCCAAGACAACCATTAATTTCGACTTTTTCGCTGAACTTTTATTGTGACTATTCCTCTATACTCTCTATCGAATAACCTGGGAGGTTCTGGCCATGTCTAAATCCCGGTTCTTTCTTGCGCTGGCTGCCGCGCTGCTTTTTAGCTCGTCCGTAGCTCTTCTGGTTCACTCCAAATCTCCTTCCGTTCGCGCCGTGGACGCCGCTGGATCCCATCGCAGTTTCGCGTTTACATATCAGGTCCACGTTCCCGCCAACGCCGATGCAAAATCCAGCCATCTCTGGATCCCCCTCCCGCAAAACGACGCCTTTCAATCTGTCTCCAACCTTAATATCGAAAGCTCCGTCGCGCACTCCGAAGGCCGCGATCCCGAATACCACAATCTCTTTGCTGTCTTCACGCCTTCCGCTGCCCAGGCGGCCGCGGGTTACGACGTCACTCTCCTCTTCAACGCCACCCGCCGCGAGCATGCCGTCAACATCCATTCGCCCGCCATGCAAAATGGCTCCGCCGCGAATCCCTCCGACGACCCGCTGATGAAGCGTTATCTGGAGCCAGACAAACTCGTCCCGCTCAGCGGCACCATCGCCGAGCTCTCTCGCCAGCAGACCGCCGGGGATACCGCGCCGCTCCAGAAAGCCCGCCACATTTACGATTACGTCGTCGCCACGATGCGCTACGACAAGACCGGCGAAGGCTGGGGCCGCGGCGACGCCGTTTGGGCCTGCACTTCCAAGCACGGCAATTGCACCGATTTTCATTCTTTATTTATCGGGATGATGCGCTCGGCAGGAATTCCCGCGCGCTTTGAAATCGGATTTCCGCTTCCCGAAGGAAAATCGGAAGGCGACATCCCCGGTTACCACTGCTGGGCCGAATTTTATGTCAGCGGCATCGGCTGGATTCCAGTCGACGCCAGCGAAGCCTGGAAAAATCCCGCCAAGCGCGACTACTTCTTCGGCGCCCACGACGACAATCGCGTCTTCTTCACTTACGGCCGCGACCTCGTCCTCTCTCCCGATCAAAAAGGCCCGGCGCTCAACTATTTCATCTATCCGTACGCCGAATCCGACGGCCAGCCCGTCAAAACCCTGACCACCCACTTCGCCTTCCGCGACCTCGCCCCTAATCCGTAGCGGCCACCTTCAGGTGGCCCAGCTTACGATCGAACGCCACAAAACTTCCGCTCTTACTGATTACCGATTACTGGTCACTGATTACTATCTACTGAAAACTGCTTACGATCTTCCTCGCCGCCAATCCCAGCATCAACCTCGATATCCCCGTCATCAGCAAATTCACTCCCACCAGCGTCCCGATCGCCCACACCGAACTCGACGGCCAGTGAAACCAGATCAACCCGCCCAGCAGCAGCGTCACGATTCCATTGATCAGCATCCACGAAGCCCCATGCGCGCCTTTCAGCCGGAAATACGCCACGATCTCCAGCACGCCTTCCGCCAGGATCACGCCCGAAAGCAGCAGCGTCAGCGTGCTTACTCCCATGAGCGTATGCGTCAGGAAATAAAATCCACCGATCAGGTACACAATCCCCACCAGCAATTGCAGAATCACGTGCTTCGCGCCGCCGCCCTTGAACGCCGCAAAAAAGTGCGCCACCGCGCCAAACACCAGCAGCCATCCCACCAGCAGCGTCACGCCCAGCCCCGCCGCAAACGGCTCCGCAATCGCAAACAGTCCCAGCAAAATAAACAGCACCGCGACCGCGATAAACCACCCCGTCGCCTTCTTCACCAGCGTTCCCGGCCCGCGCAATCCCTCTGTCGCATTGGAAGCAGCCATCGCACACCTCTTCTCTGTTTTTTCTTGTACGGGCGCCCTGTGCCCTGCACTTGGCCCCGTCAGTTCTCTCAGTGGCGGATTTGCGCTGATTCTACCTCTTCGCTGCTTCGCCCTCCACTTCTTCTTTCTGCCGCTCCATTCCAAAATTCAATCCCGCTTGCGCTAAAATCCTCTGATGGTTCGATCGCTGCCTCTCGCTCCGGATTTTCCCATCATCGAAACCCCGCGCCTCCGTCTCCGCCACCATCGCCTGGAAGATTTTCCCGCCTGCCGCGCCATGTGGGCCGATCCCGCCGTTACCCAATTCGTCGGCGGACGCCCGCTCACGCAAGAGGAAGCCTGGGTGAAATTCCTCCGCAACGCCGGTCACTGGCCGCTTCTCGGCTTCGGTTTCTGGATTCTCGAGGAGAAATCCACCGCCGCCTTCGCGGGGGAAATCGGTCTCGCCTATTTCCATCGCGAACTCTCGCCGCCCGTAGAAAATCTTCGCGAAGCCGGCTGGATTCTCTCTCCCGCCATGCACGGCAAGGGCTACGCCACCGAAGCCGTCAACGCCGTCCTCGCCTGGGGCGACGCCCACTTCTCCGATCCCCGCACCATCTGCCTGATTCACCCCGATAACGCCGCCTCCATCCGCGT
>DATHMM010000017.1:0-48093 GCA_035487095.1 Candidatus Sulfotelmatobacter sp.
GAGTTCGCGTAAAATAGGGGGCTCACGTTGTTGGGAAATTTCATATGGAGAACTCATGGCCTTGATTTATCCGTTCCGCGCATACCGTTATAACCCGGAGGTCGCTCCGTTCGAGCGCGTGCTGACACAGCCGTACGACAAGATTTCGCCCGCGCAACAGGAGAAGTATTACGCCGCCAATCCGCACAACCTGATCGCGGTGGAGAAGGGGCGAACATCCCCGAATGACATGCCCCAGGATAATGTGTACACGCGCGCGGCGGCAGCGTTAAGGGGATGGATTGCTGCGAACGCGGTGCAGCAGGATGCGACGCCGGCGTTTTATGGCTACACGCAGGAGTTCACGGTCCCGGGAACCTCGACACTGAGGACGCGGCGAGGGTTTATCGGCGCGGGGCAACTGGAGGATTATGCGAATAACATTGTCTTCCGCCACGAGCATACGCTTTCGGGGCCCAAGGCCGACCGCCTGGAACTTTTGCGGCACACGCATACGCACACCGGGCAACTGTTCATGATTTATTCGGACCCGGAGAAGCGCGTGGACGCGATTCTCCGCGAAGTGGAATCCACAGAAAAACCGGTGACGGAATTGCTCGATGAGTACGGGGTGACGCATCGCTTGTGGATGATAGCGGATCCCGCGCGGATTACCGGCATTCAGAAAGCCATGGTCGAGCAGAAGTTGGTGATTGCGGATGGGCACCATCGGTACGAGACTTCGCTCAATTTCCGTAACGAATCGCGAACGAAGGCCGGGAAACTGATTCCTGACGCGCTCTATGAGCGTTCGATGATGACGTTCGTGAACACGCAGAGCGAAGGGCTGACGATTCTGCCAACGCATCGCGTGGTGAGCAACCTGAGGGATTTTTCGTGGAGCGCGGTGCGGCGTTACCTGGAGCCGTGGTTTGCGACAGAAGTTTTTTCATTTGCGAATGATGCCCAGCGCGCGGAGGCGCTCGATAAATTCCGGAGCCGGCTGACGCAGGCGAGGGCACAGCGGGCCATCGGCGTTTACCCCGCTGCGAGTGCGGGGTCCCAGGCTTTCTACCTGTTGACGCTTCGCCCCGAGGCTGGGCTGGCGCAAATCCTGCCCGGCCTCTCGCCGTTGCAGCGGCAATTGGATGTGGTGCTGCTGCACCAGGGGATTCTGGAGCCGGCGCTGGGCGTTACTCCGCAGGCCGTAACCTCCGAATCGAATCTGTCGTATGAGCGGGAATTCACAGCTGCGATCGACGCCGTGGATCGCGGGGCACAAGTGGCGTTCCTGCTGAATCCGGTGGATGTGGACGTCGTGATGAAAGTTGCCACTTCCGGGGAAGTGATGCCGCAGAAGTCGACGGACTTTTATCCGAAACTTTTGAGCGGGATCACGATGTACCGCGTGGTGGAATAAAAACGGGCGGACTAAAGTCCGCCCCTATATTCTCTGATGAAAATTACTTGGAGAAGCTGGCGACGGCTTCGGCTTCGGTGTTGTAAACATCGAAAATGGTCATCAGCTTTGTGATTTGCAGAACTTCGGTGAATTTCGTGCCGAGGTGGCACAGCCGCAGGGACGAGCCCTGCGCCTTGGCGCTGTGATGCGCGGAAACCAACGTTCCGAGGCCCGCGCTGTCAATGAACGTAATGTTGTCCATGTTCAGTACGATCTTTTTCTTGCCCTCGGCGATCAGCGATTTCACTTTTTCGCGCAGTGCGTTGGATTCTTCGCCCAGCACGATCCGGCCGTCCATTGCGATCACGGTGACGCCGTCCACTTCCCTTGGTGTCATCTTCAAAGCCACGTTAATTTCCTCCTGGTCCGTACGCAGGTCCGGCGGCAACCCGGCCCGGAACGGCAAAGCATATCTGCTTTTTGTCTATTTCGCAAAGCGGTCTTTTGAGGTCTCCGGACCGCCCGGCGATACTCAGTAGTAGTCCGCGCAGGACATGTAATACCCGCACACGTTGCAAATCAGCTTGCAACGCCGCGACTCCAGTCGCTGCGAACATACAGGGCAATACCGTGAGGCATCTTCGTGCGGGTGAGTGGAAGTTTCGCTTGCCGACTGCGCTGACTGGCCAGACTCCCCGAACACCGCGCCCCTTGCTGCCGCAAGGGCGATTTCCTGCTGAACGCTAGATTTCACGGCCCCTCGGTTATAGCACAGTCCCGGGTGACGTGAAAGCCCAGCACCTTCGGGAATACTGCAAAGCGCGAGGGACAGTAACGTTGCGGCGGGTACCCGCGTCTAATACAATGAGGCGCAGTCAAGGCCTTATTGGGGAAGCAACCATGCGGCGCACAATCCTTCTTTTCGGTGTTCTCTGTACATTTCCGCTCGCCAGCCAGGCCCAACGCGGTGGTGGATCAATGCCGTCCATGGGCGGTGCCCATGCCTTTGTTGCCGCCGCACCCAGGGGAGTTGCACATGCCGCGCCGGCACGCACGGCCATCAGCGCGCGGCCGGCGGGTCGCACAGGAGTGGCTGGCGCGCGATTGAGCTCCGCGCCAAGAGCGAGCCGTCCGACTGGGTGGAATCGTACAGTCCACGCCAATAATTTTTCTACAGATCCCGTGTTCCCGAACGGGGGCTTTTCAACGGGAGGCAATCCTGTTCCCGGCCTCGGGTTTGATTTCCCTCACTTTTTTGCGGTGCACCCGAACGCGGGGCGCCATTTCCGCCGGGACTCCGGGTTCGTGATTCCATTTTTTGACGGCGGATTCTATCTGCCTGTTCCGATGGACGCGGACGAGGGCCCGGAGGGGCCAGCGCCGGAAGATGTTGCGGCCGCGAATCAGCCGGGGCCGCCGCCTCCCCCGGATCAATCGTCAGCCCGGGAGAGCGATAGCAGCATAATCCGCCGGATGCGCTCGGAACCGCTCCCGCCGGAGCAGACCGAGTATGTGTTTGTGCGTCAGGACGGCAGCTTGATTTTTGCGGTGGCGTACACTGTGATTAACGACCGGCTGCAGTACGTCACGGCGGAGGGCCTGCGCCGGACGATACCCCTGAACACCCTCGATATCGGCGCCACGCAGCAGTTCAACGATCAGCGCGGTGTGCCAGTGCGCCTGCCCGCGTAAATCCGGAATCCAGCCGGCACAACTGTTCAATTAATTTTTTCGTATCGGCTCGGGCATTACATAGCCCGAAGAAGCGGGCAGCCCCGCTCGCTCAAGCTGCACGGTGCTGTGTTCGATCTGAAAATCTTCCGCAAGCTTCTTGCGAATGGCCGCAATGATCTTTTCGCACTGGTCCATGTGCATGTCCGGGACGCGGGCGTGGCAGCTTAAGGCGTTGTGCGAGCCGCCGAGCGACCAGATGTGGATGTCGTGCACTTCGTAGACATTTTCGATGGTGAGTATGGCCCGCGCCACTTCTTCCACTCCAGCGCATTTGGGGCGGCCCTCCAGAAGGATGTGGGCCGAATCGCGCAAAATACCGATGGAGGAATAGAGAACGAGCAGGCCGATGGCGAGGCCGAGAAGCGGATCGATCCAGGCGGCATGCGTGTACTGCATTACGATTGCGCCGGCGATAATGGCGATGTTGGAGAGAGCGTCGCCGAAGTTGTGAACCAGGATGCTGCGCAAATTCAGGTCGCTGTGGCCGCGAACCAGCGCCAGCGTGATGCCGCCGTTGACCATCAACGCCGCGATGGACGTCCAGATCATCCAGCTTTCGACGACTTGCACCGGGGAGCGCAGCCTGTCGATGGCTTCGTAACCAAGCCAGAGGGAAAGCAGAACCAGCAGAATCGCATTCGTAAAGGCGGCCAGGGTGCCGGACCGGTGGTATCCGAAGGTTTTTTCCGAGTCGGCCGGGCGTTGCGCCCATCGCATGGCCAGCCAGGAAATTCCAAGCGCCGGGACGTCGCTCAAATTATGAACCGCGTCATTCAGCAGCGCGACCGAGCGGCCGAGAAAGCCGCCGAAGACCTCCGCGACGACCAGGCCGAGGGTGGCAACCATCGCCCAGGCAAGAACGGACGGCCGCATGGGCGGGTGGGCGTGGTCGTGGCTGTCGCCATGAGCATGCTGGCCCGCATGATCGTGTGTGTGGGTTTGGCCGGGGCCATGGGAATGGGTGTGCATCGGTGGCAAACCCATTCTACGAGTTTGCCTGTCAGGCTGCATCCCCAAGTCTCAAGCTGTTATTGGAAACTTTGACAACAAGGCCAGCGAATTCGTTGACGCTCTTAGCTGCGGCTGCCACTATCTCAGCAGGGCAAGCAAGGGACGGATGGGTGGCGTAAGCGCCGCTCATGTCGGGGTCATCCAGGCGCCGCGCAGAGACAGATGAGCAGTCCTATAGCCAAATTGAGCTTTTGGGGAGTCCGCGGCTCGACGCCGACCGTCGATCCGGCCACGTGGCGCTATGGTGGAAACACGCCCTGCCTGGAATTTGTGGCGCCGGATGGTACGAAATTTATTCTGGATTGTGGCACCGGCCTGCGGGTGCTGGGAAATCGTTGGGGAGCGGACGGTTCTGCAACTTCCGCCACGACCCACATTTTAGTGACCCACTATCATTGGGATCATATTCAAGGGCTGCCGTTTTTTGCGCCTCTCTACGATCAGAAGAATCAATTCCAGTTTTATAGTTTCCGCTCGAAAATCCTGGGGTCCGATTCCCTGAGGCAGGTGTTTGAAGCGCAGATGGCCATGCCGTATTTCCCCGTTGATATTTCGGCCATGACCGCCCAGCGGAAATTTCGCGAGTTGGAGGGAGGCGAGGCCTTTCAGATCGGCCAGAATAAGGTCACCACGCGCTGGCTGAATCATCCTCAGGGCTGCCTGGGATTCCGCATTGAGACCCCCGCGGGGATCGTGGTGTATGCCACCGATAATGAACCGGGAGTGCCGGCGCTGGACATGAATTTGCGCGAATTGGCGGCCGGCGCGGACATCTTTATTAATGATGCGCAGTATTCACCGGAGCGGCTTGCCGGCGACCGCAAGGGATGGGGGCACTCTTCGTGGAGCGAAGGAGTGAAGGTTGCGCGCGACACGGGCGTAAAAACGCTGGTGCTGTTTCATCACGATCCGGATTCGACGGACCGGATCGTGGATCATCTGCTGCGGCAGGCGCGAGAGGAGTTCGATTCGGTGTTCGCCGCCAGCGAAGGAATGGTGATCACTCTTGGCGCCGCCAGCGAGCCCGTACAGGCGCACATGCCCGGTTCGCGCACGGCATTGCGGCGCGAGGCGCAGTTTCCGGCTTCCGTGACCGGAGTGACCGCGGAAGGCCAGAAATTCGAGGAAGATACGCAGGTGCGAGATCTTTCGATTCAGGGCGCGTTGATTCCCTTGCGGCACAGCCCGCGCATGCAGTCGGAAGTGCGAGTGGTGATGCGGGCGCCTGGAGCGGATGGCATGCAGGAAATGATCTTGCGCGGCTACGTGGTGCGCATTGAAGAGGGTGCGGAGAAGGGAACAACGGCGGTGGGAGTGGTGTTTACGGATTAACCCCAATCGGACACCTTCCGAGGGGTGCAGCAAGTTTCCTTAAAATCAGCTGAGTTGGGAAATCTTCTGGTCGAGGTGTGCCAGAGCGGCTTCGAGGGATTTTCTGTGATTGGGATTCGTGGCTACTTCCAGGTCGTTGACGATCCTGATGCGGGAGAGCTGAAGGTCGCGGCATTCCTGTTCGCGGCGCAATTCCTCGGGGGTTTTCGGGCCCTTGCCAGGAGATGCGCTCATAGACTTTTTCGCTTCCACTTGAGGCTCGACATCTTTGCTCTCCCAGCCGCGTGCCATGACTCTAGTTTGACACACTTTCCGCGAATGATTCGAGGCTGCAAATTGCGGGTGTTCCCAGGCTTAGGCACCCGCCGCCCGTTGCTTCCGGGCCATGCTCGCAGCCGAGGGGTTTGCCGCGAGGATCGATTCTTGTGCCAATTTTGCGAAGCGTTCCGCAAAGATACCGTGATAGGAAAATTCGGCCTTGTGATCTCCCCACCGAACCTGCAACAGCCAGCCACTGGCGGCGGGTTCAAGGCGCATGCGGGAGATCTCGGTAACGGGAATGACTACCAGGGGGTGAAAGTGGCTGTCGAGCGCCCAAACGTGCTCGGGAGAGATAAACAGCCGGACAGTTGCAGCGGGCGCATTTCCCGGCTGGTATTCGCCGCCGCTTACAACCGTCTGGGCGCCAAGTTCGCGTGCTTTGCGGTCGGTGCTTGATTCGGTTGCGGCAGGTGGCAGAAGGATGGCGACCACGAACAAAGCCAATCCGAAGATCGCAGTAATCCAGCCATTCCAGAGGCTCAACGGGAGAACCACGACAGCGGCGCCGAGGCATGCCAGCGCGAAACGGAACAATGCCCAGGAACTTTTGTTGCGGTGAAGTTGCAGCAGCCGAGGAAACCTGCGGAGAGCCAGGAAGAGGGCCGCGCCCAAAAAGCCGCGCATTCTGGGCAGGAATTTTGCCTGTTCGGCGGCGATGGCTGTGGGTGTCGTGCTCATGGCAGGAACGTCCTTTATTTTACATCAGGCTGAAGCCCTTGTATCTCCCTCATTCTGGCAAAGGCCCGGCGGACGTGGGGGATGGCGATGGAGCCTCCGACGACCAGGGCGACATTGAGGGCGTCGATCACTTCGGCGCGTTTCCAGCCGACCTCGCCGCAGCGCACCAAGTGATAGGTGATGCAGTCGTCGCACCGCAAAACGGCGGAGGCGACGAGGCCGAGAAGTTCCTTGGTGCGGGCGTCGAGCGGGCCGGGGTCGTAGGCCTGGTTGTCGAGCGCGAAGAAACGCTTGATGCCGAGGTGCCCGCAGTTGAGGATTTCCTCATTAAGTTCCGTGCGAAACTTTTGGAAGTCGTTTACTTCGTTGGCCATGAATCCTCCGCAACAACCGCAACCGCATTGTACCGCCGCCGAAACTCTCCTAAAAAACTATAGGACGGCCTCCGTCAGGGCTTTGTGGGCAAGATCGGCGGCGCCGGGTTTTCCAGCGAGAACGAGATTGGCCCATTCGGCGCCGGCGCGGGAGATGCGGATGGCTTCGCTGGTGAGAGATTCCGGGCCTCCCGAATCGGAGTTGCCGAAGAAGATGCGATCCATCGGGCGTGAGGCGATCATGCGGTTCTTCGTGAATTGGCCCGGGACAGCCATGAACATCGGATGGCCGCGGCGATAGATGCGGATTTCGACGGGATCCACGTTGAATTCAGGGAGGAGTCCCTGAAAGTCCTTCAGGACTCTTGCCGCGAGCGTTTTGCAATCGCCTTCATCCAGAAGAGTGGAGCGTTCGGATTCGCGGAGCGGCGTGTAAAAGGTGAGGATGTTGTATTTGGGCTTGTAACCGGGATTGTTGCGGATGGTCCAGTCGGCGACGATAAAGTCCGTGAAGGATTTGCCTGGGCACCAGTTGTCGTAGCCCTTGCGGTAGACGGGCTTGTCAAAAATCATGTTGATGATGGGATAGGGCGCGTAGCGCGTGCGGCGCATGGCCTGCTTCTGCTCGCTGGGGAGGCCGGCGACCAGCCGCGAGGTGATGTATTTTGCGGTGCACATCAAAACTATTTTTGCGGCGACGGTGGTGATTTTGTCGCCTTGTGCATAGGTGACACGGACTTCGTCCTTGTCGGAGACCACCGAAACAACGGTGGCGTCGCTGAGCATGCGCTCGCTGTAGTGCGGCTTGAGGACTTCCACCAGCTTGTGGGTGATGCAGCCGAGGCCGCCGGGAAGAATCACGCGCTGGTCGTCTAACCCCTGAACCAGATATTGGGTGTCGCCTATGCCGATAAGTGCAGAGGTGTCTTCGGAGAATGCGCCCCAGTTGGATCCACCGTAGGCGTCCCACAACTTGGTAACTTCCGGCGCGTACGGCGCAAGATATTTGGTGAAGGGTTCCTGGTCGAGTTCGAGCATGTTTTTCTTGATGTCGATTTTCATGATGGCGTCGCGATACTTCTTGAAACTCGCGACGACTTCTCTCGGATACGGAAGATCGTCGATTCCCTTGCGCCAGATGTCCGGGGAGTACTTGCCATTGACAATGATGGGGTCGGGCATATTGATGAGCGGCAAGTCGAGGCCGATCTCTTTCGCGAGCCGGTCGCCGTCGTCGCCGCGATAGCCGTAAGCGGCGCCCGTGCCGAAAATCTGGCCTTCGTACTCCTCCTGATAAGCGTTGCCGCCGAAGTGCTCTTCTTTTTCGAGCAGCAGCCAGTCTTTCCCCTTGAGGAAATAGGCGGCGGAGAGGCCCGCGACGCCCCCGCCGACAATGACAACCTCCACTTTCTTTGTGGCGTCGGGCCTTGGAAACGAATGGCCGTCGCGCACCTGGTGGCAGACGCCGAAGTGTTCGCCTTCGACGAGCGGTGTTGCTGAAGCGCCGCCGGGCTCCTCGAGAAGCGCTTTGTCGATAGGGCATCCGGAAGCGATCGAGCCGGCCACAACGTATCTGATGAAATCGCGGCGTGTTTGGGACATGGGATTCTTTCTCCTAGGGGTGTTCCAAAAGTTCTTGGGCTTCCTGGCCGGTGGTGCGAGTGCGAATCCGGTACCAGATCAAAATCAGAATGACGGACACGGCAAAAATCAGGGTGGAGATGGCGTTGATCTCCGGAGTGATGCCGCGGCGCAAGCGAGCCCAGATTTCGAGCGGAAGCGTGTTGTCGCGGCCTATGAGGAAGAAGGTGACGGCGATTTCGTCCATCGAAAGGGTGAAGATCAGCAGGCCGGCGGCGATGAGGGAGAGTTTCAGGTTTGGCAGCGTGACGCGCCAAAAAGTTTGCCAGGGAGTGGCGCCGAGATCGAGGGAAGCTTCTTCCTGTGCGCGGTCTATCTTTTGCAGGCCTGCGAAGAGTTCGGTGGTAGCGACGGAGAGGAGCGCGGTTCCGTGGCCGAGGAAGACGGTGGCGAGGCTGAGCTGCCTTCCGGCGGAAACCGCGAACATCAATAGGGAGAGGCCCGTGATAATGCCGGGAAGGATCAGTGGAAGAAGGACCAGTCGGCGAAAAACGGATTTGCCGGGGAAGGTGGCGCGATCCAGGGCCAGAGCGGCGAGGAGTCCGAGGGTAAGCGAGAGAGCGACCGCGCCGAGGGCGACTAGCAAGCTGTTGACGACGGCATCCCAGATCGAGGAGTCGCTGAAGAGGAGGCGGTACCAGGCGAAGGTGAGTTGTTTTGGCGGAAAGCCGCCGACGCCGTCACGATTGAAGGAGTAAAGAATCAGCACGACAATCGGCAAATAGAGAAACGCGAAGACGAGGAGCGCGTAGATGCCGAGCAACGGCGAGCGGCGGGAGGATTGGGAAGCGCGGCTCATCGGAAGGACCACCGTTTTTCAAGACGCTCGGTGAGAAAGAGCAACGAGATGGTCAGCAGGAGAATGCAGACGGAAACCGCCGCGCCCAACGGCCAATCGTATGCCGTGCCGAAAAGACTTTGGACGATATTGGCGATCATGATGCTGGATGGACCGCCGACGAGAAGCGGAGCGAGAAAATCGCCGAGGGTCAGCACAAACGCGAACGTCGCGCCTGCCAGCAGGCCGGGAAGCGAAAGCGGCAGGATGACCCGCAGGAAAGTGGCGCGCGAGCCGGCGCCGAGATCGTGCGAGGCTTCGACGAGATTGCGCGGGATGTGTTCGAGCGAGGCGTAGAGGGGGAGAAAGACGAAGGGCGTGTAGATGTGCGTGAGCGTCAGGACGACGGCGAAGGGGCTGTAGAGGAAAAAGCTGACGGGCTCTTTCGTGACGTGGATGTACTGCAGAAAACCGTTGAGGACGCCTTCGGAGCCGAGAATTGTTTTCCAGGCGTAGCCGCGAACGAGATAGCTCACCCAAAGAGGAACGATCACCAGTTGATAGAGGAGTTCCTTGCGCACACCAGCGCGGAAGGACATGTAATACGCGAGCGGATATCCGAGGAGCAAGGAGAGCAGGGTGACGCCGGCGGCGATGCGCACGGTGCGGAACAGCACGTCGAGATAGACGGGGTTCTGGAAGAGCCTGGCGTAATTTTGCAGGTTCCATTGGCGGACAATCATGCCGTCTCGGACAAGCCAGAAACTGTGAGCGAACATCAGCGCGTAGGGAAGGAGCAGGAAAATCGTCACCCAGAGCAGAGGTGGCGTCGAGACGATCCATTTGTAGGCGCGCGAGTACATTTTTTATTTCACTCTCGGACTGCTATGGCATCCGCGGCTGAAAACCAGAACTCCTGTTCGCCGGAAAGCGGCCCGCGCGCCGGAATCCTGGCACGCAGCAATTGGCCGGCGAGTTGAAGCTCCAGATGTTCGCTGGAACCTGAGAAAATTTGCTGCCGTATCACCGCGCGGAAGCGAACCGCATCGGCGGGAACGGATCCATCCGGCGAGAGATGAATCGCTTCGGGACGCAAGGAGAAAAGGGCGGCGGCCGTTGGGTGCATCGTGCTCCATTGCAGTTGGCCGCACGACGCCTCGTTGTTTTTTATTTCCGCGCGCAGCAGGTTGGTTTGCCCGATGAATTCGGCGGTGTAACTGGTGGCGGGGTGAGCATAGATCTCGCGCGGCGAAGCGATCTGCTCGAGCCCGCCGTTTTTCACCAGGGCGATGCGGTCGGAGAGCGCCATGGCCTCGTCCTGATCGTGGGTCACGAAGAGAAAGGTGATTCCGAGTTCGCGTTGCAGAGATTTCAGTTCGCCCTGCATTTGTTTGCGGAGGTTGGCGTCGAGCGCGGAGAGCGGCTCGTCGAGCAACAGGAGTTTGGGGCGATTGATGAGTGCGCGCGCGAGAGCGACGCGCTGCTGCTGGCCGCCGCTGAGCTTCGCGGGGCGAGACGCCGCGTATTCCTGCATCTTCACCATTTGCAAAGCCTCATTTACGCGAGAGGGAATTTCCGATTTTGCCGCGCCGCTGACTTGCAGGCCGTAGGCGACGTTTTCCTGCACGGTTAGATGCGGGAAGAGGGCGTAGTTCTGGAAGACGGTGTTCACGCGGCGCTTGTAAGGCGGCAGGGTGTCGAGGCGCTCACCGCTCATCCAGATTTCGCCGCTGCCGGCTTGCTCGAATCCGGCGATCAGGCGAAGCAGCGTCGTCTTGCCGGAGCCGCTTTCGCCGAGCAAGGTGAGAAATTCGCCCGAGGCAATTTCGAGGGAGATGCGCTTCAGCACTTCGCGCGCGCCAAAACTTTTGGTGATGTCGCGGACTTCGAGCAGCGCGTTTCCAAAAGCTGCACTTCTGGCTGGTTGCTCCACGTTGGAAACCGGTTGCGTCACGGCGCGGCTTTTACCTCATTCCAGATTTCGATGTACTTCGCGCGGCGCGGTACATCCTGCCAGAAGTAGATGCGCTGCATGTAGGCGTCGGGATCGTCGAGATGCAATCCTTTTTTCTCCGCTTGAGTCATGAATTGCGCCGCCCCGGCGTTGGCGGGAGTGTAGTGCGTGACGTCGGTAACTTTTTTCTGGGTTTGCGCCTGGATCATGTATTCGAGAAATGCGTAGGCGAGTTCCTTATGCGGGCTGGAGCTCGAGATCATCAGGTGGTCGATCCAGCCAGTGGTGTTTTCTTTGGGAATCGTTTCACCGATGGGGAAATTCGCCTGGTGCAGTTGGTTGGTCATCAGCGGCCAGCCCATCGCGGCGATCACCTCGTGATTTTCAAAAAGGTTTGTTAACTCGCCGCCGGTGGACCACATCTTGCGGACGTTGGGTTTCAGCGCCAGGAGTTTTTGCTTCACCGCGGCGAGTTGATCGTCGGAAAGATTGTAGAGTTGCGCGGGATCGGGCTTGTCGAAACCGAGCATCTGCGCGGCCATGTAAAGCGTAGAAAGATCGTCCCAGACGGAGATTTTGACTTTGTATTTCGGGTCCCAGAAGATTGCCCAGGAGTCCGGAGGCTGCGCGAAAACACTCGCGTCATAGAGGAGCGGATTCGGGCCCCACATGAAGGGAACGCCAAACGTTTTGCCATTGGACTTTACGAGCGGAAGTTCGCGGAGTTTCGGAGAAAGCTGCGAATAACTCGGAAGTTTGCTCAGGTCGAGCGGCTCTGCCAAGCCGGAGTGCGCGATGGAAGCGGCGACGTCGCTCGAAGGAGAGATTACGTCGTAGTTGGCGGCGCTGCCGCCGCGAAGTTTTGCCACCAGGTCGTCGCTGGAGCCCATGTAGGACGCGGAAACTTTGCAGTGGTGCGCTTCTTCGAAGGCGTGGATGAAAGAGGGATCGGCGTATCCCTCCCAGACGAGCAGGCTCAGAGACTCCCCTTTTTTCTGGCAGGACGCGAGCAGCATGGCGTATGCGAGCAGAGTGGCCGCCATACCGAACACGCGCAACTTATTCTGCGTCGGCTTCATGGACGATCTTGGCCTCCAGGATAGTAACGACAACCTTTGTATCACCGATGGTGTGCGGATCGATTTCAAGCATGTGGATCTCCCTCAGGAATACGTCGGTCGGGGCAGACTGCCGGGCAAACACGGGGTGAGTGACAGCGGGCACAGCGGCGAGCAAGGCGATTAAGCTAAACAGTGAACGTGGTCTCAAGCGATCCTCGAAACGCATGGCATAGCGGCTAGTCCCCGCGGGCCGGGCAACGATTCTAAAAAGTGGGCGGCGTATTTACCCATAAAACCCACGCTTCCGAGCGGCCCGGATTTTTCCAGCGATGCGGCGTGGAGCTTTCAAAGTACAGGCTGTCGCCCGCTTTCAAAAGATAATGGCCCTCGTTATGCAGCCAGAGTTCGAACTCGCCGCGCAACACGTGAAGGAATTCTTCGCCGTCATGGGAGTAGGATTCGCCGCTACCGCCGCCGGGTTTCACGCGGAAAAGGTGCGGCTCCATGGCGGTGTTGCCCCAGGCGAGAAGCTCCATGCGGACGTTGGGACTGGTTTCGAGGATTTTGCGTTGCGCGGGGCGGACCAGGCGCTGAACTTCGCCATTCGTTTCGAATAGGGAAATGATGTTTGTTTTGTAAAAGCGGGCGATGCGGCGAAGCGTGCCGATGGAGCAACGCATCTGTCCGCGTTCAAGGGCGCTGAGGAAACCCACAGACACGCTAGTGGCGCGGGCGACCTGGGCGAGGGAAAGTTTGCGACGCACGCGGAGCCGGCGAAAGCGCTGGCCGGGAAGCTGCGGCGCGTCGGCGGGGGCGGAGACGACGCCCTGTTTTTTGAGGACGTGAACGATCGCGGCAGGATTCAGGCCGCGCGCGCGGCGCAGAAAAATGGCGCGCTGAAGCAGGCGGACGTCGGTTTCGGTGTACATCCGATAACGGCTTTCGGTGCGCCGCGGCGAAACGAGGCCGAGCACTTCCCAGGCGCGCAAGGCGGAAGAGGAGATCGCGAGCCTGCGCGCCACTTCAGAGATGCGCAGCAGCGGCGGGCGGTCCGGAGTTTTCGATGGGCGCGAGAAATTCTTTCTGCTTGACACGGGAACCGGCTTTCTCTAAGTTTACTGGATTATAGTAAGGTTCCGCGGGCAGTAGCAACCACGAAGAATCTTGTGCCGGGGCAGGAGACCTTCGAGGAAACAGGGGTGAGTCCAAGATGAAAACCGCCAAGCGCGTTCAGCAGCTTCGGTCTGTCTGTTGCCATAATATTCTGTTTGCCGCATCCATAGCACTCTTCAGCTTCTTCATCACTGTATCGACTGCCAGCGCGCAGAGCACCGGCGGCCGCATTCGCGGCACGGTGACGGATGCCAGCGGCGGCGCGGTGGTCGGCGCCAAAGTAACCCTGGTTAACGAGGGCACGAATCTCACGCGCGAAGCGCAGACCTCGAGCAACGGGGAATACCTATTTTTGGAAGTGCCGGTTGGCAGCTACGAGGTGGACGTCAATCAGACCGGATTCAAGAAGTACGCCCGCAAAGGAATTGTTCTCCTGTTGAGCGAAATTGCGACGGTGGACATCCCGCTGCAGGTGGGCTCCAACGTGGATACGGTGGAAGTGACGGGTGCGCCGCCGGTGATTGACACGACGACGACGCAACTTGGCGCGGTGATGACCGACCAATCGGTGCGCGAACTGCCGCTGAATTCGCGGAATACCTACCAACTGCTGCAATTGCAGCCGGGCGTGCAGTCGCAGTTGGGCGCGGACCTGTTCTACGGCAGCAGCAACCCGGGCGTGGTTTCGGTGAACGGCGGCCGCGGGCGCTCCAACAACTACATGGTGAACGGTGGCGACGGCAACGACATTTTCGTGAACGGCCCCGCGATTCAGCCTTCGCCGGATGCAATTGAGGAATTTCGCGTGCTGACCAACACGTTTGACGCCGAATATGGCCGCAACTCGGGGTCGGTCGTCAACGTGGTAACAAAGTCCGGCACCAACAACATCCACGGTGACGTTTATGAATTCTTCCGCAACACGGTGCTGAACTCGAAGCCATTCTCCTTTGTTCCAGCGGAAAAACCGGATTACAGGCAGAACCAGTTCGGCGCCACGTTGGGAGGGCCGATCAAAAAAGACAAGACATTTGTCTTTGCCTCTTATGAAGGAAACCGTCTCGCTCAAGGAATTTCCTCGGGGAGCGTGTTCCTGCCGACGGCACAGCAGGCAGCGGGGGACTTCTCTGCGGAAACGCCATTTGCGGGTACGCTCACGGATCAGACCTTTGCAAACGCTCTAATCGCCCGTCCCGGATGCCAATCCGCGGTTTCGGCGGCGGGTGGTGGAACTATCGCAATCAACACCCCATATTCGACCCTATTCCCAAACAATCAGATCCCGACGGCGTGTTTCGACCCCACGGCGAATGCTTTGTACAAGAACTTTGTGGCGCCAGTGGGGACAGGACAGGTAAACCTGGTGCCGAATCAGAACGAAAGCTCCAACCAGTTCACCGTGCGATTCGACCACAATTTCAGCGCGACCCAACACTTCAGCGCCTACTACTACTTCAACGACGACGACACCACCGTTCCCTTCTCCAATTTTCAGGCGGCAGGCGCGAACGTACCCGGCTTCGGCGCAATCACAAAGACGCGCGTGCAACAGTGGAACATTTCGCACACCTCAACGATTGGATCGTCAGCCGTCAATGAATTCCGGTTCAATTATTTCCGGGAAGGGCAGGGCAACCTGAACCATCCGGTGAATACCCTGGCGAGCCTGCATGATGCCTGCGGGACCCTCGTCTCCGCCGCTAACTGCTTCGCTGACCCCACCAATCCTTCGTCCGGGATCACGACCAACATTCCGGGACGCGAAGGCGTGCCTTTCGTGAGCGTCGCCGGTGGATTCGTAATTGGAAACAACTTTGAAGGAGAATTGCCGCAGATCGGAAATACCTTCCAATGGTCGGATAACTACAGCAAGGTGATTGGCACCCACAGCATCAAGTTTGGGGGTGACGTTCGCCGACAGCGCTTTGACCAGTTCTTGTACTTCAACATCAATGGAGATTTCTCCTTCCAGCCGGGGAGCGCCACGAATTCACCCGCTGGCAGTGACGGTTATCCCGACTTTTTCCTCGGAACTCCGACGAGCTACTCTCAGGGTGCCGCCCAGGGCGAAAATATCCGCAACACCGGGCTGTACTTGTTTGCGCAGGACAGCTGGAAGATCAAATCCAATTTGACATTGAATTACGGCTTGCGGTGGGAGCTGAACACTCCGTACGTTGACACGCAAAACCGCATTCAAACCTTCCGGCCGGGCCAAAGCACCACTCAGTACCCGTGCGAGATCTCGCCGGCAGGGGCTACCACGATCAACAACGGAAATGTGACCGGCGGGCCTGCTGTGGTGCCGGGGAGCTGCCAGCCCGGTACTCCGCAAAGCGCGTATTTTCCGACCGGGCTTGTTTTCCCGGGAGATCAGGGAGTACCGAAAGGGCTGACCTCCACGTATTACAAAGCGTTCGCGCCCAGAATCGGATTGGCGTACAGTCCGAGTTGGTCCGACGGCTTTCTGTCGAAGCTCACCGGCGGACCGGGGAAATCAACGATTCGAGGCGGGTACGGGATTTTCTACAATCCGATTGAGCAGCTTGTCCTGGAACAGTTCAGCGCCGAGCCGCCTTTTGGTGTCAGCGCGCTGCTATCCAACCCGCTATTCAACACGCCCTACATTTTGCAGAATGGAACGCAAGTGCCGAATAATGCAGGCGCCATCATTCACCAGACGCCGCAAACTCCTTGCTTCGATGGCACCGGCCCGAACGGCTGCGTGGATTGGTCGCTCTTCCGCCCCATTCTTCTCTTCGGCGAATTCCAGCCACATCTGCGGAGCCAGTATTCCGAACAGTACAATCTCACAATCGAGCGCCAGTTGAGCTCCAGCATGCTGTTCCGGATCGCCTACGTCGGAACCCAGGCGCACCACCTGTTGGCTTCCCGCGACTTGAATTACGGGAATGCCACCACTTGTCAGGACATCAATACCATTCAAGGGCCGGGAAGCTGCGCACCATTCGGGTCTGACAGCTTTTACAGCGTTACGGTGCCCGCAGGAATGCAATTCCACTTGCCTTATGCGCCCGGACCAACGCCGGGTGCGCAGAATATTCCTTGCCCACAGGTCGGCGCTCCGTCCGCTTGCACGATTACGGGTGCGCCGGGTGGAACGCCGCTGACTCTGGTTGGATTGCGGCCGTATTCGTCACCGAACTGCAATCCTCTCAACGGTGTTGGCTGTCCGGCCGATGGCACGCCGATCTTCAGTAATATATTCACGGAAGACACTATCGCCAATTCCAACTACAACGGCTTGCAGATTTCCGTCGAGAAAAACTATTCTCACGGTTTGCTCTTCCAGGCCTCCTACACTTTCAGCAAGGCGATTGATCAGGGCGCATCGTTTGAAAACGAACTGAATCCGATCGATCCCCGCGCGACCCGAGGCATCTCCCTCTTGAGCGCCAAGAACCGTTTTGTGTTCAGCCCGGTGTGGGAACTGCCCATCCCGAAGAAGGAAGGATTCGCCGGCAAGGTCGCCAATGGTTGGCAGCTTTCGGCCATCATTACCTATCAGAGTGGATTCCCGATTCGCATCCAGACACAGGATGACGCGGAACTCCAGAGCAGCTTCTTTTTCGAAGATGCCAATACGCCACAGGTCACTGGAAAAGTCCAATTCGTGAATCCGAAGGCTAACAACGGGCTTTGGTTCAACACGAGTAACATCGCCGATCCCGCTCTCGGCACGTTCGGCAATATGCCTCATGCACTTTGTTGCGGTCCGGCGTTGAGCAACACCGACCTGGTGATCGCAAAGAGGACGCCGCTCACCGAAAAAATTAACACTGAATTCCGCGCGGAGTTCTACAACACGTGGAATCATACGGAGTTTGAAAACCCCGACGGAAACTTCACGGATTCGACGTTTGGTCAAATACTAAAGACACGCGATCCGCGCGTGATGCAGTTTGCGTTGAAGATTCTCTTCTGACGTACGGAAGAGCGGACTCTTGCGCGGAAGCGCCTAGCCAGGCCGGGGCGTTTCCGCGCGAAGAGTTGAGACCGGCCGCGATGACCGTCCGCGCGGCTGCGGGAAATTGCGAAAGTGGCGTAAACTGGTAAGCGTAGTTCGCCGCAGGAACCACGCTGTTTTCCTCGCTGAAAGAGGCGGCCTAAAGCTGCCCCTACACAGAGGTGGCAGAAGGCCACCCATACACTGACCGCAGGGAAGAGACCTGCCACAGGTGACCACGATCGGAAGGCCTACCTGGATGGAGCAGCAAATGCACGACACACTACAGAAGGAAATCGCCCTATACGAGAAGCGCACGCCGAAATCGGCGGAAGCGCACAAGAAGGCGCAGAAACGAATTCCGCTTGGCGTGGCCAGCAATTACCGCGCTTACGATCCCTATCCGATTTTTGTGGCGGAGGGGCACGGCAGCAAGATCAAGGACATCGACGGAAACGAATACATTGACCACAACCTCTGTTTCGGCACGCTGATGGCCGGCCACGGGCATCCCGCCGTGGTGAAAGCCGTGAAGGCGATGGCCGACAGCGGCACCACGTTTGGCATGCCGCACGGCATGGAGCTGGAATTGGCGGAAGAAATTTGCGCGCGGTATCCGGTGGAGATGGTGCGGTTCGGCAACAGCGGCACGGAAGCGACGATGCACGCCTGCCGCATCGCGCGCGCCGCAACGGGCCGCGACAAAATTCTGCGCTTTGAGGGCGCGTATCACGGACTGCACGATACGGCGCTCGTCAGCGTAAAGCCTAAGCTGGAAGATGCCGGCGACATTCACGCGCCGAATTCCGTACCGGGCGGGCTGGGCGTCATCAAGTCGGTGCTCGACAACGTGTGCGTGTCGACTTTCAACGATATCGCCAGCGTCGAAAACCGTTTCAAGCAGTTCCCGAGGCAAATTGCCGCGATCATTCTCGAGCCCATACTGATGAACGTCGGCCTGTGCATGCCGCAGCCCGGCTTCCTGGAAGCCCTGCGCGCAATCTGCACCAAGAACGGCGCGCTGCTGATCTTCGACGAGGTGAAGACCGGCGCGAAGCTGGGCTGGGGCGGCGCAAGCGAATATTTCGGCGTGAAGCCGGACATAATCACGCTGGCCAAATCCATCGGCGGCGGCGTGCCGCTGGCGGCGTTTGGCGCGAGCAGGGAAGTGATGGACCTGATCGTGCAGCACAAGGTTTTCCATGGCGGCACGTACAACACGAATCGTTTCGCGATGGCGGCGGGTCTGGCCGTTTTCCGCGAGGTGCTCACGCGCGAAAATTACGCGCACGTGGACAAGCTCGGCAAGAAGCTGACCGACGGATATCGCGCCATCGTGAAGAAAAATGGCGTGCAGGCCTACGTCGTCAGCGCGGGCGTGAACGGCGCGCTGATGTTCTATCCGCAGGAAATTCGCAATTATCGCGACTGGCTGAAAATCGACGTCGACATCTGGCGTCAATTCTGGTTCGGCATGGTCAACCGTGGCGTGCTGGCAATGCCGTACTGGTGGGACGAGCAGTGGACCATCTCCGTGCAACACACCGAAGCGGACATCGACAAGCACCTCGCGGCCTTTGAAGAGGTCGCCCCGGGCCTCGCGAAAGCTCAACAGGAACGCGGCGCGCAGTTTGTGGGCGCGGCCGGACACTAAGGAGAACACAGTTTGAGTCACGAGGCCGCGCCCATGGAGGCTGACGTTTCGCCTTCTTCCAACGGCACCACCCATCTGAAGCGGGTACTCGGGAAGCGCGACCTCGTGCTGCTGTTTGTCGTCGCCGTTTTCAACCTGAACGTTCTGCCGTCGATTGCCGCGAACGGCGGCGTCACGATCTGGCTGTGGATCATCTCGCTGATTTTGTTTTTCTGGCCGCAGGGGATCGCGGTGATCGAACTGGCGCACCGGTATCCCGGCGAAGGCGGAGTGTATCTGTGGGCCAAGGAAGTGTTCGGCGACTTCCACGGTTTTCTATCGGGTTGGTGTTATTGGACCAACAACATGATGTACGTGCCGACGATCATGCTGTACTTCGTCGGTGTTTCCGTTTTTGTGCTGGGGCCGGGCCATGCGTCACTGGGTGACAACAAGCCGTTCGCGCTGGCCGCGAGCGTGGTGCTGCTGAGCGTGCTGGTGATTTTGAACGTGATGGGACTTGGCGTGGGTAAGTGGATCAATAATCTGGGCGGCATCGGGACGTTTGCCGCGGCGTTCCTGTTGATGGGGCTTGGAGTGGTCGTGTGTGTCCGGTTTGGCACGTCCATTCATTGGGCGGATTTTCGGATTCCAGCGAATCCCCGGTTTGTGCTGAATTCGTTTGGCGTGATTTGTTTCGGACTCGTCGGGCTGGAGCTTGCCTCGATCATGGGCGACGAGATTGAAAATCCGGCAAAGACTTTGCCGGGAGCGGTGGCGTGGGGTGGAGTGCTTTCCGGGATGCTTTATGTTGGAGCGACTTTGACACTGTTGATCGCCGTGAGCAAAGACAGCATTAGCGTACTACAGGGAATTGTGCAGGCGGTCAGCCACATGGCTGGGCAGGTGGGAGTTCCCTGGATCGTGGTGCCGTTCGCGTTCCTGCTGAGCTTGTCGATTGCTGGCATTGGCTCTGCGTGGCTTGGGGGCTCGGCGCGAATTCCGTTCGTCGCGGGGCTCGACTCGTATCTGCCGTCGTGGCTCGGCAAGATTCATCCGAAGTACGCCACTCCGTATCCTGCGCTGCTGGTTCACGCGGGTGTCTCGCTGATCCTGGTGATTCTGAACTTCACGCTGACGGGTTCCGGCGTCCAGGAGACTTTTCAAAAGTTGCTTTCGCTGGCGGTGGTGCTGCAACTGATTCCGTTCCTCTATATGTTCGGTGCGCTGCTGAAGATCGCATTCGATGAAAAATTCGTGCGCGGGCACTATGGCCGGGGAACGCTGGTATTCGCGGGGGTTTGCGGGATGTTAACGACCATCCTTGGGATTGCGCTCGCGTTTTTCCCTGCGCAGCAGATCACTTCGCTTGTTTCCTACGAAATCTGGATGTTTGGCGGCACGGTCGGCTTCATCGGTCTGGCGGCGTTTTTCTTTTTTGTGTATGGCAGCCGGAAAGCGGCGCGGAAATTGGCCGAAGGCTCGACGGCCGCGTGAAATTTGAATTGGGAGGAGATTTATGTCCAGTCCAGCGAAAACCGCGGTGAAAACCTACCAGAATTATGTCAACGGCCAATGGGTCTCGAGTTCAAATAGTGAAACCTTTCCAGTGTTCGATCCTTCCAATGAAGAGGTGATCGCGCACGTCGCGGCGGCGAGCGCGAGCGACGTGGACAAAGCAGTAAAGGCCGCGAGGGCCGCGTTTGACTCCGGGCCGTGGCCGGCGACGACGGCACAGGATCGCGGGCGCATTTTGTTCAAGCTGGCGGAAAAGATTCGCCAGAACCAGCCCATGTTGGCGGAACTGGAATCGCGCAACACCGGAAAGCCGATTGTTGAGGCGGAATTCGACATCGCCGACGTGGCGACGTGCTTCGAATACTACGGCGGCCTGGCCAATAAAGTGAATGGCAGCGTGATGCCGGTTCCGGCGAACGCCTTGAGTTTCACGCTTCGCGAGCCGGTGGGCGTGGCGGGGCAGATTATTCCATGGAATTACCCGTTGCTGATGGCGGCGTGGAAACTGGCGCCAGCGCTCGCCGCAGGTTGCACTTGCGTGTTGAAACCTGCAGAGCAGACGCCTCTGACGGCCCTGGAATTTGCAAACTGGCTGGAGGAGGTCGGGTTGCCCCCCGGCGTGGTGAACGTGGTGAACGGCGTCGGCGAAGTTGCGGGCGCGGCGCTGGTGGGCCATCCCGGAGTGGACAAGATCGCGTTTACCGGCAGCGCCGCGGTGGGAAAGATCATCGTGAAGAGCGCGGCGGACACTTTGAAGCGCGTGACGCTGGAACTTGGCGGAAAATCTCCCAACGTGTTTTTTGCCGACGCCGATTGGGAGGCCGCCGTGGATGGGGCGCTCTTCGGCGTGTTCATCAATCAAGGCGAAGTTTGTTCCGCGGGCAGCCGCATTCTTGTCGAAAAAAAGATTTACTCGAAATTTGTCGAGGCCATGACGGAAAAGGCCAAGCGCATCAAGCTGGGCGCGCCGCTGGACCGGGACACCAAGATGGGGCCGCTGGTCAGCAAGGAACAGTACGACCGCGTGACTTCGTACATGGAGATCGGCAAGAAAGAGGCGAAGACCGCGATCGGCGGAGGGCGCGCGAAAGCATTCGGCAAGGGATTTTACGTGGAACCGACGATTTTCTACGATGTCGACAACTCGGCCCGAATTGCGCGGGAAGAAATATTTGGCCCAGTGGCCTCGGTGATTCCGTTCGAGAACGAAGCCGACGCGATCAAGATTGCCAACGACACGCCGTACGGCTTGGCCGGCGCGGTCTGGACGCGCGACATCTATAAGGCGTTTCGCATCGTGAAGTCGATGCGCGCGGGAATTATCTGGGTGAATCATATGCAGCCGACTTACGTCGAAGCGCCGTGGGGAGGCTACAAGCAGTCGGGCTTTGGGCGGGAGCTCGGGCCGTGGGGACTTGAAGAGTATCTTGAAACGAAGCAGGTGTACGTCAATCTCGATGAAACGCCGATCGGCTGGTACTAAGCCGGCAAATTTTTCTGAATTGAAAAGAGGGAAGTGAGAGCTATGAAGACCATCCAATTACGCACCGAAGTTCCCGGGCCAAAATCGAAAGCGCTGGTGGCGCGCCGCGAAGCCGCAATTCCGCGCGGGCCGCAGCTCGTGACGCCGATCTTCACAGCGAAGGCCGAGGGCGCGTGGATCGAGGACGTGGACGGCAACCGCTATCTGGATTTTGCCGGCGGTATCGGCTGCCTGAACACGGGGCACCGCTCGCCGCGCGTGGAAAACGCAATCCGCGCGCAGTTGGAAAAGTTCCTGCACACGTGTTTCGGGGTTACGCCATATGAGTCGTATGTCGCACTTGCGGAAAAGCTGAATGCGCTGGCGCCGATGAGCGGAACGAAGAAAACTTTCTTCGTGAATACGGGCGCGGAAGCGGTGGAAAACGCGGTGAAGATCGCCCGCGCACACACCAAGCGGCCGGCGGTGATCTGCTTCGAAGACGCCTTTCACGGGCGCACGCTGTTGACGATGACGCTGACCAGCAAGACCAACCCGTACAAAGTGGGCTTCGGCCCGTTCGCGCCGGAAATTTACAGGATTCCCTACGCCAACTGCTATCACTGCTCGTACGGCCTGACGTATCCTTCGTGCAAGATGACCTGCGCGCATCACCTGGAAGATACATTCAAACGGGTCGTTGCTGCCGATCAAGTTGCGGCGATCATCGCGGAACCGGTGCTAGGTGAAGGCGGTTTCGTCGTACCGCCGAAGGAATTTTTCCCGGTGATCCGGCAGATCTGCGACAAATACGGAATCCTTTTCATTGCCGATGAAGTGCAGAGCGGCATTGGGCGCACCGGAAAAATGTTTGCGATCGAGCATTGGGGTGTCGAACCGGACCTGCTGATCACTGCGAAATCGCTCGGTGGCGGCTTGCCGATTGCCGCGGTCACGGGCCGAGCGGAAATTATGGACTCGCCGATTCCCGGCGGGCTTGGCAGTACCTTTGCCGGGAATCCCGCGTCTTGCGCGGCGGCGCTGGCCTCGCTGGAAACCATCGAGAAGGATGGATTGCTTGCGCGGTCCACGGCGATCGGAAAGCGTTTCGAAGAGCGCGCCAAGGCCTGGCAGCGGAAATGGCCGATTGTCGGCAATGTGCGTGGACTCGGCGGCATGTGCGCGATGGAGTTGGTGAGCAATCCGGAAACGCGCGAGGCTGCCGGAGCGCAAACAAAAACGCTTTCGAAATACGCGTACGAGCACGGCTTAATCACGATTACCGCGGGGACGTATGGCAACGTGGTGCGCATCCTGGTGCCGCTGGTGGTCACGGACGAGCAACTTGACGAGGGGTTGGATGTGCTCGAAGCGGGCCTGGCGGTCGTGTCGGAACAAAAGCAGGCTGAGCTGACGCACGCATAATCCATTTCGCGTGGAACCCTGCGTTGGGAAAACAGCGCAGGCGTTTCCACGCGCTTGCGAATGAACGAGGTGTTGTATGTCGAGCACGGCTACAAATTCGGCGGTCGCCGCGGTTGATTTGAAGGACATGCGATTGTTTCGCGAAGCCTGCTATGTGGATGGGAAGTGGGTGCAGGCGGCGGGCGGCGGTACGGTCGGCGTGGATAATCCCGCTACGGGCGAAATCATCGGCAAAGTTCCGAAGCTGAGTGGGGCGGAAACGCGGCACGCGATCGAAGTGGCGAACGAGGCCTTTAAGTCGTGGAGCGCGCGGACGGCGAAAGAACGTGCGAATGTGCTGCGCAAGTGGTTCGACCTGATGATGGAAAACCAGGAAGACCTGGCGCGACTGATGACGCTGGAGCAGGGGAAGCCGCTGACGGAATCACGCGGGGAAGTGGCCTATGCGGCGGCGTTTCTGGAATGGTTCGGCGAAGAGGCGAAGCGCGTTTACGGAGACACGATTCCGGGCCATCAGGCTGATAAGCGAATCGTCTTGCTGAAGCAGCCCATCGGCGTGGTGGCCTGCATTACGCCATGGAATTTTCCGCTGGCGATGATTACGCGCAAGGCCGGCCCCGCGCTGGCGGCGGGATGCACGGTGGTGATCAAGCCCGCGGCGCAGACGCCTTTCTCGGCGCTGGCTCTGGCGGAACTTGCCGAGCGCGCCGGAGTGCCGAAGGGTGTGCTGAACGTGATCACCGGTTCGGCGAAAGAAATCGGCGCGGAACTTACTTCAAATCCGATTGTGCGGAAGCTTTCGTTCACGGGTTCCACCGAAGTTGGAAAAGTATTGATGGCGCAGTGCGCGAGCACGATCAAGAAGCTTTCGCTGGAGCTGGGTGGGAATGCGCCGTTCATCGTTTTTGAGGATGCGGACCTGGACGCGGCCGTGGAAGGCGCGATCGCTTCAAAGTACCGCAACACGGGACAGACCTGCGTGTGTACTAACCGCGTGCTGGTGCAGGAGTCGGTCTACGATGCGTTCGCGGAAAAACTGGTGGCGGCGGTGCAGAAGTTGAAGCCCGCGCCGGGGTTGGAAGCGGGCGCTTCGCAAGGGCCGTTGATCGACAACGCGGCGGTTGAAAAAGTGGAAAGCCATATTAAGGATGCGGTGTCCAAGGGCGCCAAGGTCATCGCCGGCGGGCATCGCCACGCGCTAGGCGGCCGTTTTTTTGAACCGACGATCCTGGCGAACGCGACGCCGCAGATGGCGGTGGCCCGCGAGGAGACGTTCGGGCCAGTCGCGCCGCTCTTTCGATTCAAGACGGAAGCCGAAGCGGTTGCGCTGGCAAACGACACAGAGTTCGGCCTGGCCGCGTATTTTTACGGGCGCGACCTCGCGCGCGTGTGGCGCGTGGCCGAGGCGCTGGAGTACGGAATCGTCGGCATCAACACCGGAATTATTTCCACCGAAGTTGCGCCGTTCGGCGGCGTGAAAGAATCGGGCCTGGGGCGCGAAGGCTCGAAATACGGCATCGAGGAATTTCTCGAGATCAAGTATCTATGCATTGGCGGAGTCAAAGCGTAGTTCCATGCCGCGATGGCTCCTTCCCTACAAGGTCAAACAGCAATCGTCACCGGCGCTGGCAGCGCCACGGGCATTGGATTTGCGATTGCGCGGGAGCTTTTTCGGGGAGGCGCGTTCGTGGCTCTCGGCGCCACTTCGGAGCGCATTCACGACACCGCCAAGCAATTGGATCCCTCCGGTGAGCGTGTTTTTCCTTTCGTTGCCGATTTGACGGAGGAAGGGCGTGCGCACGAGGTGGTGGGAACGGTTGCAAGGCGCACCGGCCGGATCGATATCCTGGTGAACAATGCCGGGATGGCGCAGAACGGCAAGCAGCCGGCGAACACCACGGTCGAAAAAATCAGCTATGCGGATTGGCAGCGGCAACTGGCGATGACGCTAAACACCGCATTTCTGATGACCCGAGCCGTGTTGCCGATCATGAAGAAACAGAAGTACGGCCGCATTGTGAACGTGACCTCGGTGACGGGCCCGCTGGTGAGCAACTCGGGATCAGGGGCCTACGGCGCAGCCAAAGGTGCGATGGACGGATTGATGCGCGCGGTTGCGATCGAACACGGAATGGACGGCATCACGATCAATGGAGTGGCGCCGGGTTGGATTCAGACGGGTTCGTCGCTGCCGGAAGAATTGGTGGCAGCCACCTATACGCCCATGGGCCGCGCAGGTCGGCCCGAAGAAGTGGCGGCTGCGGTGGCATTCCTGGCGTCAAAAGAAGCGTCGTATATCACCGGGCAGATTCTTGTCGTCGATGGCGGAAACATTCTTCAGGAAACGAAGCGAGCAGCGCTGTAGCTCACCCCTTCAGGGGTGAGGCTTTCCCAAGCGCCGGCAACATCCTGTGCCGCCAACCAGAATCGTTCCAACATCGGTGAACTCGTGCGGTCGCAATGAAAAGCCTCAGGCCTGGAAGGCCGCAGCTACAGGTCATCAGAAAAGCAGGCTGCAGACTCAGCGTTTCTGAACTAAAATGAAAGCCAGGGGCTCGTAGCTCAGCGGTTAGAGCAGCGGACTCATAATCCGTTGGTCCCAGGTTCAAATCCTGGCGGGCCCACCAAAATTTTCCAGTTCAATCCAATCCATCGCTGTTGGCCTTATAGCGAGTTCGTCGAATATCAACACAGTTGAACGCCGGCCGTGCTCTTTAATTGCCGCGGGATTCCATTCAAAAATAAAGCTTTAGGGGAAAATCGATCTCCCGTCTTTTCTGGCACGTGACACGCATATTCGCGCCCGTTGTTGTAGCATGCAGTCGGATCCCCTGAATAATTTCAATAGCCAAAAAGACCCGGCAAGCATCTCATCCGGGAACCGACACGCAGGCCCCACTTCCTTGTTGTCAGGGGACCTCAAAATTGATATTAGAACGATTTCCGGCCAGTAGTGTGTTCTAAAGCCCGAGTCTGGGTAAACCGGGGAAACATGCGAATGAACTTGCGCGAGACGGAAGGCGAAGGTGTCGCGGGACGAATCGCGGGAATCCTGTTGCTATTTCTCAGCTTGCTCTTCGCCGCGGGTTTGTGCGCCGCCCGCCCGCAGGGAGACAATCCGATTCCCAACATTTTCGAGCCGCACTCCACCCCGGCGGACTCGATCCTTCACCTGTCGATTTTCGTCCTCACCATTACGGGGCTGATCTTTCTGGTTGTCTTCACACTGCTGGTTTACGCAATCGTGAAATTCCGCGCGCGGGCAGGGGATTCACCGCACGAACCTCCCCAGGTTTATGGCAGCACGCAGATTGAACTTGCCTGGACCGTGATTCCGACGTTGATTGTGGTCGTGTTGTTCCTGGCTACGACGAGGGTACTCCACGCGATCCAGGATGCGCCGAAACCGGCGAGTGCGGTGGAAGTGATCGCCATCGGCCACCAGTTCTGGTGGGAATTCAGGTATCCGGAGCTTGGCATCGTTACCGCCAACGAGTTGCACATTCCCGTGAGCGATCCGGCGAATCCGACGCCGACTTATTTGAAACTCCTCTCCGCAGACACCGATCACAGCTTTTGGGTGCCTCAGCTGGCCGGCAAGACCGACCTGATTCCCAATCGTGTGAATCGGATGTGGGTGGACCCGCACCGCACGGGCGTTTTCCTCGGGCAGTGCGCGCAGTATTGCGGGACGCAGCACGCAAAAATGCTTCTGAAGGTATCGGTGGACAGCGCTGAGGATTTTAAGAGCTGGGTGAACGCACAACAGCACCCGGCGATGCAGGATGATTCCGTAAGCGCAGGACGCAAAGTGTTCGAAACGACGGCTTGCATCAATTGCCACGCAGTGGGGGGCACGCCGGCGACGGGACGCTTTGGGCCCGACCTGACGCACATGATGAGCAGGAACACGATCGCGGCCGGCGCGGCCGAAAACACGCGGGAAAAGCTGCGCTTGTGGATTCAGAATCCGGAAGCGATTAAACCCGGCTCACTGATGCCGGCGATGAAATTGAGCGACACCGATCTGGACGCACTGGTGAGTTATCTGGAGACACTTCGATAGCGGAAGCTTTTGGGAGAACTGCAATGTCGTCGGATGCGATAGCCATCGGAGTTGCGGGCGCCGGGGGACGGTCCTGGGTGGAGGAACTGCACGATTGGGTCACCACGGTTGACCACAAGCGGCTGGGCATTCTTTATATCCTCTATGCCCTCTTATTTCTGGTCATCGGCGGGCTCGAAGCAATGGTGATCCGCATCCAGTTGATGCGAGCGCACAACGACTTTGTTTCGCCACAAGTCTTCAACCGGATGTTCACGATGCATGGCACGACCATGATCTTCTTCGTGATCATGCCCGTAATGTTCGGATTTGCGAACTACCTCGTTCCACTGATGATCGGCGCGCGGGACATGGCGTTCCCACGGCTGAACGCATTCAGTTTCTGGCTGACGGCGTTTGGAGGATTTCTTCTCTATTTCAGTTTTCTTGGGGGTAGCGGGCTTTACGGCGCGGGCAATGCTCCCGACGTGGGATGGTGGGCGTACGCTCCCCTGACATCGCGAGCGTTTTCGCCGGGCCATAGTACGGACTACTGGACCATCTCGGTGCTGGTGTCCGGCTTCGGCAGTATCGGGACGGCTACGAATATCATCGCGACGGTTCTTTCCATGCGTTGCCCGGGCATGACGCTTGGCCGCATGCCGTTGATGGGGTGGATGACTTTGGTCATGTCCGGCCTGGTGCTGATTACGATCAGCCCGCTCACGGCGGCGCAGGTCATGCTGATCGTGGATCGTTATCTCGGCGGACATTTTTTCGATACGCAGGCGGGAGGCTCCGCGGCACTCTGGATGCATTTTTTCTGGATCTTTGGGCATCCGGAGGTGTACATCCTGGTGATTCCTGCTTTCGCATTTGCGTCGGAGATTATTCCGGTTTTTTCACGCAAACCGATTTTTGGCTACCCAGTGATGGTGGCTGCAACCGTGGGCATCGGGTTCATCAGCATGAGCGTGTGGGCGCATCACATGTTCACCATCGGGATGACTTCCACCGCGAACACTTTTTTCGTGCTGACGACGATGGCGATTTCCGTCCCGACCGGCATCAAGATATTCAACTGGCTGGGTACGATGTGGGGCGGAAAACTCCACTTCAAGACACCGATGCTGTTCTGCGTCGCATTCCTGTTCCAATTCCTGGTCGCGGGCCTCACCGGCATCATGCTGGGCGCGGCGCCGTTCAATTGGCAGCTTAACGGCTCGTACTTTGTGATCGCTCATTTTCACTACGTGATCGTCGGGGCGATTTTCTTTTGCATTCTTGGAGCGGTGTATTACTGGTACCCCAAGATGACTGGAAGAATGCTGAATGAGACTCTGGGCAAGCTTCATTTCTGGCTGTTCGTGATCGGGTTCCACATGACGTTTGACTTGATGCACATCCCGGGTTTGCTCGGGATGCCGCGGCGCATCTACACCTATGAGCCCGGCCGCGGCTGGGAGAGTTGGAACATGCTCGTCACGATCGGCACGTTTATCCAGGCTTTTGCCACGTTGATTTTTCTTGTGAACCTCGTTGTTTCTTATTTCAAAGGACCCAAAGCGGGGAACGATCCCTGGGATGCGTGGACGCTCGAGTGGTCGGTTAGTTCGCCGCCGCCCGCGTACAACTTTGCCGTACTTCCAGAGGTCGAAAGCCGTCGTCCATTGTGGGATCGCAAACATCCCGAAGATCCGGATAGCCGCTATGACTAAGGGGAGCGTTCGATGAGCGAAGCCACACTTTCGATGGCTCAGGCGGCGGGTGCGTGGAAGCTTCCGTACCGCGGCAAGGTCGGGATGGCCTGCCTAATCATTGCGGAATCGGCCATCTTTACGATTTTCGTGGTGGCGTATCTTTATTACGCAGGGAGGAGCCTCAGCGGCCCGACTCCTCGGGAAGTGCTGGAGACGCCCATATTCTTCACGATTTGCCTGCTCTCGAGCAGCCTGACCATTCACTTTGCGGAGAAATTCCTGGAGCGGGGATCGCGCGGCGGCTTTCTCGGGTTCTGGTTGCTGACATTTATTCTGGGCGGATTATTCCTATTCGGCACCGGGCACGAGTGGCACCGGCTGATTTACGAGCACGGCCTGACGATATCGACCAATCTCTTTGGGACTACCTATTATTCGCTCGTAGGGCTGCATGCCTTTCACGTTACCGTGGGACTGATTATGCTGGGCATCGTTTTTCTCTTAGGGCTGGCCGGGCGCGTCGGGGCGGAACAATCGGCGCGAGTGGAAGTGCTTTCGATGTATTGGCATTTTGTGGACGCGGTCTGGGTGGTGGTGTTTACGGTGGTTTACATACTGGGGCGCTGAGGAGTAACGATGTCCACGCATCTGACAGTGGAAAAATTGGAGCATGGCTCACGGAATCCTTCCGCGATCGAGTTGCCGGCGCCGACAGCGTGGCCAATCGTGCTGGCATTTGGATTCACGCTGATGTTTGCCGGACTTCTGACCGACGTATCTGTAACCGTGCTGGGCACGGTGCTGTCAGTCGCGGGCTGCGTTGGCTGGTTCCGGGAAGTGTTCCCGCACGAGCGGGAAGAATTGGTGGTAATCCTTCCAGAGGATGCTGAGATCGGCACCGAGCGCCAGCGCGTGGAAAGGATTCACATTGACGAAGCCATCGTGCGCGCGTGGCTGCCGCTCGAAACATACCCGGTCTCGGCCGGCGTGAAGGGCGGTTGGGCAGGCAGCGTGGCAATGGCCGTGCTGGCGTGCATTTACGGACTGCTGAAGACGGGAAGCATCTGGTATCCAATCAATCTTCTTGCGGCCGGAGTTTTCACGCAATCCGCGAACCTCGAACCGGCACAGCTGAATGCGTTTCACCCGGGCATGTTTGTGGTGGCCTTGATTCTGCACGGGCTCGTGTCCACGCTCGTCGGGTTGCTCTATGGCGCGATGCTGCCGATGTTTCCCCGGCAGCCGATTATTCTCGGCGGCTTGATAGCGCCTGTGCTCTGGTCGGGATTGCTGTACTCCATTCTCGGTTTGTTGAATCCGGTGCTGGAGAGCCACATCAATTGGTTCTGGTTCATGGCTTCGCAAATCGGGTTCGGTGTTGTGGCGGGCCTCGTGGTGATGCGGCAGTCGCGGGTTCCTACGCGCGAAAATCTGCCGTTCGCCGTGCGGGCGGGGATCGAAGCGCCGGGAATGATGCGGCAAAAGGAAAATGGAGAAAAACGCCCTTGAGAGCGCGCTTGCGACCCTGCTACTGGCTTGCGTTAGGAGCTTTGCTGCTCTGCGGCTGCGATTTGTCCCACGGGAAGCCGGGCAAGGATTCGGACGTGCCGGCGCCGGATGAAATTCTGGACTTCAACATTTTATACGCGGAAAACTGCGCGGGTTGCCATGGAGCAGCTGGGCGAGGGGGAGCGGCCATCGCGCTGGCCGATCCCGTTTACCTGGCGATTGCGAACGAAGAAGCGATGCGCAGGGTGACAGCTGAGGGTGTGCGTGGCACTTCAATGCCGGCGTTTGCGCAGAGCGCGGGTGGCATGCTGACCGATAAGCAGATAGACGTAATCATTACTCAAATCCGGGCACACTGGGCTCGCCCGGGAATTCTTGCTGGAGTCGAAGCGCCCTCTTACGAAAACCTGCGGAAATCTCCAGGCGACGCTGCGAGCGGGGGACTGGTGTACAAGACCTACTGTGAATCGTGCCACGGCGCGGAAGGCCGCGGTAGCCAAAAAGGGAGCGCGATCACCGATGGCGCGTTTCTCAGCTTGGTGAGCGATCAGGGATTGCGCACGATTGTGATCGCCGGCCGCCCCGAATTGAATGCGCCAGACTGGCGCGGCAATGTTCCGGGCAAGCCGATGTCGGATCAGGAAGTCACGGACGTGGTCGCGTGGCTTGTATCGAAGCGGGTGCAGAGCCCTGGGCAACCGTATCCCGCCACGCAAAACACATCAACGCCAGGAGCCAGATGATGGCCGACGAAAACATGCTCACTCGCCGCGGGCTCTTCATGAAGCTGGGAATTTTGTTCAACGGCCTGGTTGCCGCGGCCCTGACGGTGCCGATTCTGGGCTATGTTCTTTCGGCGTTCACGCGCGGCCGTGGGAACGCTTATTTTGAGTGGGTTTCCCTCGGGAAGGCGAGCGAATTTCCAGAAGGCGAAACGCGGCTGGCCACGTTTCGAAATCCGAACGTGATGCCGGCGGACGGGAAGACGGTGGATACGGCGTGCTGGGTGCGGCACATTGAAGGCGAGCAGTTTCAGGTTTTCGCAATTAACTGCGCGCATCTTGGCTGCCCGGTGCGCTGGTTCCCGCAATCGGGATTGTTCATGTGCCCCTGCCATGGCGGCGTCTATTATCAAAACGGCGCACGCGCCTCTGGCCCGCCGGAGCGCGGGCTTTTTGAATACCAATACAAAGTGAAAGACGGGCTCATCACGATACAGGCAGGCGAAATTCCCACTCCGGGTGCGCCAAGCGCAGCGCTCGATTCGGAGAAGCCTCCATGCGCCTGATCTCCGAAGTCGGCGAATGGTTCGACCGGCGGCTCCAATTGGCGGGGGCGATCCGCGAAACGGCGGAGCATCACGTTCCGCGAAACACGGCCAGCTGGTTTTATGTGTTCGGAAGCGCGGCGCTGGTGGTTTTCATCCTGCAGGTTATCACCGGAATTTTGCTGGCGATCGTTTACGTTCCGTCCGCGGCCGAAGCCTGGAACAGCCTCCAGGTGCTGAATCATGACATCACGCTGGGCTGGTTCATCCGAGCCTTGCATGGCTGGGGATCGAACTTCATGATTGCAATCGTCTTGATCCACATGGTGCAGGTTTTTCTTTTCGGCGCGTACAAATTCCCGCGCGAGCTGACGTGGATCGTGGGAGTTTTTCTTCTGCTGATGACTTTGGGTATGGCGTTCAGCGGGCAGGTGCTGCGTTTTGATCAGGACGCGTACTGGGGGCTGGGCATTGGCGCATCCATTGCCAGCCGGGTGCCCATCATGGGCCCGGCGACAGTGAAACTAATGCTTGGCGGACCAATCATAGCCGGCGCCACGCTTTCCCGCTTTTTTGCGCTGCACGTTTTTGTGATACCCGGACTGCTGATTGTGCTGGTGAGCTTGCACCTTCTGATGGTGCTGAAACTTGGCATCAACGATTGGCCGATGCCCGGGCGACTGGTGAAGCGGGCGGCCTACACCACGGAATATGAAGAGCTCGTGAAGAAAGATGGCGCGCCGTTCGTTCCTTACGCGGTGTGGAAGGATCTTTTCTTTGCGGCATTCGTATTGCTCGCCGTTGCCGCTTGCGCGGTGTATTTCGGTCCGTTTGGGCCCAGCGGACGCCCCGACCCGACGATTATCCAAACCGTGCCACGGCCGGACTATTTTTTCCTGTGGCTATATGCGCTGCTTTCCTTGCTTCCCCCGTCGCTGGAAACTCCGGCGCTGCTCGTGGGTCCGGTGGTGGTGATTTTCGCTTTGATATTGCTGCCATTTTTATTCGGCGAAGGCGAAAAGAGCTGGCGGCGGCGGCCAATTGCGGTAATGAGCATCCTGCTGATTGCGGTGTCCCTCGGAACGTTGACACATCTTTCCGGCTTCACCCCGTGGAGCCCGCACATGAACGCCTGGAGCAGCGATCCGGTGCCGGAGCGCTTTCTGAGAGGGACAAGCGCGTTGGAGCGGCAGGGCGCTCTGGTGTTTCAGGTGAAACAGTGCCGCAACTGCCATTCGCTGGGTGACCTTGGCGGTCAGCGAGGCCCGACGCTGGATAGCGTAGCGGTGCGCCTCACGCGGGACCAGTTGATTCGCCAGGTGATTCAGGGCGGCGGCAACATGCCTGCCTATGGAAAGAACCTGAGTCCGGCGGAGACGACGGCATTAGTCGCATTTCTCGCGACACTGCACCCTCCGGGACAAACGCCCGCGCGCAATGCGGCGTTGGATGAAAGCCAGACGCTGGTTCCGCCGCCGCAACGATAGCGCGACATGCCAGAAGCCGATCAATTCGTGTCCGCTTCCTGGACAATTTCAGTCCCGCTCTCGATCTTCGCCGTACTTGTGAGCATCGTCTATCTGCGCGGGTGGCTGCATCTTCGCTCGACCGTCGTGGATGAGGTGCCTGCGTGGCGCGCCATCAGTTTTCTGGCAGGGGTGTTCCTGATTTGGGTGGCGGTGGGCTCGCCTGTTGCGCATTTGGATGAAGCCTCGCTGACGGCCCACATGGTGCAGCATTTGCTGTTGATGACCTTCGCCCCGCCGCTGATACTCGCGGGGGCGCCGGTGATGGCCATGCTCCCCGGCCTGCCGAGGAGCATGGCGCAATTTGTTGTGGCCCCGATTTTCCGGTGGCCGGTGGCTCAATGGGTTGGGCGGGTGCTTTCGCGGCCAGCGGTTTGCTGGTTCGCCGCTACAGCGACGCTCGTCGGATGGCACATTCCGGCTGCATTCGACCTGTCCCGCCAATCGATGGCCTGGCACATCATTGAACACAGTTCTTTTCTCGCGGCCGGGCTTCTCTTCTGGTGGCCGGTCATTCAGCCTTGGCCGAGCGTCCCCACCTGGCCAAGATGGTCTATCCTCCTTTACCTGTTTTCGGCTACGCTTCCCTGCGACATTCTTTCCGCCTACCTGACGTTCTGCGACAAGGTGGTTTACACGGCTTATCTCAGTGGGCCACGGCTCTTCGGCCTATCCGCGTTGGAGGACCAGGAGTGCGCCGGGGCCCTGATGTGGACTTGCGTGACGATCGTTTACCTGCTGCCCGCGGCGCAGATTACGATCCGATTGCTGGCTCCGAATTCGAGAAGAGGAGAATTCGAGGAGCTTGGATTGGGTCGTTCAAGTTCCAGTAGTCATGGGACTCATTTGTGATTCTTTCATTTCAGCGTTGCTCAATTGAAGAAGGCAGGACGCTAAATTGAGAAAAAGATTGCATAGGCGCCGACCAACGACCTTCCTTGTACAAGTTAAGCCGATTCATTGTATGGGTTTGTGAGTGGCTTGTGCTGCAAGGATTGGTGATGGAATTGCAACTTCTCCGCTGATTGATGTGGCTCTTAGATACGAACGGGGGTAGGTCGTGAAAATTACGCGCTTATTGGTCTTGGTTGCCTTTTTTGGAATTTTCAGTACTGTGGCGCTGGCGGACAGCACCAACGATCCAGTCTTCAAACTCGGCGGCGGCGGCGGCTCCGAAGTCCTGACGACGGACACCTTCACCTTCACCGTGAATCCCATGAACGAGGTTTCGTGCAACGACGGCCATGAATGCGTCAGCTTCGACTTCATCAATTTCACTCATGCGACCGTTGGGGCGCTGAATTTTGTCGCGCCCGCAACCTTCAGCTATTCCTGCGATCCCTCGGGGGACCCGTACTTCAATAATTGCACCCCGCAGTCGCCATCGACGATTGGAACAGGCACCACCACGATCAGCTTCTTCGGCTTGGATGACACCCACCCCGGGATTCTTTCTGCAAATTCGATAAGCGGCAGTTGCGACAATGACAATGACAACGATGCAGACGACAATTGCATCGCTGACAACGGTTCCGCCTCCGATTTCCTGATCACCATCGACTTGGGTATCCAGGGTGCGATTACAACTCCATTCAGTGTCCAGGGAACGATGGTGCCAGCTCCGGAGTCAGGGACTCTCCTCCTTGTTCTTGCGGGCGGCTTGGGCTTTCTGGCTTTGAAGCGCTCCGGCTTGACGGTTTAGCTCGAGTCAAGCGAATAAATCCTTCCGGCCTGTCTTCCTAAAGGCAGGCCATTTTTTTTGCCTATCCCCCTTCGAGTATGGCTGTCCGCTCGCACATTCCGCACTTTGCGGGTTTGCCATCCCAAAGCGCGTATAGTTTGCACATTTCCGCTTTACTGCACGCACCGCGTCCGGAAGCAGCATCAAGGCCGTCATACGGGGCCACCACGGCCGATTCGCCGCCTCATCCACGGGTGTAGCCACAACCCTCTGCTGTTTGCGCCTTATGGCATTGATCAGCCAGGAGAGGAGCGGATAGGCTGCGAGAAGGAGCAGCAGGCTAACTGTTATGTGTTCTTGAAGTTTAACACCTGTCTGCGGGGCGGGAATCGCAGATTCGAATATACCGTGAAGGGCTACTTTTTCTTGTTTTCGTAGCGCTTCATCAGGGCTTGATAGTCGGGGCGGGAATGCAGCACGGTGAACTCCGAGTCTTCCGCTGCATCCTTGACGGGGTAGCCCTTCTGCAAGGCGACTCCGAGCTCCTTTACGGCGTCAGCCGGTTGATTGCCGAGCGTCTTCACTACAGCGGAAGTGTAGATCAGGCTCGCATCCGCGGGGTTGATGGCGCGAGCCTTTTTCACGAACACGTCGGCCTGCTGGGTGTCGCCCTTTTTCGCGTAATAAAGCGCCAGCCTGCCGGTGACGTCGGCATCCCGGGAATTCACGCGGAGTTCTTTAAATGCCAGGCCGATCGCCTTGTCGTACGTCTCCTGGGCCTTGGCGGTATTGCCCGCGATGCGGTATCCGTCTGCCAGATTGCCCATGGTCGTTTCGTCTTCCGGATTCATCTCCACGGATTTCTCGAACATGGAAAGCGCTTCGGGATACCGTTTCAGGTAAAAGTATCCCGTGCCCAGATTCGTATAAATATCCGCGGTGGGCTTGATCTGAAGCGACTTCTGAAACGTCGCGATCCCATCATCATATTTGCCCATGGTGAAATACGCCGCGCCTAGGTTGCTATAACCGACGGGGTTGCCCGGCTCAAGCTGAATCACCTGCTGATAGGCTTGTACAGCCTTATCCATCTCGCCGAAGCGGAAATAGGCGTTCCCCAACGCGGAGAGGTTGTACCAGTAGTAGGAATTGAGGTCGACGGCCTTTTCCAAAGCTTTAATGGCTTCGTCCTTTTGACCGTTCGCGATGTAGGCGTTCCCCAGTCGCCGGTAGGCCTCGTCCGAATTCGGCGCGAGGTCCAGGGCGCGCTTGTCCTCGGCGATGGCCTGAACTGTCTGTCCTGTTACGGCATAGGCGCTGCCCAGGGCAAAGTGCACCTCGGGCAATTTATCGTTCAGTTGTGCGGCCTTCTTCGCCGCGTCGACGGCTTTCTCTGACCAGTATTTATCCTTCTTCTGCCCGTACATCTGCAGATTGGCGTCGGCCAGGCCGGAATACGCGAGCGCGAAACCGGGGTCCTTCTGCAGAGCGTCTCCAAAAAAATTCATCGCTGCCTGGATGGTCTTTTCATCCGGCGTGCCACCCAGAGCGTTGCGGCCTTTCAAATACAAATTATACGCTTCGATATTTTCCGTGGGATGCGCCGTAACCGCTGCCATCTCCTTATCGGTTGGCTTGGTTTCCAGCGCGTCCACGAGCTTGGCGAAGATCTGATCTTCAAGCGTCAGCAGATCGCCCGCGACGCCGGTGAATTCCTGGCTCCAGTGGCGGTCTTCGGCCAGGTTTTCCAGGTTCACGGTGATGCGCAAGTTGTCGCTGGAGCCCTGCACGGTTCCATGCACGATCAGGTTCACTCCAAGATCTTTGGCCACCTGGGGCAGCGGGGCTTTCGGATCCATCTTCGCGGTTTCCGTGGGAGACGTCAGGCGAACATCTTTCAGCTCAAAAAGCTTGGTGGAAACCGCTTCTCCCAAGCCGTCCGCGAGATACCCGAGCAAAGCCTGGTCCCCAATAACGCGGAAGGGCATAACCGCTACGAATTTCCCCTGCGAAAGTGCGGGAAGACTTGTGTTGAGAACACCTGCGCGGCCACCCGTGACCGTCGTTGGAAACAGGAAATGCCTCGTCCTGGGAATTGCCAGAAACAGCAAGCTCAACGCAAGCACCGTGGCCGCGGGAGCTATCCAATTCCAGGGAATCACGCGAGGCTGTTTTGGCACCTGTATGATGATGGAGGCCATCACCGGACGCTTGCCCTGCCAGGCGTCGAGGTCGGCGATGATTTCCGCGGCGTTCGGGTAGCGGCGCTCCAGGTCGCGCTCCAGGCATCGGCTGACAATATCGCTCAGCCCCGCTGGAACAGTGGCGTCAATATCCGCAAGCGGCACGGCGCGCTCCTGATTGCGCATCAGGAGGCTGGCCATGGCGGTTTCGGCCTTGAAGGGCATCTTGCCGCTCAAGAGTTCGTAGAAAATCAGCCCGACGGCGAACAGATCGGATCGTTGGTCCAGCGTCTTGCCCATGGCCTGCTCGGGAGACATGTATTCGATCGTCCCCAGCAGGGCGCCGGTCTGCGTCATGCCCTCGGACTGCACGGAGCGCGCCAGGCCGAAGTCCATGACCAGGATGCGGCCGGACTTATCGCGCATGATGTTTTGCGGCTTCAAGTCGCGATGGATGATGCCCGCGGAGTGCGCGGCGTCCAGGGCCATGCACACCTGGCGAATGATATCCACGGCTTCGTCGGGCGGGAGCTTTCCCTGCTCGCGGTATAACTGCCGAAGGTCGCTGCCCTCGACAAACTCCATGGTGATGAACTTCACTCCGTCCGCTTCCGAAAGGTCGTAAATGCGGATGACGTTCTTGTGGGTGACCTGGTGCGCGGTCATCAATTCTTGTTTGAATCGAGCCAGGATCGAAGGATTGCTGGCCATCTCCGGGCGGATCAACTTCAGCGCGACCACGCGTTCCACTTCGCGGTCTTTGGCTTTATAGACGGCGCCCATGCCGCCTTCGCCGAGAAGGGCGAGGATTTCGTAGCGATTGCCGAGAATGTCTCCCACTTGAAGCACGACGTTCTGGTACGAGGTCACATAAGAGCGCGGACCGCTTGGCGTGCGGACAGATGTGCCGCCTTCAAGGGAAGCATCGGGATGAATAACCGTGGCGCCGGGGTCTGCTGTGGGCCTGCGCGGGGGAGGTTCGATAAAAGTGGCGCCGTCGTTATCCAGGGGCACTTCGCTGGACGAGCTTTCGCCCTTGGCTGGCGCGCGTAGTCCGCCGCCAGTATCCTGACCGCGACCTTGCTTGGGTTTCAGATCGTCCATGAGACTTTACGGACCCAAACACACCCATATCGCCAGCTTGGTCTAAGTTACCTGGGTCCAACGGCGTAAGTATATAACGAGGAAGGGCTTCAGGGGAGCCAAAGTCGACGTAATAGCCAAGGCTGGTAACTAATAAGGGTAGTCCCCACTCGTTTATGAGCTCTGTGGGTTAAATCGTTAGGAAAGTATGATGTTATGGAATGGATTTGAGCCCGACGGGGCGCCGCGAGCCGGCGGCAAACTGCTGTCAAAGACAAGTCAATTTATCAGCCTGCAAACGGCCGGCCAAAAATTCTAGCTGTGGCCCCCGGAAATCTCCCGCACAATCGAGCCGACGAAATTCTTCGCGTCGCCGAAGAGCATCAGAGTCTTGTCCAGATAGTACAAGGGATTTTCGATGCCCGCGAAACCCGCGCCCATGCTGCGCTTGATGACCATAACGGTGCGAGCCTTGTCCACGTCGAGAATCGGCATACCGTAGATGGGGCTGGTCTGATCCTCGCGGGCGGCGGGATTTGTGACGTCGTTCGCGCCGATGATTAGCGCCACGTCGGTCTGCGGGAAATCCCCGTTTATATCGTCCATTTCGAGAAGCTTGTCGTAGGGAATGTCCGCTTCGGCGAGCAGCACGTTCATGTGCCCGGGCATTCTGCCTGCGACGGGGTGGATGCCGAACTTCACGTCGACGCCGCGCTTGGTTAGCGCGTCATAGAGTTCGCGCACCTTGTGCTGCGCCTGGGCAACAGCCATGCCGTACCCCGGCACAATCACCACTGTGCTTGCTGCCGCGAGAATTCCCGCGGCCTCTTCCGGCGAAGCGCTGCGCACCGGTCGGGTTTCTTTTGCGCCCGCCACCGCCACTTGTTCCTGGCCAAACGCGCCGAACAACACGTTGGTGAACGAACGGTTCATCGCTTTGGACATGTTCACCGAAAGGATGAAACCCGAAGCGCCGTCGAGGGCCCCGGCCACGATCAACAATTTGCTCTGAAGCACAAAACCCATTGCGGCTGCGGAAAGTCCAGCGTAGGAATTCAGCAGCGAAATCACTGTTGGCATGTCTGCGCCGCCGATGGGAATAATCATCATCACGCCGAACGCAAGGGGGATGCCGATGATAAAGGGGAAGAGGAAGGTTTTGTCGGGGTGCAGGACGAGGGTAACGCCGATTCCAATTGCAATTGCGAGAAGCCCCAGGTTCACAAAATTCTGGCCCTTATACGTGATCGGGCGTTGCGGCAAGATCTCCTGAAGTTTTCCCGCCGCCATCAAGCTGCCTGTGAAGGTGAGGGCTCCCAAAATTACTTCCAGGGAAAGCACGCCCATCATGAATTGGGGAACGTGCGGTGCGCGCAAATAATATTCGGCCGTGCCAACCAGCGTCACGCAAAGGGCGCCGGCCGCATGGCTGAGCGCGGTTCGTTGGGGCACCGCGGTCATGGCCACGCGGCCCAGGGGCACGCCGATGATGGTGCCAAGCACGAGTCCGATGGCGATCCACCGGTAATCCAGGATGCCTTTATGTAGCAGGGTCCCGGCAATCGCCAGCAGCATGCCCGCTTCGCCGGCCCAGACGCCGTGGCGCGCCGTTGCGGGAGAACTCAGCCATTTCAAGGAAAGAACGAAAAGAAGCGTGGCAATCAGGTAAGTGATTTCAAGAATGTTTTCGCTCGCGAACATGGCGGTTACGGTTTCCTCGGGCCGCTGGCTTTAAACATTTTGAGCATCCGGTCGGTGATCATGAAGCCGCCAACGATGTTGCTGGTGGCGGCGACGATCGCGATGGTTCCCAGGATTTTTGCGAACTCGCTTTTGCCTTCGCCGGCCAGGATAATTGCGCCGACGACAGCGATGGCGTCCAGAGCATTTGTGAGAGACATCAGAGGCGTGTGCAGCAACGGCGAGACCCGGCGGATCACCTCGAAGCCGATAAATGCTGCGAGCAGAAAGACGTATAAACCTGTAGCCAGATCCATTTTCATCAAGCCCCTCCCCCGGCCGGCGCGGCCTGCAGCGCCGGCAGCGAGAAAAATTCCCTCACGCGCGCGTTCACGATCTCACCGTCGCGGGTGAGCAGAGTTTCGCGGGTGATTTCGTCTTGTAAATTCAGTTGCAGCTTGCCGTCTTTCACCAGGTGCAGCAGGAACGAGGTGATGTTCCTGGCAAACATCTGGCTGGCGTGATAGGGCACGGTTCCAGCCAGGTTGTATTCGCCGATGATGGTGACGTCGTGCGCCACGATGATCTCATCCGGCTTGGTCAATTCACAATTTCCGCCGCGTTCGGCGGCCAGGTCGACGATCACGGAGCCTGGGGGCATGCGCTGGACCATCTCTTTTGTCACCAGTACAGGTGATTTTTTCCCGGGAATGACCGCGGCGGTGATTACCACGTCGCTCTCGGCGATGACGTTCCCCAACAGTTCGCGCTGCCGCTGATAAAAACTTTCGTCCTGCGCTTTAGCGTAGCCGCTGGCGTCCTGCGCATCTTTCGCCTCCACGGCGAGTTCCACGAAACGTCCGCCGAGGCTCTGCACTTGTTCCTTCGAGGCGGGGCGCATGTCGTAGGCGGAGGCGACTGCGCCCAGCCGGCGTGCGGTCGCGATGGCCTGGAGGCCCGCAACGCCCGCGCCGATGATTAGCACGCGCGCCGGGGCGATGGTGCCCGCGGCCGTGGTCAGCATGGGGCACATGCGGGGAAGGGTGTCCGCCGCAAGCAGGACCGCTTTGTATCCGCAGATCGTGGCCATCGAGGAGAGCACATCCATGCTTTGCGCGCGCGTGATCCGCGGCATCAGTTCCACGGCAAAAGAAGTAACGCCGCGTTCGGCAATCTCCTGCAATGTTTTTGCCGTTCCCAGTGGGCGCAGAAAGCCCATCAGCAGCTGGCCCTTGCGAAAGAGCGGCAGGTCCACATTCCCGTTCTTGTCGTTCGCACCGTGGCAGAGGAACTGTACGATGATGTCAGCCGAGCGGAACACTTCAGCGCGATCGGCTGCGAGTTTCGCTCCTTTTTCGACATATTCCTTGTCGGGATAGCCCGCGGCCTGGCCTGCGCCGGCCTCCACGAGCACATCGAGGCCCGCTTTTTTCAGATTGGGGATGACGGCCGGAACCAGCGCGACGCGCCGCTCTTTCGGATAAATTTCCCGCGGTATTCCAAGAATCATGCGCCCTCCTTCCAGAAGGCCTTCGATATAGATGCAAATAATTTGCGGAGGGATATCGGTTTAATTTTGTATCTTTCGCGCATCCGCACTCTCGTCTCCGGCTGTAAATTGCAGCTTCGTTTGCTTAACAATGTTCTTGGTTCTTGCGGAATCGGAGGCAGAGCGAGTACCCCTGTTCTGGGAAAGGGAGATGTCTTGTATTCGAGACGCCCCACTCGAAACGTGCCGCATCGGTTCGACAGCGGAATTCTATCTCTAATGTCACACCGGGGACAAGGCGGCAAATCCTCGGAAGAACGAGGGTGCCGGCAATTCGGCATGCTTGACGGAATGCCGGCTAGTGCAAATTCTGGTAGACAGACCGCGCCTCGTGCAGCCTCTTCACGACCAGTTCTTTTTCCTCGGGCGAATTCCAGTCCGGGTATTGCGAGGTGACTTCAATCGTCCGGTCGATCCAGGCCGCGAAATATTCCACGTCTTTCCTGGAGTATGCCCTCTTGCCGGCGATGGTTACGTAGACCGGGCTTGTCGTCGCGTATGTGTAATTGTCCATCACCGGAAATTCTGCCTTCTCGCTCCAGGCGCGCAGGACGCACCAGCCGCTTTCCTGCAGCGGCAACGAGCCGCTGATGTCGGCGGACTCCTTTGCCGCGTCGGTGGCCAGTGTTTGCACAACTTTTCCGTTGCAGACGATTTCGAGGTGATCCACGGGAACTATCGACCGTAATTTTGCGGTGAAGGGAACTGCCTTCTGCGAGGAATCAAATTTCAATTCGCTCCCGACCATCTCGCCGCCAAGCTTGAATTCGATCAGCGGCCCGTTCGTGGCGAAGGTGCGGCCCTGCTTCAATCCGTCCAGCCAGGTGTCGATGCTCGCGGGCCAGCCGGGAGTCCACACATACACGCGATCGAAACCAACTTGTCCACGGATCGGCGCGGCATAATTCGTGGTAGCGTCCGTCCCAGCGCCCGCGGGCAATTTAAAGCCGAGGTTCAGCAGTCTGTACCAGACCTCTGCCGTCGATTTGTGATCGCTGAAGCCGACGATCTCCATGTAGTCGAGTTTGCCTAACGCAACGTCCACTGGCAGTTCGTCTGTGATTCGCTGGGCAGGTTTCGCGAATGGGTCCGGAACCTCATCGAACGGATGCACCGCTCCCACCAGCGCCCCCTGCGCGTGCGCCATATCGTACACATCCGCATTCATCGGATACAAGCTCGCCGCGGCGGTGTTCGGATAACCCGCATACCCGGGAAGCGGCAATGGTCCTTTCAAACGCAGAATCCCGCGATGCCCCCAATAGCTCGTGTGATATTCCTGCCCACACACTTGTAAAACGTCCGGATCAGCAGGCTCGATCCTTGGCGGCGACACGAAAGCGAAATCGGGAACGCGCTGTTCCTTATTCACGATCAGCTCGTTGATCACCTCGAGCCCTTCTGCTTCCGCCTGACGCCATAGATTGCTCGCATAATTCCTGTACGTGCCTCCATAATTCATATGCACATGCAGGTCGGAGGCTACCCAGTGCCCGCTGGCAGCTTCGTTAAATCTGATCGGTTTCAGCTCCGCCAAAACAGTCTGCGTCTCTCCGGCTTTCACCTCAATGACTCGATCAAACGGTTTTGTTTCCGTCCCACGAGATACTCGGACGCGAGTTTTACCGGCGGGCACTTCAATCGCGACGTTGGGATCTAAGTCCGGGTAGAAATAGTGGGATTCAAAAATCTGTTGTTTTCGGTCATACCCATCATCGGCGAAGACCCAAGCATCTTTTGGTGCATGGAAGTGTTCTTGCTCGTCCACAAGCGATAGCCGTGCGTTTCGACCCGCAAATCCATCTGGCTCGATTCTGACAAAAATTCGCCCTTGAGGAAGTAAGGTATGCCGCGACTGGATCACAAGCGAAGTCCGTTGCCCTCCCGGCATGGTCTGCCAGAAAATCTCAGTCGTACCGGACTGATTCGAGATCGCCGCTAATTTCTGCGCATCGGGCGACCAGCGCGCGTTGGTTTCATCCCAGTCGCCGTAGGAAATTGGAAATGCGTCGCCGCCCTTGGCTGGCATCACCCACAGGTTTTGCCACTGACGGCCGAGATAGGAGCTGTAGATCATGCGTGAGCCATCGGGCGAAAAATCGGGGCGGGCTTTCCAGCTGGTTTCTTCGTAATGAATCTCGTGCGCTTCGGCCCCAGGCTCCGCTTTCATCAGCCAGAAGCCGCCGGTTCCGTGAATGTGGCCGCGATTGGACACGAAGAGAATCTCCTTTCCGTCGCGGGTCCAGACCGGATTAATTTCCATGTCGTAGGCGCTGTAGTAGTAGCGGGGCAGGGAGCTCTTCGTTTCGCCGGTGAGCCGGGAGATATTTTCCAACGCGCCGTTTTTCACGTCGGCCATGAATACGTGGAAGCGCCGGTTGTATTGCGTGGAAACCCAGACGATCTTTTTTCCGTCGGGTGACCAGCGTGGCTCCACATTGACTGCGCCACCGCTAGTCAACTGAATGGATTTTCCCGTGGCCACATTCAGTAGCCACAGTTCAATCGCGTCTTTCTGGTAGGAAACGTAGACGACAGTCTTGCCGTCTGGGGACCAGTCGGGCTGGTAGTCGTAGCCTGGGCCGTCCGTAAGTTGGACTGCAGTGTCGGACTCGAGCTTCTGCCGCCACAGTGATCCCCCCATCGAATAAATCAGTTCATGCGAGTCCGGCCCCCAGCTCAGGCTGCTTGGGCCGCTGGTCAACTGCGGCAGATACAGTTCGCGGTAGTAATAAGGATGAGGTTCATCGATCTGGGGCAGTACCGGGCGGCGCTGCCCGAAGGTTGGAACTACAAACAGGACAAAGAGCAGGCACTGGAATTTAAAGATTCGCGCCAACGCATTCCTCCCGGACGGCATACTACGCTAAAACAGAAAAGAGCGCAGCCATGCCGCGCCCCTTTCCTGAATTCCTGCGTCTGTTCTTTTCCGGAACTGAAAACTAACAACGTATAACTAACAACTCCGCTTCACGCCAGTCCAAGCTTCGACAAAGGCATCTCTCTGAGCCGTTTGCCGGTGGCCGTGAATATCGCGTTGTACAGCGCAGGAGCGAACGGCGGCAAGCCCGGCTCGCCGATGCCCGCCGGCGGCGCGTCACTCGCAACGACGTGCACGTTCGTTTCCCGCGGCGCCACGTTCATGCGCGCCACCTGGTAGGAGTCGAAGTTGGACTGGTCGATGACGCCGTTGGTCGCGGTGATTTCACCGTAAAGCGCCAGGCTGGTGCCCATCGTTGCGGCACCCTCAAACTGCTGGCGGACCGTAAGCGGATTAACGATCGTACCGGCATCCAAAGCGGAATCCACGCGATGGATTTTCACTTGGCCGTCTTTTACTTCGGCCTGCACCACTGTGGCGACGTACGTCAGGAAGCTGCGGTGCACCGCGATTCCCATGCCCAACCCGTTGCCAAGCTTTTGCTTGCCCCAGCCGGATTTCTCCGCCGCGAGTTGCACGACGCGGCGAAGCCTTGCGACGTCGATCGGATACTGCTCGTAGTCTCCGTCGTAATTGGTGTAATCCTTCGGCAATTCGGTTTTTGGGATGATGCGATCGGGGCCAAGCAGCGCCAGGAGGTAATCCACTTGGTCTTTGCCCGCGGCATTTGCGAGTTCGCCGACAAAGGAATGAACTCCAAACGCGTGATAAATGTTGGCTACGGAACGCAGCCAGCCTATTCGGGTATGCGCGGGCGCCGGGCCGTTTTCCGCGCGGTGATTCGCAAGGGCGAACGGTACGTCGCTGAATCCCAGTCCAATTTCTCCGGCGTCGGCGTATTCCGTCGGGTCAAACGTGGAAGCAATCGGAGGAAACACGCTGCGTTGCAGCCACGCGGTTGGTTTCCCGTCCGCTCCAAGAGTGGCCTTGAAATACATCGCCGCAACGGAATGGAAGGAATCAAACTTGATATCGTCTTCGCGGCTCCAGACCACCTTGATGGGCTTCCCGGTTTTTTTCGAGAGCACCGCGGCTTCGACGATGAAATCGGGGAACGATTTGCGCCCAAATCCGCCGCCAAGCAACGTCACGTTGACGGTGACGTCTTCCTTCTTGATTCCGAGCGCGGCGGCAATCGCATCCTGCGCGCCCTGCGGATTTTGCGAAGGCGCCCAGGCCTCCACCTTTCCGTCCTTGAAGACGGCCAGCGCGGCGGGCGGCTCCATCGAAGCGTGGGCCAGCATCGGCGCGTAGTATTGCGCTTCGACAACCTTGCCGCCCTTTTTGAATTCCGCGTCGACGTTTCCGTTTTCGCGGACCACTTTGCAGGGCTTTAGCGATGTCGCTTCCAGTTCCTTGCGGAAGGCGCCGGAATTCCACACGCTGTGGTCGCTGTTCGTCCACTCGACTTTCAGTTTTTTCTTTCCCTGGAACGCGGCCCACGTGTTGTCCGCAATCACGGCCACTCCACCCAACGCCTGGAACGTGATTGGCGGCTTGAAAGTGTCGAGTGTCGCCGTCTGTTTGACGCCGGCGATTTTCAAGGTGGCGGAATCGTCCACGCTCTTCGGTGAACTTCCATATACGGGAGGGTGCATCACTGATGCGTAGAGCATCCCGTCCATATGCGCGTCCTGTCCATACATCGCCTTGCCGGAACACATAGGCGTCAGGTCGTAAGCCTTATTCGGCTTGCCTATGTAGCGCCAATCCGTTCGCGCTTTCAGTTGCAGCTCTTCTTTTTTTGGCACCGGCAACTTGGCCGCCGCGGACGCCAATTCTCCGTAGCTGATTTTCTTGCCGCTTGCTTTGTGAACCACCATGCCGGGTTCGGTGCTGCATTCTTTTTCCGGAACGCCCCACTGCTGCGCCGCGGCGCGCACCAGCATCAGACGCCCGCTTGCGCCGGATTCGCGCAGGGTGTCGAAGAAGCTTCTTACGGAGTGCGAGCCATCCGTATCCTGGTCGCCGTATTTCGCGTCGCCGCCGCCTTGCACGACTTTCACGCGGTTCCAGTCGGCGTCGAGTTCATCCGCGACGATCATGGGCAGCCCGGTGCGGTCGCCGCTGCCCATCTCCGAACGGTGCGCAACGATATAAACTGTTCCGTCCGTCGCGATGGCGAGATACACGTTGGGCTGCAACGCCGCAGCGGCCATCGACTCAGCCGCCGACGGTTCTCCGGCCGCCAGTAAACTCTCGGGGAGATATCGCGCGCTCAGGACAAACGCGCCCGTCCCCACAATCCCTTTCAGAAAACCGCGACGGCTGACATTTTCAATTTGGATCATGTCCTCACCTGACTTGTCTCTGATGTCGACGAAAATAACTCAAAATCCGTCTAATTCTGTCTTCTATCCTACCTTCATTCCTTGGGCTTGCAAGTCGGGATGATTGTCTTTGCACGTTCTCTCGTGGAAAAGCAAATACATTGCCCTGCGGGTTGGGCGCTGGCATACTCGTTTCCCGCAGCACGGAGAGCACCGCACAATGAAACGCGAATATCACCGCTGGCATTCCCCACGGCTCGGCATGGAACTCGGCGTGGCAGTTTACGGCCACTGGGGGCCGCCGCTGATGGGCTTTCCCACCAGCGCGGGCGACGAATGGGAGTTGGAAGGACAGAGCATGGTGGGAGCGCTCGCGGAATTTATCGATGCGGGGCGGATCAAGTTTTACACGGTAAATTCTATCAACGGGCTCAGCTTTTACAACAAAGGCGCGCATCCGTTTCACCGGAGCTACGTACAGTCCGTATTCGATTCTTACCTGCGTGAAGAAGTCGTGCCGTTCATCTGGGAGAACTGCCAGTCGCGCGTGGGGATCGCCACGATGGGCGCTTCCTTCGGCGCGTATCACGCGGCGAACACCCTTTTCAAGCATCCGGACATTTTCAAGCGCTGTTTCGCCATGTCGGGAGTGTATGACCTGAGGAATTTCATGGACGGGATGTACGACGACAATTTTTATTTCAACAATCCCGTCGACTATTTGCAGAACCTCAGCGACCCGTGGGCCTATCACCATCTCGCAAGTTGTGACATTCACCTGGTGACGGGCACCGGCGAGTGGGAGCGCCCCGCCCCAACCTACCGCCTGTCCGATATTTTGCGCGGGAAAGGGATTCGGCATTCGCTCGACGACTGGGGTCCCCAAGGCGGCCACGACTGGCCCTACTGGAAAAACGAAATGCGCGAATACGTCGGCAGATTATTTTAAGGATCTCGTTCGTGGAGACTGTTGTTTGCAGTTCAGCTCAGCGGTTTGCGGCCTTCCTTCTCTTCGACTTGAATCCAGGTGTTGAGCGAGGTCAGGTCAGCATCATTCGCCGGTCTTCCCAGCGTCTCGCGTATCTTTCGCTTCATTCGATGCACCGTAATCCACGCCGAAATCGTGGATACGAGCATAAAAATAATGAGATAGAGAAGTCTCATAGTGTCGTACGAAACGCTGCGTGCTCATCCAAGAGGCGAAGTGATTTCTGACACAATTTTATGCTCGAAGAGCATGTAGGGTGGCCGCAATGCCCAATTTGCAATCACGACA
>DATHMM010000018.1:0-15483 GCA_035487095.1 Candidatus Sulfotelmatobacter sp.
GATAGCTGGGCTTGCGGCGCGCTTGGCCGATCGCCTTCCCACGGGCGCGAGGCAAAACCAAACTTCTGCCGGATGCGCGCCACTCGCTCGGACGCTTTCTTGCGATACTCTTCCGGCGCGTAGCCGTTTTTTGTGTACCACTCCCGATACTGCTTCGCCAGTCGCGGAAATTTCTCCTCGATGAACGGCAGAAACTGCCGCGCTGACGCCGGCATCAGGAACAACACGCCCGACCAGAACCACTCCGCCCCTGCCTCTTTCGCCGCCGCGGCCACGCCTTCCAGTTCCCCGTCCCCATCCGTAATCCCCGGCAACAGCGGCGAAGCCGAAACGCCAACATGCAGCCCCGCCTCGCGCAACTCCTTCACCGCCGCCAGCCGCAAATCCGGCCGAGGCGCTCGCGGCTCCAGCAAACGCGCCAGCCTCGGCTTCAGCGTGGTCACGGTGATATTCACCGTCAGCGCCGACTTCGCCGCAATCACCTTCAAAAGTTCAATGTCCCGCACAATCTGGTTCGACTTGGTGATGATCGAAACACTCAGCCCTTCCCTCTTCGCCAGCTCCTCCAGGCAAGCCCGCGTCACACCGTACTCCCGCTCCGCCGGCTGGTAGGGATCCGTCGCTGTCCCAATCGCGATGTGCTCCGCCTTCGTATACCCCGAAGCCCTCGACGCGTGCGAATACTTCCTATCAACGTCGTGCCTCAGCACCGCCGCCGCGTCCTGCTTCACGAAAATCTTCCGCTCAAACTCTCCGCCGTCAATCTCCATGTACTCGTGCGTGTACCGCGCGTAGCAGTACTTGCACGCAAACTCGCACCCGCGATACGGATTGATCGTCCAGTCGAACGGCACCCGCGCAGAATCGCATTTATTCAAAATCGATTTCACCGGTAGAAAAAAATACTCCGGCTTCTCCACAGACTTCCGCTTGGTATCCGCCTCCGGGGCTTCGGCGGCGAGGCGAGCTATGCCCACCAGTGGCGCATGGGAAGTCGGAAATTCCGGCAGGGGGCAATCTGCCGTTGGGCTTTCCAGACTTCCCTTACGCCAGCCGGCTTGGCCCTGGGCAAGGGCGCCGGCCTCTGGCTTTGGTTCAGCAGGGCTAAAAGGAAGGAGTTGTGTTGCGGGGCGTCGAACGGGGCGGCGCCGCATCGCGAAACGCGGCGTCGATTGGGGAAGAACTGGGGACATGGCTCACCTCGATGCGTTGCCATTGTTTCGCTTTTTATTCGCCATGTCAAGCGGATTCCTTTTCCGCGTCTGCCGCGACCTCCTCTTCACTCTCTTTGCTTTGAAAGAACGGCGCGCCTATTCTCCTCGCCCGGCCGTGGAGCCTCTTGGTAAAGTATTTTCTGGGAGCCCTCCGCATGCGCGCATCGAGTTTCATTCGCATTTCATTGCTGTGTAGTTCTTTGCTGGCCGCAAGCCTGGCTTCCGCGCAAACTCCCCCCGCGGCACCCACTCAAAATCCCGGCACAAACTCACAGTCGAAGTCAGTTCCCCCCGCTGCCGGCGCGCCGATCCCGTCCCCTGTTTCACGCCACTACCCCATCCTCATCATCGCCCACGGCAGCGAGCCCAACTGGTCCTTGCGCCTGGGCATGAAAGGCCCCGAGCGGCTCGACCGGGCCGGCTACCCGCCCATCGTTCTCGATCCCGACGAAATCGTTCCCGACGTACCGGGCGTCTCCTGGGTCTACCACGCCAAAGACGACGTAACCGGCGCCGACCTGGCCGTCGAGCTATCCCGCGAATCCTGCTCCGACGTCACGGGCGACACTAAGTACACCTTCAAGGTCGAACTGCAGCACACGCAGATTGGCACCCTCGATGGGTGCGGCCAGAGCGCCCCCGAGAAATTCCCCGAATTTCGCAAAAAGAATCAGTTGGATCCCGACGACAACGCGGACGTCAAAGACAAGGACAAAAGTAAGGATAAAGATAAAGACAAGGATAAGGACAAAGACAAAAAGTCCGTCCTCGATCCCATCACCAACTTTCAACCGCCGACGGCCGTCGCTTATCTCGACGCCTCGGGCAAAGTGATTTTCAGCCGCAGCGCGGTCCGGCGAACCGTCGCGCCCGAAGGCACCGAACTCGCCGTTTCCCACGACGGCAAAAAGCTTCTTTTCACCCGCTCCGACTCCGCGACCGGTCCAGAGCGCACCATCGTCCTCTACGATTGGGACACCGGCCGCTTGCGCGATCTCGCCACCACCAGCGTTCGCAGCGCTTTCTGGGCTCCCGACGATTCCCGTGTGGCGTTCTTAAAGAACGATGGCACAATTTGGCAAGTCTGGACGCTTCCCGTCAGCGCACCCGAAACCGCCGCCCAGTTTTCTCCACAACCAGTCGATGCGCTCCACGGCTGGACCTCGCCGACGACGATCCTCGCGAGCGACCTGCAAAACGCCTACTGGCTGAGCGACGACAAGCCCATGCAAACGGTCGCACTCAAAGATATTTATGGCGATGCTTTCCAGGTGATGAGCAGCGACACGCTCCGTCCGAATCCCATCAACGCCGACCTGCTGCTCGTCTCCGCCTACTATCTGAAGACACCCGCAGGCGCGCCCGTGGATTCCGTCGGCCTCAACTCCACTTTTTTTCTCTACGAAGTTCTCTCGAAGCGCCGGACGACTCTCGGCCCTGCTGATTCCTACCAGCGCGCCGCCGAATGGTCCCGCGATGGCCTGCAAATCTTCTGCACCCGCGGAGTCCCGGGCAAAGTGCCGCTCGCAACCTGGCGCGTTTTCTGGGATGGCAGCAATCCCGGCCGCTTCAACTCCGGCTCCTTCTTCGTCATCGGCAAATAATTCATGAGCGTGAGAACGCTGTTCGCGCCCTGAAGGATCTCATCCCGCAACACGACCCTACTTCAGCGACGCCATATCAATCACGAACCGATACTTCACGTCGCTCTTCAGCAACCGCTCGTACGCGTCATTGATTTTCTGAATCGGAATCAACTCGATGTCCGACGTGATTCCATGCTTCCCGCAGAAATCCAGCATCTCTTGCGTCTCGCGAATGCCGCCGATCGCCGAGCCCGCCAGCCGCCGCCGCCCCATGATCAGGTTAAACGCAGCGACCGCCGCGGGCTTTTCCGGCACGCCCACCAGGGTCATCGTGCCGTCCAGCTTCAGCAATTGCAGGTATGCATTCAGGTCATGATCCGCGGAAACCGTGTCGAGAATAAAATCAAAGCTTCCGGCGTGTTTCTGCATCTCTTCGGCGTTCCGCGAATTCACCACTTCATCGGCGCCCAGTCGCCTGGCATCGGCGGCTTTATTTGGCGATGTGGTGAAGAGCACCGTGCGCGCGCCGAACGCATGCGCGAACTTCACGCCCATGTGCCCCAGCCCGCCCAGGCCCACCACGCCCACTTTTTGTCCCTTGCCCACATTCCAGTGGCGCATCGGCGAATACGTGGTGATCCCGGCGCAGAGCAGCGGCGCCGTGCCCGCCAAGTCCAGTCCATCCGGCACGCGCAGCACGTAATTTTCATCCACCACGATCCCGGTCGAATATCCGCCGTACGTGACGCCGCCGAGAATCTTGTCTTCCCCGTTGTACGTCAGCGTCAAACCGCTTTCGCAATACTGCTCTTCGCCGGCTTTACAGGCCGGACACACGCGGTCCGAGTCCACCATGCATCCCACGGCCGCGATATCGCCCGCCTTGAACTTCTTCACCGCGCTGCCTACCTTGGTCACGCGGCCCACAATTTCATGCCCCGGCACGACGGGATACACGGTCGGCATCACTTCTTTCCATTCGTTGCGCACCTGATGCAAATCCGAATGGCATACGCCGCAGAAAAGTATCTCGATCTGCACGTCTTGCGGCCCGGGCTCGCGCCGCGGGATGCTGAATTTCGCCAAACCCGAAGTCGGGCTCTGGGCGGCAAATGCTCCGGCCGCAAAGGTCTGGGGCTTTCCCGAAGTTGTTTGTTTCACTGTCTGTCGAGCCGCTTCACTCATTTTCTTGCTCCTCCAAACTTGATTTTGCGATAGGACGCCGGCTTCTCTACCTTTACCCATTCTTAGAGTTGATTCCGCGCCTTCCGGTCACATCTCATTGCGTTTTCCCCAGCCGCACTTTCCTCTTGACTGTACAATTGCGTTGGAAGAATCATAACAACTTAAGTTTTTATCCCCCAGGTGGCGCCGGGCCCCTGACAACTGGAAAGGGGTTCGAGTGGAATTCACGAGCGCACCTCGCAGGTATCCCAGCATCTCGCCGCTTGGCAGAGGCCTCATCCTACTCCTTTTGGCGGGTTTTGCCGCCTTCCACCTCGGCAGAAGTGAGGTCACCCCGGGAATACTCATCGTCGGCGCCGCCATTGTCGCGCTCATCGTTGCCATTCAATTGGTGCCTCGCGGCGCCGCCCACGTCCGAAAACCAGAGTTGGAACTGGAACTGAAAGGGGTCAACTCGCGAGTGGAAATGGGGGAACCGGCCATTCTGAAGCGAGTGTATTCGCCTCCCCAACTCACGCAGTTTGAGTCCAGGGAATTTTCTGAACTGGCGTGGGAATCGCCGGGGGAGGACAAATCGTTTCAAGTTCTGAAGCCGTTTTATCTCGTCTGTCCCAAGCGAGAATTCGCCATCATCGCCGCTTCCCTGAAATTTCAGGGTGAAAAGGATCACCGCGGCTGGCAACCCGTAGCGAATTCGGCACCCCCGCAATCCCACCCCCAGCATTCTGGCGAACACCTCTCTGACGGACACCCCTCCAACGAACACTATGAATGGATCTTGCTCGGTTACGTCCCCGCAAACGTCAATTTCGACGCCACCCTCAAGCTCCGCAATCCGCAAGCAAAGCTCGCCACCGCCGTCCTCCGCGATCTGGTCGCCACTCAAGACCGCCCGTTTCAATCCGTCCATCTCAAGCTCCCCGCGCCAGCCGAACTCTTCGCAACCTCCGAATAATCCGATCGCTGCCTCTCCGCATTCCCCCATGTAGCGCCGACTTTCAAGCCAGCCCGCCCTTGGAGGGCCATCCCTCTTGCCGCCCCGTCAGTGCCCGATGCGAGCGACGATGTGACGCGGAAGTGGCCCTTCGCAGCGCGCTCGGGACAAGAAAAACACGAAATATCAGGGGAAAAATCAAAAATGTCGGCGCGCCGACATTTTTGAGGGGGTAGCCACCCCCCTGTTTTTGCGTAAGGAGGGGAAGGAAAGGACTTACGAGAGGGATTTTCGTATCGAGGGGAAACAAAGGAGTTGGGAGACAGCCGTTAGCCATGAGCCGACAGCCTTCAGCTAACACTGAGGAAATTGGCATGTATCTTTGGCTAAGCTTATGGCAAGCCATCGGCATCCCCCTCCCCCCTGTTTTTCGTAAGTGACCGAAATGCTGGAGTTGAAGTCGTTTGATTTGTATCAGTTTTGAAGTGATGGAAACACAGGATTTAACTGAGGAGGGTTTTCGACCGAGAAGAGGCGGGGTGTGTAGAGAGACTGCCCCCCGCGCGAACATGAGGGATTTTCCCACGTCATAGCTATTTCATCAACAGTATTCTGTAGTACTGGAACGATTTTGCGCCGAAAGGGTAACGGGCTCAGCCCGAAATTTTGCGCACATCCACTATCCCTCTCGTTGCTTCTCTAGTACCCCTGTGGTAACAACACTAAGGCCCATACAAGGAGTTTCCCGTCCCCAATGTCCTCTCTGGAGACTTACCTCACCTCTCTTCGCGAAATTCGTTCCAGCGGTGAAGCAGTCGATGAAACGTCATACTACGGCGCACTCGAAACTTTCCTCAATGAAGTCGGTAAATCGCTCAAACCCAGAGTCCGCTGCGTCCTTCAGCTCAAGAATCGTGGCGCCGGAATGCCGGATGGGGGACTTTTCACCGAGGACCAGCTCAAAAAATCGAAGGGCGAAGAAAAATCTCTTCCGCAATCTCCCGCTCGTGGCGTAATTGAAATCAAGCCCACTTCAGACGATGCCTGGATCACCGCCGATGGCGAGCAAGTCAGCCGCTATTGGGGAAAATATCGCCAGGTGCTGGTCACGAATTACCGCGACTTCGTGTTCGTCGGCCAGGACGCCACCGGTAAACCTGTAAAGCTGGAGAGCTACCGGCTTGCCGACTCGGAAAAGGCGTTTTGGGCCGCCACCGCACACCCGAAGAAAACGGCGGCTGAGCGTGGGGCCATGTTCATCGAGTTTGCGATGCGCGCCCTCCTTCACGCTGCCCCTCTTGCCGCGCCGGAAGACGTTGCTTGGTTCCTCGCCTCTTATGCCCGCGATGCTCTCGCGCGCATTGGCCTGCATGAACTTCCCGCCCTAGCCGGAGTTCGCAAAGCCCTCGAAGAAGCACTTGGCCTCACCTTCGAAGGCGAAAAAGGCGAACATTTCTTCCGTTCGACGCTCGTCCAGACTCTCTTTTATGGCGTGTTCTCTGCATGGGTCCTCTGGTCCAAACAAAATCCACCCACTAGCAAGCAACAGTTCGACTGGCGTCTAACCGCCCAACATCTCCGTGTTCCGGTTCTCCGTAAGCTCTTTTACACAGTCGCGGAGCCTGGACAGCTGCAAGATCTAAACCTGGCCGAAATCCTTGACTGGACTGGCTCCGTCCTTAATCGCGTTGACCGCGCTTCCTTCTTTTCAAAATTCCAGGAAGGCCATGCCGTTCAGTATTTCTACGAGCCATTCTTGCAGGCGTTTGACCCCGAACTCAGAAAGCAGCTCGGCGTCTGGTACACCCCGCCCGAAATCGTTCAGTATATGGTCGCTCGCGTGGACACGGTCCTCCGTGAGGAACTCAATCTCCCCGATGGCCTCGCCGACAAAAACGTCTACGTACTCGACCCCTGCTGCGGCACGGGATCCTACCTCGTCGAAGTCCTCAACAAGATTCACGAAACGCTAAAAGAACGCGGCAATGACGCCTTGATTGCTGCCGACCTCAAAGAGGCTGCGAAAAATCGGGTTTTCGGGTTCGAGCTTCTCCCGGCCCCGTTCGTGGTCTCTCACCTGCAACTAGGCCTGCTGCTACAAAACTTCGGCGCTCCACTAGCAGAAAAAAGCAACGAGCGTGTCGGCGTCTACCTTACGAACGCCCTCACCGGCTGGGAGCCTCCTAAAGGACCGAAGAAACATCTGCTCTTCCCCGAACTCGAGGAAGAACGCGATGCCGCCGAGCATGTCAAACGCGATACACCCATCCTCGTCATCCTCGGCAATCCTCCCTACAACGGTTTCGCTGGCGTAGCAGTTGAAGAAGAGCGGACACTTACGACCGCCTATAGAACAACGAAGAAAGCGCCACCCCCTCAGGGCCAAGGCCTAAATGATCTGTACGTTCGTTTCTATCGCATGGCGGAGCATCGAATTGCAGACATGTCGGGGCACGGGGTTGTTTGCTTCATCTCCAACTACTCGTGGCTTGACGGCCTCTCATTCACTGGCATGCGCGAGAGCTATCTCGAAAAATTCGATCGAATCTGGATTGATTGCCTAAACGGCGACAAATATAAGACTGGCAAGCTGACGCCTGATGGAAAGCCAGACCCGAGCGTCTTTTCAACCGAGTGGAATCAAGAAGGGATTCAGGTCGGAACGGCGATAGGCTTACTAGTAAGGAAACGGAAATCGAAGAGCGCGAGTGGCGTCGAATTCCAACATTTCTGGGGAAAAGAGAAGCGGGAGGATCTTCTAAACTCTCTAAAGGAAGCAACTTACGACAGTCCGGCGCCAGCTCTGGAGACGGGATTGTCTTTTTTCCCTTCGAAAGTAAGCGGGGCATACAACTCTTGGCCAATTCTAACTGCGTTATTTCCAGGATTTTTCCCGGGCGTCAAAACCAGCCGGGACAAACTCTTGGTCGACTTCGACAAACAGGCTCTTATTGAGCGTATGGAATCGTTTTTCGACCCTGACGTGAGTTACCAAGAATGGAATGCCTTACACCCAAATCTTGCCGAAAAGACAAATCGTTTTGATCCCCAATCCGCTCGTGAACAACTGGTCCGGCGAGGATTTCTGCCAAAGAACGTTGTCCGCTATCAATACCGGCCGTTCGATGTGCGCTGGCTATACTGGGAACCAGAAACAAAGCTATTGGACGAGAAAAGAGAAAGTTATTTCACAGAGGTGACTCCGACAAACATCTGGCTAAGCGCTGGCCAGAGAAATCGAATGGAGGACTTCTACCAACCTCAATTCACGAGCCTACTTGCAGATCATCACATCGTTGAATCGAATGTTGGCATGTTCCCACTTCTGCTGCACTCCGAGGGCCGTAACGCGCCGCTCTATCAAAAAAACCCGCACTCCAGTAATCCAAATTTATCTGACGACGCAATTCGATTCCTCGAGGAATTGCGCAGTAAACCTGAAGATCTCTTCTACCATGTTCTAGCGACTCTGAATTCACCGAAGTACCGAATCGATAATCGCGATGCGCTTCGTCAGGATTGGCCGCGCATTCCGCTCCCTGCTTCCGACAAACTGTTCTCATCCTCCACAGGGCTTGGAGGCAAAATCGCCGCGTTCTTCAACACTGAAAGTCCCGTCAGAGGTGTAACTAACGGCGATATGCGTGCCGAGTTGCAGCACATCGGCGTGATCACACGTTCGGGTGGCGGCAGCCTCAAGGAAGCCGACCTCGCACTCACTGCCGGATGGGGCCACGCCGGAAAAGGTGGCGTTACGATGCCAGGCAGAGGCAAACTCCTCGCGCGGGACTATTCCGGAGCCGAACACAAGGCCATCGTGACTGGCAGCAAAGGGCTCGGCCTCTCTGAAAAGGAAGCCCTCGCCCACTTGGGAAACACAACCTGCGACGTTTATCTGAACGACTCCGCCTATTGGTCCAATATCCCCATCCGCGTCTGGGACTACACCATCGGCGGCTATCAGGTCATCAAAAAATGGCTCTCCTACCGTGAACAACCCTTATTTGGCCGTCCGCTCACAAAGGACGAAGTCCGTTACGTGCAGGAAATGGCCCGCCGCATCGCCGCCATTCTCCTCCTCGAGCCGGCCCTGGACGCCAGCTACGAGGCGGTGAAAGCGCACACCTTTGCATGGCCGCCTAAGGTTTGACCCGCCGCGCAGACCCATATCTGTGGCCGAAATTCAGATACGTGTCGCACCTACGACGCTGGACATTTTTTTGCACTACCAACCCAGCGCTTACCCTTCGACTTTGCTCAGGGCAGGCGCGCTGGGTAACTTATGTCGCGCCTCCGGCGCTCGGGGAGGGCCATCCGGAATGGTCCAATCGTTGCAAACGCGCTCTTCTTCCGTGAGGGAACGGCGCAGCAGGACAGACGGGGCGCGCTCAGGCTTGGCTTACCGGGTGCTGATTCGAAGGCGCATGTGGCCTGACTCTGACTCGACAAACGCCGGAGGCGTGGCAGAATTTAGCCCAGCCTGTGAAGGCTGGGTACGAGCCCCCGATAAGTCCGAGCGCCGGAGGCGCGGCACCTAGCCGAACACATATTTCGGATCAAATGCGATCTTATGTTTTTTCAACAGCGTCAGAAATTCCGCATCAAAATTCATTTTCTTATGATGTGCGGCTTGGTTTTGAATGTAACGAACCACGATGGCAACGTTCGAGCTGCTGACGCTGAACGCTCCGTACCCCTGTTGCCATGCGAATTTGAGACCTTCTTCGCTTGCCCAGCGTGACGAATTCGACTTGATGGCGAGAACCGCCTTGGCGAGCGTCACGGTCGGAGGAATTTGAAGGAGGAAATGAATGTGGTCTTCCATTCCTCCCACGGCGAGAACCAGGATGTCGAATTTTTTGCAAATGCCCACGGCGTAAGCCCACATCCGTGGGCGGAATTCCTCCGGCATGAGTTTGCGGCGATCTTTGGTGCTGAAGACTACGTGAATCACGTTTTGGGAGTAGGTGTGGGACATGTGCCGCACCTCCGGTGCTTAGTTACTCTATATACTATTAACCCAGCGCTTACGCACTGGGCTAAATTATGTCGCGCCTCCGGCGCTGGAGAAGCACCCATGGCGATCGCCGGTTGTCTTAGAGGTGAATCCAGTTGCCGAGGATCAGCGCGAGCGTGGTGCTGCCTACGATCAGCCAGAGGATCAGGCCCTGCAGAAGGGGGCGAACGCCTACTTTGGCGAGGGTCTTTTTGTTCAGGCCGGTGCCGATCAGGAAGAGCGTCACCGTCAAACCGATTTTCCCCAGGTGGCTGAGCGCGCCGAACGTTCCGGTGTACGCGGGCAGCAGCGTGTTCAGCAGCGCCGCCAGACAGAAAAACAGGATGAACCACGGCCATTGAATCTTCGCCTTGCTTTTCAGGAAGATGGCCGTGGCCGCCGAGAGCGGCACGATCCACAGCGCCCGCGCCAGCTTGATCGTAGTTCCAACGGCCAGCGCCGCCGCCCCGTATTTCGCCGTTGCGCCCACCACGGAGCTGGTGTCGTGAATCGCCAGCGCGGCCCACAGGCCGAACTGCGTCTGGCTCATATGCAGCGCCAGCCCGATCGCGGGAAACAGGAACAGCGCCACGGAATTCAAAATGAAAACCGTGCCGAGCGAGACCGCCATCTCTTCTTCATTGGCCTCGGCAATCGGCCCCACGGCGGCGATGGCGCTGCCTCCGCAGATGGCCGTGCCCGCGCTGATCAGAAACGACGGCTTCTTCTGCACGTGAATCAAGTAACCAAGCCCCAGGCCCAGCAGCATCGCGCCGGTGATGCTCAGCGCCGTATACACAAACCCGGACTGGCCGGCGCGCACCACCTGGTGAAGATTCATTCCGAAGCCAAGAGCCACCACCGAGGCCTGCAACAGAAATTTGGAGAGGGATTTGCTTTCCACATGGAAAGGATGAATCAACGTGAGGCCATAGATCAGGCCGCCCAGCAGCGCGAAAGGCGGGGATACCAGCCCGCTGGCGGCCAGGATAATGCCCGCAAAAAAAAGGTTCTTGTTCATGGGCAGAGTCTGACAGACGGCAGTAGGTCCCGTCCAAGCAACAATCCTAATCGGCGATTAGCCGACCTTATCGCCGGGGCCGCCCGGGCGGCCGTTCCTCTTCAACCCGGACGAAAGCGCCCGCACCCGTTCGACGGCAAAGCTGCGAAAGCAGCCCGCCGGCCCCTGCGGCAGCGGGCCGGTTCGCCGGGCGAGGGAAAAACTTCGCGTCACGCGCAGCCCGGGAACCTCGACGATCTTCAAGATGCCGAGTTCCAGCTCCTTTGCGATCGCCCAGCGCGAAACAAAGCCGACGCCAAGCCCGGCTTCGACAGCCGACTTTATGGCTTCGCTGGAATCGAGGGCCATCACTCCCGCAAAGTGTTTGGTCTTTATGCCCGCTTTTCCGAGGGCCAGCTCGATCACGCGGCGCGAACCGGAGCCCTGCTCGCGCATCAGCAGATTGGTGGAGCGCAGATGCTCGCGGGCGAGCCGATCCATTTCCGCGTTTGCGGGCGCGACCAGCACCATTTCATCTTCCAGGAAAGGCTCGGTGCGCACCTCGCGATGCCGCGCCGGCCCCTCGATCAGCCCCAGTGCGATCGCGCCGTCCAGAAGCAGTCGCACCACCAGCTCGGTGTTGCCGCTTTGCAGGGAGAGCTTCACGCGGGGATTTTCCAGCAGGAAAGCGCCGATCAGCCGGGGAAGAACGTATTGCGCAATCGTCGTGGAGGCTCCCAGAGACAGCTCTCCGGACAGATGGCCCTCGCCGTCGGCGATCTCCTGCTCCGCCTGGGCGACCAGGGCCTCCATGCGTTTCGCGTAGCGCAACAGGCGGGTTCCTTGCGGGGTTAGAAATATTTGGTTTCCTCTGCGGTCAAAGAGGCGCACGCCGAGATCTTCCTCGAGGGCCTTGATTTGCAGCGTCACCGCCGGCTGCGTGATGAAGAGATGCTCCGCGGCCTTGCGAAAACTCAAATGCTGCGCCACGGTACGAAACACTTTTAGACGGAAATTTTCAAGTTGCGCCACGCACCACATTATCCACACAACCGTGGCGCGGCGCACCAAGAGGTTGGCAAGCGGGGAGCCAAGAAGTTGCTAGTGCTGCGTGGAACTGGCCTTTTGATCCTTCACTTGCAGGTCGTTCACGACTTCCCTCACGTTTGGCACTACCGTGACCCTCCCGGGGGAGTTTCAGACCCTAGGAGTGCGCCGCCTGCGGCTCGCGGACCAACTCGTCAAACAGCGTCCGAAAATGGATCATGGCTTTCCTCAAATCTTCCGTGCTGGCCTCGCCGCGCGTTTGGCGCATAGCACCCTGATGAGCCGCGCGGTAATTGTCGAGGACCAGCGGGTGGTCCACGGAGATATCTGCAGCACGTTGTTCAAAGTCGCTCATCGGATAGCCACGAGTGGACATGACATCGCCCAAGAGCTTATCGGCTTCCGTAACGGCGATTCCGGGGCCGTCGACGAACTGCGCCTGAACCCTGGCCCAGGAGTCGATGAACCGGGCACGATCTGCCGGTGCGAGCGGTTGGATGTGCAAGTTGTCCACGCGTTCGGCGCGCTTTTCTAGCGACGATTCGGCTTGACGGCGGCTGCCGCCGGCTTTCACGGTGCGGTTATATTCCGCGCTGCCGAATTGCGCTTGCAATTTTTGTGTCTTGCGCTTGCTGGCAAATGCCCAAACCGCGATTGCGGCGGACAATAGCAGAATGACAGCCACCATCATCAGTACTTGTGTCGGACCTATTTCCGAGAAACTCATAGACTTTCTCCTGTTCTTGCGAGCTGTGTGGCAGGCCGACTCGTTCCTGTCGCCTTAGCGCCACCGTGGGCACCATAGTAGGCGCGGACGATGCCCCATTTCTGTACACATAGGGACACATTCAAGCTCAGCTCTTGGATTTGGGGATCGGGCACGCACGATCGCACCGGGGATAATTCTCGATGCATGTGACGGAAAAGCTGGGACCCCGAACGACGGTACGAGGTTCCCGCCGATCAGGTAAGCAGGATCTAGCCGGACAAATCCAATTTCTGCCGAATCCCGTGTACCTCCCGGTGGAACATCGCGCTAGACTCAAAATGACCGAGAGGACTCAATGAGGAACATCACGCCGCGGAGAAGTGAGATCATGCTTGCCTCGTTTGCATTCGCCGCATTCGGCCTTTTCGCAACCAGTATTACCTGGGCGCAGCAAGCCCCTTCCCCAGCGGCCGAACCAACTAAGCCAGCTGCTTCGCCGGGCCCCACCAACAACATTCGTCCGGCTATAAAGTGGAAGGAATTCAACTACACCTGCGAGGGGGGCGCTAAACTCACGGTTTACCTCCACAGCACCACGGCGAAAATCCGCACGCAAGACCACTTCTTCCTCATGCGCCAAACGCCCTCGACCGATGGCACCCGCTATTCCGATGGCAAGGTACTTTGGTGGAGCAAGGGCGACACCGGCTTTCTCCAGGAAGATGCTCCGGACAGCGACGGCAAAATGCTGGTGAAAGGGTGCATGCTGGACAAGCCCGCGGATCCCGCAAAGCTCTGAAACCCCTATTCTCCTCTTTCCCGCGAACAAAGCGGGCGCGGCGACTTGCCCGTACCATCGGACAGGTACCCGTTACGTCGCTAACCTCTTGTGTCCGATAAGCTTGACGCTCCCGCAACTTATAATTCGGAGATGGCCCCCCTCTCCAATCCGCAGGCTCCACAAGTCAGCATCCTCGTTTTTGAGGATGACCTGCATAGCGGAGCTGCGCTTCGCCAGATTCTCGATTCCGAAGGTTGGCGGGTGCGCGTGGTTCCGGACACCAAGATGTTGCAGGTGGAGCTTAAAACCGGCGAATATTCCCTGCTGATTGCGAATATCGCGATGGTCGGCGTCGAGTCGGCCCTATTCCAGGTTCTTCGCGAACTGGCTTCGGTCAGCGTGGAAGATGGCGCCCGCCTGCGCGTTCTTTTTGTGGTTCCAGAAATGAGCGGCAGCCAGTTCGTCCACGTGATTGAAGAGGCCCGCTTGCCTTATGTGTTGCGGCCGTTTCACCTGCACGATTTTCTGGAAAAGGTGAGCGACCTGCTGGTGGAAGTGAAGGCGATTGAAGGGCCCCTGCGCATGACGCGCTATGAATTCGGCGCCGCGCGCAAAAAGAAGAAGGCGGCCACCAAAACCAATTCGATGTTCGCTTCCCGAGAATCTTACTCGTACACGGAGGAGGAACTCGCCGAGTATGAGAAGACGGAAGCCCAGACCTCATTGATGCGCAAGAACAAGAACCGAAACAATCTCGGAAATACAAGAGGATAGGAAACGACGAAGTAATGAAGTAAGGTTGCAACGAAACAACGACCTGACACACCTCCCTCGCCATTTCAGCCCGCCTACTTTCTAGAATTCCCCTGCAAGAAAATTCCAAGACTGCGTTCTAACTCCAAGCGTGCACTCACCGCACGTTCTGGAGGCTGAAATGAACCGCATTTTAATCAGTATGCTCGGGCACGGATTGCTGGGAGTTTCGGCATTGGGAATGGCCGCGCTCGGTTGCCTGTGGTATTCGCCGGCGGGGGCGGCCCCTCCTGGAAAACAGCAGGGGGAATGGCGACTGCTGGAGCCGATCAGCTATGAAAACCTCACGGTGTTCCCCGTGGTCAGTTCTTCCGGGTACGACACCAGCGCGTTTTTGACCCTCGAAGACGGCCTGTCTAACGGAGAAGTGACCGTGCGCGAGCAGGGTGCGGACGCGATCTACCGCAACCGCGACGGTTCGCAGCCCGCCGCTCAAAATTACGGCGGCCCCTCGGTGAATCAACTGGTGCTGGTGAATCACAGCAAGCGGCCGCTGCTGCTGCTCGCGGGTGAACTTGTCAGTGGCGGGAAGCAGGACCGCGTGATTGCCAAGGACCGCATCGTCGCGCCCTTTGGGGAGCCTCTGCCTCTCAATGTTTTCTGTGTGGAGCACGGGCGTTGGTCCGCAGGCTCTCAATTCAACGAGGCAAAGACGATCGTGCACCCGAGCGTGCGCGAGCAGGCGGCGGTAACGCAGAAGCAAGGCGATGTCTGGGCCGCGGTGACCTCGGGCTCCGTCGCCGCCCGGCCGCCGGCTGCACCCGCACCGGTGGTGGGAGGCGCGGAACTTCAGGCGACGATTCAGGACGAAGCGCCAACGCAATCCTATTCCAGGATCTATGGCTCGCGCCGTGTCAGCTCCTCGGTGGAATCCGTGGCTAGCGAAATCCAGCGGCGCTTCCGCAAGGAAACCTCCGGATTGAAGGGAGAGCGTGTAGTCGGCGTGGTGGTTGCCTACGGCGGCGAAGTTGCCTGGAGCGATATCTTCGCATCCGACGACCTGTTCAATCATTACTGGAGCAAGTTGCTGCGCAGCTATGCAGTGGAAGCGGTGGCGCGGCCCACGCTTCGTGAAAGGGCGTCCGCGGACGATGCCCGGGAATTTTTGCGGCGATTGAACGGCCGGGAGCAGACGGAATCAGAGCCCGGCGTGTATCGCTGGCGGCAAATTAACGAAGATGGGTTGTCGCAGATCGAACTGGATGCGCTGGAGCCAAA
>DATHMM010000019.1:0-4125 GCA_035487095.1 Candidatus Sulfotelmatobacter sp.
GACTCTTTTCGGAATGACGGTGGACGATCCTCACGTGACCCCGCAGCACCTTTATAGATACGAGGTGTGTCTTGCTTCGTCTGCCCCATTCAAGTGCAGGGAAGGGATGTCGAAATTGAGAATGCCGGCCATGCAGTATGCGGCCATAAAGGTTTCGGGCGATATCGATAAGGTAGCGACAGCTTGGGACTACCTGTACAGAGATTGGCTTATCAACAGCGCCTACGAGCCCGAGCATGCGCCAGCACTTGAGGTTTTCCTGGACAAAGAAAGCGCGACGGATTGGTCGCACTTTGAATTGGAACTATGCCTGCCGATTCGAAAACCGGCAGAGATGAGGAGTGGGAGGAACTCATGATCGACGGAATTGGCGGTGCTTTTCTGTTTTCGAACGATACAAAGAGACTGGCGGCCTGGTATCGCGATTGCCTCGGAATAATTCCTCAGGGCGAAGACGCTGAGTGCAATTCAATCTATGCATCGTTCGAATATCGGGATCTTGCAAACCCGGAGATCAAGCGAACCATCGCGTGGGCGATCATGCCCGCGGATCAAGACATCAAGGATAAGCCGCGAACGGGTAAGATTAATTACACCGTGAAGAGCATGGCGGAAATCCTCAGCCATCTTAAGAGTAAAGGCGTGGTAATCGAAAAGACCGAGGAATATCCCTCAATGGGAACCTTTGCCTGGCTCAAAGATCCAGACGGTAATCCCATCGAGCTTTGGGAGCCATCCAAAGAGTGAATAGAAATCCCTGATTCGTGAAGTCCCAAGGCCGCTTCAGGAATCGAAACGGTTGGCCACCCAAGAAATTTCCAGCATGCGCCGCCCGCCCACTAAACAAATTCGACGGAAGACGAAAGCTGAATCGCGTTGCGCAGCGTGCGATACAGCGGGCAGTTCATGGCGTAGATACCATGCACGCGCTCCACGGTCGCCCTCGCCGCTTCCGGCGCTTGCAGGCGCATCCGCACGTGAATCCGGCGAATCACCAGCACACCCTCTTCCGTCTCTACTTCTCCCGTTACCTCACCAGTCAGTTTTCCGTTGCTGGCATCGATTTGACGCGCTTCCAGCGCGCCCCCAAATGTGCCCAGCATTCAACCCGCGGTGGCGGAAATAACGTAGTCAATGGTCGAAGAATGGGGCTCCTTGATCTTCGACGGGTCCACCTTGTAGTGCTCGGCAATTGCTCCGTGGACGCTGTAATACACCGGCTGCGGCTCGCCCGGCAGATTCGCTACGCGCAGCGGCCCCTGCTTCCTTTCCAATCGCGATTTGGATACGTAAACCACTTCGCTCATGTTTGCTCCTTTCCCATTCTTCGATGCCCGGTAAACGGATTCCGGTTCACCCTCCGCGACCCCGCTTTGCCGCGAAGCCTCGTGGATTCCTCATCGTTTTCCTCGCTGCGCCGTTCGATTTCCCAGTCCGTCACCGGTCACTTCCGTGGACAGACGAAGGTTAGGGGCGGGTAGCCCGGGGCGGGCGGCCCGGACCACCCCCGCAAGAAGATCCTAAGAGGGCCACACGCCAAACGTGGTTCGAGGTGCAACTCTCCGCTCTCGCCGTTGGCCATGGCAATCTGCTGATAGCGAGTGCGAAAATCACATCCTATAATTAGACCGCCGCGGCGGTCCCGGCTCCTCTCTTTCCGAGCCCGGTTTTTGGAATTCGGTAGACCCACCGGGGCCCGAGACCGGACCTCGGCCGTTTGCGCTGCCAGATTTACTATGTCGAGAGAGCCACCGCCTCCATAGAATCAACCAACGAAAACAGGGAGGGAAATATGATCGACCACGTTATTCTCACAGTGAGTGACTTCAAGCGTTCCGTCGCTTTCTATGCCGGGGCTCTCAAGCCACTTGGGATCACAACCCTTCCAGACTACGTAGGCAAAGACGGACACCCGGACTTGAAAGGTTTTGGTATTGGCAAAAGCCATTTTTTCTGGCTCAAAGAAGGGAAGCCCGATCCCCAGGCCGTTCACGTCGGATTTACGGCGAAAGACCACGCCGAAGTAGATGCATTCTACCAGGCCGCTTTAGCAGCTGGAGGCAAGAGTAAGAAACCACCTCAAGTTCGTCTCGAATACTATCCTGGTTATTATGCGACCTGGGTGCTCGATCCAGACGGCCACGATATTGAGGTCGTCCATAAAAGCTAGGCCGATGACGCAGATAATTCGAGTGTCACCAATCCTTCAGAATGAGCGCGAGGCCTGAAGGCGCTGGATTTACTTCTGAAGTAAAGTGTATTACGGTAATCACACGAGCGCGGGAGGGCACGACTTCAGTCGTGCCAGAGAACGGCCCGCAAGGTGGGCTTTAGCCCCTGAGGTAAAGGATGTCCAAGCCTCCGCGGGACCTCGCCGTCACACAGAGCCGAACTTTCTTCTTAACCATCAACTCCTGGTCTGGCCGCTCTCTTTTCCAGATTCACCGGCTTTGCGATCTATTTCTCTCCACCCTTCAAAATTATCGCGAGCAGAGGAGATTCCAACTTCACGAGTTCGTCCTGATGCCCAACCACGTCCATCTCCTCCTTTCCCCCCGGGGAGGACGTTACTCTGGAGCGTGCCGTACAACTCATCAAGGGCGGCTTCTCCTTTCGAGCAGCCAGAGAAGGCGAATTTCGCGGGGAAGTCTGGCAACGGGGCTATGTGGACCACCGAGTCCGAGATCCCCGTGACTACTTATTCCATCGTGAATACATCCATCAGAATCCGGTCCGTGCGCGGCTGGTAGTTTGCCTGCTGAATACAAATTCTCTTCGGCAAATCCAATACATCCTCGAACCGGTGCCTCAGGGGCTAAAGCCCAATTTGGATCCGACTTGATGGCACGACTGAAGTCGTGCCCTCCCGCGAAGGTCGGTTACGGCACGATTGAAGTCGGCCCTCCCGTGGAAGTTAGTTACGGTATCACTGAAGTTGTTCCCTTCCGTGACGGTTAGTTCGGCACGATCCTACGGGCATCCTAGGGTAGGCGGCGGCTGGTACAGGAGCAGGAGAAACTCAAAAGCGGCACGATTTATCGTGCCCCTTCAATCGGTGGGGCGGACGCACCCGGGAAGGCGAGATAAAATTGCCCCTACCTCACTTCCGCGGACACACGAAGGTCAATGCTGCCGGTGGACGCAGCGTGCTCCAGCGATACTTCAACTTTCTCGGTGCGGCGGCCAGCATCGCCAGGAGCAACTCCTGCGCTTGGTCGAAGGGGAGGGAGAGGCGGAAAAGGTCGGCGCCCCGCCCGTGCGCGTATTTCTCGTACCGCGCCGTTTTTCCGGCCACGAATCCTACCAGTACATCCCACGGAGACTGCTTCGCGAACAATTTCTTTTGCGCGGCATCGTGGCGGGAAATTTCGACCACAGTGCGTTGGGCGCCGCCGCCGATTTCGAGGAGGACGGCGGTGGCTTGTTCGGAATCGAAGGGGCGGGAGGGATCGTCGTTGGGGAAGGGAATCAGCAGGCGCTCGATCTCTTCGCGTTTGGCGATGAGGGCGTCCCACCAATAGCGGTAGCCGTTGTAGACGATGGTGCCGCTGCGGAAGATTTGCTGGACGCGGGCGGCGTCTTTGCCGGCGACGCTGACGACCATGTCCACGAGTTCGTGGAGGCGAAAGGTTTGCTTTACCACCGGGCGGACGCTGACGAAACCGGCGTCTTCTTCGGTGTAACGGAGAGGGATTTGGTTGGGCAGTGGCATTGGAATCGGGATTGTAGTGGCCGGCCTTTAGGCCGGTCTCCGTACAAATGTCCAGCGCACCGGCATCAACCGAGTTTCGACAGTTTTTCGCGCACGCGGTCGCTCAACGCCTTTCCATCCACCGCCTTTCCCGTCAGGGCTTCTTTTGCGGCTTTTACTACGCCGCCCATTTGTTTCATCGAGGTTGCGCCGGTGTCCGCGATGGCTTTGGCGATGGCGGCGTCCATTTCGGCTTCGCTGGCGCCGGCCGGCAGATACGCTTCCAGGAATTTCAGTTCGGCGTTTTCCTTGTCCACCAGGTCCTTGCGGCCGCCTTTTTCAAACTGGTCAATCGATTCCTTTCGCTGCTTCACCAGCGTCTGCAGCAACTGGATCGATTCGGTTTCGTCAAGCGGGCGCATCTTTTCCACTTC
>DATHMM010000020.1:0-6743 GCA_035487095.1 Candidatus Sulfotelmatobacter sp.
TGCGGGGGCGAATCGATGTGTTCGAGGCCATCGAGAGAAGTGATGTAATCGAAGGAATTGCCTTCGTAGGGCAGAGTACCACTCAGATCGCCCTTTTTGATCTCTACGCCGTCGAGCCGAAACAGTTCGTCGTAGAGATCGCAGGCGCGAACGTCAAAACCGGCGGCGACCAATAGTTCCGCCAAGGCGCCTTCGCCGGTGGGACAATCCAGAACGCGTCCCCGCGGGAGCGGATTCAACACGCTCATTACGGTGGAGTGCAGACCCGGGCGAGAGATGGCCATCGGCCCGCGTTCGCCCGCCAACAAGGGCGGATGATCGGGAGGCTTCACTCGCCGGGAAGGAGCGGATTGGGTCGACGCCAAGTTTGAATGTCCTTCGATCAGCCGCGCGCGCTAGCCGATATGGCGTTCGAGTGCCTTAGTGATCTGATCTTTCGGCACGGCACCGACGATCTGCTCAACGACCTGACCGTTCTTGAAGACCAGCAATGTAGGAATACCTCGGATGTTGAAGCGTCCCGCGGAGTTCATCGCTTCGTCCACGTTCAGCTTTGTTACCTTTAATTTACCGGCGTAGTCCTGCGCGATTTCGGCGACTGTGGGCGCAAGCATGTGGCACGGGCGGCACCATTCCGCCCAAAAATCGACCATGACGGGCTGCGACTTGCTTGCAGTCAGCACTTCCGTATCGAAGTTTCCGTCATTCACCGTGAGAATATTATCAGCCATAAACTTTGTATCCTTTTTGGGCTGCTACTGGGCAGCCACTTTCCTGGTTAGTTAGATGCGGGAACTGTCGTTTGGTTTCGCGCCGCCCTGGCAGCCTCATATAGTTTCGCATATTCCGCCGCCGAGGTGTTCCAAGAAAAATCTTTCGCCATCCCGTTCATTTGAATACGCTTCCAGATGTCTTCGTCGGAGTAATAACGCAACGCCTGACGGATCGCATGCAAGAGCGCGCCGCCCGAATATTCCGAGAACTTGAATCCGGTGCCGGTGCCGTGCTCCAGATCGAACATTTCGATGGTGTCGTCGAGGCCGCCGGTTGCACGCACAATGGGCACCGTTCCGTAACGCAAGCTGTAAATCTGATTCAGGCCGCAAGGCTCATAGCGCGACGGCATCAGGAACATATCCGAGCCCGCTTCCACCAGATGCGCGAGGGCATTGTCGTAAGCAATCTTCACGCCGACGCGGCCCGGAAAATCGGTCGCCAGCGCGCGGAACAGCTCTTCGTAGCGGCGGTCCCCGGTTCCGAGGACAGCCAGCAAAACATCCTCCTGCATCAAGTCGCGAGCAATCGTAGCGATCAAATCGAAGCCCTTCTGGTCGGCGAATCGCGACACGATCCCGATGATTGGTTGGCCGGGATTATCGCGCACCAGTTGAAACTCCTCCGCCAGCTTTTCCTTGCAAGCTCTCTTCCCTTCCATATTTTTTGCGGAAAATTTCGCGGGAATCAGCGCGTCCCGCTCCGGGCTCCACGTGGAATAATCCACTCCGTTCAGAATTCCCACCAGACGGCTGGCGCGGGAACGAATTACCCCGTCCAATCCAAATCCAAATTCGGGAGTCTGAATTTCCTGGGCGTACCTGGGGCTGACCGTCGTCAGGAAATCCGAATAGATCAGTCCACCCTTCAGGAAATTGGCGTTCCCAAAAAATTCAATTCCACCGGGATGAAACAACGATTGAGGGATGCCCGCGCGCGGCAACGACTCCGGGGGAAACACACCGTGGTAGCCGATGTTGTGGATCGTGAAGACCACCGGAATATCCTTCACCACCGGGTCGTCGGCATAGGACGAGCGCAGCAGCGCGGGCACCATCGCTGTCTGCCAGTCATTGCAGTGAAAAACGTCCGGGGTCCAGATGTGCTTGGCCAACTCGATGGTTGCGCGGCAAAATTCGGTGAAGCGCTCGGCATTATCGGGGTAGTCCCGGCTTTTATCGCCATAGATGCCGTCGCGATCGAAATAGGGCGGATCATCCAGAAAAAAATAGCGGACGCCGCGGAGTACCGAGCCATTCTTGATCGCCGGAAAGCGGAGGCGAGTTCCCTGCGGGATGGTCATGCTGGGCATGACGACTGAGGCGGATTTCACCCCGCGATACCTAGGCAGGAACACGGCCACTTCATGGCCCAATTTCACCAGGGCGCGCGGCAATGCCTCGACGACGTCGGCCAGGCCGCCGGTCTTCGCGTAAGGCAATGCTTCGGAAGCTACAAAGAGAATGCGCATCAGTTTGGTTTCGTGCGAAATTCCTACGCTAACGGACACATCGCCCAGCGTCAACCTGAATCCGTACCCGGTTTTTGCCGAGTTTCTTATTTCTTCGATAAATGCAGTGGTGAGCGGCGCGTAAATAGGCACGTAGCCTGACACTACTGATAGACTGACGGATTACACGTTGATGACTAGACAAAAATTAGGACAACACTTCCTGACCGATGCCGGCTGGCGCGAAAAAATCGCGCGGGCGATTCACGTATCGGCTCACGGCATGGAAGGTGCCGCAAGTTCGGCTTCTCAAGATTACTGCTGGATTGAAATTGGTGCCGGACACGGGGAGATGACCGAGTACTTTGTCCGTACGGGCGTTCCCGTCTACGCGGTTGAACTCGACCCGTCTCTCCTCGGGCAACTGAAGCGCCTCGCAAAACAGCATTCCAATCTGAGTGTCGTTCCGGGGGATGCGCTCGAAATCGACCTTCCCGCACTTGCGGGCGGCAGGCGGATTCGCCTTTATGGCAATCTTCCCTACTACATCACTTCGCCGATCCTGCACCGCTTCTTTTCGTTCGCCGATCAGATCGACGAAATCAACATCGTCATCCAGTTGGAAGTGGCGCTGCGACTCGCCGCGGAACCCGGCAACACGGATTACGGCTATCTTTCCGTCGCCACCCAGTTTTACACGCGGCCGGAATTCGTATTCAAGCTGCCGTCCGGCGCGTTTAGTCCGCCTCCTGAGGTCGAATCAGCGCTGGTGACGCTGCGGCTTCCCGGCTCCGCAGCGCAATCCGGCGTGAACGGCGCGGAAGAGTTCCTGGATTTTGTGAAGACATGTTTCGCGCAGAAACGAAAAACGCTGGCGAATAATCTCCGCCATGCGGCAAAGCCGCAGCAGGTTCGCGAATTATTGAAGAACCTGCAACTGAGGGAAGACGCGCGCGCGGAACAACTCAGCGTAGCGCAATTCGCCGCCGTCTACCGCGCTATTTCTTCAGGGACTCCACCAGCCGGTCGGGATAGTCGGACATAATTCCGTCCACGCCCGCGGCCTCCAGCAAACGCATGTGCGCCGGTGAATTGATGGTCCAGCAAACCACCTGCAGGTCGCGCTTATGGGCTTCCTTCAGGAAATTCGGGGTCATCAGGTCGCCGCGGACTGCCAGTTGGCGCGCGCCGATTTCCAGGGCTTTCTCAAAAGGATTCTCAATTTGTCCGTCATGCAGCAGGCCGGTCATCAGGGTGGGCTCAAGTTTCCGCAAACCTGCCAGGATTGTCGAGTCAAACGAAATGATCACCACGCGCGGAATCTCACCGGACTCCCGAAGGTTGCTGATCAGCGCGTGTTCTCCTCCCCAGAATCCGTTGGGCTTCAGTTCAAGATAAAACACTACGTCGTGTTTCCGCGCGAACTCCAGAACCTCCACCAGCGTCGGCACGCGCTCACCGATAAATTCACTCGCAAACCAGGATCCCGCGTCCAGTTTGCGGACTTCCGCGAGCGTAATCTGGTGAACTTCGCCGCGGCCGCTGGTGGTACGGTCCAAGGTCGAGTCGTGAATAGCCACGAAATGCGCGTCTCGCGTCAAATGCAGGTCGGTTTCGATGAACGTGACGCCTTGCGAGACCGCGCGGCGAAACGCAGCCAGCGTATTTTCCGGTGCGTATCCAGAGGCGCCGCGATGCGCGATGGCCAACACTTAAAAGCGTCCTCCCGGGGCAATCGGGCGCAACGATAAGGAGAGCGCGATTCCCTGTTGTATGCTAACACCGACTGGAATCTCGCAGGGGTCTTACGGGCGCCGCGGGTGCGCGAATCGAAACAACCCACCAAGCGAGGAAACGCTTTTGCTAATCTGGATGATATGCGAAACGCAATGCGTTCGAACCTCGCCGGCCTTCTTGCCGTTGGCCTGGCGTTTGCTGCGACTTCCCTTCACGCCCAACATCCTCCCCCCGCGAAACCCGCCGGCGGCGAACCAAAAATCGAAGAAAGCCAACTCTCCGGCGAAATCCGCCATCAACTTCGGGTGCTTCCTTTTTATTCCGTCTTCGACTACATCACCTTTACTCTCGACGGCGGCAAAGTTACCCTCACGGGATTCGTCCTGCGCCCCACGCTGAAAGCCAACGCGGAAGCGGCCGTAAGAAGCCTCGAAGGAGTCTCGTCGGTGAATAATCATGTGGAGGTCCTTCCGAAATCGGCGGCCGACGACGATTCGCGCCGCGCCGTATACCGTGCCATCTTTGAAGATTCCATATTGCAGCGTTACGCGGCCTCTGAAGTTCCGGTGATCCACATTGTCCTCAGAAATGGAGAGGTCACTCTTGAGGGCATGATCGCGAGCGATGCTGAGAAGAATCTTGCGTCCACCCGCGCTTCCAGCGTGGCCGGTATCTCCAGCGTGAAAAACGACCTGGTGATCCGCCCCCAGGGCGCGCCTACGAACTAGCCAGCCGTTGCAATCTGTCGCAAAATACTAATGGAGCAAAAACTTGGCCCAATCCAGAGATCCGTATACCAATCAAGGAGACGGTCGCGACACTCCGGCGCGCCAGAAACTGGTGGCGCTGCGGGAAGCGCTGCTTCGTTTGCACAAGACGCTGCTGGACATGGAACGGCGGGACTACGAGAAGGCTCACGGCGTGGTGACCACCGGGGAACTTTTCCGACTTGTCGTGGACGACCCGCAATTTGCTTGGCTTCACAATATTTCCGAGTTTGTGGTGCGCATCGACGAAACCCTCTCGAGCGACGAATCTGTCACGGAAAAGGACGCGCATGTTCCCATTTCGCTGGCACGGAAACTTTTCGCTCCAACGGAAAACGGCGACGGTTTCCAGAAACAGTATTTCGAGGCCATTCAGCGCGACCCCGCCGTCGTGATGGAGCACGCCGAATTGGTCCGCCTGTTCAACAACGAACCCCCGGACGCAGAAGCGTAGGGCTGCTGTCCGCGCAAATAGGAATTCCACGCGATCTTTTATTCTCGACCTCGCCAAAAAGCCTGTGTTTGGCCTAAACTAGCGAAATCCGGCGGAACACATTGGTCTCCCGTGGACCCAAGGAGTCTCATGACGGGCAAAAACTTATTCTTGCATTGCCGCGCTGCCGCGGTGCGTCTCCTTTTTGTAAGTTTGGCTATTGTCTCCGCATTCGCACTCCCCATCGCCGCAAAAACGACTATCGATTTCGATCCAAGGATTGACTTTTCCAGATTTAGAACCTTTGCTTACATCGGGGGAGTGGAAAACCTAGTCGCGATTCAAATGAATCCCGACCTGATCAACATCCGCTTTCACCACATGGTGGCGCGCGAACTGGAGAAGAAAGGTCTGCATGAAGTGAATCCCGGACAGAATCCGGATCTGCTGGTGCGATATTGGGCCAATCCAGAAACGCAGGTGGATGTCGCGGTCATGGGCAACTGGGGACCTTACGGTCCCTACATCGGCAATGACTGGGCCTCCGTCTATAGCGCGGTGACCTCCTCCAGCCGCAATATGGGCACGCTCATCCTCGACATGATCGACCCCAAAGCGAAAGCGTTGGTCTGGCGCGTCTATCTGGTTCGGAAGATGAGCGATCCGGACAAGGACCCGAAGAAAGCCGAGGACGAATTCACCGAGAGCTTCAAGAGCTTTCCGCCTTCGGACAAGGACAAGGAAGCGAAACGCCAGGAGCGCGCAAGGGACATGCAATCGAAAAAGTCCATGTGAGCCGGATTCGTGCAATATCGGCCGAAATCGTGTAACTTGCGGCTCAAGAGCGAATCGTACCGGATGGCGGCGAAAACACAGGAGATCGGACATGGCCACACCTGCGCTGAATAAAGAGGACGCAGTTCGAGAGCGCTATGCGGAGGGCGCAAGGAAGAGCGAAGCGTCGCTGTGCTGCCCCGCCAACTATGATCCGGCTCTGCTGAAAGCCATTCCGGAGGAAGTACTCGCGATCGATTACGGTTGCGGCGACCCAACCCGATATGTTCATGCAGGCGACACGGTTCTCGACCTCGGGTCGGGATCCGGCAAGAATTGTTTTCTCGCTTGCCAGATTGCGGGACCCACAGGCCGGGTGATTGGCGTGGACATGACGGACGCAATGCTCGAAGTGGCGCAACGCAATGCGCCGGAAGTGGCGCGCCGGCTGGGCTACGCCAACGTGGAATTTCGCAAGGGAAAAATCCAAGATCTGCGGCTGAACATGGCGGACGTGGACGCCTGGTTGACGCATCATCCCGTACGCACGGCGGAAGATTTGGCGAAGCTGGAAAGCTTTATGACCGAAATGCGAGCCGCTCGGCCGCTGGTTGCCGATGATTCCGTGGATGTGGTGATTTCCAATTGCGTGCTGAACCTGGTTCGTCCCGAAGATAAGAAGCAACTGTTCACGGAGATTTTTCGCGTGCTCAAACGCGGAGGGCGCGCCGTGATTTCCGACATCGTCTCCGACGAAGACGTCCCCCTTCACCTGCAACAGAATGCCGAGCTGTGGAGCGGTTGCATC
>DATHMM010000021.1:0-43627 GCA_035487095.1 Candidatus Sulfotelmatobacter sp.
ATAGCGGGAGTCGGAGTTGACGTCGTCGACGACGATGGTTTTGCCGGTGGAGGCCGCGGCGCCGCAGATGCCCTGGTTGAGGGGAATGCGGGTGTGGGGCGTCATGGTGCCCTTGAAGGGGCCGAGGACGAGCGTGTCGCCCCCTTCCCTTTCAAGCATGTAGAAGCCGACCCAGTTGTAGCGGGTAAGGTGCTCGTGGAGAAGCGAGACGATGGATTTCATCAAGGCCTCGCCTGATGTGGCGGATTTGGCCAGTGCGTCGAGTTGCGGAATGAGGTCCGAACATTTCTGGTTTGTGGCGGTCATGAGCGTAGTTATTTTATCTTGGGCATTCCTAAAATACCAAAGGCGGCCGCTCCGGAGAAGCATCCGGAGTCCACAAAGCGGACCTCAGAAGTCGGCCGCTACATGGCTGGAAGCGGGCTAGATAGCTTGGCCACCTGAAGGTGGCCGCTACAAAGTGGGAATTTCTGGTCGAATTTGACAGCACTGAGAGCGGACACTAAACTAATTGAGTTGAGCTGCCGGGGTAGCTCATTGGTAGAGCGCCGCCCTGAAAAGGCGGGCGTAGCCAGTTCGATTCTGGCCCCCGGCACCATGCACTCGCGTAAATGCATGTTTTCCGAAAAAGTCTAGCTGACCGCTGGCCTTAAAGCCGATTCCTCCGCATTCCGAAACTCTTTCCAGCGTGCACTTCCCAATCTGTTCGGCCAAGAGTGCCCGAGCTTCATGAATTGCTTTGGGGTCGGCCAGCGCATTCCGTAAGCGCTAACCAGGCTGTGGCTAGACCGGATTTTGAACACTTCCAGGAGAGGAACTTAGCGGCCGTGCGATACACCAGCAAGCGCAGCTTCGTTTTCTTGACTCACGCTGGAGATTCTTTCGATCACGGCGCGGACGATATGGATCTTGTAGTAGACATAAACGAAATACATCACTGGCATAATCAGCAGGCCTGCGGCCAGGTTTGTGCCGTGGCTCGCGGCGGCAGCCAGACCCGCCACAGCGGCGCCTACCAGGAAGTAAGGAAACGTCCATTCATAACAAGAGGACCATAGCTCTTTCAGGGGGCGTCCCTCGGCCAGAGAAATGACCAGCGAAACAAGCCCGGTGTTCAGAATCACATACACGCAGGCTCCCAGGACCATCATTGTGGCGAGAGAATTCCAACCCGCCATAGCCGAAACGCTGTGCGAGGTCCAATATGCTGCGGCTGTACAAACCGTCAGGCAGGCTGCGTTGAACAGCACCTGTACCGGCTTAGGCCGTTGTTGGGTGTTCCACAGGGACTGAACGAGCGCCCCGCCGAAACCGATGACCACAGTCTCACCAAAGCTGAATAAGGCGATGCCAACCAAAATGAAAACAAAATTTATGGATATGGTGGTTTTAAAGCCCGGCAGGCGCACCTTCATCGCGGAGGCCAGCATCGCCAGTGCGAAGAATAGGACGAACTGCCCGGGGTTTCCTGAATTCCATTGATAGGCCACGGCACTCAAGAGGGCCGTAGCAATTGCGGCGATCGTGGCGATGTAGGCTTTGGCTAGGCTTGGCATTTTCTTGATTCCTCCTCTCATTCCTTATGGCTATGCCGGCCTAAAATTGGTCGCCAGTTGTACCACCGCTATTGCCCCAGACTACGGAGTTACCCCAGACTACGGAATTGCCCCAGACCACGGAGTTACCCCAGACTACGGAGTTGCCCCAAACTACGGAATTACCCCACACAACCGAATTGCCCCAGACTACGGAGTTGCCCCAAACTACGGAGTTATTCCAGATTGTTGAGGGATCGCCTACGACAGAGACGGAGTTGGTGGATGAGTTATAGACCGCCTGGGGAGACTTTGCGGCGCCCACGCTCGATGGAGCGAGATCGGTATTGGCGAGCGCGGCCGAAGCGTCCACAGACCCTGCACCAACTGCAAAGAGGTCCTGTTCAATCTGGTAAACAACGCCCGTGCCTTGGTCCGTAGCCGTCACGTACGAGGAGAAGCCCTTCCAGGCGGTCTTCATCAAGCGAGCTTTCACCTGATCCGGAGTGAGTGAGGGTGTCTTCTGCAGCAGGAGAGCTGCGACACCGCTAACAACCGGCGTCGCCATACTCGTGCCGCTGAGGCGCATGTACCTGGGAGAGCCGAAGTTCGGCCCGCAGTTGCTCAGTGAATAGTTGCAGGGATAAACGGCAAGTGCGGGGTACGAAGTGGCCAGCGTGTCGGTCGGGGAGGCCATACGAGAGACCACTTGATTGCCGGGAGCGACGAGGTCTGGTTTGACGATGTGATCGAACGACGTGGGCCCCTTCGAGCTGTAGCTGGTCATCGTCTGGGCAGCTTGTGAACCTGTACCGTGGGTATTTGTCGCCCCGACCGTGATCACATAGGGATCATTCCCCGGGGCGCCAATGGTGGCATACCCGCTTGTGCCTGCCCCGTTATACTGGCCCATGTTGCCAGCCGCGACGACAACGACGATGCCAGCTTTCCAGGCGGATTCCACAGCCTGGCAAAGCGGATCGAGAGTATAGCTCTCGTACACTCCACGGGCCAGCGAAAGGTTTAGGACTCGAATGTTATATGTGCTCCGGAGAGCGATCGCCTGTTGTATCGCAGCGATCACCACACTGTCCGTTCCGGCACCTGTGGAATCCAGCGCACGAAGATTGATGATAGTTGCTTCCGGTGCAACGCCCCGATAAACACCCAGGTAATTAAAGTAGGAAGAACTGTAGCCATTCCCGGCGAGGATGCCGGCGACGTGGGTACCGTGGCCGTAAAGGTCAGTGGTGGTTGACTCCGTGGTGACAAAATTCTGGCTATACACGATGCGAGAAGATGTGTTGCTGTCGGAATTCAAGTCGTAGTTACTGGTCACGCCGCTGTCAAGGACCGCAATCCCGATACCTGTGCCGTCCCAACCGCTGGAGTAGGCGAGATCTGCGTTCACAGCTCTTACCACATGATCGAGAGAGCCTCTTACCGGGCGATTCGGTGAAATGTAGGCGACATCCGGATCGTTCGCCAGGTCATCCAGCGCATCAACCGGAACGGAATAGTGGGCAGCCTTGATGAAATCCAGCTTCGTCTTGAGGACCCCGCCCTTGTTCATCACCCTCTGGTGGTGGGCATCCGTCGGGGGCACATTATATTGGACGATGACGTCCACTGTGTCGCCGCTATGGTCAGCTTTAAGAGCGTGAAGGTCGCTCGACAGCCCATGCTTATTGCCGTTGGCAAGGGCCAATCCGGCAATCAGCAGCGTGATCAAGGCCAAGAGCGAGAGACGCGCGCCCCATGTGGTCGTCTTCAGAATGCTGCCCTGAGAGGATCGGCCGGTTCCAGGTGTGCAACACATGAGAGGGGCTCCTTGACTGAGTCAGCGTCCAAGTAGGGGAACCAGGGGCCGAAGCCTTGGAGCTGTCAGCACGTACAGTGTCCGTTTTGGCACCGATGTGCGTCGATGGTACAGGGGGGGCCCAGGTGTGGTACTAAAGTACGGCCGGTTTTCTGTTACCTGAAGAGCACGTATCACTGGGTGTGACTCTCCGGCTCAGAACTGGCTCTGCAGCCTGAAAGGCAGTATCCCTTTCAATACAAACACTTCCCGTACTATTCCCATTACATGAGTGAGTTATCAGAATTTATTAATAAGGACGGCGTTCTGCGCTCTGCGAAGGGCCAGAACGGCGAAGACTACCCAGGGATCACTTTACCAATGGAAATGTTTGTTTGCTGATCTTGACTGTTCCCAAGGCTTCGTGGCGTTTCATTTGGGTACGAGCACTATAGTCGGGAGCGGTTCGGAAGAGAACGGAAAGACGCGTGGAAGCAACCGCTGCCAAGAACTACTGGAGAGACTCCTGGCGTGACGTTCAGTCACTCGGGCGACCCGCTTTTGCCTTTATCTTTACCCAGCTTATTGGAGGGCTCCCGCTGGTCCTCTACGCCCTCCTGCACTGGCACTCCGAAGACTTCTTCCGATATGTCTGTTTTCTGACCGTCGCTTTGTTCGCCTCCGTACTGAAGGTGCAGCTACCAGGCATCAAGGCCACGATGTCCGCGAATTTCCTCTTTATTCTTGTAGGCATCCTGGATCTGTCCTATTCCGAGACATTGCTTATGGGATGCCTTGGGGGCCTCATCCAGTCCTTGTGGCAAGCAAATCCTCGTCCCCGCCCGATTCAGTGGCTCTTTAATTTCGCAAATCTCGCCCTCTCCATTAGCGCCGCAGAGTTTGTCTTTCACAGCAAACTCGCTGCCGGCGTCGGATTTCGCTGGCCCCTGCTGATAGCCGCGGCTGCGACAACCTATTTTGCGTTCAATACGCTTTCTGTCTCCGGCATCATCGCCATGACTGAAGGCCGCAATCCTGTCCATATCTGGAAGGAATGCTATCTGTGGGCCTTCCCGTATTATTTGCTCGGTGCGCTGATTGCGTGTGGTGTGAGCGCCATCAATCGGCTGGTCGGCTGGCAATATTCTATTCTGGTCTTCCCAATCGTCTATTGGATTTACCGCTCATACAGAATCTACCTGGGCCGTCTTGAGGCGCAAAAAAAACATGCCGAAGAAATCGCGGCGCTTCATTTGCGCACGATTGAGGCGCTTTCCCTGGCGATCGAAGCGAAGGATCACACCACTCACGATCACCTGCGCCGCGTGCAACTCTATGCAGTCGAGATTGCCAAGGAACTTGGGCTGGAAGAAGCGCAGATGAATGCCGTACGCGCAGCGTCCATGTTGCACGACATCGGCAAGCTGGCGGTCCCCGAGAACATTCTCTCCAAACCGGGACGTCTCACGCCGGAAGAATTCGAGAAAATGAAGATTCATCCGCTAGTGGGCGCGGAGATATTGGATCGCGTCCAATTCCCTTATCCTGTTGTGCCTATCGTGCGCTCCCATCACGAAAAATGGGACGGCACAGGCTATCCGGAGGGACTGAGGGGGGAAGCCATCCCCATTGGAGCCCGAATTCTCTCAGCCGTGGACTGCTTTGATGCGCTTGCCTCTGAGCGCCCCTATCGTCGGGCAATGAGCCCAGAAGAAGCCATGGTCAACCTTAGTGCTGAAAAAGGGCGGAGTTTTGATCCCCGCGTCGTTGAAGTGATGGAACGCCGGTATCGGGAACTAGAAGCCATGGTCAGCTCCATGGAAACCGAAAGGCGGCGCCTGGATATCGCACCCAAAATCGATCGCAATGTCGCGCCCTCTTCGGGGTATGCCGAAGCACCAAACGAAGCGGAGGTCCGTGCCGCCTCCTTCCTCACTTCCATCATTTCGGCGCGGCAAGAGGCTCAGCTCCTTTTTGAACTCGCCCAAACACTCGGAAACTCTTTGAGCTTGAGGGAAACCCTTTCGGTGGTTGCGAGCCGCTTGAAGCAAATGGTACCCCACGACGCGATTGTCTTTTACATATGCCAGGACGGGCTGCTGATTCCAGAATATGCGCATGGGGTAGACTACGACATTTTTTCAACGCTACGAATTCCCCGAGGGGAAGGTCTTTCCGGTTGGGTAGCGCTGAACGAGAAGCCGATAAGCAACGGCAATCCTGCGGCAGAAACTCTTCACACGAGGGTTCCTTCACGTGTGACGACCTTACAGGCGGCGTTGAGCGTTCCCCTTGGAGGTCACGACGGCGTTGCGGGAGTGCTGACCCTGTACGGACGCGAAAAGAATTGTTTCACCAAAGAACACCTCCGGATGCTGTTAGCGGCCAGCTCCAAACTTGGACTTTCGGTCGAGAACGCACTCCAGTACGAAAAAGCGCAAAGCACAGCGAGCACCGATTTTCTCACGGGGCTCCCCAACGCCAGGTCAATTTGCCAGCATTTGGAGAAGGAGCTTGCCCGCATACGGCGTTCAAAGAAGCCACTTGCAGTGCTGTTGTGCGACCTCAATGGCTTTAAAAAGGTGAATGACACGTTTGGACACCTCACCGGGAACAAGTTGCTTCAGGAAATTGCCGTCAAATTCAGATCGTCGTGCCGAGACTATGACCAGGTTGGACGTCTGGGAGGAGATGAATTCGTATTTGTTCTTCCCGAGGTAACAAAAGACACCGTCTTCGAAGTACAAGAGCGATTGACACGCGCAGTGCAAGAGGCGAGTCGCGCTGTGTGCCCGGAATTGATTGTCTCCGTCAGCGTCGGTAGCTCATTTTATCCCGCGGATGGCGCCACGGGAGAGGAGCTTCTCTCCGAGGCAGACCGGAGCATGTACGAGGTGAAAGAAAAACACTATTCGAAGGCTGAACTGATTCCGAGTGACTTTCGAGCGAATGTGGACTGAACGTGATCAGACACGCAAAAGCCGGGATACTTTTCCGCCATGGGTTGCGCCGGGTTTCGTTCCTAATTTGCCTGGGGATTGGTGGTGCTCTTTTTAGCGCGACGCTGATCCGATTTGCACCAGGCTATGGTGTTCAAGAGCGTGAACTCGATCCGCGATGGAGCGCGAAGAGCGTAGAGGCCTTGCGCCAGGAACAGGTGTTACACGAAGGACTGGCATCCTTTTATTTCCATTACCTTTCGGCACTCGCCCATGGCGATCTCGGAGAATCCGAATCCCTGAAACGCCCGGTTCGGGAGTTACTCGCCCAGCGGTTTCCGCTAACCGGTAGCGCGATCGTTCGAGGCTTGGGTGTTGCATGGCTGGCAGCCACGCTGCTTGCATCCCTGGGATTGGCCTCGCGCGGTTGGTTCTACGAAGCTTCGGGGACCGCCGTCAGCAGTCTGCTCCTATCTCTACCTTCGGCAGTGATCGCTATGCTTGCCGTTCACCTGAGAGCTCCAACCTTCTGCGCGATTAGCGTTGTGGTATTTCCCCGGCTCCATCGTTACATGCGGAGTTTGTTGCTGCGTTCCTATGACCAGCCTCACGTCCTTGCAGCACGAGCCAGAGGGCTGGGAGGCGTTTCGATTTTTTGGCGGCACGTCCTACCGCTTGCCACACCGCCACTCTTCGCCCTTCTCGGGGTGTCGTTCGCGATCGCCTTCGGTGCAGCGATTCCCATCGAAGCCTTGTGCGATTCGCCGGGGCTAGGGCAACTCGCGTGGCAGGCCGCACTCAGCCGGGATTTACCCCTCATCGTCAATGTGACGCTGATTGTCTGTTTGGTGATGCTCGCAGCTAACGCGCTAGCCGATCTGGCCGGGCGCGCTTTCGCGGGAGACACGCAATGAACCCCGCGCAAAAGGCGGCGGCTGTGACACTGTGCGTGATCTTTGCCCTCATGGTCCTTGCCACCATCCTCGTGCCCGCGCCTTATGCGAGGCAATTTCGAGATATCCCGAACGCTGGCCCCTCGAGGGCACATCCCCTCGGCACAGATGCGCTGGGCCGCGATTCCCTATCCCGATTGCTCTATGGGACGCGGGTCTCGCTGCTGCTGGCCCCGGCCGCGGCTCTTCTTTCCACCTTGATAGCCGCAGTGCTAGGGAGCGCCGCGGGGTTTCTTGGCGGGTCGTTCGAACGGATTGTCCTTGCCGCGACGGACATCTCTCTCGCGTTGCCATGGCTCTTTCTTCTTCTCACCGTTCGCGCCATGTTACCCCTCGACATTCCGCCGATGGCGTCGGTTATTATCGCCTTCTTGATGATGGGCCTGCTGGGCTGGCAGGCTTCGGTTCGGGTCATCTGCGCTGCAGCGCGCGGGGTCAGAGATTCCGATTTTTTGCTCCTTGCCCGCTCCTCCGGGTGCAAGCCTATACGGCTCCTGGTGTGCCACGTGGCACCAAACCTGCGTCCACTTTTCTATGCGCAATTCTGGATTTCGATCCCGTTGTTCATATTGACCGAGGCGAACCTGAGCATTTTGGGGCTTGGGGTGATGGAGCCGATGCCGTCATGGGGAAATTTGCTACGGGGCTTCGAAGATTTTTCGGCGGTCGCGGCAAATCCGTGGATGCTGGTACCGCTCATTCTCCTCGTAATTGTGGTCATGTGTTTTCAACTAGTTCTACCGTCGCCGGAGGTCATCCAATGATACGCCGTGTCTGCGTTGCTCTCACTCTTACCCTGGTCCTGTGCTTGCCGCCTTTCGTTGGTGCGGACTCTGCCAGTCAGCCGGGTGGCGAGCTCCATTTCTGCCTCCGCGGGGAACCGAAAACTTTCAATCCGCTGCTGGTTGAAGAGGATGCTTCCGAAGCTATCCGGTACCTCACGGGTGGAGTTCTGATCCGCCTGAATCGGCAAACCCAGGCCCTTGAGCCGAGCTTGGCCGTTTCCTGGAAAGTTAGCCCAGACAGCCGCACGATCAAATTCCAGCTCCGCACCGGCCTGCACTTCTCCGACGGCACGGCGTTCACCTCGGAAGACGTTGCTTACACAATGAAAGCCCTGATGGATCCGCAGCTTCACTCGCCCACGGGTGACTCATTCCGCTCTGGCGAAGGCCAAGTCGAAATACAATCTCCTTCACCGGACACTGTAGCCGTGACTTTCCCCGCCCCTGTGGCGGGGCTCGAGCGCCTCTTCGATCAAGTCGCGATTCTCTCTGCGCATTCACCCAAGAAGGAGATGGCCGTTCTCGGCCCCTTCTATGTTGCAGACTACGCTCCGGGTTCTTCGGTACTACTGCGGCGAAATACGAATTACTGGAAAAAAGACAAGGACGGAAGGCCGCTGCCTTATCTTGATTCCATTCGCCTCGATATTCAGCGCAATCGAGATATCGAGGTACTACGCTTCCGGCGCGGCGAAATTCATTTGATCAATACACTAGATGCCGAATACTTCGACCGTTTACAGAAAGAAATGCCCACAGCTGCTCATGATGAAGGTCCGGGCCTCGATTCCGAATTCATGTGGTTCAATCAGGTGCCCACCGCCCCACTGTCCGAACCGAAGAAAAACTGGTTCCGCGCCACGGAATTCCGCAGAGCCATTTCCATGGCCATCAATCGTTCCGATTTGTCCCGCGTAGTATTTGGGGGGCACGCGCATCCTGCTTTCGGCCCTGTTTCACCGGCAAACCATTTCTGGTTCAATTCCTCACTTCCCGTCCCGCAATACGATTCTGCAGGGGCGCTTCGCTTGCTTGCGCAAGCGGGTTTTCGTCTGCAGGATGGAACGCTTCGGGATTCCTCCGGAAACCGCGTAGAATTCACGGTCATCACCAATTCGGGAAATAAGTCCCGCGAGCAAATGACCGCCATGATTCAACAGGATCTTTCGCAGATTGGAATCAAGGTAAACCTGGTCACTCTTGATTTTCCTTCTTTAATTGAGCGCATCACGCGCACCTACGATTACGAAGCCTGCCTCCTTGGCCTCGTCAACACCGATCTCGACCCCAACAGCCAGATGAACGTCTGGCTTAGCTCCGCCGAAAATCATCAATGGAATCCCAAACAATCGAAGCCGGCGACCACGTGGGAGGCCGAGTTGGACGGCCTGATGCACTCACAGGCCTCCGCCACATCGGACAAAAAGCGCAAAACCGACTGGGATCGAGTTCAGCAAATCGTCGCGGAGCAACAACCCTTCATCTACCTGGTCAACAAAGACGCCATGTCCGCGATTTCTCCCGCCGTTGTCGGTTCTGCTCCCTCGGTCCTTGATCCGCACGCCTTCTGGAATGCCGACGCTCTTCGCCTCGGCCCCGACGCTGCATTGGGGGCTCAGAAGTGACCGAGGCTGCACCACTTCTGTCGCTTCTGCTATCCGTGGACTATCGCAACAAGCCTAAAGTCCTGCGGGACGTCTCACTCGAGATCGGATTCGGCGAAATCCTTGGCCTTGTTGGGCAGAGCGGATCGGGAAAGAGTACTTTGTCGCTCGCAATTCTTCGCCTTCTCCACCTGAAGGGGGGAACGGCCCGCGGCAAGCTGTTGTTCAAGGGCGAGGACCTATTCGCAAAGACCGAACCGGAAATGAGATCATTGCGCGGTCGTGCAATAAGTATCGTACTGCAGAGCCCAATGTCGTCCCTCAATCCGGTGCTTCGCATCGGATCGCAGCTCAGCGAAGCCTGGCGCGCTCATTCGAGTGGGTCGCGCGATGAATGTGCTACCGCGATTAGCGCGGCGCTCGCGAATGTGAGTCTCCCGAACGACAACGATTTCCTGCGTCGTCGGCCTTCGCAGTTGAGCGTGGGGCAGGCTCAGCGCGTTATCATCGCGATGGCGATCCTCCACCGACCATCACTACTCATCGCCGATGAAGCCACCAGCGCCCTGGACACGATCACGCAATCTGAAATCCTCGGTTTATTCGCGCAACTAAATCGTGAACTCGGCATGGGCATCCTATACATTTCTCACGATCTTCTTTCCGTCGCGGCCCTCTGCCATCGCATCGCCATTCTGAATGCCGGCGAGATTGTCGAATGCGGCCCGCCATCGCAAATCTTTGGGGTGCCACAGCACGAGTACACACGGAAACTCGTCGGTGCGCTCCCCCGGAGTCCCTTCCTTGACTCGAGTCTCGATAATCCAGGGCGCACAGCTTTAAGTGACGATGGAACCGAGTACGCCAAGAGATCAGAAAAGTCTTCCCACCCCAACGAAATTCCCAGTATCGCCCATTAAAAATATCCCATCTTGGGGCTGACCAACTCGAGTTTTTAACCCAAGCAAACCTTTGAGCGGCCAGGTTTTTTTTGGACCAGCTGGGAAGAGTTTTCGGAAGTTTGTAACCCAAGGAAATCGCGGCAGGCGACGATTTCCTTGGCGAGTTCAATCGGCAGCATCTCACAGGTTCCCTGTGCGGACGACTCGGGTAGCACTCTCTCCAAAATCCGTCGAATATGTAGTACCCTTTGAATAAATTCGATACGTCCTGATGTCGGCAGCTTGGCTCCCACTAGATGGTCCCCAATGGAGGCGGGCATGCCCTGCAAGTCGTGTGGATCAGTCAACCAGAAGAAGTTCAGCGGGGAGATGGGCATCCATTTTCCCGGACTGAAGAACATTAACAAGCCCGTTGTGTGGGTATTTCCAGAGCTTGTTATCTGTCTGGATTGTGGCACCGCAGAATTCGCTGTGCCGGAAGCTGAACTGCGCGTCCTTGCAAAAGGCGACACCGCTGCGGCGGGTTAATCCAGAATTGAGTCTTACTTTCACTGAGAATAAACGGCGGAGTGTTTCCCGCAGATGCTTTGGAAAAAGTGCTCGTCTTCCTTGCCGTGAAAGCTGCTCAACGCATACCCGCAGAGGATATCCACTGCGAAGGTTGTGCCTATCTGGTCCCAGAGTTGTTCAAGCCGAATCGCGGCGTCCGGCTTACGTTCCGCCCACAAGAAAGGTGAACATTCTCCACAAGCCACAACGCGAGGATGCTCTCGCTTCGTCGCTTTGGCGGCAGCCTCAATGAGACCACTCACAACCTCGAAAAATCGAGCCGAGTCAGGCATGCCATTGACCATGAATGCGGAGAGCGCCTTGGCAACATCCAATGGAATGTATGTCCCCTGTTGAATGGCGACATCAACATCCAAGCCCTGTGTCTTCAATCTCAAAGCAAGAGCCTCCCGGTGCGACTCGGTAGCGACAACAATAGCCGCATCCCCGGCCTTGAGGGCAGCAGCAATAAAACGAGCAAAAGTGTCTAGAAAAACCGCGTCATCAGAATAGAATTGAACCTCATGGTGGTGAGGGGCTTTCTCTACTGAGGTGTCGGCGAATTCATAACCCTCTAAACCGCTACTGACATATTGCTTGCCCCGAAGAATTGCATCCACGGCAGGCACCAGTTCGACTCGGACATCTGTCTTTAGGACGTAACCAAGTGCGCCCGTGCTCAAAGCTGCCCGCACAATGTCGAGACCATTGTTCATACTGACGAAGACTATCTTGGAGCTGGGGGAGAATCGTCGTATCCGCCGGGCGGCTTCGATTCCATTTAGTTTTGGGAGGCCGATATCCAGCAGAATTAAATCTGGTTTCAGTTCTTCGGCCATCTGAAGGGCTTCTGATCCATCCGATGCTTCGGCGATGACTTGCCATTCTGGCCGTGCCTGAAAAAGCAAACGGACTTGGAGTCGCCAATCTTTGAAATCATCCACTATTAGAATGCGAATTGCAGCCAATAGGCACTGCTCCATTTCTGCGCTTAATTACGTAAGAACACCCCGCGTGCAAATTAGTTGCGCGAATCTCCAAGTCCCTGCGCCTATAAAGAATGGATCCAGGCAGGTCATCGCGCCACAGAGCACTGCGCGATACCAACAACAATAGTATCGCGGACTGCCCGATGTCGTTGCCTTTGAGCAAGTACTAAGTTGCTTGCGAGCAACAGTAGAACCACTCCGAGCTAGGCACCATGTGGCCTAAAAAGGGGAGACGCTGAAATGGATGGCCCTTCACCTTTGGTTTCTAATACCTGATTGCACGATAGGTCTTAATCATCAATTGAGGTCCGAGTTTAGCCGCGCAGGTCAGATGCCCAACACGGCGCGAATGCCGCCTGCACGCTCGTAATTGACGATGATGACGCCTTTCGAGGTGACTGTGCTTTCCGTCACCTTGAATGCCGTCGGGATCGTGCCATCGGCAAACAATCGTTTTCCACTGCCCAACGTTATCGGAAATATCTTCAGCCAGAACGCATCAACCAAATTATGCTTGAGGAGTGTCTGAATGAGATTTGCGCTTCCATAAACGTGCAAATCCGGCCCTTCCTGTTGCTTAATTTTGGTGATTTTCTCCGCAATATCTCCGTTTAGAAACACGGACGGCTGCCATTCGTGAGAAGTCATGGTATTCGAGGCGACATACTTGGTCGCTGCGTTGACGGCCGGCCAAATGTCGTTGTGATGCGGCCAGAATTGTGCCCAAATGTCAAAGGTTTTTCGCCCCATCAACAAGTCAAACGGCATGTTCATCTGCTTTGTTACGGCCGCTGAACTAACAGTGTCGGAGTGCGGACTTATCCACCCGCCATACTCGAAGCCGCCACTGGTATCTTCCTCTGTCCCGCCTGGGGCTTGTATGACTCCATCAAGGGAGACAAATTCAAGCACATTAACTTTTCTCATGACTGAGTTCCTTCGAGTCCTATCTGATTTTGTTTAATTTGCGGGTCCTCGGTTTTCGATGAGCTTCTTTTAGAAGTCAGGGACGTCGCTGCCCCAGAACACAAGCTTCCGAATCGGAGCGAGAATAACATGACTTCTGGTCAAGTCTTGGGAAACGCGCTAACCGGAATAGAGATCCTGGTCCGCGACTCGGGCGTCTACGAGGATGCTACTGTGCGGCGCGAATAAAAGGACCACCCCCAAGTTAGTTGAGGCTATGAGCACACCTGTACCTTCGGGCTATTCAGGGTTTGCGGAAAAAACCTCAGACTTGAGAACAATCAGCCATCGGCCACCGACAATGCCTTTGTAAGGAGAAAAGAATGAAAAAGTCCTTTTTACTGGTGTCCACCGGCATCCTGTTCACAGTTTTAGGTTGCTCAGGAAGTTCCCAGAAAGACGTCTCGAAGAGCACGCCAACGGTGGTGCAGGCCTCGGTTGTGCCAGCCAGTACATCTCCCGAGCCAGCGGCTGCGCTTCCCATACCGTCGGTCGGACAGGCGCATCAACAAGCCTGGCACTCTGAAAATGTCGAAGACCGAGTTGGCAACGCCCTTGTGCTGAAGGGGACCTCGTTAGACTCTAAATTTGATTTAGTTATCCTCCAGAAGGGAAAGTATTCTTTTTTGTCTTTCGTCAGGCACGCGCGATGGGAGTCTGTCTCTAAGCAGGCGGCCAAGGGCAAGTTAGTGTATCTCCGCGTGAAATTTGAGGACGGGCAGGAAAAGCGCGTTGAGTGGGACGAACTGGGATTCGCCACGGAGAACCTATACAGCGTCTTGTGGTCATACCCCGCCAAGACAGACGCTCCCATCGGGCAAGTGCTGGGAGGCGCTACAGGTGATTCTGTTGGAGGCGACCAACTCCTTCTTGAAGATATGATGAAACACAAGACAATGCTTTTAGAGGTCGAACCAGGAGTAACGACTCAGTTCGACCTGACCGGGCTTGCGCGAGAAATACTGAAAGTTCGTGCTCCCCAATCGCAACCAATCCTCGAAGCTAGCCAAACAGCCGAGTAAGTCGAGCAAATTGGCAACTCAACTTCTGATTAACGCGCTCAGGGGCACGAACTTGGCAGCGATCCTGTCATCGTTCTTGTCTGGGACGACGACACGCGCGGGCGCCCTCGAACTAGCGAGGTACTGTGAGGAGACCATTGCAATCAGTAACCACTGGCAGGCTTTTGTAAACACCTGTGTGTCGATGAGGTCATCTGACGCTCTATTTGCGAATCTCCCGAAAAAGCAGCCTGTGGGGCGGCGTGAGGGGCGCGCTGTGGCCAAGTCAAAGCGGCAGGCTGAAAGAGAATGTACGCGTGGTGCGATTCGGTCCCCCTGCACCATGAAAATCGGACAATAACCAGCCTGCGCAGATCCCAACCGCGCGAAGTGAATTAAATCCAGCACCTGTACGTCTTTGTGATTGATTGCAAATGCTTGTTGATGGCCGTTTTCTTACTGCAGCGCCTTGAGAAGGCTGGAGTTTGTGACGTGAGGAATTACTCTCAGACCGGTTGCTGGGGCTGTGCCTTGCGGCTTTGATTCGCGGCGGAAGCAGTCTGCTGACACAAACTACACCCCAAGGAACTTATTCCCTGACTGTTACGGCAACCGGGACAACGGGCGTGCAATCAATCACTTTGAACCTGATTGTCAACTGATCCGGCACCAATCTAGCATACGTCTCCCAACAAATCCCATACTGCGCTTGTTTGGCAACCGGCTCCCTGCGATACGGGTCGGGTGGGCAATGCAAATTGCGGACCGAGCGAGAGCTAGGAGTTCGATGGAACCGAGCGCCGCATCAAGAGAGCGAGTGATGCGAGACCCGAAGCCAAGAGAAGGAGCGAGCCGGGTTCCGGGGCGGGAGTGGTGGGAGTGGAAATCGCCAGTTGAGAAGAATTGTTGGTTAGCGTGGTGGAGCCATCGAGATTGACGTTGACGAGGGCGGCAAAGCCGTTGACCGTATCGGAGGTGAGGACGGGAACGGTGCCGGCTGGATCGGAAAACAAACTGAAGGCGAATGTGCTGCCGGAGGTGGAGACACCGTCTGGCGTGACGACAGCTGGTCCGAACAGATTGACGGCGAAGGTGATCGTGCTGCCGTAGGTGAACCCGGTGAAATAGTCGTTGAAGCCGCTGCCGTTGTTGAAGAGGACTGTGCCGGGGAGCGCGCCGCTGGTGTCTCCTGTGAGCACAGAAGAGCCAAGAGTGCCATTGCTGGAAAAGTTGAGAATCTGAAGGCTGGCCGACTGCGTGAGCAGAGCGCCGGGATTGAACTGAAAGTCGAGCGAGCCGGCCTGGCCGGTGACGCTGCTGGTGTTGACGGTGAAGTCGTAGGTGACACCATCGGCGAAGGCGGGAGCGACGCCGCCGAAGAGCAGAGCAAATCCAATCAACATTTTCTTGAACATAAGAGTCACAGCCTCCTTAGAGAGTTCCCGAATACAGGACCGGCGTAAAAGTAATTTTTGTCATTGAGGGGTCAGTGAACTGAACACTTATCACAACGGACTGCCCCGGCGCCAGTGTGGATGGTGCGAGCGTGATGAAGGGACTGCCGTTGAATGTGCCGGTGGCGTTGTTGAGCGTGACGCCGGATGGCAGGCCAGTGAGAACGAGCTGGAATGGACCGGAAAGAGTTGTGGAGCCGGTGTTGGTGACCGTGATGGTGCCGGAGAATGTTTTCGAGACGCGCGAGTAGACGAGGCCGGAACCCGTTTGAGAAACGGAATTGGAAATATTCACGGGCGGTGGCGCAGTCGGCGGGCCGGAAGAGACGACCAATGAGACAGCGGAGCCGGATGTTACGGACGTGCCCGCCGCGGGAGTTTCGCTGATTACGTTGCCGGCGGGAATGGTGGTGCTGCTGGCTGTCGCGACAGAAGAAGCGACGGTAAGGCCTGCGCTGGTGATCGCGGTGGTGGCGGCGGATTGGGAGAGACCGACAACGTTGGGGACGATGGCGGGCGGGGGCGTAACGGTCAGAGTGGCGGAAGCGGTGGAGGCGAGGAAATTTCCCTGGGCGGCGTAGCTGGCAGCAAGCGTGTGAGGACCCGAGCTTAGTATCCCCAAATTGAAGGAGGCCGAGCCGCTGGAAAGCGTTTGAGTGAGAGGTGCACCGCCGTCAACACTCAGAGTCACGGTACCCGCGGGAGTTCCGACGGTGGCGCTGACGGAAACGGTGGCGGTGGCGGAGATGCCGGAGGCGACTCCAGGAGCGGAGATGGTAGTGGTAGTGGGAATCGACGTTTGCTGGACGATGGCGAACGGAGAGAAGGAGCTGGTCGTGCCGCAGATCAAGCCAGCGGGCGAGGTGGTGTTGGTGATGTTAGACGGGGCGCCGGATGCTGAAAAATGGAGGAGCTGGGGTGCGGGATTCAGACTTCCCGAATAGGGGATGCAGACGGTCACGGGAGGAGTGAATACGGCGGTGGTGGAAATGCTGTAGTAGAGAGAGCCAAGTTGGAAACCGGAAGGGATCGCCGGGCCGGAGCTGCTGGAGCTGACAGTGGTGGTACCAGATTGAGTAACTGCCGTAAAGGTTAATAGGACCCCGGACGGGAGTCCCGTGGACGAATCAATCGGATCGACCTCTATATTCGAACCAAGCGGAGTGTTGCTGGCGGGTGGCTGAGTTTCGTTCAGCAAAACGGAGAAGCCGGTGGGGTTGTTAACGAGGACGTCGGGAATGCCGTCCTGATTTACGTCGGTGGCTATGATCTGATTGGAACCAGGGCCAGCGGCAAAGAATTGCGTGGGAGTCGATAAGCCTCCCTTGCCGTCGCCGGGAAGGAAGAAGACGATCCCGGAGACGGTTGCAGCGACGTCCAAATTGCCGTCAAGGTTGAGGTCGGCGATGCTTATCTGAGCGACGTTGGTGAAGATATCGGGTGCAGCGTAGAGCGGGACCGGGCCTCGGTCGATGAATGATCCCAGAGCGAGAGGATTGTTCAGAAGAACGTGGATACCATCAGAAACCGAGAGGACGACGTCAGGGGCGCCGTCACCATTCATGTCGGCCACGGCGACTGAGGAGACGACAGGAGAGATGGGGTCGGAGACCTGCGTAAGGATTGTTTGAGGAGTGCCAAACGAGCCGGAGCCGTTGTTGGGAATGACAGCGACGGCGGCAGTGAGTACCGCCGGCGGCCCAGTAACAACCTGAGACCCGGAACAAACTTCCCCACCATTGGTGACGACCAAATCGGGATTGGCGCCGCCGAATATTTTGGCGTAAGCCAGTCCGGAAGGATTCACAACGGGAGAAGGAACGTAGATAGGCGCCTTAAACGTGCCGTCGCCGTTGGAAAGAAGAACATAGATGGCGGACTTGGTGGGCGTGGCAAAGCAATTCTCAGGAAATGCCGCTGCGATGTCCGGAAGGCCGTCGTTATTCAGATCGGTGACGATGATGGATGGCGGGTACGGCAAGTTACTCCCCAAGGTTGGGAAATGAGGATCGCTTCCAAGATAGCAGCTGTTCGGGGCGACCCCGAAGTAGCCGGCACAGGCCGTGCTGACCGAAAAATTATCCGCGCCATTATTCAAAACAAGGGTGATGCCCTGGCTGGTGACCACCGCGATGTCCGGGTCAAATGCGCGGAACTGGCCGGTGGCAATGGCGTATCCAATTCCCACGAAACTGGTACCCAGAGAACCGCCGGAGCCGAGAGAGGAAGTAACAGGGGCGCCATAGCCCGGCGGAAAGGCGGTTCTGAAATCGTTTGGAAAGACTTCAACGGTTGCGGCGATGTTGGAATCCTCACCAAGAACTGCAACATCTTCGACGGGAAAGCCATTAAACGCAGCACCATTGAAGTTGCCAATGGCGAAGGCGCGTGGTTGGCCGGCTGAGGGTTCCAAGGGACTGGAGTAGGACATGACGGCAGGAGAGGGTTGACCAGAGGTAGGATTCAAGCGGTAAACGACGATGGAGCGCGAGGTGTAGTAAGAAGCGAACGCCACGGGGTTGAGTTGCGATTGAGCGCCAGCGGAAACAACGATACATTGATTCGAGGATGTGGCGCATTGAGTGGCGAGAGCCTGGCCTGGAGGTCCGAGAGGACCGATACTGGAAGTTGTGGTGGTCGTGGCATCCAGAGCGATGCCTAGATTGTCGTTCGAATCCAGATAAGCGAAATCGGGAGTGCCGTTGCCGTTGAAATCGGCAGTGGCGAGCGCGAGACCGATAGGCCTGGCGGAGGCCAACTGGAAGGCACCAAGAGAAGGAGCGCGGGTTACAACAGAGGCAGTTTCGATGTAAGAGGTGATGGTGGAGAATTGCAAACTGGCATCGCTACCTATGGCGAAGAGCGCGGAGCTGGCAGGCAAATTGGCGAGCGCGATGTCCGAATAGCCACTACCAGTAGAAGTGACGGGGACTCCCGTGCTGTTCACAAAGCTGACGGATTGATTCGCCATTTGCACGGATTGGAACAAGCCGACGTATTGGGTGAAAAGCCCAGCGCTGGCGAGTATGGCGATACTTCCGCTGTAATCTCCCGGGATTTTAGCGCCGACAATTGTTCCGTAGAGAATGGTGGAAGTGTTGCTCGCGCGGATCGGGTAGCTATTGTTGAGAGTGAAGCCGCTGGAGGCGGAACCTGGGTTGGCGGAGGCGGTGTTGAGATAAATAGAAATGGAGCCGGCGGCGGCGCCATTGGCGTTACTGACGGCGAGATCATCGAAACCATTTTTGTCGTAGTCCGCAACGACTAGCGACGTGACGGGAGTCGGATTCGGTAGGCAGGTTGGGGGGGACTGGAACTTACCGGTGCCGGCGCCCGCGCTGTAGAGGATGGTCACACCGCCCAGGGGGCAGCCGGGGGCGGAGCTAACTGCGACCGCGATGCTTTGACCATTTCCTGTTCCTGTGAAATTGCCGACACCAACGATGTGATTTCCGCCCGGTGGGGGAACGGGAATCGCGCCGATACCAGTGTATGTGCCGCCAGGAATGAAATTCCCGTTGGGATCGCTCAGATAAATCTGCACCTGCCCAGCATTGGTGACGGGGTTGACTTCGACGACGGCAAAATCCAGAGGGCCGTCGCCGCCAAAATCGCCGATCCCGACGGCAACGGGAATCGTGCCCTGAGCGCCAGGATAGACGACAGGACTGGAAATCTGGACGGGTACCTGCGCGGAACTTATGCCCGCGAAGAGGAAGAGCAGGCTTAAGAAGAGCGCAGCAGACTTCAGTGGCGCAAACAAAGAGATGGCGTTACTTGATGCAGACACGAACTTTGTGGAGTCAATTCGCTGGACAAGAAATGCTTTCGATACGAGTCCCTTACTCATGCTTTTTCCCCTTTGTCCTTCACTCCCCGCATCTGCTGCTGAAGAGAGTCTGTTTCCTTCAAATCGCCGATGGATCGCTGTTGAGCGACGCGTTCGCGCTCGGCTTCCAACACCGAGGCGAGCCACTGTTGAAATTCCATTTCATTGCCGATGGGAGAGAACCGGTTCATGGCTGGTCGAGTCCGGGAACAGTGTGCGGGAGTGTGCGTGGAACGCTGCGGAACGTCAATGTACGGAGGAAGATTTAGTTGTGTAGTAAGTCTTAACAGGCAGTCGCGTGATAAGAAGGAGGTTACTTCTGTTTCGCGGAGTGGCCTTCCAAGTACTGGTTCCATGCTACACTCTGCCCAGTCCCCGGGTTTCCTTTGAAGGAACTTCATGGAGCAGGCACCCAGCTCGCCAATGCTCAAGTTCGGTCATTACCTTGTGGACCTGGCAGCGGGCGAAGTACGCAAGAACGGCTCCCTCATCCGGCTGCAGGAAAAACCCCTGCGCGTGCTGGCACTGTTGGCCGAACGGCAAGGCCAGCTCGTCACCCGCGAGGAACTGAAGAAACGTCTCTGGCCCGAAGATACCTTTGTCGATTTTGAGACCGGGCTGAACACCGCCGTCAGCAAGCTGCGTGACGCGCTTTCCGATAGCGCGGAAACTCCCCGTTACATCGAGACCATCCCCCGCCGCGGATACCGGTTCCTGGTAGCGGTTGAGAAGTTGGATGGAATTATCAAAGGCGAGCCAACCGCTCCCCTTGTGGCGACTGCTAACCCTGGCACGCATGCCTCATTGCCCGCGGGATCAGCTGAGGAAAAAGTGGGGCCCCCTGGTGCCATTTCCGAGGCGGAAGCAGATTCGTTGCAGGGTCAGGCAGAAAATTCTTCTTCCCGCCGAGCGGCCACGTCAAAGCCAGTGGACCTAAGAATCGTCACGGCAGTGAGCGCGTTGATTCTTGTACTGGTGACCGGCGGCTACTTCGGGTACAGGAAGTTCTGGAAGGGGAGGCCCGATTCCGCGGTTTCGATTGCCGTGCTGCCATTCACAAATCTTACGGGTGATTCAACGAAAGAATATCTGTCCGATGGCGTGACCGAGGAAATGATTACCAGCCTGGCGCGAACCGAGGGAGGACAATTGCACGTGATTGCACGCACTTCGGCAATGTCCTACAAGTTGTCCCGCAAGACGGTGAAGCAGATCTGCGGGGAGTTGGGTGTGCGGTACGCCCTGGAAGGAAGCGTCCAATCCGAAGGAGAGCACCTCCGTGTGACGGCGCAATTGATTCGTTGCGAGGATCAAATTCATATATGGGCGGATACTTATGACGGTGACTCGGGCCAGATACTGAAATTCGAAAGCAACCTGACGGATTCCGTTGCCCAGACCCTGTCGCTTAAATTGCTGACAGGAAAGAAGCCTGAGTACGTCCCCAAGAACGCGGTAGCTCACGACGCGTATCTGCAGGGCCGTTACTATCTTGCGCTGCGATCGAGGGAAGGGTTTGAGAACGCGCTCCAGAGTTTTGTATCCGCGATTTCCGAAGATCCGCACTATGCGCGTGCCTACGCTGAACTAGCAGTTACCTACAATTTGATGGGGCAATATAACTGGATAGGTACGAACCAAGCGCATGGACAAGGCAAAGCAGCAGCTCTGCAGGCGGTAGAAGCCGATCCTAATTTGGCCGACGCGCATGCGGCGATGGGATTCAACAAGTGGTTCTACGAGTGGGATTCCGCGGGAGCGGAAAAGGAACTGCTCCAAGCCATCCAACTGGAGCCAAGTAACGTGGACGCGCACCACTGGTACGCCATGGTTCTGATGACCAGCGGACGAATTGACAATGCCGAAAAAGAGATGCGCACAGCTTTGGCGCTGGATCCCAAGGCGCTGATCCTGCGCACCAATCTGGGCTGGGTGCACTACATGGGGCGACAATATCCTCTTGCGATTCAGGAACTGCAATCGGTTGCCCGCGACAATCCCAGTTTTCTGACGGCCCATTACAAACTGTGGTGGACCTATTCAGTGACGGGAGAGTTTCCTCGTGCGTGGGAGGAACTCAAGACGATCGTTCACATAATTTCGACGCCAGAAAATGAGAGGAGAATAGTGCTGACTTATGAGAAGGAGGGATACGCGGCGTCGCTGCATGCTCTCTCCAGTTCTTCCGGCACGACTTACACGGGAAGCATGGTCGATGCCGCACGCTGCATGAATTTTGCGGGCGACAAGGCGGAGGCGCTGAAATTCCTGCAGATCGCGATAAAACGGCATGAGGGGTGGATGATTTTCGTGGAGAGCGACCCAGCATTTGACGTGTTGCGCTCTGAGCCCGAATATTCCAGGTTGTTGCAGGAAGTCCATGCGGTTTCAACTCAACGACATTGAGGAGTTCAATTTCAGGAAAGTGTTGAGAGACAAAGCGTATGTGCGCGGGCGGTGAGAACGTGGCCCGCAGCACCATTTGTTCCCCACCTAACGTTATTTAGCCTGTGGCAGTTCCCTACCCCAAATTTACGAGCGCAATTACGATGACGGAAAGCAACAGGATGGCCATGCCCGCGCGCAAGGTGCGGCGAGCGGCGGGACTGCTGGAGGTCCATTCGCCAGCACGGATTCCCCAGAAATTGCCGACCAGGATCGAAACGCAGATGAAGAGGGGCCAGGCGAGGATGGTGCCGGTGGCGCCCAGGAGCGAAGTGGCGAGGCCGTAGACGTAGAAGCTGCCGATCCACATGGCGGCCATCCCGAAGAGGAGAGCGGCGTTGCGCGGGGTGGCATGTCGAAACAACGCGCCGAGTTGCGCCTGGCGCTGCATCCGCCACAAACAATAAAAACCGTTCACGATGAACCCCATCCCGAAGAAGAGGACCCAGACGGCGTTTCCGGCTCTGGCGGGAGGAATGCCGAGGGACGCGCCGGCTTGCGTGAGGGTGGCGCTCATGGAGATGCCGAGGTTTGGGAGGCTGGAGAGGATGCCGGCGAAAACGGCGATCAGCAATCCCGTGAACAGGCCGCTGTGTGAAGAAGCTGCGGATGAAAACCGCTCGAGGTCGCGGCGGGCTGCGGCCCTGGAGCAAACGACGATGCCGGCGATGACGAGCGTTGTGCCGAGCAGGTAGATGCAGCCGCGACGGGAGAGCAGATCGTGAGGATGAAAGAGAACGAAGGGGATGAGGCCACCGAGGACGGCAATGAGGCCCATGATGATGGGATAGCCAAGGGACATACCGAGGCGGTCCATGCCAAGACCAAAAAGAATGGCGCCGACTCCCCAGCCGAGGCCGAGTGCGCTGAGGATGAGAAGAGTGGAGTGCGGAGTGGCCGCGTAAATCGAGAGCAGTGCGGGAATAGTGGCAAATCCGATGGCGGCGTTTAGCACCAGCATTCCGAGCAGCGAGAAGACGAACCAGTTGTGCTCCCATTTCCATTCGCGGGTGTAACTCATGGGAAGGATGAAGGTGCCCTGGAGGATTCCAGCGAAGAGGACGACGGCGAGGCCAAGCGCGAGGATCATAGCGCTCTCCGGGATTTGATTGAGTTTTTTGCGGAAATTAGATGCGCTTCGGATAAGAGCGAAGAAAAAACAGGTCCCTCGCCCGCAAAAGGCGCGGATTCGGGATGACACGTTTTTGTAAACGAGGGAATCAACGAAGGGCTTCCAGAATTTCGTTGAGGCGTTGATCGACTTGGGGGCGGTAGGGGTAGGAGGCGAGAGTTTCGCGCTTTTCGGTGGAGAGAGAGGCGGCGGTGATGCCGAGGGCGATGGAGTGAGGGACGGATTCGCCTTCGCTGAGGCCTACGGCGAGACCGGCGTTGAAGGCGTCGCCCGCGCCGACGGTGTCGATGGGATTTACTTTGAGGGTGGGGATATTTTTGAGGCCATGGCGGGAGGCCCAGAGAACACCTTGTGCGCCACGGGTGAGCATGACGTGTTCGGGGCCGAGGGCGAGGAGGGCGGCAGCAAGTTCTTCGTCGGGGGCGGGATCGGCGGCGGGGAGACCGAGGCAGGTGCGCGCTTCGGTTTCGTTTGGTGTGAGGGCGAAGACACAGGAGAGATCGATGTTGCGGAGGTCGCAGGCTGGGGCGGGATTGAGGATGGATTTTACGCCGTGTTGTTTGGCGAGGCGGGCGCCGGTGAGAGCGGTGGCGAGGGGAATCTCGAGCGGGGAAATAATTACAGAGGATTCTCGGATGGTTTCGATATGTTCTTCGAGATCGGCGGGAGAGAGTTGTGTATTTGCGCCGGGATCGATGGCGATTAGATTTGTGCCGATGGAGTTGAAGAGGATGATTCCTACGCCAGTGGGGAGCGTTTCGGAGTAGAGAACTTTTTCGCGGTGGACGCCTTCGCGGTCGAGCATGGCGACGAATTCGGCGGCGAAGGAGTCGCGGCCTAGTTTGCCGAGGAAGAAGGTTTCGGCTCCGAGGCGGGCTGCAGAGACGGCGGCGTTGGAGCCTTTGCCGCCGAAAGTGGTGTGGAAGTCGCGGCCGACGACGGTTTCGCCTTCGATGGGAAGACGGTCCATGTCCATGACGAGGGCCACGATGTAGCTGCCGATGATGGTGACGCGGCGGGGTTTGGGCACGGCGTGCATTAAAGCATGAATGTTGCGGGAATTGTAGGAGGCAGAAGAGATAACGCAGAGTTCGCGAGGACGCAGAGAACGCTGAGAAGAGAGAGGCGAGGAAAGTTTGTGACGCCTGACTGTAGGAGCACCTATCGCAAACGGCGCGAAAGGTGGGGCCCCCCAAGTCCAGTTGTTAACTGCATTAACTGGAAATCGAAGCGCACAGCCAGGAATGGCTGTGCCACATGAAGCAAGCGGGGCCACCTGAAGGTGGCCGCTACGGGTTGTGTTGAGCGGCGAAGGTGCGGATGGCGTTTGTGGGGACTTGGATCAGAGGTTCGTAGTTGCCGTAGTCTCGGACACGTTTGTAGGGCTTGTTGGTGACGGTGTTGTAGGAGGCGATGTAGTTCCAGCGGCGATGATCGGAGCGGTTGGCGTCGGAGCGGTGGAGGAGATTGCAGTCAAAGAAGACTGCGTCGCCTGGAGCGAGTTCGAGATAGACGAGCGGGAAGCGGGCGCGGGCGGCTTCGACGTGTTCGGGATTGGCCATGGTTTGTTCGTTGATGCGGTCGTGATTGATGCGGCCCATGGCGTGAGAACCGGAGAGAATTTGCAGGCAGCCGTTTTCCTGGGTGGCGCGATCGACGGCAATGAGACAGCTGAGCATGCTGGGGACGAGACAACCGTAGTCGTACCAATAGCCATAATCCTGATGCCATTCCCAGGCGCCACCTTCGCGAGCGTTTTTCATGATCATCTTTGCGCTGTAGAGATAGACTTCCGCGCCGAGAAGAGTTTCGACATTTTTTACCACGCGTTCGTTGCGGGAGAACATGCCGTAGATGTCGTCCTGCGGTCGGTCCCACATGGCGAGATTGACGGGATTGCCGGCGCGGTCGGCCTTGTTAAGGATGTTGGCGCCGGAGAGGCCGCGCTCGGCTTCATGTTTCAGGATATCGATTTCGTCGGAGGAGAAGAGGGCGCGATGGATCACATAACCTTGGGATTTGTAGGCGTCGAAATCGGGCGACGTAAGTTTGGGAAAGGTTTGGGGAGCGGCGGTGGTTTCGGGATTTGTAGGCATTGTTGAAACCCTCGAGAGATGATGTGGTGCGGACAGTTTATGCCGAGTTTCGGGGCAAATCAAAAGAGCAAGTGAAGGCGCCCGCCCCGCGAAACCATTCGGGGTGCAGACCGCGCACCTCGGAAGGCGGCCGCTACAGAGCATTGTGGGTGCTGAGGTTCGGTGGAGGGATTGATTGGTCGATAAGGATTAGTGCGTAAAAGCGGGAGCTTCGCTCCCGCACTCAATAGTCAGGCAAAGAGAAGAGTTGTCCACCTGAAGGTGGACGCTACAAGTGCCCGGATCGTCCCCCTGTTGCACGTACATGGGGGATCGGGTAGCACAGGCTAAAGCCTGTGCTACTCGCGGCCGGGGACTGGGAGCGGGATGCGCTCCTGGAAGCCACGCTGGTGCCAGTAGGGATAGGTGGGAGCAAAATCGCTGGCGGCGTCTAGTTTGGCGACTTGGTCGGGAGTGAGTTTCCAGCCGACGGCGGCGAGATTCTGGCGAAGTTGCTCTTCGTTGCGGGCGCCGAGAATTACGCTGGAGACGGTGGGGCGGCGCAGTGCCCAGTTGAGTGCGATTTGAGGAACGCTCTTCCCTGTTTCTTTGGCGACGGCGTCGAGGGCGTCGACGACTTTGTGGAGATAGTCGTCGGAAACTTGCGGGCCAAGGTCGGCGGTTTTGTGGAGACGGCTCTGCGCGGGGAGCGGGTGGCCGCGGCGGATTTTTCCGGTGAGGCGGCCCCAGCCGAGCGGGCTCCAGACAAGTGCGCCGACTTTTTGATCAATGGCGAGAGGCATGAGTTCGAGTTCGTAGTCGCGGCCGATAAGGGAGTAGTAGACCTGATGGGCGACGTAGCGGGCCCATCCGTAGCGCTCTGAGATGGAGAGCGCTTTCATTAAATGCCAGCCGGAAAAATTGGAGCAGGCGATGTAGCGTACCTTGCCGCTGCGAACGAGAGTGTCGAGGGCTTCGAGAGTTTCGTCGATGGGAGTGAGCTGGTCGAAGCCGTGCATGTGGTAGATGTCGATGTAGTCGGTGTTGAGGCGGCGGAGACTAGCTTCGGCGGCGCGAATGATGTGATAGCGGGAGGAGCCGGCGTCGTTTGGACCCTTGCCGAAACGAAAGGTGGTTTTAGTGGAGATGAGAAGATCCGGGCGTTTGCCTTCGACGGCTTTGCCGAGAATTTCTTCGGAAAGGCCGTTGGAATAAATATCTGCGGTGTCGAAGAGATTGACGCCCGCTTCGAGACTGATATCAATTAAGCGCTTCGCTTCGGCGACCCCGGTTTCGCCCCAGGCTTTAAAGAATTCGGTGCCGCCGCCGAAGGTGCCCGTGCCGAGGCTGAGCTCGGAAACTTTGAGGCCCGAATGGCCTAATTGCCGGTATTCCATGCTTGCCCGCCTTTGTTCGTGAGTCTGCCTGCGAATGCCTGATACGTTGGAAATTTTCGAGGTGCTTCAACCGCCACCAATAACTTTGCCGAAAAGAAGGCTGGAGCCCAAGCGTCGGCGAAAGTGTAAAGCCGATCAAGAACGATGCGAATGATCTTCATAACAAATTCTCCACGAAGGCCGCAAGCCTGCGGCTCGCGCGCGAAAAGTTGGCGGTGCAGCGGAGCGGCGACTAGCCGGCAACAGCGGAAAAAGCGGCCTGATACGTGGAGTTGGCCGAGGCCCGCGAGCGGGAAAACAGAGCAGACGGAGTCTTACCGGCCCTGGCACCGAGACGTTTGGCAATTTTTTCGCGCAACAGGCGGCGGGCGCGGAAGGTTCTTGCTTTAATGGCGCCTACTTTCACGCCAAGGGCGTTCGCCGTCTTGGTATTGGAAACTTCGCTGATTTCGCAGAGCTTCACGACGGTTTTCAAGGCCGGCCTGAGTTCATTAATTGCGCCGGTGAGGACATTGTTCAACTCGCGCTCGCCGTACTGTTCTTCGGGAGTTGCGGCGCGGTCCCTGATATCGAGCGTTACGGTTTCGTCGTCAAAGTTCTGGCGGCCGTCAATGCTTATGTGTCCCGGCCGGCGCTTCCGAAGCAGCATCAAGGATTCATTGATGGCGATGCGGGTGAGCCAGGTGGAAAATCTGGACTGACCCTGAAAGCTCGCGAGATGAATGAAAGCCTGCTGAAAGGCCTGCTGAACGGCGTCTTCCGCGTCCTGCGTGTTCTGGAGCCTGCTGAGGGCAACATGGAACATTCTCTGCTGGTATCGCCGGAAAAGAGTTTCGAATGCAGTGGAGGACCCGCGGAGCGCTTCGGCAACCAGGGTTTCGTCCTTCACTTTCTCACTTCCGGCTTGGCTTCCGGCATCAGAGGCATTCTTGAGGGTCAGCATCTGTGTTGTCTTTCTGGCTTCGACTCGCATTTTCGCGTCTCCTTGGGAAAATGGCCCTGCTGTTCCTGCAACGAATTCAAAATGTGCTTCATATACGCCCGGGTGGCGCGAAGCACCGCTCCCTCTTTAGCCATCTGAAGGAGCACGCATTCGCCTTTGGCGTCCACGGAGACAACGTCTTCGAGGTCAACCGCGCATGTGCGGCCTTCCCTGGCGCTCTTCGTGGAGAGCCACTTCTCCTGCAGGTCGAGCGCCCACACGCCGCAAAGGCGCCCCTGCAGAACCCATCTCTGTTCGAACGGCGTGTCGGTAATCATGGTCCTAAGCACGAAAGTTCTCCCGCGATCCCGCTAATTACCTTCCGGCGGCTGCCAAAGTGCCTGCAGCGGAACCTTTAGTGAGCAGATCGAGCTGAATCTGGACTTCGTTGGCGATCAATTGGCCGGATTTCTCATTCTTCTGGTGGCGCATGGCGGAAAGAGTTTGCCCGGCGACGGGAGCGATTACCGTCGGAGCAATCTGGGTGCAAACTTCGCCGGAGAAATCTTCACCAACCATCGAAGGAGTATCGCAGCGGAGGTCTTTGCGAGCGGCAACGTCCACGCGCTCACCCGTGCAAGTGGAACCGGAATAGTCTTCCTGGCCGGCGTTGGATGGCATCGTGCAGTGTTCGTCGGCGACGAAAACGGGCCAATCCGTGGAAGAAACCGCGGTCAAGAGCTCAGGAAAGTCTTCGCCGGCGATTGTTGCGGAGGCCATCCACTCCGAACCACCGGACGCAGTGACGGTGTTGGCACGGCGGAATTCAAAAGTGGCCTCTGCCGTCCTGGAGACAGTCACCGCGGGACCGTACGTCGGGCCCGAGTAGGCTTCCGTCGGATCATACGAAACTTCGCGCACCACATAAGTGGTGGTCAGTTTGCCGGAGACCCGAAACGTGTCGTCGCTCAGAGGAACAACGCGCCCGGTCTTGAAACTAATGACGGTATAGTTGGGCTTTTTCTTCGCGTTAGCGCCGGTTGATGGGGACTTTTTATCGGCTGGGTAAATCGTGAAATCAAAATCGGGAGTCGCGGATTCGCCTGCAGTCATTTTGACAACGCCGGAGGCGCGAGCGACGCCGACGTTGAGGTTATCATCGGGAGCTTTGGTAGAAGCGAGATAAAGGCGAGCTGTCGAGTGCTCTGAATCAATTCCGGAAACGGAGCCCTGTGCGAACGCGGGAGCAACAGAGAATGCCGAGGAGAGGGCAACGAGAGCAGCAGTTAAAATTTTGTTTGACATGGTATAAACCTTTTTTCTTTCAACTTTCCTTGAAATTCGAAATAGCGACCCAGCCGCTGAAGACTCTTGCGAGCCGAATGAAAAAACGCCGCAGGAACTGGAAAGCACCGAGCGCCTCATCGTTCGGAATGAGAGAATGCAACGATCGGGCCAAACGCAGAGCATGGCGAGAAAACGTGGAAGTGATTGAAGGGATGGAAGTTCAGAGAGCTGGCAGCAGTGATGAGAGGAGGGGTGTCACGGTGTTATAGAGGTTTGACAGTGTCAGGAGTTGAGGGCCTGACACCGGACGAGCTGACGCCAAGGCGCTTCATCTGGGCAATCAGGGTGGTGCGCTTCAAACCCAGACGCGCCGCGGCACCTTCCGCGCCGCCGACACGCCCGTTGGATTCCCTTAGCGCGTGTTCGATCTGCTCGGGCGTGAGTGCAGGCACTTTTGAACGGACCCGCGGCTGCAGCTGCGGAGGGACATCGACGCTGGCGGGAGCCGCTCCGGAGGTTGTCCGAAGTTCCGCGGGCGAAACACGAAGGACGCCATGCGTGGAGAGGATGACGGCGCGCTCAATAACATTTTGAAGCTCGCGGACATTGCCGGGCCAGTCGTAACCCGTGAGGGCGCTCATGGTGTCCATAGGAATGTTTTGAATGAGTTTGCCCATGCGCCGACTGTAAATTTCGGCGAAGTGACGGACAAGCAGAGGAACATCTTCGGGACGCTCGCGAAGAGCGGGGACGCGAATGGGAAAAACATTTAAACGGTAATAGAGGTCGGAGCGGAATTTGTGTTCCTGAACCAGTTCGGAAAGATCGCGATTGGTGGCAGCGATCAGGCGGGCGTCTGTCTTGAGAGTGCGTGAACTGCCGAGGCGCTCGAATTCGCGCTCCTGGAGGACACGCAGGAGTTTGGGCTGAAGTTCGAGAGGAATTTCGCCAATTTCGTCAAGGAAGACAGTTCCCTTGTGAGCGAGCTCGAAGCGACCGATGCGCTGGGCGATGGCTCCGGTAAAAGCCCCGCGCTCGTGGCCGAAAAACTCGCTTTCCAGAAGGCCGGTAGGGATGGCGGCGCAATTCACTTTGACGAAGGCGTTGGATTTGCGAGCGCTCAGGTTGTGGATAGCGCGGGCGATCAGTTCCTTGCCGGTGCCGGTTTCGCCATAGATAAGGACCGTGGATTCGGTGGGGCCGACGGTCTCGAGTTCCTTGAGGACCTTTTGGAGCGCGCTGCTTTTGCCGACGATCTCTTCGAACATGGAGGTTTCATCGATTTCCTGACGGAGAGCGATGTTTTCCTGAAAGAGCTGTTCCTTGAGATTGTTGATTTCGATGAAGGCGTCTTCGAGGGCTTTTCGCGAGAGGCGCCGCTCCGTGACGTCCACATGGGTGCCGATGAATTCGGCAACCTGGCCGTCGGGTTTACGAACGGGATGGCCGATGACGTGAATGTAGCGAATCGAGCCATCGTCCAGAATGATGCGGTAATTCAGGTCGAAATCGGTGAATTCGAGATTAGCCTTTTCAATAGATTCCTGAGCGGCCGGACGGTCGTCGGGATGAATGCGGCCAAGAATCATGTCCAAGGTAACCTGGGAGTCCGGATCGAAACCAAAGATGCGGTGACTTTCCTGGCTGAAGTAAACTTCGCCGGAGCTGACGCAGCGGGCCCAACTGCCGGTGTGGCTGAGCCGCTGGCCTTCGGAGAGGTAGGCTTCGCTACGCCGGAGCGCTTCCTCGGCGCGTTTGCGTTCCGTAATGTCGCGATAGATGCTGAAAACCTCGGGAGTATTTCCCTCGACCAGAACAGGGGCGGCAACGAAAGAAACGCTGAGGCGAGAGCCGTCCTTCCTTTTGCGTGTGAACTCGGCGTCGACGCGGGCGCCGCGCATTAGGGCTTCGCGCATTTTATCCGATTCTTCCCGGGCGTCCTCCGGAACGATCAGATCGGTGACTTTGCGGCCAATCGCTTCTTCGGGCGTGAAACCGTAGAGATTGGTGAATTCGCGGTTGACGCGCAAGATGCGGTTTTCAAAATCGCGCAGAACAATGGCCTCGGGAGCGAGCTCGAAAAGTTTTTCGAAGTGGGCTTTCTGCCTGCGAAGTTCCTCTTCGGCGCGTTTGCGAGGGGTGATATCCATCGTGGTGCCGGTGAAGGAGATGAGATTACCGGAGTCATCGATGACCGGGCGGCCGATACCGGAAACATATTTAAGAGTCCCATCGGGAAGAAGCAGACGGAATTCCTGGTCGAAATCGTGTTTGCCGCGAACCGACTGGTCCACTAGTTTTTCGACGGCCTCGCGATCATCGGGGTGAACTCTGCTCCAGAAGAGAGCCGGACTGGGCTTCTCCGTGCCGGGATCGGCTCCGAAAATGAGGAAATGTTCGCGCGACCACTTGATCTCATCGCTGCGAAGATCCCACATCCAACTGCCAGTGTGGCTGAGCCTCTGGCCTTCTTCGAGGAAGACTTGACTGGTACGCTGCTCGTCGTCTCGAAGAGCATTGTCTACGGCCAGGGCAACCTGGTCGGCGACGAGGGAGAGATAGCGGACTTCCTCGGAGGAATACGCATGGGGAGTCTGGACGCCGAAGCCAAGACTCCCGAGCCGGCGATACGCGGTGGTGAGCGGAAGAATGCAAGCGGACTGAATGGAAAAATCCTCGTAGAGTTTCATCATGCGAGGGAAACGGGATTCGGAATCCCTGGAAGCGATGACGACAGGTTGCTGATGATGGTAAACCCACCAAGTAACGGTATCCTCGGCAGGAAAATCCGGAGGAATCACAAATTGGCGGCTCTGCGTGGTTTCCAGTAGAGCGGTCTGCACCTTATTTTTATCAGGGTCATAGAGAAAGATTGCGGCGAAATCAAAAGCGACGACCTGACGGAGCTCCTTGGCGAGAACGCGGAAGAGTTCTTTCGGATTGCGATAGACGCCGATGGCCTGAGAGACGCGGAACAGAGCTTCCTGGCGCGCCAGCAGAGAGCGCTCCATTTCAGGTTGTTGTGCTCGGGACACCCCTTCTTCGACCTCGTAGCTCTTCACCTTGATGCGGCCTCGATAATTGGCGTCAAATTTGGTGTGGCGCACGAACCGGCAAAACGGCAGCGGTTCCGGAGCATGATGGGTAACGCGGTGGAGCGGACCCGTTTGCGCGCACTAAATCCACTAATTTGATGCATGAGCGAGGAATTTGGCTAGGTTGGGTTTCGAAGCTGGCTGACTGAGGAACGCCAGCCATAGCCCGTTCGGGCCTGATAAAGCCCGCGAGGGCGCAAAAAACTTGGCTCAGGGCAGGCATCGGTCGCCTCAAAGACGAGAAATGAGCAAGAGGGAGGGGTGAAGCCCTTCCTTGCAAGGAGTGCTGGGCCACTTAAACGTGGCTGCTACAAAGGCTCTAGGGGGCGAAGGACGGGTTGGGAGTCGCGATAGGTGCGGTAGGCGAGCCAGGCGATGGTAGCGCACATGCCGACCCAGCCGAGTGTGCGGACGAACTGGCCGATTTTGAGGTCAGACATCAGAAGGCCCCACTGGCCGAAGAGAAGGGTCCAGTCGCCGATATCGCCGTTGACGAGTGGAAGGGCCTCGGCGCGGGCATCTTTCATATAAGTGCCGATGTAGAGAAAGTTTTCGAAAAACCAAAAGGCTGAAAAGACGAAGCCGTAGGTTTGGCCGTGGAAATAGAAGTAGAGACCGCAGAGGAGCGGGACGAGGAGTTCGCCCAGGGTTCCACCGAGGAGCATGAGAGTATGGCCGCCCCACGAGAAGAAGAGATGGCCGGCTTCGTGGATCATGAGATTGACGAAATCGGGAAAGAGAAAGCCGGAAGTGTCGCGGAAGGCGTGGAGGAGAAAGAGCGAATAGACGAGGAGCCAGGAGATGCCGGCGAAGCGGGAGACGGGATCCCAGGGTTGTGTTTCGGGGAGAGAGAGCGGCATGAATGTAGAGTAGCAACGGAAACTGTGGGATGAGGGATCATGAGGGGTGATGTTGCGCGAGAGGAACCGTCGCAGTGGAAGTGGGAGGAGGATGCGGGGCTGAGGTCCTGAACGCATCCTCGTCGGATGCGTTCAGGATGACGGCGCTTTGTGGTGTGAATGGTACAAATTGAAAGTTGGGTAGTTGATTTGAATCCGCAAAAGCGGTGGCGGAGCCACCGCACTCCAAAGTAAGAGGAACCCAAGAGGGCGGGGTAAACCCCGCCCCTACAGACGCATCGGGTTGGAATCGGGGCGGGGGGAAGGCGGGTCTGCAGAGACATCGCCGGTGATTAGCCGGGCGCTGCGGTTGAAGGAGAGGTAGAGAAAGCCCCACTGGATGAAGACGATGATGCGGCTTTGGAATTCGACGATGTAGATCAGATGGATGAAGAGCCAGATGCACCAGGCGATGAAACCGGAAACGTGGATGCCGAAAATATTGGCGACAGCAGCTGCGCGGCCGATAACGGCCATGTCGCCTTTGTTGAAATATTTGAACGGCGGCAGCGAGCGGCCTGCAAGGCGTGCCTGGATGAGTTTGCCCGCGTAGCGGCCGCCCTGAATGGCGACTTGCGCGACGCCGGGCAGAGCATTTCCCGCGGCATCGTTGGCGAGGGCCAGATCGCCAAGTACGAAAATTTCGGGATGATTGGGAACGGTCAGGTCGGGATTTACCTTTAGCCGACCTGCGCGATCGGTTTCGGCGTTGAGACGCTCGGCAACTTTGCGGGCGAACGGAGTGGCGGTGACGCCGCCAGCCCAAAAAACGGTGCGTGCGGGGACGAGGCCGGAGGCTTCGCCGTGCACGTAGCTGACGCCCTCCGCATCTATGTTAGTGACCATCGCGCCGAGCATGATCTCGACGCCGAGACTTTTAACGAGCTTTTCCGCTTTGGCGGAGAGGTCTTCGGGGTAGGGGGAGAGAACGCGAGGGCCGCCCTCCATAAGAATGATGCGAGCTTCCTGGGGACGAATGCGGCGGAAGTCGTGCTTGAGGGTGTGGTGGGCGATTTCGGCGAGGGCTCCGGCAAGCTCGAGGCCCGTTGCTCCTGCGCCGACGATGACGAAGTTGAGCCAGGCGCGCTCTTCCTCGACGGTTTCCGCGCGTTCGGCACGCTCAAAAGCGTAGAGGAGCTTGTGACGCATCCTGGTGGCTTCTTCGATGGATTTCAGGCTGGGAGCGTTTTCGCGCCACTGGTCGTTGCCGTAGTAGGAGGTCTGGGAGCCGGTGGCAATGATGAGCGTATCGTAGGGGAAAGCGTCCCCGTCGGCGAGGATGACTTTTTTCGCCCGGGGATCGATGTCGACAGCCTCCCCGAGGAGAACTTCGACATTTTTCTGGCGACTCAGGACCGCGCGAAGGGGAGCCGCGATTTCGGCGGGAGAGAGGGAGCCGGTGGCGACCTGATAAAGGAGGGGCTGGAAGAGGTGGAAATTGCGCTTGTCGAGCAGGGTGAGGTCGACGTCGGCGCCCTTAAGAGTTTGTGCGGCGACAAGGCCGGCGAAACCTCCACCCAGGACGAGGACGCGGTGTGGAGATGGCATGGAGGCAGGTTCTCCTTCGATTGGGGATGAGATTTAGATGATTTGAGGCGACCGTTGATACCATGATTAGTAAAACATAGTTTTGGGGGGAGCGGATAAAGAGGGAAATTTAACGCAGAGACGCAGAGGGCGCAGAGAAGAGAAGTGAAGAAGGAGGGAAAGACGGAAGGAAAGAAAGAAAGGAAGAAAGAAAGAAAAGGCGCCCGCCTCGGAAGGCGGCCGCTACACCGACAAGAGCAAAGCAAGAAGGCGGGATAAACCCGCCCCTACAAAGGGTTGGAGAAAATGGGGAGAGAGGAAGAGTTGAGGCAGGAGAGGCAGGCGTTGCGGTTGCTGTGCTCGAACCTCATTCGGGCAGCGACGCGGGTGGAGTTATGCAACCTGCTGGACAGTTCCCTCTTCCAAGATACGTTGCACCGGGTGGCGTTTGAAGAGATTCGAGCGGCGGGCGCAGTGCCTGCAAAAAGGCTCCGGGAGGAACTGCCCGGGAGAATCACCAACCGGGGATTTCCCGATTTCGAATTGCTGGAATTCTTGGGGAAGGACCTGGCAACGGAGGGAGAGATCGAGCAACTTTTCATGAGCGTGTTGCGCATGATTCAGATTCGACACGAGAGCGACGGGAGCGAATTGGAAAATTGATGGCGGCTGAGCGCGCAGGACGTAATTGGTATCTGGTGGAGTCACTGGGATTCGGCGCGCTGGTGGCGATGTACATGTGGCGGTGGCAGGCGGCTTCGCCGAGGTCATGGTGGGCTTTGGCGGCCTGGCTGGTAATAAGCGCGGCGCTACGGCGAGACACGCCGAAGACCCTGGGGTGGCGCGCGGACAATTTGTGGCCTGCGACGCGCCGGGCAATTCCCTTTTTTGCGGTCGCATCGGTGGCAATTTGCGGCGTGGGCCTTTTTTTGGGGATGCTGCAGCGAGTGCCGTCGCACCTCATCGAGCCGAGAAGGTTTTGGGGCTATTTGTCTTTTTGCGTATTGCAACAGGTGGCGCTGAATTCGTATTTAACAAACCGTTTGCTGAGTTTTTTCGGCAAGCCGTGGCCTGCGGCGACGCTGGCGGGGGTTCTCTTCGCGGCGCTGCACTGGCCGAATCCGGTGCTTGTGCCTTTGACATTGGTGGGAGGAATCGTGATGTCGTGGCTATTCGCGCGGGAGCGGAACATCCTGCCGCTGGCGCTGGGACAGGCAATCCTGGGTGCGCTGGTTTGGTGGGCGTTTCCGTTGGCATGGCATCATTCGATGAGGGTGGGGCCGGGGTTCTGGGCGTTCCACCAGTAGAGTGATAAAGGATGAGGTAGACAAGGTAGAACCGGATTGGGACTGCAATCCAATCCGGTATGACATCACAACGAAAAGTGATGGATGTCACACAGCTCTGTGCGATATGGCGCATTCTTCAACACCCTGGGAGCGAGCAAAGTGGAACAGGGTGTCCCGCAAGCGAATTAAGCTCTTCTAATTGAACATTTTACAAAATGACTCGGAATTGGGTCCGTCCGAGCCCAAATGGCAAGCGATTTGCCCTTTGTGGTGATGTCCATCGAAGAAAAATGGAACAGCGGTTGAGAAAGGATACCGAGCATGGCCAGCACAATGGTTGCGGAAAGACTTCAGACGATCTCCTACCGGGCGGCGACTGAGCCGGTGAGAAGGCCGAGTTCACCGTATGGGTTGGCCGCGGCGGAAAACTGCATGACTTGCAAGCTGCAAAAAGACAACTTTTTCTGCCGTTTGCCGGAAAAGGCCATGAGGGAGTGGGAACGGATCAAGCATGTGACGTCGTATCCCGAAGGGGCGCTGCTGTTCATGGAAGGTGAGACTGCGCGAGGAGTGCATATTTTGTGCCAGGGCCGGGTGAAGCTGCTGACGACGAACAGCGACGGGAAGACATTCATCCTGAAGATTGCGCAACCGGGACAAGTGTTTGGATTGAACTCCATCGTTACGGGAAGACCGCACGAAGTGACCGTGGAGACTATGCAGCCGTGCCAAATCGCTTATGTGAACAAGGAAGATTTTCTGAGGTTTATCAAGGATAACGGAGATGCGTGCCTGCGCGTGGTGCAGCAACTGGGGCAGGAATGCCATTCGGCGTATGAGGTGATCCGGTCGTTGGGATTGGCGAGTTCGGTGTCCGAAAAGCTGGCGAAGTTCCTGGTGGGCTGGTCGGCGGAAGGGCGCGAGAGCGAGGGAGCGGTTCGGGTGAAGCTGGCGCTGACGCATGAGGAGCTGGCGCAGCTGATCGGGTGTTCGCGGGAAAGTGTGACGCGGACGTTGAGCGATTTTAAGCGGCAGAAATTGGTGGAGCTAAGTGGGTCTACGTTGCTGGTTTGGAATAAGGCGGGATTGGCGACGTTGGCGGCGGTGTAGGGGTGAGAAGGTGGAGCTGGCGGCGAGGGGAAATCGAGAACAGATAACAGCGATCGGATGGCAGGAAGCGGGGCGCGGAGGTTTCACCGAGTGGCGATGGAACGGTGGCTGCCAGGGTCCCTCGCGACTCTGAGGCGCAGACATCGTGGCGCTCTGACCGGGATGGCGGAATCGGAGACGGATAACGCAGATTCGCGGAGTGCGCTGAGGGTAGGTCGAGAAGAGGCATGGAGCCAGGAGAAGAGAAGAGTTGTCCACCTGAAGGTGGACGCTACAAAGGCTTTTTGTTCAATTAGTTAGTCCTTCGCTGGCGTAGGCGCACCCACTGCAAAAGGGCGCGTTTTGGTCGTCCTTATTACACCCTCAGGATTACACCCAGGGGCAGCGGTTCCAGGCTGCAATTCCCTGCTAAATATAGGTTGGAACTTTTGGCCAATCCTTGCGTATTGGTAGACAAGGAGTGTGCCATGAAAAGTTTCAAGGGGTTCCTCGGTTTGGGTATTGCAGCGGCACTTGCGGCCGCCACCTTCCTGCCTAGCGCCACGATTGCACAAGACACTTCAACGAGCGCGGCTTCGAGCGGTAAATCGGAGCAATGGATCCACGTGCGGGTGGAGAGCAAAGAGGATCACGGCGAAACGGTGCGGGTGAACGTGCCTGTGGAGATGGCTACGAAGGTGTTGCCCGCAATCAACAAGAACAATTTGCACGACGGGAAAGTTCGCATCGATTCGATGCATACGAACGACGTGGACCTGCGGGTGATACTGGACGCGGTGCGAAGCTCGCGGGACGGCGAGTACGTGACCGTGCAGAGCAACGAGAACGATGTGCGCGTGGCGAAGAGCGCCGGATACCTGTACATCCATGTGACCGACAAATCGGATAGCAAGAAGGCGGCTGGAAAAGATGGAAAGACGGGGGCGAAGTCCTCGTCTGGCAATGGATCGAAAGTGGAGATCAAGGTGCCGATGAAGGTGGTGGATGCACTGCTCTCGGCGGGCAAGGACGAACTGGATCTTGTGGCGGCGCTGAAGGCGCTTTCCGCGCACGGGGACACGGAGCTGGTGACCGTGAAGGACAACGAGAATACGGTGCGGGTGTGGGTGGATTCGAAGAACTTGGCGGAGTGAAAGATCGAAAATGGAAATTGGAAAATTGAAATTTGTGTGGACTAGGACGGCGGGCTGGGCCACCTGAAGGTGGCCGCTACTCGGATTTGGAGGGGAGCATGTTGGTACTGGGTAAGGTGGCATTGGGATTGGGCGCGACTTTGGCGGCGACAGGGGCCTATGTGTTTCACGAAGGCGTGATCCGCGTGGATGTGGACGAACACCGCCAGGGCGGATCGCATGTGCATTTCTGGGTGCCAGCGACAGTGGTAGCCACAGGAATGCATTTCATACCGAAGGACCAACTGAATCACACGACGGCGGAGGTGCGACCGTTTCTGCCGGTGTTGCGGGAAGTGGCCAAAGAACTGGAAAAATATCCAAATGCGGAACTGGTGGATGTGAGCGATGCGAGGAATCACGTGCGAATCGCGATGGAAGGCGGAAGATTAAGGATTGATGCGGTGAGCGAGGACGGAGACGTGGTTCACGTGAGCGTGCCGGCGCGTGTTTTGGGGGATGTTGCGGATGAGTTGGAGGAGAAGGCGCCGGGAGTGTGACGGCGGAAAATAGAAATTGGAAAATGGAAATTTGAAAAGCGGGGCTTGTGCTGGGCCGCCTAAAGGTGGCCGCTACACCGGACTAGGTGGTGGGTGAGCTACCGGGTTGGAAGTAGACTTCGTCCTGGATGGCGTCTTTTTTCCAGCCGGCGCGGGAGAGCATGCCGCGGCCGGTTTCGACCATGCCGGGGTGACCGCAGAGATACGCGGTGGTGTCGGCCGGGGAAAGATTCCACACTTCGATGTATTTGCGGATGACGTCGTCAACGCGGCCGAGTTCGCCATGCCAGCCGGAATTGTCCCAGGGCCGGCTAATGGACGGGACATACTTCAGCCAAGGCGCTTCAGCGGCAATTTTCTCGAGTTCATCGCGATAGCCAAATTCATGGACGTGGCTGGAGCCCTGCACGCAAAAGAGGTGGTGCTCACCGGGCAGGGGTGAGCCACCCTTTTTCCAATCCTGGTAAACCGTCCGGATATAACTAACGTAGGGAGCAACGCCGGTGACGGTGGCGAGGAGCAGGTGATTTTTGCGGCCGCTGCGAAGGTCGAGGGTGAATCGGCCTTTGGCAAAGCGGCGAAGAAGGAGTTGAGTGTCCTTCTTCATTGCGTAGAGGCGCGGTGATAGCTTTCCCTCAGGGACTCGTTCAACAAAAAATTCGAGGACTGGTTCGTAGGGAGATGAGGCGATGGAATAGGCGCGCTCGAGGCGCTTGTCGTCATCGAGTTCGACGCCTAGCGTGGCGTACTGACCCGCGAGATAGGTGTAGGGGCCGCCGGGATCGATTTTCAGGATGAAGAGGTCTTCGGCAATTTCACGGCGGTCGAGGATGCGGGCGGGAAGAAATTTTTCAGGACTGGCGACCAAGATAGCCCCCAAGGAATAGGATGCGCGATTCCCGGAAACGTCACGGGCGGAAGAGCCAGGAGATCCGCTCCGGGATGTTAAAGAGTATGGACTAAGAAGGGGAAATTGGGGAATGAGATTGGTGGATGGTGGAAGAAAGAGGGGGACTTGACGCAGAGGACCGAGGGAAGCGCGCGAAGTCCGCTGAGAGGAATGAGCGAAGTAGCGGTTCTGGGCTACCTGAAGGCCGCCGCTACGCAGGCAAGAACAAACCGAGAGGGCGGAGCGAGCTCCCCCTACAAGAAAGCTGCTGCTGAGTTTCTAGTACGCGCTGAAGCGGGCGCTAGTGGGGATGCTGCTCACGTTGTTGCTGCATTTGCTGCATCATTTGCTGCATGTCGAATTGTTTGACAGGGCCGGTGATGCGGTCGGTGGCATTGTCGACAATTTTGGAGAGGACCTGGCCGCTGCCGTTTGCGTTGATCTCTTTCACCATGCCGAAGGGCGTGACCTTGTCGGTGGTCCAGATTTCGGAGTGATTCTTGTCGTTGCGCCAGTGCTCGCAGGAGAAAGTGCCGGCGGGGACGTTGATGGATTCCGTGCCGACGGAGTGCCAGTCGCCGAGATTGTCTTCCATTGCCTGCTTGCGGGCAGGGTTCATGCTCATCGGCATTTCCATGGCTTGCTGGCCCGGAGGCTGGACGATCATGCGGTGAAACTGGAAATCGCCGGGGGTGATCAGGCTTTTGCCCACGAATGCTTTGCCCTGCGAGTCTGTGGAATAGATCTGCATCCAAAAGCCTTCTTTGCCTTCGAAGGAATCCTTGCCGACAATGGAGATTTCGGTGGTGCGCGTCGTCTTGGCATCTTTGCCGGTGTCGAGATAGACGGCGCCTCTTCCGACGACGGGATTGAAAACTTTGGTGATAGCTGGGCGCTTGAACATGTCCATGCCAAACTGAGCGGAGGAGGGTTGCGACGCGATGAGCGTGAGCGCGCAAAGCAATGCGAGAACGAACCAAACGCTCTTCATCAGCTTGCTCCTTCGAGGATGGAGGACAGCGAGGCCCGAGGTTGGAGATCGGGCGGCTCCGTGTGGAGAGTTCATATCAAGTTCGGATGGGGAATGCAATTGGTGGACTGTGGAAGAATGTGCAAAAGAGGGGAGAAGATTTTTTAACACAGAGGACACGGAGGAAGAGCACAGAGGCCGCAGAGATAAGAAACCCAAGAACACAGGCTAAAACCTGTGCTCCTGGGCGCTACTCGTACGCCAAAGCATCGACTGGATCGACGCTGGAGGCGCGGAGAGCGGGCACGGCAGCGCCAAGAGAGGCGCCGATGAGAGCGAGGCCGATGGAGCCGACGACCCAACCCGGAGTGAGGAGGATCGAGAGGGATGGGTTCGTTTGCTTCAAGATGGCTTCGGTGAGAAAGGTGATGCCGATCCCGAGGACGCTGCCGGCAAGGGTTAGGAAGGCGGTTTCGCCGAGAAGCATTTTGACGACGTCGAAGCGGGAAAAGCCGAGGGCTTTGAGGATGCCGATTTCGCGTGTGCGCTCCAGAATCATCGTGTGCATGTTCATCAAAACGACGAGGAAGCTGATGACGATGCCGAGGCCGACCATGGTCCTGATGAAGGGTTTCAGTTCGGGGAGGTTGGAGGAGTTCATCAACGAAACGTATTCGGACATGGAACGGATGCGGTTCTGCGGGTCGAGCTTGAGAATTTCGGCGCGGGCGGCTTCCATGTCGCCTTTGCTGCGGACGAAGACCATGGAGATATGATTTTCGGCGCCCAGGATATCCTGGCCGGTTTTCAATGGGATGAAAAAGCGTGCTCCCTTGCCGTGGACGACGATGCCGGAAACGGTGAAGGAATGGTTGGAGAGGGTGACAGTGTCGCCGACTTTGATGTGGCGTGTCTGGGCGATGATGTCGTCGGCAAGGGCTTCGTCGGGAGCCTGGAAGGGACGGCCGGCGCGAAAGATAAAACCCTGACTGAGGGCGTTGAAGCGTTTGTAATCAATAGCAAAGATGTTGATGAATGTCTTGGGGTCAGAGAGGATCAACGTGGGAGCGGATTCGTCGACGTCGGGGAGTTCAGCAATCTTATCGCCCAGGGATTCCGGCATGACGGCGCTAGCAAAGGCAAAAAACATGGAGGAGTTGGGAGGCTGGACAAGGAGATCGGCGCCGACGCCTTCGACGCGCTTGCCCCACTCCGCGACGACGCCGCTGGTGAGGCCGACGATCATGAGCACCAGAACAACCTGGATAGCGATTGCAAGAATGCTGAGGGCGCAACGCAGGGGACGCGCGGCGAGATTGCCCCAGAACATGCGCAAAAGAGAAAACGGACCGTCGTAAGAATCTGCCATAGAGGATTCGATAATTAGAAATGTAGCATCGGGAATGGAGTAGGTCAAAAGAGAAACGGCGACGTTGTAGCACGAAGAATGCCGAAGTGCAGCAAAAATTGTTTCAGCGCGGTAAAGTTTTGCACATGAATGTTGATAACCTTGTGGAAAGAAGAGCCCAAGCAGGAGTTAACTCCGCAAAATTCAACACGATGATGCGGATTGCACTATTTTAGTGCAATAGTCGGAAACGAGAGCGAGTGCAAGGGAAAAGTTGCGCGCGGAGTGACAAAGATCACCGAGTTGTTGGCAGAAAAGCACAAAACTTTTTACCGGCGAAAATTTGAGACGGGAAAAAGTTTGCAAAAGTAGGGATGCGGAGACTCAAAACGCTTGGAACATTCGCGTGAAACATTTTTAAACCGCGACTAGGCGGAAATTAGTACCACTTTGGAGGGCGATCGAGATGGATCTTTACGACTTGCCGGGTGTCGGTGATGTCGTACCAATGTCCATAGGGCTTCCAGCCGTCGGCGACAACTTGAATCAGGACGCGTCCGGTGGGAGGTTGTGGAACATGAGCAATGCCTTGCCCGTTGGTCTTGACGTTGAGTTCCGTCTTTTTGTCTTTGATCAGGTGATCTTCCTGCGTCTTCAGGTAGACGCTTGCGTTTTCAATAGGCTTGTTCTCATCGCCCCCGGTGATTTCGATGGTGATGCGGGGAGCAGGCGCCTGCGCGGGAGATTCTTTGGGAGGGGCGGCCTGTTGCGCGCCGACGGAAGCGCAGGCCGAGTGAAGTATCAAGGCGAAGCAAAACGAACGAGAGAACCTGAGAAGTTGCATGGCGTTTCCCAAGTATGTTGGCTGGAAATTGCGCGGGGGTCAAGTTCGGCGAGGAACCGGTAATTTGGAGCGGATTTGTCTCCAGCGAGAGGTGGAACTGATTCGCGCAGAGGGGAAGCCGGAGTATTTGACTCGCCGCGCGGGGTCTTGTAAGTATGGTGGGCTACGGAGCGCAGTAGAATTCGAGGAGAAGACATGGGATTTGCCACGAACGCGATACACGTTGGCCAGGAACCAGATCCATCGACGGGAGCGGTGGTTTCGCCGATCTATCAGACGTCGACGTATGTTTATGAGGAGCTTGGGAAGTCGAAGGGTGGATACGACTACGCGCGAACGAATCATCCGAACCGCAAGGCGCTGGAGCGCACAGTAGCAAAGTTGGAAGGCGGGCACGCGGCGTATGTGTTCACTTCTGGGATGGCGGGGATTGACGCGGTGTTCCGGTTGTTGCGGCCGGGAGATCACGTGGTGCTTTCGGAAGCGGTGTATGGCGGCGTGTACCGGATTTCGACGCAGTTGCTGGTGCATTTTGGATTGGAATTCAGTTTTGTAGACACGACCGAGCCGGCGGTAGTGATGGGAGCGATGCGGCCGAACACGAAGATGCTGTACATCGAGACGCCGACGAATCCGACGCTGCGGATTACAGACATCGCGGCAATGGCGAAACTGGCGAACGAGCGGCGGACGACGCTGGTGGTGGACAACACGTTCATGACGCCGTATCTGCAGAGGCCGATCGAGCTGGGCGCGCATATCGTGGTGCACTCGATGACGAAGTACATGAACGGGCACAGCGACGCGACGGGCGGAGCGGTGATCCTGACGAGGCCCGACGATGCGGAAAGGATTTATTTCCTGCAGAGGTCCGCGGGAGCGGGACTGGCGCCGATGGATTGCTTTCTGGTTTCGCGGGGGTTGAAGACGTTGGCGGTGCGGATGCTGCAGCACAACGCGAACGGACTGGCGGTAGCGCGGCATCTGGATGCGCATCCGAAGGTGCGGAAGGTGTACTACCCGGGGCTGGCTACCCATCCGCAGCACGAATTGGCCAGGAAGCAACAGAAGGGGCCGGGGGCGATGATCGCGTTTGATTTGGGAGATGAAGGGGCGGCTCGGCGGTTTTTGAACCAGGTGAAGATTTGCGCGCTGGCAGAAAGTTTGGGCGGGGTGGAGTCGCTGATTTCACTGCCGGCACAGATGACGCATGCGTCGATGCCGAAGGAAGTGCGGGATACTGTGGGGATCACGGATAGTTTGGTGCGGTTGAGCGTAGGAATTGAGGACGTGGAGGATATTATTGCGGATTTGGATCAGGCGTTGCTTTACGTTTGAGTGGATGAAGGAATTGAAGGTTGAAGAGTTCAGAAGTTGAAGTGTTCAAGAATCGAGAAAGGCAGGAGGGGAGGTTCTCACAGA
>DATHMM010000022.1:0-56373 GCA_035487095.1 Candidatus Sulfotelmatobacter sp.
AGTCCCCGTCGCCGCGCCGCAGGACGCGAAAGTCGTCTCCAGCCCACGCGTTTTCATCGACGCCCGCACCGGCGCGATGAACGGCCTGAGCAACGGCGGCACCCACGGCAAAAAGGGCATGGAAAAGCCGGAAGACACCGATCAGTGCCACGACATCACCGTTTACTCCGCAATCGGCTTGGCAGCTGGCGCCTGCTCCGGCAACGGAATTCTTCTCGACATCAAGGACCCCGTCCATCCGAAGCGTCTCGACGCCGTCAACGATCCGAACTACTCCTACTGGCACTCAGCTTCCTTCTCTAACGACGGCACCAAAGTCGTCTTCACCGACGAGTGGGGCGGCGGCCTCGGAGCGCGTTGCCGTCCGAACGACCCCAACAAGTGGGGCGCCGATGCAATCTTCCGCCTCAAGGACGACAAGCTCACCTTCGCCAACTATTACAAGCTCCCCGCCGCTCAGGGAGACACAGAAAACTGCGTTGCGCACAACGGCTCGCTGGTTCCCGTTCCCGGCCGCGATATCGAAGTGCAGGCTTGGTATCAGGGTGGCATCTCCATTGTCGACTTCACCGATCCGGCCCAACCCTTTGAGATCGCCTATTTCGATCGAGGCCCCATCGATCCCAAAACGCTGGTGCTCGGCGGCGATTGGTCCGCTTACTGGTACAACGGCGACATCTACGCTTCCGAGATCGCGCGCGGCTTGGATGTCTTCGAACTCACTCCGACCAAATTCCTCACTCAGAACGAAATCGACGCGGCGAAGGCCGTCCATGTCGCCGACCTGAACGTCCAGAACCAGCAAAAAATCGTCTGGCCCACTCAACTGATTGTTGCCAAGGCCTACCTGGACCAGTTGTCGCGCTCGCAAGCCTTGTCCGACAGCCAAATCGCATCTTTGCGCAAAGCCATCCAAAATGCGGAGTCTTCGCACCTCAGCCAGAACAAGGTAGCGAAACTTCAGCACATGGCGCCCTCCCTCGAAAAAAGCGCCTCCACCGCCAAAACCCCAACCGACGCGGCCCGCATCCACGCCCTGGCCGAAATCCTAAAGCACCCTTCAGCCTAGCCACCTCCCCTTGTAGGGGCGGGGCTTGCTTGCCCCGAGTCCGACCGAAGGGCCCCGCCCTCTTGGGTTTCTCACCCTCTCCTCCAATTCCGTGGGGAGCCATTCTCCCGAATCCCGTTCCGTGTAGGGGCGGCTTTATGCCGCCTTCTTGCTCTTCTCTTCTCAGCGACCTCTGCGTCTCAGCGTCCTCGGCGTCAGTCCTTTCCCCGCCAAAACAAAAATCCCTCCTCCCAACCTTTCGCGCTACAATTCCGCTCCAACGGTTGCCAGAAAGGGAGCTCTCACATGGATACCCCCGCGGGAATCCGCTGGCTACGCATCATCCTCGCCGGGTTCCTCGCAGAAGTTTCCGTAATCGCGATCGTCCTCCCCATCGCGCTTCTCTTCGGCAAGAACACCCTTCCCTACTCGGCGCCAGCCGCCTCCTTGCTGACCTGTTTTGTCTTCGCCGCGTGGGCCGGCCGCCGCCTCGCCTCGCGCTTTGTCCTCCACGGCATTCTCGTCGGCGTCGTCGCCACGCTCATCTATGTAGCCTTAACTCGCGGCGCCCCCGAGCCTCCCGCCTATCTCTTCGCGCACGGTTTAAAACTCCTCGGCGGCGCGGCAGGAGGCCTCATCGCCGCACGCCGCCAAAATCCCGTGCGGCAACTCCAGGCCTCGGCCGGAGGAACACAACACCTGTGATCCGCCGCTGCGGCAGTCAGGACTTCACGCAAATCCACACCATCATCAACGACGGCGCTCGCGCCTATAAAGGAATCATCCCCAGCGATTGCTGGACCGAACCCTACATGTCCGCCGATCATCTGCGGCAAGAAATTGAGGAGGGGGTGCTCTTCTGGGGTTACGAGGATAACGCCGCGCTATCAGGCGTCATGGGCATTCAACAAGTTCGCGACGTCACACTCATCCGCCACGCTTACGTCCTTACCGGCAGCCAGAAGCAGGGTATCGGCGCGCTACTTCTTTCCCATTTGCGTGAACTGGCAAAAGGTCCGATATTAATCGGCACCTGGGCCGCTGCCACCTGGGCCATCCGCTTTTACGAAAAACACGGCTTTCAATTGCTCAGCCCCAGCGAAAAGGATCGGCTTCTCAAAAAATATTGGACCATCCCAAACCGCCAGGCCGAAACCTCAGTCGTCCTCGCCGATGAGGTGTGGCGAAATCTCAACTCCCCATCATCCGCCGCGCCATAACACAGCCCGTTATCCCAATCCCGCTCAAATCGCTTAAGCCGCTCGCCGCTTCTCGTTAAACAGCCGCAAGCGCGACTCAACTACCTGCTTCACCGCCTCCACCGCCGCCGGATAAATCTTGTACGGCACAACTTCCTCCGGATGTTTGGCCAACCCCTGCTCCAAACCGCTCCGCCACGCCACCCGAAGTTCCGTATTGATGTGCACGATATTGATTCCCGCCGCGATCGCTCTCCGCAAGTCGCCATCGTCTGTTCCAGACGCCCCGTGCAGCGTCAGAAACGTCCCCGTCGCTCCCTTGATTGCCGCGATCCTCTCGATATCCAGCCGCTTCTTTGTTTCCCCTTTGATCATGCTTCGCAGCATTCCATGCATGTTCCCCACCGCCGGTGCCAGGATGTCCACTCCCGTGCTCTCGACGTATTGCTTCGCCTCTGCCGGACTCGAAAGCCCCTTCGACAAGTCGGGCGAAGAATCGTGTATCTCTGAACCGGTCCCAATGTCTCCGATCTCTCCTTCCACCATCATCAAAGGATTGATCGCCTTCAGCGCCTCCACGGCCTGCTTCGTCTGCCGGATATTCTCCTCAAACGGCAACGCCGACAAGTCGAACACAATCGCGTCAAATCCCGCTTTGGCCGCCTCGATTCCCTTCGCCAGCGAGTGCGTGTGGTCCGCGTTCAAGAATATCGGGAAGTCGAGCTCCTCCCGCAAGCTGCGCACCACCGCCCCAATCTGCCGAGTCCCCACAAACTCCCGCTCGCCTTCCGACAAGCCGACGATCACCGGCACATTCAATTCCCGCGCCGCCGCAACCACCCCCTTCAGCAACACCAAATCCGAAATATTAAAATGTCCAACCGCCTCACCCCGCGCCTGCGCTTCCTGCAATACCGTCTTTAGCGTTTTCATGGATTCCACTCCCCTCTTCCTCTCACTCCCGGGATTCTCCGCGAGCAGATACCCCTCTTGCCGTTCGCAATGTAGGGGCGGCTTTACGCCGCCTTCTTGCCTTTCTCCGCGATCGGATCGCTAACTCTACCTGATGCCCACGTCCCCGGAAAGGATCCAAGTCAAATCAATTATTCCCTTCCGGCGAAGACCCGGCGAAATCCCCAATCCCTGCTCCCGCCATCAGGTAAAGACTCCAGTCCCTGTGCAATTAATTCCCTGCCAGCACAAGCCCTTCCCGCCACCGTCGCTCGCAAAATCAGAATTCTTAAGTACTTCCGGATTCCCCGTTTGGCATTCCACAAGCATTCTCCCAACCCGCCACGCCCACATCCTTTCTCGTCCCCGGAAAGCGGAGGCAGGAGCCTCTGATCACAGGGATTGGAGATCGCAAGCAAGACCAATCCATGCAAAACCTTTTTTCCGCGCGGGGAGCCGTGTGTCCACATTGCTTCCGGCGTGAATATTTGGGGAGGGACGCATGAACCCGGCTATCTTGCTCGTGGATATACCTTCAGTCGCTCGCGAAGAACTAAAATCTTTCCTGCAAACTCACAGCTTCGATGTCGTCGCTTCCTCGGATGCCGAATTCGCCGCCGCTCATTGCCGGCAGATTCAGCCTGATGTGGTTCTCGTCTTCGACACTTTGCCCGGCATCTCCAGTTTCACTCTTTGTCGCCGGCTCAAGTCCGACCCGCTTAACGAACTAACCCAGGTTGTCTTGCTTAAGCCATCTCCCGATCAATGGGACATCCACCGCGGCCGCGAAGCCGGCGCCTCTGATATCTGGGCCGTTCCCTCCTCCAACTGGGATGCCCTCCAGCGAATCCAGACTCTCTTGCGCCTCAAATCTTACATGGATGAACAGGCGAGGTCCGCGCTTTTTTCTCTCGCCCGCAGCGTCGACTCCAGCCAAAATCTTCGTAACGGCCATTCGGACCTTCTCTTCACCTATGCAGAGCGATTGGGACAAAACCTCGGCCTCGATGACGAAAGCCTCCGGGAACTCCGCATCGCCTGCTGGCTTCACGACGTCGGAAAAATCGTCGTCCCGGAAAACATTCTTCTGAAGCCCGGCCCGCTGGACGCGCGTGAAATCCGCATCATGCGCGAGCATCCTGTCGTTGGTGAGAAAATCTGTGCGCCCCTGAAATCTCTTCGCCCCGTTCTTCCCGTCATCCGCCATCATCACGAAAAAATGAATGGCAGCGGTTATCCTGACGGCTTGCGCGGCGAAGCCATTCCCCTGAATGCCCGAATTCTGCAAGTCGCGGACATCTACGACGCCCTGACGACCGATCGTCCCTACCGCGAGGCTCTTCCCCACAACGAAGCATTGTCAATTCTCTTTGCTGAGGCTGACAGCGGCATGCTCGACTCCTCCCTCGTTATGAAATTCGCCCGTATTTCCAAAGGTTACGACTACTTCCCCACTAGAGGGCACACAATGTTGGCCTCCTACTACGCGTAGCGGCCACCTTCAGTGCTTGCCCTGACGAAGGAAGGGTGGCCCCGCCCTCGGTAGCTCGCTCCGCCTCTCGAATCAAGAACCTTCCTCACACTTAACGCTTGGCTCCCAGCTCACTCCTATGCTCAAAATGATTCATGCCTCGCCTGGGAACCGAAGAACGCCGTCGCAAGGGTCGCCTCAAGCTTCCCCGCACTGTCCGCGTTCGGCCTTCCGAACCCGGCCCCGCCGACTTCGACGAAATTCTTCCCACTCAGAACGCCGCGCTCGACAGCGTCTACTTCGTCTCCAAAAACAAGAGATACAAAGAAGGCCTCCGAGTCTTCATCACCTTCCCCTACTCCGATTCACCCGGTTCGATTAATCAGGAATCCCTGGGCAAAGTCGTCCGCATCGATGAACTCGACCACGGCCGTCGCGGCATCGCCGTACAAATTCTCATGCCCCTCTACCTCGGCGCCAAAGAAACCGTCCGCTAGTTCCACCTCCGTCGTAGCGGCCGCCTTCTGAGGCGGGCGCCTTTCGCCCGTCCCGAATGCCTCTACGGGGCGGGCGCCTCTTGCCCGTCCCGAGTGCCTCTACGGGGCGGGCGCCTTTTCTTCCCAAGCCAGACCCGCTCTTCCAAATCCAACACCAACTCTTTCACCACCCAGCCCGATGTCGAGCAGCGATCAAATGCCGCCAAAAAAACAGGGCGGCTCCAAAAACAGCCACCCCGGAAATATTCGTGCCACTAAACTTTTAAGCTCTACACATTCTCCACGCTATTCTTCTATTTCGGTCGGCGCGAAAGCGTCTCCGCCGTGAAAATCGCCAGCCGCCGAAAAATTCCTTCCGCCAGCGCTTCCCTCTCTTCCGCGGGCAATCGCAAATGCTTCTCCACTTCCGCTTCCATCTCCTCAACCTCTTTCGAAAGCGCGAGTTCCTCTAATCGCCCGAACAGCAACTTGTGCGCCCGCTTTTTCTCCATCACTTCCATTCCATCCAAAATCTGCCGATGCGAAGTTCCCTCCCAGATCGCCAGGATCATCGCCTCTCTCAGCCATCGCTCCGCTCCATACTCCGCCAGCACACCAATCCCTCCGTGCACTTCCATCGCCCACTTCGCCGTGTCCACCGCGAATTCCGCCGTCCAATATTTCGCAAGGTGCGCCACCAGCCGGAACAGTTGATACTTCTCCGAGTACGGCGGCCGCTCCATCCACACCTCATTCAGCAGCCGCACAGACTCCCACGCCAGCGCAAACGCCGCTCGCAGGCCCTTCATCCGCTCTTCAAATTGCCGCCGCAACAGCGGATGCTCGATAATCCGTTTTCCAAACGCTCTCCGCTCCTCCGCATACGCAAGCGCGTCCGCCATCGCCCGCTGGGCCAGTGCCACGCTCACCACGCTGTTCGCCACCCGCGACAGGTTCAGCACCTCCAAGATCATGTAAATTCCCGCGTCCGCCGACCCCAGCAGGTATCCCTCGCTCTCTTTCAACTCCACTTCTCCGGTAGGCACCGACCGCGTCGCAATCTTGTCCTTCAATCGCCGCACAAAATAATTCAGCTCGCCATTCCCGCGAACTCGCGGCACCAGGAACAGCGCCACTCCACGCACTCCCGCCGTCGCGCCCTCCGGCCGCGCCGCAACCACCGCCAGTTCCGCCCCGGCGTTGCTCGTAAAATATTTCTCTCCGGTCAACTTCCAGCTATCGCCCGCAGGCCGCGCCACCGTCTCCACCGCCGCTCCCAAATCCGATCCGCCCTTGATCTCCGTCATCCACGTCGCGCCCTGCCACACCGAATCGTCCTTCCGCAAAAGCTGCGCCAGAAACCGCCCCTGCAATTCCGCGCTCCCATATTTCGCCAGCGGCACCGCCGTCCCCAGCGACACCGTATAAGGGCAGCACACTCCCGGGTCATAAAACGATATCGTATGCATCAGCGAATAAGTCGGCACCAGCGACTTTTCTTCCAACGCCCGCCAAATCACCCCGGCCTCGTAACCCCGCTTCAACATCGCCCGATATTCCCGCGGGTAAAGAATCTCGTCCACGCGCTTCCCGTCGCGATCGAACATCCGCAGCCACGGCGTCCCCCCGCGGTCAATGTCGCCCGAAATGCCCACACCCTCGCCCTTCCACCATTCTTCCTCGGTGGCCAACAAATCCCGATGCGCTATTTCCGGAATCCCGCTCTGCAAAAACCCCAGCGGCGAACGCAACAATGAAAAATCGCTCATTTCAGCGCATGTTAGGCGCTCCCCACCACCAGGTCAAGCTGTGTAAAACTCTCGCTTGTGCTTGTGAATCATTCTTCTCTGTGACCTCTGTGCTCCGACCTCTGTGAACTCTGTGGTAAAGCTTTTCTTTTCTCTTCGCTTCGCTCGCCCGCACAAAAAAATAAGGGCGACTCGGTTTAACCCGCGTCGCCCTCTTTTGATTGATTCGCGAAGCTGCTGCTCCCCGTCTCCACTCACCCGAGCCGGTTCGGTTTTACCCGCCCCGCATCCGGTGAATTTCCCCGTGAAGCTCCTCTTTTTGGCTCCTTTCGCGATCTCGGCTCGGTTTTACCCAGGCCGCATCTTTGAAAGTTCCGCAAAGCCTTCCGCTTCCGCTCTCGTTCTCGTCAGCCCGGTTTGACCCGCGCCACCGTGAACCCCGCTGCGAAGCGTTTTCCACTCTCCGCCGCGCCGGAACTCGTTCGGTTTTACCCGCCCGCGTCCCTTCACGTCGAATCGTGGCGCTTTTCCTCTGAATCCAATCCATTCAGGGTGAGCTCGGTTTTACCCTCGCCTCCCCGCGGTTTTGAATCCCGAAGTTCGCACTTCTAATTCAACTCGATAATGGCTTGCTCGGTTTTACCCTTGCCGCCTTCTCTGAATTGACTCGTGAAGTTTTTCTTCCCGATCAATCTGTGCGCATAGTAGGAGCAGCCTGAAAACTTGGCAAGCGTTTTCTCTCCGCAACTCTGAGGAAATATGTGCAAGACTGTGCAAAAGTCCCTCAATACGAGCCAACCAACGCTCCCCTGCTCTATTTCGACTTCCGCTTTTTCCTCTTGCTTCCGCTCCAGAAGTAATACCCCGCCGCCGCAACCGCACCCACCAGCAGGATAATTCCCACCACTTCCGGGTGGCCGTTCTTTGCGATAAACGCAATGATTCGGTGTCCGTATCGCGCCGCTAAATAACCAAGAATCATGTAACGCGAAATTCGCCCAAGCGTCAGCGCCACCAGGAATTTCCTGGCCGGATATTGCATGGCCCCCGCCGCCAACAGGAATGGCACCATCGGCACTGGCGGAGGCAGTAAGGCGGGAATGGCGATCGCACTGAATCCCCATCGCTCGAATATCGCGCAGACTTTGTCCACTTTTCGCCGCGTGAATCGCCGTTCCAGCGCCTCTTTTCCGCCTTTTCGCGCCAACCGGTACGTCAGGAATCCGCCCATCACCGAACCGGCCGTCGCCATCACCGCGTAGTAGAGCCACAACTGTTGTTGTCGCGCCGCCAGGAGTATCGTCGCCACGTCCATGATCCCCGGAAGTGGAATCGGCGAATTGTCCAGCAGCCCCAACGGAATCAATCCCAGCCCACCGAGGTGAAACATCCAGTGCCGCACGCTTCGCAGCGTAGTCGGTGCCGCTGCCGCGATCACGGTGCCGATATTCATCGGTAACGCCACATACCGCATATCTTTCTGGAAGGTGGGGCCTGTAAGCTCAATTCGTCCTAGCGCAAAGCCGCTGCGTGACTGGGCAAGCTGCGGGAAAGCAGCAATTCCTTCCCCTCGGACAGGCTCAGATCGCTCGCGACCTCGCGAAAATCGGATCGTCGCTCAAATTGGTCTTTGCTGATCGTCTTGAACACTGCCACTCGCCCGGAAAAGTGAATGTTGATAAACGCGGTCTTCCATTCCAAAGGGCCTACTTCGACTCGCTCGAGTTCCACCGTGCCGCTGTCAATTCGCCCCAGCAGCCCGTAACCGAACTCCACTCGATTCATCAGGCGTCCCGCAATTCTCGTCATCCGTTTGCGCTCTGGATCGATCAGCATCGTTCCGGCCAGGCTATGGATCACCCGCGCTTCGTAGGTTGCCGGAACGTAGTCCGGATTCGGCCGGAATTTCACCCGCACCAGATTTTCTTCCGCTCCATCATAATCATAAAGGAAGGTGTTCGGCATCAGGTTCAGCAGCTTCTGCAGCTTTATCTCATCTTCACTTTCCGCCTGTTTTAACTTCAGCAACGGACTTGGATCTTTCATCAGCTGGCCGATGCGGGCATCGTCCTCCCGTCGCTGGTCGGGGTTGAGCGCCGCGCCGTCGATCGCAAGCAGGCGGTAGAGTGGGCCGTCCTGTGTCTCCACTTGCTCCTCGGTCAGAGTTTCTTTTCCCGTACGTTTTTCGATCAGGCAGATCCACTTCAGCAGCTGCTCGCGATCCGTCAACTCATTCGCGACCACCGCCCTCACAAGTGCGCCGGCAGTCGGCCCCTCGCTCTGGTCCGCATCCCGCTCGGCCGCCGGAACGATCCTTGCGGCCCGGCCGCCCACCATCACTTCCCCCGCGCGCGATTCTCCACCCGGATCTCCCCACATCGCGGGAATTGCCAGGAGGAACAGAAAGCCCGCTGCAGTCAACCCGCCCGCCAAAAAAAGTCTCCCGTTCTTCCTCACAGCCGCATCTGCCAATTCTTGTGGTTGATTATTTTTCATGGTCGACTGGTTTCTCTCAGACTGGTGACCGCAATCCCCATCTCGATTGGAGGCGGGCCTTTCGGCAACTTTTGCCCGCGCAACCGTTGGACAAGAATCCAAACAGGCCGATCCACCGGCGGGCCGCCCAGCATCTCCCGAACACCCATGTTATGGCTCGCATATGGTTGAATTCTGTCTCTATCCGCACACTCGCGGTTTTCCGCTTCCCGCGGTGGAGGGGACCTAAATACGGGCGCGGCCATTGGGCCAGGGGCAAAATTGCCTGGATTTACCCGGCAGGCCTTGCTCTGAACCCTGCCGGGCGTCGACGTTGGGCGGACCAAACTGCTTCGGATCAGCATGGTTCCAATCCTGGTTCCGGCTCTCATCAGGAAGTCAAAGTGATGCCAGTCCTGCCGCCAGCCTCCCGCATATTCCAAGCTCAGTACCACATCTGTGTCAGCGGCTTCTCATCTCGCCGCCCCTCTCCAATTCCATCCTCGGGCGCGGACGCTCCCGTCGGCACCAGCATCGGCACTCGCCGGCGGTACTCCCCATACTCTCCGTGCATCCGCTCCAAGTCTCGCTCCTCAAACTGAATCGCCACCAGGATGTACGCTGTCGTCGCAAGCGCGAACACCAGGTGCGCCGCCGTCATCCTCGGCGCCGACCAGAACACCAGCAGCCATCCCACATACAGCGGGTGCCGCACAAAGCGATACATCCCTGGCGTACGAAAACCCGGCGCTTTATAAGCCCTCTTCCGCAGATACGCCCACACCTGGCTCAGTCCGAACAGATCAAAATGGTCGATCAAAAACGTCGCCGCCAGCACTATCAGCCAACCAATCGCGAACACCGCATTCAATACCATTCGTCCAGCTCCGCTCTCCACATTCCAGATCGTTCCTCCCATCGGCTCCCACTTCCAGAACAACACAATCAACGCCACGCTCGAAAACAGCACGTACGTGCTCCGCTCCACCGGCACAGGCACGATCCGCGTCCACACCGCTTTGAACCATTGCCGCGCCATCACGCTGTGCTGCACCGCGAACAATCCCAGCAGCGCCGCATTCACCGCCAGCGCCTGCGCAAGCGAAACCTGCGCCCCGGAATCAATGGACTTCGGTACTCCGAAATTCCCCAGAAACCCTATCGCGTACAAAAACGTTGCGAGAAACGCCACGTAGCAAACGACCCCATAAACAAACGCTGTAATTCTCCCCATCTTCTTTTCTCCTTCGCTGCCCCCGGTAAGCTACAATTCCTAGCTATCCAGGTTGGCTCCCGTCGGTGACCATTAACTCTCCGAATGGGCGCCCAAGTCCTTTGTCCGGACTGAATTTTTTCTGCTATTTTCCTGAAACCGTGAGCAAGGAACCTATCAACGTTTCCTACGAGTTCGGCCCCTTCCGCCTCGAACTCCGCGAGCACCGCCTGCTCCGCCAGGGTGCTCCTATAGCTCTGACCGGCAAGGCCTTCCAAACCCTGCGCGTTCTCGTCGAAGCGCGCGGAAACCTCGTCTCCAAACACGATCTGATGACCGCCGTCTGGCCCGAAACCACCGTCGAAGAGAACAACCTCGACCGCAACATCTCCACCCTTCGCAAAGCCCTCGGTGAACAATCCAACGGCCGGCCTTTTATCGAAACCGTCACGCGCGTCGGCTATCGCTTTCTCGCCCCTGTTTCGGATACCAACTCCGTTTCGCCGCGGCTTCCCTCCGTCGCTGAAACCCCTGCCCAACCCCGCCAGGAAATTCGCTTCTGCGTCACGCAGGACAACGTTCGCCTCGCCTACTCCACCATCGGCGCGGGGCAACCCCTCATCAGAGTCGCAAACTGTTTCAATCACCTCGACTTCGAATGGGAAAGTCCCATCTGGCATCATTGGGTGCGCGATCTCGCCAGCGGCGCCAGCATCCTCCGCTACGACGGCCGCGGCAATGGTCTCTCCACCTGGGACGTCGAAAACATTTCCTTCGAAGCCTGGGTCCATGATTTGGAAGTTGTTGTGGACGCCGCCGGCCTCGACAAATTTGCCCTCTTCGGCCATTCGCAGGGCGGCGCCATCGCCATCGCCTACGCCGTCCGGCATCCCGAGCGCGTCTCGCACCTTGTTTTATGTGGTGCGTACTCGCGCGGCGCTTACCACCGCGGCCACCCCGACGCTGTTGAAGTTCGCTGCGCCCTCGAAACTCTCGTCCGCCTCAACTGGGGCAAAACCAACCCGTCGTTCTTCCAGGTCGTCACCAATCTCTACATCCCCGAAAAAGCCACCGACGAAGACCAGTGCTGGTTCAAGGACCTGCAGATCATCTCCGTCTCCCCCGATAATCTCGTCAAAACCATGCGTGCCTGCGACGACATCAACGTCCGGCCGCTGCTCCCGAAAATCTCCGTTCCCACCATCGTTTTCCATTCCGATCGCGACCGCGTCGCTCCGCCCGAAGAAGGCCGCATCATTGCCGCCGAAATTCCGGGCGCTCAATTCGTTCCCCTGCCCAGCGCCAACCACATCCTCCTCTCCGAAGAGCCCGCCTGGAAAATCTTCCGCCAGGAACTCTCCTCCTTCCTAAAATGCAAACCCACAAAATCCGTCTCCGCCGAAAACGCCCTAACCTGAAAATCCGAAACTCCCTCCCCGTAGCGGCGACCTTCAGGCTTGCCCTGACGAAGGAAGGGGTCGCCCCGCATTCCCTGCTTTCTCTCCCATTAAATGGGAACCCTCGTAACTAACTGTTACTACATGAGATACCAATGTATTGAATTCCCCATCAAGAAAACTCTTGCATGTTCCATAGTGTTGTAGTTAACTAACACACTAGAGCAAAGCCCGGGCTCTTTTTCATGTTTCTTGGAAGCCCCTAATGAACCGCGAGTGGAACGACAGCCAACCCATCTACCGTCAACTTCGCGAACGCGTCGTCGCGATGATTCTCGACGGCGTCCTCAAGGAAGGCGATCCTCTTCCCTCCGTCCGCAACGTCGCTGCCGAATATCGCGTTAATCCGCTCACAGTTCTCAAGGCCTACCAGCAACTCGTCGACGAGCAACTTGTCGAGAGCAGGCGGGGCCTCGGTATGTTCATCAACGCCGGCGCTCGCAATCTCCTCCTTCTCGCCGAACGCCAGAAATTTCTCTCCGAGCAATGGCCCAGGGTCTACGCAACCATTCAACGCCTCGGTCTCGTTCCGGAAGAACTCCTGAATTCTAAAAAAGAGGAGCGCTAATCCATGGCATGCATCGAAGCACGCGGGCTCCGCAAGTCCTTCGGCGCAACCGTCGCCGTCGACGGCATAGATTTGCGCGTCGAAGAGGGCCGCATCCTCGGCCTGATCGGTCCGAACGGCGCCGGCAAGACCACCGCCCTCAACGCCATCCTCGGCCTCACTCCCTATCAGGGTGAACTCAAAGTCCTCGGCCGCGACCCATGGAACGATCGCGATCATCTGATGCTCGACGTCTCCTTCATCGCCGACGTCGCCGTCCTCCCGCGCTGGTTGCGCGTTTCTCAAGCCCTCGATTACGTTGCCGGTGTCCATCCCCGCTTCGATCGCGCAAAGGCCGAGTCCTTTCTCGGTAAAACCGCCATCAAGCGCACCAGCAAGGTCCGCGAATTGTCCAAAGGCATGGTCGCTCAACTCCACCTCGCCCTCGTCATGGCCATCGACGCGAAACTCCTGGTCCTCGACGAGCCCACCCTCGGCCTCGACATCCTCTACCGCAAGCAATTCTACGATTCCCTTCTCAACGACTACTTCGATCGCACCCGCACCATCGTCGTCACCACGCATCAGGTCGAGGAAATCCAGGACGTCCTCACCGATTTAATGTTCATCAACCGCGGCCGCATCGTCCTCAATTGCAGCATGGAAGAATTCGAGTCCCGCTATCTCGAAGTGATGGTCAATCCCGAGCAGGTCGCTGCGGCCCGCGCCCTCAAGCCGCTCCACGAACGCCAGGTCTTCGGGCGTAGCGTCCTGCTCTTCGATCGCGCGGATCGCCAGCAACTCGCCGCGCTTGGAGAAGTTCGCACCCCCAGCATCGCCGATCTCTTCGTCGCCGTGATGGGCAATCAAAACGGCGCACCCCAAGGAGCGGCCCAATGACGACTCCGCCAAACGCACTGCCAGAATCTCAGATCCCCTCGCAGCCCGTTGCCGCCGTGCAAAGGCCCGCTGCCCAACTGCTGTATTGGTCCGTTCGCCGCGAATTATGGGAGAACCGCTCCATCTACGTCGCCCCGCTGGTCGCCGCAGTCCTCGCCATGCTCGGCTTTTTCGTCGGTCTGACTCAGTTTTCACGCACTCATCGCATGACCTCGGCGGACCCGGCGCACCAGTTCCTCATGCTGGTCATGCCCTACGGCCACACCGCCTGGCTGCTCTTGATCACCGCGTTCATCGTCGGCGTGTTCTACTCGCTCGACGCTCTCCATGGCGAGCGCCGCGATCGCAGCATCCTTTTCTGGAAGTCGCTCCCCGTTTCCGATCTCACCACCGTAATCTCGAAAGCCGCAATCCCCCTTGTAGTCCTCCCCATCCTCGTCGTCGTGATCACGGCTGTCACGAATCTCGTCATGATCCTGCTCAACACCGCAGGCTTGCTCCTCAGCGGCCTCAATCCCATCGCCTTGTGGAGACAAGTGCCCCTGTTCCAAATGGAGCTTGTCCTTATCTACGGCGTCACCGTGCTGGCCCTCGGCCAAGCACCTCTCTATGCATGGTTGTTGATGGTGTCGGCATGGGCGCGCCGCACGGTTTTTCTTTGGGCCGTCCTTCCTCTGCTCGCGATATCCGTAGCGGAAAAACTCGTCTTCAACACCACCCATTTCCTCTCTATGCTCAGCGACCGCTTGATTGGCGGCTCCACGGACGCTTTCAGTTTCATCACCCCGAGCGGCGCTCCCGTCGATCCGCATTTTATTCCCCTGTCGCAAATCACTCCGGGAAAATTCTTCGGCAACCCGGATCTATGGATTGGCCTCGCGTTCGCCGCGCTATTTCTTACCGCTGCGGTCCGCTTGCGCCGCTATCGCGAACCGATTTGATTTGCCCCTGGGCCGGCCCCATTTCCCGCTCCCATTTCTCGCGTAAGGAGGAACCACAATGAGCACCGCCGTTTGGACCAACCGCCTCGAATTGCATTCCGCCGCCGATACCGCCTTGAAAGCCGCCGCCCGTTTTTGGTTCGCAGTCGCACTCGCCGGCCAATTCGCCTTCGCCTTTTCCATCGCTCTCTTTTACGGCCTCACCGCCATGCGCGGCAACTTTCAGGCGTGGAACAAAATCCTCGCCAACGGCTACGAGGCCGGCGCAACCATGGGCAACGCCGCCCTCGCCGGCCACATTCTCTTCGCCACCGTCATCAGCATCGCCGGCGCGTTTCAGTTGATTCCCCGCATCCGCAACCGCTTCCCCGTCTTCCATCGCTGGAACGGCCGCCTCTTCGTGCTCGCCGCCTTCACCCAGTCAATCACGGGCGTCTATCTCACCGTCTCCGGCCGAAGGCTCGTCGGCGATGTCACCCAGCATGTGCTCTCCATCTTCGGCGCCATCCTGATTATGTTTTGCGCCGCCGTCGCCGTGCGCTACGCGATGGTTCGCGATTTCGCCACTCACCGTCGCTGGGCTCTTCGCCTGTTCCTCGTCGCCAGCGGATCCTGGTTCTTCCGCCTGGGATTTTTCCTCACGCTGGTTGTCTTCGGCCCCATCGGATTCGATCAAACCACTTTCACCGGCCCGCTTCTCACCTTCTGGACGCTCGCGCAATACCTCTTGCCCCTCGGCGCTCTCGAACTCTATTTCCTCGCGCAGGACCGCCCCGGCGCGTTTCGTCGCATGGCAACTGCCGCCGTTCTCTTCGTCCTCACACTCGCGATGGGCGCGGGGATCGCGGTCGTCACCATGGCCTCCTGGATTCCGAACGTCAAAGCCGGCCTCGATTCCCGCAAATCCATCGCGCAAACTCTCGCCGCCACCGCCTCTACCAGCGGCATCGACCAGGCCGTGAAGCAATACCATGACCTGAAATCCTCCGCGCCCACTATTTACAACTTCGATGAAAACGAACTCAACAGCTTGGGCTACCGTCTCATCCGCGACAATCAATTCCAGCAAGCCATCCGCATTTTTCAGCTCAACATCGAATCCTATCCGCAATCCAGCAACGCATACGACAGCCTCGCCGAAGCCTACATGGACGCCGGCAACAAACCCCTGGCCATCGACAACTATCAGAAATCTCTCCGACTGAATCCCAAGAACCACAACGCCGTCGTCATGCTCCAAAAACTGAAGGCTCCCTGAGGCCACCGTGTTAATCGTGATATAAAACTGTCACACGACTTGAGGATAGAATCTCGGGCGCATCCGCGAGCACCGCGAGCAGTTTAGGACGACCAACTCTCTCGCGCTCGAGTCGGGCGTACCCGCGGATTGTGATTGAAACCAAATGACCGCATCCACTCACCCTTCAAACCTCGGCCGCCATGTCTTTGGAGTTGCGGCTTTGGCCTCAGGCCTCATCACCCTGGCCTGGCACGACTCCAGCGACTGGCCTCAACTCCGCGTCATCGTTTACGCCGCCTCCGCTGCCCAGATCTTCGGCGGCGCCGCGATTCAGTTCCTTCGGCCCGCGAAAGCCGGCGCAGCCGTCCTTGCTGCTGCTTATCTTGTCTTTGTCTTACTCTGCCTCCCAGGAATCGTCTCCGCGCCGCGCGTCTACAATAGCTGGGGCAATTTCTTCGAGCAGTTCTCTCTCCTCACCGGAGCCGCGATCGTTTATGTGCAGCTCTCATCGGTATTGTCGCTGGTAACGCTTCATCGGATTGCCCGCATTCTCCTGGGCATCTGCACCGCTTCCTTTGCCCTCGAGCAGGCGTTTTATCTCCGCGCTACCGCCGATCTTGTTCCGAGGTGGGCTCCGCCAACTCAAATGTTCTGGGCGGTAACAACAACTGTTTTCTTCGCCCTCGCGGCCGTGGCTCTTCTTTCGAATCAAATCGCGCTCCTCGCAACTCGCCTGTTGACCCTGATGCTCGTCAGCTTTGGCCTGCTCGTCTGGGTACCGCTGGTTCTTTCAGCTCCCCGCAATCACACAAACTGGAGCGAACTCGCCGAAACCTTCGCGATTGCCGGAACAGCCTGGATTCTCGCCGATCTCCTCGGCGAGCTTCGCCTCAATGACCATCGCCCGCGATGACGTCAAGTGTGCCCGCTCACGTGAAGCATTCCGTCCAAGAGACTTGCCCGGTTTTGGCAGTAGTCCCCATGGCTCGACGCAACACAAGGGTCGAACCAGTCGAACATTGAAAACAAACGGTAAATCGCTCGCTTGGCTTAGCCCAGCCGGCACACCACCCTGCCTGGCTTTTGACCGGCTACCGCCAAACAGAACGCTTCTCCCGGGGAAACATTGTCGAATCGCCGCATTGAATGCCTTTGCTTCGACCGGTTGGGCTAACAGCCCTAATCAACCACTTCGATATATCACTTCGACTCTCGCCCTCATCAGATGAGGAGAAAGCTCCAAGGAGAAAATAAACAAATGTTTGCAATTACTGGAATTACCGGCCAGGTCGGCGGCGAGGTAGCTCGCAACCTTTTGGCCGCTCACCAAACTGTGCGGGGAGTGGTTCGTGATGTCAGCAAAGCCAAAGCCTGGGCGGAGCGGGGCTGCGAAGTGGTGGCTGCCGATATGAATGATCCTGCGGCTCTCGCGGCCGCATTCGAAGGGGCCGAAGGCGTATTCGTTCTGGTGCCGCCCAATTTCGATCCGTCACCCGATTTTCAGGAAGCACGCGCAATCGCCGACACCTTGGCTCGAGCGCTCGGCTCTGCGCGCCCCGGCAGAGTTGTACATCTATCGACTGTCGGTGCGCAGGCAACTCATTTAAACTTGCTTTCACAACACACGATCATCGAACAAGCGCTCGGAAAGTTGTCTGTGCCGATCACGTTTTTAAGACCAGGGTGGTTCATGGAGAACTCCAGGTGGGACGTTGCATCTGCCAGGAACGGTTTGATTCAAAGCTTCCTGCAGCCTCTCGATAAGCCCGTAGCCATGGTTGCCACTGCCGACGTTGGATACCTGGCTGCCGAACTGCTGCAGGAAAAGTCGCAAGGTCACAGGGTCGTCGAGTTGGAAGGGCCTCGTCGTGTGACCCCCAACGAAATCGCTGCAAGCTTCGCTAAATTACTGGGCCGTCCCGTAAGAGTAGAAGCCGTACCGCGTGAGACTTGGGGATCGCTCTTCAAATCACAAGGCATGAACAATCCCGAGCCGCGCATTCAGATGATCGATGGCTTCAATGAAGGATGGATCCGCTTTGAGGGCAACGACGACGGCGTTCGAAAGGGAAAGGTGGAGCTGGAAACCGTGCTCCGGTCGCTCATCGAACTCGAGGGTGGAGTAAAGGCGCGCTCCACCACAACTTGAGGTTTCAAAATCCTGCTTAGGCGCCTCTCGTACTCGTTAGGCCTGTTTGTGGTACCACGGGCCTTCATTCTTCGCGACACAAGTAATGCTCACCGACCTTGAGGTTTTTGATTTTTGGCGGCCTGCTTGGCGTGCTCCATTGAATAGTGGTTGGATCGGAGAGTTAGTCGAAACTCCTTACCAGTGGCGATTTGCGGAACCAGTCCTCTCGAAGGTTTCGGCTTTTCCCGGATTCCTGTCAGACTGTAGCAGGAGCGTTTATGAACGATGTAGCCAGAAGGGTAACGGAAGAAATTCTCCTTCGCGCAAACGAGGCAATTGGACGAGGTGAAGCCAAAGGCCCAAAACTTGACCAGTGCTGGAAACGGTTTGAGAAATTGAACGGCGGAATCGTCGGTCCAAAGTCATGGGAGCAGATAAAGAGAATTGCGGAGGCCTCTCTCGCCGATGGGAAAGCACCGCAAGCTTTCGATATACCCGCTGACTAGAAGCCACCTCATAAATAGGGCAATGGGGGTCGGAGCTTTAGCTCCGACATTTGGAGCCCTAAAAAATCGGGCTTTAGCCCCTGAGGGCACTCTTCTCTAACCCGGGCTCCATTTATGAGATAAGTTCTAGGCACAGTAGCGCGCAATTCCCCTTCTCCGGTTACGGACCACCGGACACGTCGTTTCGAGTTCAAGTTATGCTTTGTGACACAGAAAAATAGTGTGGCGGGGACCGCCCTTTTTCAGGCGTCCACGCGGACGCCGCACTTGCACCTCGAATCCGCCACCCCGCAACCGCTGCTCGAATTTTCGATCATCTCGTGCCCCCCAAACAGCCAGGACTCCCTCCGTCTTGAGAGCCGCGTGGGCGGCCGCTATGCCACGCTTGTCGTAGAGCCCGGCATTGCTCGACGCGGTAAATGCCGCCGGGCCGTTGTCCACGTCGAGTATCACCGCATCGAATTGGCCGAGACTTGAACCGAGCGTGGCGGAGACATCCCCCGTGACCACCCGGACCCGCTTGTCCTTCAGTGGGTTTCTCGCCAACGGCCCCAGCGGCCCGCGATTCCACTCCACCACTGCAGGCACCAGCTCCACGACGACAACTGCCCCGTCTTCGGGAAGGAGGTCAAGCGCCGCGCGTAGCGTGAAACCCATCCCGAGACCCCCAATCAGAACGGTTGGCTGCTTCAGCCCACGTGCCCTCTGGCAGGCGAACGCGGCCAACGCCTCCTCAGAGCCGTGCATGCGGCTGGACATGAGGATCGTTCCGTCGGCAAGTAGGATGTACTCATCGCCGCGACGCATCAGCTTGATGACAGTGCCTTCTGGAGCAATCGCCTGGCCGAGCAACTCGAAGGGCTTCACACGTGTGATGTTACAAGAGAGAAAAACTTAAGTAAAAACGGTCGCATCCTTCGCGACACAACTAATGCTCACTGGCCTTAGGGTTTTTGGTTTTTCGCGGCCTGCTTGGACGACACTGATCAAAACTCATCGATCCCGTACCCTCAGCCACACCGTTTTTCAGTGTATAATCCCGCCAAACTCGTTTTTGGACGGTGAACCTTGGCCACCACGCAAACTCCAAATCTTTGGGTCCCCGTGTGTTGCGAGCGCGTGATGCGCTACAACATGCTCGTCCACCAGGGCGGCGCCGCCTACGGCGTACTGCTTTGCTCCGTCTGCAGCAAAAACGTGACCTTTGAACTGGAACATCAAGCCGATCTCTCCCTGTATGGGGATGGCGCGCGTGCGTTGAGCATGTTGGGCTCTCCCAAGCCTCCCGATGTGCCGCGAAAAAAACTCGATGGAGACGCCGCGCTGAACGACCAGACATTGTGACGCGCACCTCCGCTTTCTGAAGCCCGGGCTCACCCATGATTGACGAGACCATCTCTCACTTTCGCGTCATCGAAAAACTGGGCGCAGGCGGGATGGGCGTCGTCTACAAAGCGATCGACACCCGCCTGGATCGTCCCGTTGCCCTGAAATTCCTCCCCGATCAATTGGCACAGGACTCGCTTGCCTTGGAGCGCTTTCGCCGCGAGGCCCGCGCCGCTTCCGCTCTAAACCATCCGGGCATTTGCACCATCTATGACATCGGCGAACAGGGCGGCCGCACTTTCATCGCCATGGAATTCCTCGATGGCGAAACTTTGCGCGGTCACATCCGCGGGAAGCCTCTTCCTCTTGAAGAACTCCTCAGGCTCGGAATCCAGATAGCCGATGCTCTCGATGCGGCGCACACCGAAGGAATCATCCATCGCGACATCAAGCCCGCCAATATTTTCGTCACCAAACGCGGCCAAGCCAAGGTCCTCGATTTTGGCCTCGCAAAACTTGTCCCCAAAGGAGTCGCCACCGCCGACACGGATTCTGGTAGCGGAACCCCCGATTCAACCTCCATCGTGGGCATAATCAGCGGCACTCCCGCCTACATGTCCCCCGAACAGGTTCGCGGAGACAATCTGGACCCGCGCACCGATATCTTCTCTCTCGGTCTCTTGCTCTATGAAATGACCACCGGCCGCCAGGCGTTCAGCGGTGCCACAGGCGGCGCAATTATCGAATCCGTCCTCACCCGCTCCCCCCTTCCCGCTCGAACAATCAATCCCGCCATCCCGGCTCGCCTGGAAGAAATCATCAGCAAAGCGCTCCACAAAATTCGTGATCAACGCTATCAGCACGCCGGCGACATTCGCGCTGACCTTCAACAACTGGAACGCGGCTCCGATTCCGGCTGGCGAGTTCCCGACCAAATCGCACAAACCGCCCAGCTAACGCCCAATCCCCCCGATGTGCACTCAACTGGCGAGCACCACGCACAAAATCCGTCCACAAAAACAGGAACGCTCCGCCCAGCACGGGTATCCAAGGTCATCGACTCGCTAGCCGTTTTGCCCTTCGAAAACTCCAGCCGCGACCCCGAGCACGAATACCTCAGTGACGGCATCGCCGGCAGCCTGATCAACATTCTCGCGGCCGTTCCCAAACTCCGCGTAATGGCCCAGAGCACTGTATTTCGATTCAAGGGCCGCGGCGTCGATCCCCAATCTGTCGGTCGCGAACTGAACGTCCGCGCCGTACTCACCGGCAGAATCATGCAAAGCGGTGGTTCGTTGCGCATAGGCGCTGAGCTGGTCGATGTAGCGACCGGCTCGCGAATCTGGGGCGCCCAATACGATCGCAAACCCGGCGACATCTTCGCCATTCAAGACGAAATCTCCGATGAAATTTGGGAAACGTTAAAGCTGAAACTCACCCGTGCCGAAAAAAAGCGCCTCGCCAAACACCAAACGGACGATGCCGAAGCCTATCGTCTTTACCTGCAGGGCCGGCACCATTGGAACAAGTGGACCGAAGAAGGCTTCTACAGAGCCATCGAATACTTTCAGCAAGCCGTCGAAAAAGATTCCGCTTACGCTCTCGCCTACACGGGCATCGCCGATTCCTACATTCTCCTCGGTTGGAACAGCTATCTCCCGCCAAAAGACGCGTTCCCGAAGGCCAAAGCCGCCGCGCTGACCGCCCTTCGCCTCGACCCGGATCTCGGCGAAGCCCACACGCCAATGGCCGCCGTATTGTGGCTCTACGATTGGCAGTGGCCACAGGCCCAGGCGGAATTCCAGCGCAGCATTGCGCTCAACTACGCCCATCCAACCGCCAGCCATTGGTACGCCGAGTGCCTGATGACCATGGGGCGCCAGCCGGATGCGATCGCGGGAATGAAAAAGAGCCAGGAGCTCGATCCTTTATCCCTGATTATCAGCGCCGGGATCGGATGGGCCCACTACATGGCTCGCCAGTACGACGCCGCCCTCGAGCAACTCCATCGCACAATCGAATTGGATCCCAACTACCCCGTCACCTACTGGATCCTGGGCCTCACCCTCAGAAAAATGGGCCGCCACGAACTGGCCATCGCAGAGGGTGAAAAGGGTGTAAAACTTTCCGGCGGCAGCCCTATGATCACTGCGGCGCTCGCCCAAACTCTCGCCACTGCCGGCAGAAAAAAGGAAGCAATCCAACTCCTCGATCAGTTAACCAAACTGGCCACGAAAAAGTATGTCGCCCCCTGCTTTTTCGCCGGAATCCACCTCGGACTGCAGGAACCCGCCCGCGCCATCGAATGCCTGGAGAAATCCTTCGAAGAACACTGCCACTGGCTCATCTATCTGCACATCGACCCCAGCATGGACGCCCTCCGCCCTGACCCTCGTTTTCAGGACCTCTTGCGCCGTATCGGCCTTCCCCTGCCGCACGCAAACCCTGCCTGACGTGGCCCCGCGAATCAGCCAACCTCTCCCACCAGCCGCGCCGCCACATCCTTCTCCGCTTTCGTCGTCGTAATCACCACCACGCTGATCAACACGAACACCGTCCCCAATATCGTCCGCACTCCCAACTCTTCCCCACCCAGAAAGTATCCCACCCCGACCGCCACTACCGGATTTACATACGCATACGTCCCCACCTTCGTCGGCGATTCGTGGTGCAGCAGCCACACGTACGCGGTGAAAGCAACGATCGACCCCGCCACAATCAGATAAGCTAGCGCCATCCAGGCCCCGCTCGAAACACCACCCGCATGAAAATTCCTGTACTCCCCCATAACCCCCGATATCCCCGCCAGGAAAACTCCACCCACCAGCATCTGCGCTCCCGAACTCACCACTTTCGATTCCGGCAGCGGCAGCAGCCGCGCCAGCGCCGACGCAATCGACCAGCTCATCGCCGCCACAATCAGCGCCACCGCTCCCATCCGGTCAATCGGCGCCCCACCCAAATCCAGCGAGCGGCTCACCAGCACGCCCACTCCGCCCAATCCAATCAAGAGCGCCGCCACCAGCCGCAGCGTAAGCCGCCTCTTCCTCAAAATAAAAATCTCTCCAAGCGCCATGAACGGCGGAATCGTAGCCAGCATCACCGCCGTCAGCCCCGAAGCCACTCGCTGCTCCGCCCAGAACACCAACCCGTAATCCATTACAAATATCAAAAATGCGACCGCGCATACCGAAGCCCATTCCCGCCCGCTCGGTCCGCGCTCCCCCCGCGCCCGCGTCCACCCATAAAGCGCCGCTCCAGCAATTAAGAATCGCATCGCCGCCAGCAGAAACGGCGGCACCTCTTTCACTCCAACCCGGATCGCGTAATACGTCGACCCCCAAACAAAATAAATAATCCCAAACGCCAGCAGCGTCTTCCAAGCCGGCCGATGTGTCGTGGCATCCATATCGTCTCAACCCACAACAACTACCACGCGCTTCGCCTCCTCGCAAGGCAACTTCTCCCGCATCCCCACGAAACCCGTTCACATAGCTATGCGGCCTTGACAGCCCTCTGCTTTTCCCTGAATGATATTCGCAATGCCAGACACTCTCAGCCATCGCCTCGCGGCCCTCTCCCTTCCCGACGCCTTCGGCCAATCCGTCCGCCTCGGCTCCCTCTGGGAATCCAATCCCGCCGTCATCGTCTTCCTCCGCCACTACGGCTGAATCTTCTGCCGCGAGCACGTCGCGCAGTTGCGCGAACACCAGCAAGCCTTCCGCGCCAAAAACGCCTCCCTCGCCGCCATCAGCCTCGGCGACGCCAACTACGCCCGCCTCTTCCGGCAGGAAACCGGAATCGACTTTCCCCTCCTCATCGACGATCGCCGCCAGGCCTACGAAATCGCCGACCTCAAATCCGCCAACATTTTCCACCTCCTCCGCGCCGACAACTTCAAAAGTCGCAACCGCGCCAAGTCCGCCGGCCACCGCCAACACAAGCTCGGCCCGAATCCCTTTCAACTAGGCGGCACCTTCATCTTCGGCCCCGGCAACATCGACCGCTTCGCCCATCTAAGCCAAACTTTCGGCGACAACGCCAGCCCCCAAACCCTCCTAGCCGCCCTGTAGCGTCCACCTTCAGGTGGACAAACCTAGCCCCGAACGCAGGTGGGCCAAGGATTCTTTCCAGCAATCCACTTAACTCCTTTCACATCAATAACCTACCAACCATATCCCACACCTCCCCGCAACTCTTTCCCACCCCTCGGGTTTAACGAACTGTAAGGCGCTTCCCCAGGGCAATTTCCGGGAGGCGCCCCGGCCACCCGAGTTTTACTCCATTCGGCCTGGCCGGGATCGAGGGGACTCTATGCGTTACTTAAAATATGTTGCTTTGATGGGAGTATTGCTTTTTGCCGCGGGCAGCGCCCACGCGCAAGTTAGGTTTGGCGTTGGAGTCGGAGTAGGTCCCGTATACGGCACAGTCGGCCCCGCGCCGGCTTGCGCCTACGGTTACTACGGCTACTATCCTTACGCCTGCGCTCCCTACGGTTACTACGGGCCTGACTACTTCGTCGGTGGCGTCTTCATCGGCGCCGGCCCCTGGTTCCGCGGCGGCTTTGGCCATGGCTTCTACGGTCGTGGCGGTTACTACGGCCGCGGTGGATACTACGGACACGGCGGCAATTACGGACGCGGCGGCTACTCGCACGGCTTCGTCGGCGGTGGTGATCGCGGCGGATTCCACGGCAATGCTGGCTTCCACGGCGGCGGCGGGTTTCACGGTGGCGGAGGCCACGGCGGCGGCGGTCATCGCTAACTGACTCCTGAACGCCCCGGTAATCTTCCGGGCCAGCGCTCAGAAAAATTCCTAACTCAACAAAAGGGCGGCTCTCCAACGAGCCGCCTTTTTCATTCCCCGCGTAGCGTCCACCTTCAGGTGGACCCGCCCGAAATTAAGCCCAACTCGCTCCCCAACCCGCTGTCATTCTGAGGGCATGCGATAAGCATGCCCGAAGAACCCCAACTTCAACTCTTCCATCCAATTCAGATTCGCGAGCTCTTACTCTTCTCCGCGAACCTCGTTCACCCGGCTCCGATCCGCTCCTCTCAATCTCCCGCGGCCTTCGCCATCCCCGAATAATGAATCGTGATCAGAAATCCGTTCGTCCCGTCATACGCGAACTTGTGTCCATCGCCTTCGAACGCTTCATGCTTCGACTTCCACATCCGGAATCCGTCGTTCGATTGCGCGCTCCAATATTTCAAGTTCCGCATCACCACTTCTTCTCCCGGCTTGTTCCCTTCCACCCGCTCCAGCACCACTTCGCCCTTCCCGTCCGCCATCTTTGCGTGCGCCACGCCGCTCTTCGCGTCCACTTCCCATGTAAACGCCGTATGGCTCACACCTTTTTTCTGAAACGGTATCGCTGAATAAAGCTGCGTCAAAACGTCCAGCAGTGCCGCCTCTTGCTCCTTGCTGACGCTCGGATCGAAATTCGCCACCAGCCAGGAGTCCTTTCCCGTGCTCCAGTCGCTGCCAAGATCGCTTCCCAGCCACACCTTTGCTCCATCCAGCTTCGTCTCTTTGTAATGCCCCTTGTCCACCTTCAGCACCAGGTTCGCCCGGCAAAAATGCTCGTCCATATGATGCTCGCCCATGTGGTTCGTCGAATGCGTGTTGAAATAGCACGGGCAGAACATGTCGCAACTGCACGCCTCAATATAACTCGCGGTGATCTCAAAATCTGCTTTACCCGATTTTTCCTGCGCGTTCGAACTGAAATAAATAAGGCCCGCGGCAACAATAAGGACTAACAGCAAAAGGATTCGAGGCAAGCGACTCATGATCCCTCCAATCAATCTGTCGATTTTTGAGAATGGGGCCCGACGTGGAATGAAAAAACTCTACTCCCGGGACTTCGCCGATTCAACTGCTTTTTCTCACCCAAACTCCGTCGCCTGCCCCGCTACTTCAGTCAAGCGACCCCTGCTGTCGGGGAATATCCAGCAGCACCACATCCGAGCGTTCCTGCGCGCGCTCGAGGACAACCTCGCGGCCATCCGGCGAGATGTCAAAGTCCCGAATGTCGAAGTCAGGCGCCAGGTTCGTTAACTGCCTCTTCTCCCCGCTCTCCAGGTCCATCTGCCACAGGTTCTTGTGCTCAATCTCTCCTTGCAGAAACAACAGCGCCCGCCCCCCGGGCAAAAAAGTCAGGTGTCGAGCGCCACGGGTCAGCGTCAGCGCTGGAAGCGGTTGCTCCACAGCGTCAGCCGTAACCGCCTTCACCGAAAATGTCGTGCCGATATCGGGCCCCGAGTAAACAGCGAATCGTCCCTTGGGCTCCCAGGCTGCATCGACCGAATATTCTTTTACAAAACTCGCGGAAACGCGCCCATCGACTGGAATCCGGATAAGGTGCGGAACTCCGCGCTCTTCCGCCGCCGATATGATCGATTGACCGTCCGGCGCCCAAGTTGGTGCACCCTGCAGTTGCAGCGAATCGCTCACAATCCGCGCGTTCGTCCCATCGGCCTGCACCACGTACATCAACGTCTGCTCGTTTTGCCGGACAGAAAACGCGATCGACCTCCCATCGGGCGACACAGCCGGTCCGCCAACGATGTGCGCTCCCGGCCCGCTCCACAATTCCATTGCAGCTCCGTTCGCGACCTTCCAGATGCTTTCGCCGCCGCTCGTCGCGGAAACGTACACTAGATAATTTGGACCCAGCCGCGGCGCGAACCCCGTCCCTGTCGACAACGAAATTTGAGAAACCGCTGACGTTTCCGCCCTCGAGTCCGAGTCCGGAAGCTGCAGCCTCCAAAGTGTTCGTTTCGGACTCGCGTGCGTCACTACCAGCCGCCCCCCGTCCGCGCTCGCCGCCAGCGACGTGTACCGGTCGAGTCCGGTGCTCAGCTTATGAGGAGTGCGCCGTTCCGTGTCCATGCTATAGAGCCGCGGCCCGGACCCATCCGGATCACTCGCAAGATACACCAGCGTTCGCCGGTCCAGCAGCACCGGATAAGTTACGCGCCCGGAATGCGACGTTATCCGTTCCGGACTTCCGCCCGTTGGCGTCATCCGCCAAATGTCCAATTTGTCCGGCAGGGATCCTTGGACGAAATAAATGAACGCGCTGTCTGCCGCCCACAACGGAAAGTGGCAGTGCAGCCCCGCAGGCGCCGTAAAGATGGGAGGTCCCTCCGATCGCTTTCTTCCGTCGGTTACAAACATCGGGTCGCCAGGTCCGGGTGTGTGATAAACAAGTCGAGAACCGTCGCGTGACCAGTCGAACTCAGCCGCGCCTTCCAGGTACGGCCGCGCCTCGCCCCCCAGCGTCGGAACCGCCCAGACACTGATGTCTCCTCCGCTCGAACTTCCCTTCTTCCGGCCCCAAAACGTAACCAGAGCTCCATCCGGCGAGAACCCCAGCGCGCGCACCAGGGGATTGACAAGTTCCGGCGCGCTCCCGCGCGTCAGGTTGTGAAATTCTCCTGAACCCACCTGCGTTACCCACACGTCCATCTGTCCGTCGCGGTCAGACAGAAACGCCACAAAATGTCCGTCGCGCGACACTGCCGCAGCCTCCGCCACCCCATCCAGATCCGTCACTGTCTGAAATTGCGCCCCGGCGATCGGGTTCCTCCAGAAGTATTCCGTCAGTCGCACCCACAGCACCCCGCCAGTCGCCAGCGCCGCCGTCAACAGTGCCACCGGCAAGACAAGCGCCCGCTTGCTTTTCCGGTTCGGCAACTCAACCCTCGGCGAGACTTCTGCCGCAACCGGCAGCGCTGCATCGTGGCCGTTCTCTGGCACTGCTGGAAGTTTCCGGCCCCGCGCCCATTCGTCCAACTCTGTCCGGGATGCGTACACCGACCCCAACTTGTCATGCAGGTGCCGGTGAACCGGCATCCCCTCCCGCTTTTCCCACCGTTGCACCGTCGTCACGTCGCGGTTCAGGTAGACCGCGATTTCTTTCCACGAGTCCAGTCGGTCCTCAGCGGTTGTTACGGATGGCACTTTGTCGGGGATTGGTTCGCCCATCAACCTCTCCTGCTTGCCCCGGATTGTAACCCCACCGGCGCGATAACGGTAAAGTACCGCATTCGACGGCAACCACAGCTAACTCCTTCAAATCCGCACCTTGCCGTTTGACCTCAACCCCTTCCGTGCCCGATTGTGCCCCCATCACCCCCGGAGTGCACAAGTTTCGAGAAAGGACCACAACCATGAGATTCAGTAAATTAGTGAAGCCCGCAGTCGCCGCCGTAGCCTTCGCGGCAATCTTGCTCGCTGCAATGTTGAATACCTCTTCGCGCGCCAGGGCCACCGGCGATGACGATGACAACAGCAACGACTCACGGATTCAACAAGGATTCGCCATCGCCCCCGTCCATCTCAATCTCGATGGCAAGAATCGCGCCCTCGTCGGACTCGGCAGCTATATCGTCAACGCGACCGTCCCCTGCAATGAGTGCCATGGCGCCGGCCCTGCGGTCAATCAATTCCTGCCAACGAGTAATCCATACTTTGGCCAGACGTCGGTAATCAATTCGGCGACGTACTTGGGCGGCGGCAGAAATTTCAGTTCACCGGTGCCAGGTTCGGCGGTCATCATCTCCCGCAACCTCACACCCGACAAAAACGGCCTGCCTGAAGGAGGCCGCACGTTTGGGGAGTTTGCTCAGATCATGCGGACGGGCGTGGACTTGGATCACCTCCATCCGACCTGTGCAACAGGACCGACCGGTCTTCCGATTATTAACACGTCCTGCATTCCCGCTCCTTACGATGGAGACCTTCTCCAGACAATGCCTTGGCCCGGTCTTAGAAACCTGACCGACCACGACCTGCGGGCCATCTACGAATATTTAAGCGCCATCCCCTGCATTGACAACTCATACAGCACACCGCCGGCCGGCCACCCGGACGCGCTGCGCAACACTTGCCAATAGACCTGCCCTCGCAAATTGCCGCTACGAACGCGGCTTCACGAAACGGCGGAAGGATTGCACCTAACCCTTCCGCCGCGTCTTGGTTCTCTGAATGGACTTAAAGCCTTCGGGTTTTGACTTTTCTTTTCTCCCATCGCTCGCTCCAGACCTGCCTCCGCACTCACTGCACGGCAAACCGAAATCTCCAGGTAACGGCCTGAGTCATAGACTGTAATCACGTGTTCCTGTAGCCTCACTAGCATGAATAAACCAACATCCGGCAAACGCAGTTCGCCAGCGAAGCCAAACTCCGCCCCCAAAACGATCGACGCCTACCTCGCACGCGTCCCCGAACCCGCCCACGCCACCTTGCAAAAAGTCCGCGCCGCCATCCGCTCCGCCCTGCCGCCCTCCGCCACGGAAACCATCAGCTACAAAATCCCCGCATTCCGCCACGGCGAAATCGTCATCTGGTTCGCCGCTTTCGCCAATCACTGCAGCCTCTTCCCCACCGGCCGGGTCATCGAAATGTTTAAAGCCGACCTCCAGCCCTACACCCTCTCCAAAGGCACTATCCAATTCCCCACCGACAAGCCTCTCCCCACCACCCTCATCAAAAAGATGGTCAAGGCTCGCCTGTCCCAAATCGCGGCCAAGAAGCGCCGCTGAATCATTAGAAGTTTTCTCTTAAGCGGCTCTTTAGGAGGTCGGGGCCTTAGCCCCGACACAAAGGGGATAGCGACTGTGGGCTTTAGCCACTGAAGAGTTTCTCGCGGAGACTTTCCGCCTATTAATGAGTTTTGCCCCTGCGCTCGTCAATTTATGGTAAAGAAAAGGTTTCCGACTGTCGATTTCACAGGTCCCCGTTCGATCTATTAGTAGAGTTGGATGTGACCGGCTCAGTTCGCCGCCTCCCGGCCACCAACCCTATACAGGAGCTACCTCCATGCGTTTCATGATGCTGGTCAAATCCGCTGAAAATTCCGGCCCTCCACCCAAGGAACTCATGGACGCCATCGCCAAGCTCGGCGAGGACGCCGCCAAAAACGGCTCCATGATTGACAGTGGCGGCCTCGCCCCCTCCGCGATGAGCAGCCGCGTCCGGCTGGCCCAAGGAAAACTCACCGCCATCGACGGCCCCTTCGCCGAAACCAGGGAACTCGTCGGCGGCTACGCGGTTTTTGAGTTCAAGTCGAAACAGGAGGCCGTCGAAAGCGCGCTGCAGTTCATGGAACTTCACCGCAAATTCTGGCCCAGCTGGGAAGGCGAAACCGAAATCCGCCAGATCTTCTCTCAACAGGACTACACGCTCGAAACCGGCAGCCTCGCCCTCAAGCCGGACGCCGCTCGCGGCGCTTGAGCCTTTGATCGCAACCCCTCATTCCCCATGGCCGGTATGGGAGTTGGGTGACGCTCAAAAGTACTTACGAATCTAGGAGGCGTGTTTCGGGTGCTGCGCTGACGGGCGCTGCGCTTCCTTCGTCGGCCGAAACCGAAAATGACGCTCAAAACATTCGCCGCATCGGTAGGGACTGATGAACAGCGCGTGGTAAAGAAGCGATTCCACAAAGCCTTTTCTACGGGACCTGTGGAGTGAACCACTGCCGCACTCCGGGCAATACGCGGGATGACTTCCATTGAGTATGAGTCTCATAAAGCACCCTTGCAGGCAAAGCGATCTTCCAGTTACCGCCGTCACGAAGGGGCAGGGGATCAACCGTACGGCGGTCAACCCAATGTGGGAGCTACTATCCTATTCTCGACCCCTATCTTTTATCAATAGCCTTTATTGTTAAGGCCCCGCCGCACGCTGTAGGCCCCGCTGGCCAAAAAAATGGGCCGGCACGCACACGCCTGCCGGCCCATCCTCGCGCTACACCACCGTTCTCAAAACCGGAAAACCACTCCCGTCGAGATCCGCGCATTGTTCTGCGTCTGGCTTCCGAACCGCGTCAGCAGATAATCTCCCTGAAAAATCCGCCAACGGATTCCCTGCTTTATTTCCGTGTCGATTCCTCCCCCGATCGCCATTGCAAACGCCGAATCTCCGAATCCTGCCGCGCTGAAGTGCGCTCCGCCCAGCAGCACGTGCGCAAACGGCGAAACCCGAGACGGCAAGGACACTTGCGGCCCGAACATGTAGGTGTACAGCGATGTCCCCACCCCATTCGGCGATCCATAGTGCCCGTCAAAATCCGCCACTCCGCCGATCCAGTCCCTGAATTTGTACTGCGCGGAGGCCTCCCACCCGTTCAAGTTCAGGTCCGTCCCTCCGCGGAATCGCATGTACGTATACCCGCCGAACACTTCCACCTTGTCATCGTCCTGCGCCGCCGCGGGCAGCAGCGCCACAAACAAAATTCCAAGCAGCAACCCGATTACTCGCACCATGAGAACTTCCTCCTCATTATTATTTTTATTGATGCCTTGGGATACTTCCGGGCTTGCCAGGGGTTCCCGGATATTCCTGCTGCAGGCAAGTTGCTGGAAAATCTCGCGCCGCAGTATTGGGCTGGTTGTGGGTCGGACCGAAACGTCTCGTTCACTTTCCGGTCACAAATATTCTATCGCATTTCCCCCACCGTTGTCCCGTAGCGTCCACCTTTAGGTGGACGCGCCCTACTCCCCCGTGTGACTATAATTCCCCATCAAAAGGTTTGAATCCCCCATGCAACACTTCTTCTTGCAATCCCCCCGCCTCGGTTTCCGCCACTGGACCATTTCCGACTTCCCTCTAGCCCTATCTCTCTGGGGCGACTCGCAAGTCACGCGCTTCATCGGCGGCCCGCTCTCGCCGGAAAAAATTCAAGAAAGGCTGCGCGCAGAGATCGAACTCTCTTCTCTTCACTCCATCCAATACTGGCCAATTTTCTTGTTAGAAACCCGGGAACACGCCGGTTGCTCCGGCCTCCGCCCTCGTCAACTCGAATCGCGCATCTACGAGTTGGGCGTTCACCTGAAACCTGCCTTCTGGGGACACGGCCTTGCCGAAGAAGCGGCCCGCGCCGTCATCCATTTTGCTTTCGCCCAACTCGGTGCCACGGCTCTCTTCGCCGGCCACCATCCCGACAACTCCGCCTCCCGCCATCTCATCCTCAAACTCGGCTTCCGCCACACCCACGAAGAGCTCTATCCCCCCACCGGCCTTCTTCACCCGTCCTATCTCCTCCTAAATGGATCACCCGAACAAAACACGTAGCGTCCACCTTCAGGTGGACGCGCCCCACCTCTGCGCCTCACTCTCCGTTGCCCAAGCCGATCCCCGCGCCGCCAACTCCGCCGCCCGCAACCTCCTCCTCAAACTCGGCTTCCGCTCCTCACTTCTTGAAGTAGTACGTCCAACTCAGCGTCACGTACGACTTCAGCGGTACCCCCACAACGCATTCCACCGCGCACGCACCTCCCATCGACGCTATCGTCTCCGTCGTCTGCCCGGTGTATCCATTCGCAATCAGAAAATTTGCTCCCAAACTCATCCGGTTTTCCAGGAACGGCCTCAGCACCGCTCCCCTCACTTCCAAAACCGGTGTCCCCACAAATCCGTCACCCAACGGCTTTGCTTTCACGTATTCGAATTCCCCCCGCACCTGCAAGTGCAGCGGCAGATGATCCTCCGACGCCACCGCATCCCAGATCGTCCGCGGCGCCTCGGGCACGGGCAATCCCGTCCGCGTCTCGCGCGCGTCCGCCTGCGCATAGGAAACGTAGATGGCTCCATGCGCGAAATTCCTCTGCACGGATACAGCGACAACCCGGTTCAGCGATGGCCCCACATCCAGCTGCAATCCCGTATCCGGGTCGATCTTCGCCAACTCCTGGGAATTCCGCGTCTGCCTCAACGTCAAATCGAATTGCATCTCTTTAATCAGCTTCGAAATTCGCAGCTGATAAGCCCGCGACGCCGCCAGCGGTGTTGGCTGTCCCGTTCCGTTTCCAATTCGCGGATCTTCCGTATGAAACGCCCCTCCATAGCTGAACGCCACCGTCGGCAGGTACGCGCGATCAGGCGGAAGAATCGTCAGCGTGCCCTTCGGCAAAGTCAGCGACGCCACCTTATCGAACGAGCTTGGCGGATTCAGCACGTCCTCGTTGTCCATCCAGACTTCTTCCTGTCGCACTCCCACGTCATAGTAAATGTATTTGCCGGCGCTGCCATCCAGCGATGCAAACGGCTCGACAAACGAAAGCGTCAAATTATTGCTGGTCACCGGTTGAAAAATCCCGTTGGCGTCGATTCGCTGAAGATCCAGATCCCGTGGCGCATCCCGCCGCAGGTCCACTCCCGCAAGTACGGAAATCCACGGCCGTACCTTCCCTAGGTAAGCGGCTTCCCCTCCCAAAACGTTGCGCGATTCGCTCTGCTGGATCAGCCCGTCGCCGAAATTGGACCTAAGCTGCAACGCGTAGTTTCGAAAGAAACCGGAAAAGAAAAACTGGCTCTGCTCGCTGATCTTCCACGCGTCGTTCGCCACCAGCAATATATTGTGGGTCGCGTCCGATTGCCGGTTGTCGATCGTATCCCCGGCAACGAATGTGTTCACCGGAATAAGTCCGGGAACGTAGGAATAACCGTAATACCCAATCCCGAAAAGCGTCACTTGATGCTTGCCCAGTTTCCATCTGCGCATCCCGTTCAACTTGTATTGCTGCCGGTGCTCCAGTCGCTCCAGAAATCCATTCCCCGCGGAAACCTCGCCCGCGATCCACTCGACTGTCTCTGAATTTCCAGAACTCCATCCCGCCACCAGGTCAACGTCGCGATAATCGCCGGTCACTTGCACAAAATCATGGAATCGCTCGCGCGGCAAATAGCTAGCCGCCAGGTCAACCGAGTTGTTTCCTTCCCGGACGTTAAACGCGCCCCCGTCCACAGTGACTCCCTCGATCACCGGCGAAATCAGAAAATTTGGATCCGCATATCCATTCCCATGCGCATTGGCGGGCAGGTTATTCGGAAAAAGAAAATTCCCAACCTGAAAAAACTGCGCGATCGGTTCGCCGTGATCTCCTGCAACGCCCGGCGCAAAATATTGCGGCGCCTTGATCCCTCCGGAGGCCGTTTCAATCGGCAACCCCGGTATCGAGATCGGCGCGCCCGGTCGCCCCGGATTCGCGTCCAGCACCTGGTCATGAATCACCACCGTCTCCGAAGGATCGGGCGAAAGCGAGGACGGTGCCGAAGCCACCACCGTAAACGCCTGAAGAATGGGAACAAGTTGCCGGAATTGCACCGTCAGTTCCTGCTGCTGGCCCTCCGACACTGAAATTTCCGAAACCACCGGAGAGAATGCCTCCAATTCTCCCCTCAGTTTGAATTTCCCTGCGCCAATCCCTTCAAAAAGAAAATTCCCCTCCCCATCGCTCGTCGTTTCTCGAATCAATACCCCGGCGGAGTTGAAGATTTTCACATGCGCTCCTCCGACCGGAGCACCCCTCGGATCAAGCACCTTTCCAGAAATTCGGCCTGAGTCTCCACTCCCGGCCGCAGCCAAGCCCACAGAACAACCAGCTAAAAGGAAAAGTAATAGGAACACCGCGCAGCGGAACACTCTGTAGGACGTTTGATTCTGGCTGGACATCTTCGGCAGCCGGCTCGGGCCTGCCGTAGAGTATCAGAACCCCGGCCGCCTGTGGACACACCTGCTGCCACGCCCGCAAGAACTCGCTGAAGTGGGAGGACACCCAGCCCCTCAACTACGAAATGCCCCGCGCACTCGCTCCAGCAGTAAACCAAGTTTGGAAATATCTTTCGCGGCCACGGTCTGGAACTTCAGTCCCAGTCCCTGCTCGGGCTGCGCCTGCGCCACCACGCTGTCCAGGCTGATTTGCCCTTCCGGCACCAGAAAATGCACTCGGACGACTTCGCCTTTTGGCCGGCGTCGCGGTGTCTCAATAAAAATTCCGCCGGTGCTCACGTCCCGCACCCGAGACACGTCGCCCAAACTTCCGCACTCCCAATAAACCCACACATCGCGCGTCGCCGGCAACCTCATCATCCGTCGCCGCGAAGGAACACTACTAGCCAGTCCGCTCAACGAACGCCACCGTCCTCATGCTTCTGCTGGGCGCTGTTCCGTTCGGCCAGTCATTCCATCCAACCGAATCGAACACAAGAAACTTTGCCGTGCCGTTGCACGCGAGGCAATCAGGTGTTTGCTCTATTCAAGCCGGGTGAATCACTCGAGCCGCCCTGCCGCATCCCGTGAAGCGTCCACCACCGCGTGGCCTTTGTAGGGGCCGGGCTCGCCCGGCCCTCTTGAATTTTCGGCTCGTTTCAATGGTCTCCGTCCTCTCGCAACGTCCGCGTAACCAGCGTCGGCGTCCCTGTCGTATTGAACAACAATCCTTTCACCGACACTGTGTTGCCCACCGCCAGTGAAACCATCGATCCGCCTCCGGAAAAGTTCTCAAAGTTCATCTCCGAAAGCGTCACCACCTTGATCGTCGTCACTGGCGGCGTCGCCCCCGTAAACAACGGCGAAAGACCCGTCAGCGTGAATGTCCCCCCGCTCGTATCTATACTTGCGATCTGCCCGGTGACCTGCGATGGCCACAGCCGCACCAGGTCCGTCGCAATCGTCGTCGTGCCGCCGCTCGAGGAAACGCTCGCCGGCCGGATCTGCACGTCTTGCCCCGCCAGCAAATCCGCGCTGCTTGCAAAGCTCATCCCCGCGAAGATGAATCCGCCGTCTTCGCCCAACTCTTCCATGCCTACCTGAAACGTCGCGTTCGGATTGATCGTCACCACCACCGGCGAACCTTCGCTGATTCCGCTCACCGCGGGCTCTTCGTTGAACACCACCATGTGGAACTGCGTCGCGCTGTCCACGCTGGTGATCGTCCCCTTGATCGCTTGCCGGTTCGCGGCTTCCTCAAACTCAACGCGTTTCGCCAGCATCGTCCCCATGCCGTTTTCGTTCAGGTCCACGTTCAACACCTGGCCCGTCTGCACACAGGTGAAGTCCTCCGGGCTCGCCGTGCACCCGCTGCGCCCGAAATCCTCAAACATGGTCGTGCTGTCCACGGTAATCGTGAACGATTGCCCGCTGCGCTCGTTCATCAGCGTGAACTGGTTCATTCCCGTTGCCGTCACTTGCCCGTCGATCTCGTCAACCTCTTCCATTTCCTGGTCGTCCTCATCCTGCATCCGTTGCGTCAAATTCTTCACCGTCACTGTCGGATTGATGGAAAGGTCCGTCTGCACCGAAGAAGCCACGTTGAAATCCAGCCGGATCCCCACCACTGAATTTGCGCTGATCGTAATCGGAAACGGCGTGCTGGTGATCGCCGCGGTCGTCGGATTGAAATTCGGCGTCAGTTCGCACACCGAATTGTTCGCGCACCCTCCGATCGCTGCTCCGGAGTAATTCACAATCGTCATCGTCGCACTGCCAAACGTCAGCGTCATGCTCTGGTACGTATCCGGTGCCACGTTGGCCAAACTCAGAAACGCCGTGTCCGTCTGCAAATGCCCGAACTCCACTTCCACCGGCGTCGTCAACGCGGTCACCGCCGGCTTCGTCGCATCCGATGGCTGTAGGCTCGCCCCTGTAACCAACGCCTCAAAAAACAGCACACCCACTCCGTTCGGCGGCGTATCGCCGAGGGTTAAAGTCATGGGAACCGCGTTGCTAGGGGTCATCTGTTGGTTCATCGAACCGCCGCAAGCTACCAGGAACAGACAGCTCACTACCGCAAGCGCAAATAATAAATTTCGCCGCATAGGAATATACCTCCAGCTGTTTGACAGTTTTTCCGACCAGGGTCTAACGCGCGGATGCGAGGGCTGAAGCGGTATCTTACCTCTCAAGAGATTCGCGAGCTATCTAAATTAGTTGCCTTCGCCTCCCCTTCTGAGTACCAGAAGTCCCACATTGGCACACGCCGGATAGCGCCTTAACGGCGATTTTGTTTAACCGGCCAGAAACTTTACGTCGTACTTTTCGGCTTATACTTTTCTTATGTTCGTCGCAATCATCGGCGCGGTCTGGCTTTTGTGCTTCTTGGGGATCCCGATCCTCGCACTTTTTTCAATTCGCGAATGGGCCACCACCTATCGCGCAACCCTCCCGCGCATACGGAGCGGAATTGGCCTTCTCTCCGTCGGCGTCATTTTCTTTGGTTGGCTCTACCTGGTCACACTGGCGGTCTTCGGAATTTTCAATGCCGTCTGGCTGGACTTTTTCACACAAAAAAGAAATCTCCACTTTCTCGCACTCGCTGTCGGCGCTTCTGTGACAAGCCTGACTCTGAAAGGAAATGCCCGCCTGCAAGCTTTGGCTGCCGGCGCCTTATTGGTCCTGTTTGCCATGCTCTGGCTTTCCAGGGAAATGCCGTAGTCATCGGAACAACCTCAACGCGTAAAAGGTGGGATTACCGCGCGGCGGGATGGGCAACAAACGCCCGAATTAAATCTTTGCCATCCAATCATTCTCCAGCTCGGATTTGGCCGCATACAAATTCGCCAGCCGGTCGTGCAGATTCTGCGCTTCAGGAACGGCCGTTTGGACAGCTGTTTTCAGGCTGCCGAAAAGGGTCCGGTAAACAGGCCTGAATTCCGCCAGCACCTCGTTTGTTCCTCCCCAGTTCAGGCGCTCGCCGATGGCCAACAGAATTCGCTGCGCCTGAAGAAGGCTTATCTCCCCCTTCTGGCCTTGCTTAACCCATTCCTGCAACTCGCCAAGTTGTTGAACGGCGGAGTCCTTTTCCAGATCGCTCATCACGTCATTTCCGATAATTTCTAGCACCGCCTGTTCGAGCGGTTTATCGATAGCCTCTGTCACATTGATGGTCGCTTTTGTTTCGGAAAGCACGGCTTCCAGCTTCAGCGTGTATTCGCTGATTTTCCGATGCACAACTTCCAATTGCCCGCCCGCCGCCTGTGCCGCTTCGCTCGCGGACTTCCCCTGCTGCAGCGCCGCCCTGTAAGCCTGGTAGTCTCCGGTCGCCAGATTCCAGATCGCTTCGTCCACCATGGCCTTCGCCGAATTTCCGTACGCAACATCTCGAACCGGTGCCTTCACCGGCGGCTCGGCCGTTACTTTTGCAATCTTTGTCTCCGCAGACACGCGCGCCGCTTCCCGCGAACTCGCGCCGTTCCGCTTTACGACTGCCACCTTCTGAATTTCTCCTGGTTCCTCGTGTTTTATTGGAGAGTTGTTCTGCGCCGGTACCTCCGTTACCTGGCGTGCGGCCCGCTCAATTTTTGCTGACGCCGCGCGTTTGATTGGAGTGCTGCTCTGCGCCGGCGCATCCGTGATGACGCGCGCCTCCGGGCCGTGGTCGCGAGAGCGCCCCAACTGCTTCGCGTGGCTTTCGCACACATAAATCGGCTCATTCCCGCCCTGCTCCCAGCAAACGATTACCGGCGTTCCGAAATCGCAGTCCAGCCGGTAATTTGGAGAAAGAGCTTCCGCAGGCTTCCCAGTTCGCAGCCGCCACTCGGCGCGGCTTGTGCAATGGAGTTTGGACACGCACCAATTTTACCGAACCCATGATGCGGGGCGCGCTAGGCCTCTCAGTTTCCGTTGCGGAAAACGTAACCCCTCTGCGTAGTCAACAGCCCCATTTTCCCCACGTTGCTGCCGCGGAACACCTGAACCACCGGTCAGGGTTCCTCCCCGCGCCCACCTGTCATTATCGAACGGGTTTTCATCCACAACGTCCTCGTTTGCAAGGAAAAGGGCTGCATGAACAATCATTTGCTGTTCCGCGGGGTACTCAATCCCTTCGCCGCCATCGCTTCGCTTGCATTTTTGTGCGCGCTCCCAATTCACGCCCAGGAATCGACTCCCTCCGCCTCCGATTCCCCGCTCATTGCCCCGGCGCAGCAGCAAATCAGCCTCAACACAGACTCCGCCGTTTTGCCCGCCGCGCCTCTCCCCACTGAGCTCGCTCTAAAAAACAATCGTCTCTTCTACGTCCTCGCCAACTATTCGACCGTCGAAAAACAGGACCCCTACGGCACTATCTCCGCAAAAACCAAATTCAAGCTCTCTGTGAAAACAATGACCGATCCGGTCACGGTTTCCTTCCTTGGCGTAGTCGCCTTGATGGGGCAAGCCCAAAACACCGAGCCTTCCTACGGCCAGGGCCTCAAAGGCTACAGCAAGCGCTACGCCACCACTTACACCGACTCCGCCGTCGGCACCCTCATGACCACTTCCGTCTTCCCCACGCTCTTGCATCAAGACCCGCGCTACTTTCAGCTCGGCACCGGCACCAAATGGCACCGCCTCAAGTATTCCGTCAGCCGCATCTTCATCACCCGATCCGATAGCGGCGTCACTCAGTTCAATTACTCCGAAATTCTCGGCAACGCCGTCGCCGCAGGCATCTCCAACACCTACCATCCCGATTACCAGCGCACCTTCAGCAACACCATGAACGTCTGGAGCACGGACATTCTCCTCAACACTCTCTGCAACGTAGCCAAGGAATTCTGGCCAGACATCCGCCGCGCCATCCACAACCGCAGAACCAAGCAGTAACCGGAGAGAAAGCACTCGTCCAACGGGGTATTCGGAAGCTTCAATCCTCCTGCGGCACCGCCGTTTTTCCCACTCAGCAGGATAGTCCGTCGAGCTGATGTGGGAACTATTCAGCGTTGACTTGATTCATTCGAGGCCGTAAGATGACCGCGAACAGAAGCGCACGTGGCTGTGCCGTTATCCTCCCCTCGTATTCATCCTTGCGATTAGGAGTTCTCATCCTTGCCGGCCCAGCTCATTTCCCATTATCGTGTGCTTGATCAGCTCGGCAGAGGAGGGATGGGCGTCGTCTATCGAGCGGAAGATACCAGCCTCCGCCGCACCGTGGCTCTTAAATTTCTTCCTGAGCATCTCGCCAAAAATCTGGCCGTCAGCGAACGCCTGCGCCGCGAAGCTCGGTTGGCTTCCTCGCTGAACCACCCAAACATCTGCACCATCTACGAAGTTGGCGAAGACTCCGGTGAAGTCTTCATCGCAATGGAGTATGTGGCCGGCCGGCCACTTTCGGAATCGATTCGCGCTGAAGGACTACCCCTTGAGACCCTCCTTCGCTACGGACGTCAACTCGCCTCTGCTCTGGCTCACGCCCACGATCATGGCGTGGTCCATGGGGATTTAAAACCCTCAAATATCATCATTACGCCAGCTGGTGACGCCAAAATTCTCGATTTCGGTCTGGCACGCCGCAGCGATCCGGCGGAATTTGACCGACAAACTCTCGAAACGATTTCGGCGGAGAACCGCTCGGGACTCGGCGGCACGCTTCGTTATATGGCACCCGAACAGCTCGACGCCAGCCCGGCCTCGCAGTCCACGGATCTCTGGGCTCTGGGGGTCATTCTCTACGAAATGGCGGCGGGCTCTCATCCTTTTTATGGCGAGAATCTCTATCTGCTTTGCACTGCGATTCTGCGTGATCCTCCGCGGCCTCTACCACCCAAGGTGCCCCTTGGTCTCGCTTCTATCATCACCCGGTGCCTTGAAAAAGAACCCGCCCGCCGGTATCAGCGCGCCGGCGAGGTGCGTGCGGCGCTAGATGCCCTGACGCCATCGCAGGAAAATGTCATTCTCGCTCCTCTGCCGGCACTCCGAAAGGTACCCTACCTTCCGGTCGCGGCCGCGATCCTGCTTCTACTCGCTCTCTTCGGAGTGTACAAATTCCGCGACAGTATTGGGATCGCTGGTTCCGCAGGCCTCTTGCCCCACCCAGTGTTACTTGGAGTCCTGCCTCCCCCTCCCGGTGGGGATTCTTCACAGTCTGCCTTCAATGACGGCTTGGCAGACACCCTAAATTCTCGCTTGAGCGAGTTGAGCGCCCGGCATGCCTTCGTTGTCATTCCGATGAGCGAGGTCGTTGGTAAAAACGTAAAGACCGCGGACGGAGCCCGTGAGCAATTTGGCGTGAACCTCGTCCTGGTGCTCAACGTTCAACGCGCGGCCAACAATATCCGTGTGAATTATTCTCTCGTCGATACTCGCTCACACCAGCAAGTGCGAGGAGGCACGGTTACCGCCGCGGCTGCCGATCCATTTGCCCTTCAGGATCGCGTCTTTGAAAGCGTCGCTTTAGCCATGGAACTGCAACTCGCGCCTGAGGACAAGCAAGCTCCAGGTTCCCGGGGCACCACCCAACCCGCCGCTTACGAGTATTATGTCCAAGGCTTGGGCTATATGCAGGATTACGTTGTGCCGGAAAAGGTCGAGAGCGCTGTTACTCTTTTCCAGCGCGCACTCGAGAAGGACCCCACCTACGCGGCAGCCACCGCGGGCCTGGGCGAAGCCTACTGGCGCAAATACCAACTGAGCCACGACCCAGCGTGGGCGAAAGCGGCTATCGAAACTTGCGAAACGGCAACTAGGCAGGGCCCCCGATTGGCCGCGGCCCACTCCTGTTTGGGGCAGGCGTATATCGCACAGGGGCTGTACGAAAAGGCCGCCGATCAATATCGGCGCACGCTCGAACTCGAGCCCACCAGCGACGACGCATACGGCGGTCTCGCCAGAGCGTACGAGCACCTCGGCCAGCCAGCCGATGCCGAGCAGGCTTTAAAGCAGGCCATTGCGCTCCGTCCGGGCTACTGGGCCACTTACAACTGGCTCGGCCTTTTCTACATGGATCATGCGCGCTACGAAGAAGCGGTCAGCCAGTTCTCGCAAGTTGTATCGCTTGCGCCGGATAGTTTCACCGGTTACTACAACCTTGGCGCGACTCGTATCTTCCAGGGCAAATATGTCGAGGCCGTACCGTTGCTGGAAAAATCGCTGAGCATTCGCCCCACGGCGGACGCGAGTTCCAACTTGGCCACGGTCTATTTCCAAATGCATCGTTACAACGATTCTGCGGTCCAGTTTGAAAAGGCGGTTCAATTGGACCCTAAGAACTACATTTTTTGGGGAAATCTCGGCGATGCGTTTTACTGGAGTCCAGGGCGGCGCCCGGATGCTGCCGACGCTTATGGTCGAGCGATCTCACTGGGAGAAGAAAAACTTCGCTTGAATCCTCATGACGTGCAACTGCTGAGCAGCCTCGGAATGTACCACGCAATGCGGGGGGAACAGAAAGCCGCGATCGACAATCTCGACACCTCGCTCCGCCTTCAACCCAAAAGCCCGGATTTGCTTTTCAACGCCGGAATCATCTACCAACAGCTCGGGGACTCCAAACGCGCTTTGGATAGTCTGGAGAAAGCTGTTTCCTTGGGAATTTCCCCTGAACTGATCCGTGACACGCCGAATTTCGATGCTCTACGGGCCAATCCGCGGTATGTCAGCTTGCTCAAAAATCAGCAAAAGAAATGACGGAGGTCAAATGCGCTTTCCACTCTTACGTTATGCCCTGGCCATTACTTGCATTTTCACGATTACGTTGTGCCTCGCCGCTGGCTGTGGTGACAAGCTAAAACCGGCGGCGGCCGGCAAGGGTAAGGACAGTTTCGACTGCGGCGACAAAACCGTGTTTGTGGTGCCCGGCGACGGGACGGCTCCCAAGGATGTTTATCTCTGCCAGGGTGACACTTTAACTTGGAATCCTAACCATCACTTATTTACCGTCAGCTTCCCCAACAAATATCCCTTTGAAGGCGCGCCAATGACGTTCGCAAATGATCCGCAAAATCCGGACGCTCTTGTGACGTCCCCAAAGGCGAAAAATACGGTGTCGCTGGTGGTCTACCACTACGATATGACTGTTGACAAACTTCAGATCATCGATCCCCAGGTCGTCGGCGGAGGCTATCACTCCAATTAATCAATTTGCTGGACGGGATTGACTGGCGCGCGCTTGATCGGCAGTACGACCGGTCTTTCGGAGCACGCTCGCCACTTGCTTTAAATTTGCAGTTTTGACATTCCTCTCTACACTCACTCAGAATTTCCCTGCGCAACAGCACTTATGCGCTCGGGGTATACTTCTTCTCGTTCGCGTTGCGTTTTAACCGCCGGCTGCCTCACGCGCGGCCACTTCAAGGGAGGCCCCATGAACCACAAACCGCACACTCTCGAGTCACTCTGCACGGCGTTTTTCATCTTCCTCTTCGGCGCCTTTTCCGCTTTCGCGCAAGCTCCAACGCCCCTTCCCCAAAACTGGCCCGCCCCGCAGGAAGGCATCTACATCGTCCAGAATTTCCATTTTCAGTCCGGCGAAACTCTCCCCGAAGTCCGCATCCACTACTACACTCTCGGCAAGCCCGTTAAAGACGCCTCCGGCCGCACCACCAACGCGGTCCTCATCCTTCACGGCACCGGTGGCGGCGGCAACAATTTTCTTCAGCCCATTTTCGCCGGCATGCTCTTTGCCCCCGGCCAACTCCTCGACGCCGACAAATATTTTCTGATTCTTCCCGACAACATCGGCCACGGCAAATCCAGCAAGCCAAGCGACGGCCTCCACGCGCATTTCCCGCGCTACGAATACGCGGACATGGTCGCCCTCCAGCACGAACTCGTCGAAAAAGGCCTCGGCGTCAACCACCTTCGCCTGATCCTCGGCACTTCCATGGGCTGCATGCACTCCTGGGTATGGGGCGAAACCTACACCGATTTCATGGACGCCCTTATGCCTCTCGCCTGCCTGCCCGTCCAAATCGCCGGGCGCAACCGCATCTGGCGCAAGATGGTCACCGACGGCATCCGCCAAGATCCCGACTGGAAAAACGGCGACTACACCGTGGAACCCCGCTCCGCCCTCGAAATCTCCGCTGATTTCCTCATCATCGCCGGCAGCGCTCCCCTGCACATGCAGGAGGATTTCCCCACGCGCGACTCCGCCGACAAATATCTCTCTACCACCATGGCACGCTTCACCTCCACCCTCGACGCCAACGATTTCCTCTACGCCGTCGATTCCTCCCGCAACTACGATCCCTCCTCCAAACTCGAAACCATCAAGGCCCACGTCATGTACATCAACTCCGCCGACGATTTCATCAACCCGCCCGAGCTCGGCATCGCCCAACGCGAAATCAAGCGCGTCAAACACGGCCAGTTCGTCCTCCTCCCCGTTTCCGAACAAACCTTCGGCCACGGCACCCACACCCACGCCGCCGCCTGGCAATCCTACTTGCAGCAACTCCTCGCCGAGTCCGCCAATCCCGGCTAATTGCCCAATGATCTTCGGCTCGTTTTGCCGATTCTCTGGAAGCCATCCGATACATGGCTTCAGGGGGTCGGAGCTTTAGCTCCGACATTTGGAGCCCTAAAAAATCGGGCTTTAGCCCCTGAGGACATTCGTCCCTAATCTGGGCTCCATTTGTGAGATAGATTGGCTTTGTCGACTTGCTATGTTTCCACGCCGCTGTCATCCCGAATCCCCGCTTGCCCCGAGCGAATTCTGCGATGGGCACTCTTTGCCGATGAGCGCCACCACCCCGCGCATGTCATCCCGAACCCGCGCTTTTTGCGGGTGAGGGACCTGCTTTTCGCTTGTGGGCTGCATTCCGGGCGGGCGGCCAACTGAATCCTCGATGGTTTCTCGAAACCAGCGAACTCGGCGAGGGCTACCAACTTTATCCAAGAATGAAATTCGAGTAAAAAGGTTCCCGACCCTTTCGGTTTTGGAAAGGGCCGGCCTTCTTCTCTTGCTTCCTCTTCTCAAAGTGCGGGGAACGCGACAATATTTAAACGTTGCGCCGGCCAAAACACCGCGCCAAATCCCCCGTGCTACCATGCTCTCTTGCCGACTAAAAGCTGTGAAGAGGGCCTGCTATGAAACTCGCATTCCGCATCTCCATCTTTTTGCTGGCCTGGGCGCTTGTTGCCATCCCCGCCCCGCAAGCTGCTGAGTCGCAGCCCCTCCGTGTCGCCATCGCAGGCCTCGTCCACGGCCACGTCGAAGGTTTCTTCTCGAACTCACTCCATCGTCCCGACATTCGCATCGTAGGCATCAGCGATCCCGATCGCAGCCTCTTCGATCGTTACGCATCAAAATTCGCGCTCGATTCCGCCCTCTATCACGCGGACCTCGAAGAGATGCTGCGTACCACCAAACCGCAGGCCGTTCTCGTTTATTCCAGCACCTTCGATCACCGCAAAATTGTCGAACTCTGCGCGAAACACCACATCCCCGTCATGATGGAAAAGCCGCTCGCCGTCAGCCTCGAAGATGCCCGTGCGATCGAACGCGCGGCACGCGAAGGAAATATTCCGGTCCTCGTGAACTACGAAACTTCCTGGTATTCCAGCAACCACGCCGCCTATGAACTGGTCCGCGCGGGCGCGCTGGGCGACATCCGAAAAGTTGTAGTTCACGATGGCCATCAAGGACCGAAAGAAATCGGCGTCAGCGCCGAGTTTCTCAACTGGCTCACCGATCCCAAGCTGAACGGAGCCGGCGCTCTCTTCGATTTCGGCTGCTATGGGGCCGACTTGATGACCTGGCTAATGAACGGAGAAAAACCGCTCTCGGTTACCGCCGTCACCCAGCAGATCAAGCCGGACGTCTATCCGCGCGTCGATGATGAAGCCACGATCATTCTCACGTATCCAAAGGCCCAGGCGATTATCCAGGCTTCCTGGAACTGGCCCTTCGACCGCAAAGATATGGAAGTCTATGGACGCACCGGCTACGCGATCACCGTCCGTCGCGACGATATAAAAGTCCGTCGCCCGGGCGAAAAAGAGGAACAACTCGTCGCCGCTCAGAAACTGCCGTCTCCTTGCAATGATTCCCTAACCTATCTGCGCGCTGTCGTCCTGGACGGCCTGAAGCCCGATGCTCTGTCCTCTCTCCAAACCAACCTCATCGTCACCGAAATTCTCGACGCTGCCCGCCAATCCGCCGCCACCGGCAAAACCGTGACGCTCAAACAGTGACGTCGTTTCAACCCCACTTTTCCACCACCCTCTTTTATCCCGCTTGCGCGTTCTACCAAACTTCGTTACGCTGACTCAGTCGCCAGCGGTGGCCCCCTCCTCACCCGCTTTCGGTTGCTCAACTCGCAATTCAATTTCCGATTACGAAGGATGCCGCATGACGCACAAAAACACCTGGCTGAGGTTTGCTGTAGCGGTAGTGCTGAGTTTGCCTCTCGCTGCCTGCAAGGACACAAAAACTCTGCAAGAGAACGAACAATTGAAGGCCCATGTGGCGGATCTTCAGAAAGAGAACGGCCAGGTGGGCAACGATCTGGAAACAATGACCGCGGCCCGGGATGAACTGGCCAAAGAGAACGATTCTCTCAAGGCGGAGCTCAATTCCTGTAAGGCAAAGCATTCCGGGAAAAAAGCCGCCGCCAAAAAGCATCATCGGACCTGAATTCACTGCAATCCCAGGTCCCGAACGCCGCTTCAAGTGGGCGTAGCAACAACTTTTATCATCATAATAAAGGGAGGTTTCAATCATGAAATCGTTTGAAGTGCAATTTCGCTATCAGGATCGAACCGAAGCATCCGTGGAATCCACCGTCAAGGTGGAAGCGTCCAATCTTCCCGGCGCCGTGGGCAAAGCCGTGCGTCAGTTCGTCAAGGGTCTCGATCGCAAGCAGCGCTTCGATATGAACAAGAATGGGCTGGCGATTTCTGCCAAGTCCGTCGAAACCGCAGCCGAGTCACAGCCAGACGAAGCCGCAAAGGCCGCCGCCAGCTGAAAACTGAGCCGGATCTCGCGTCCGGGTGTGGCGTCCCGTCTTTCAACCGGACGCCACAACGCCGGACATCAACAACGCTCGATTCGGCAGCATCGGCTCGCACCATCCACGTTTCAGCATCTTGCCGCCCGTTAAACGCAACTAAAACTCCCCTCACCGACCGTACCCTGATTGCTCAGCCTGACGCATGCCGTGCCGTTGGCAGTTATCCTTAGGTGGGGTGAGTCTCATATTGGACAGACACCCGCTGTACGCTAGCGTACACTCCCTCTATTGAGCTTCGGTGCTTCCAAGCCCAGTGGACAGGGGACAAAACCGCGATGTACGTCAAGTCAGTCCAGACGAACTTCCGGTGACCTCTTGATGGGCCGTCCCCAGCCTCTTTCCTTTTGCGCCAACCTCATCGGCGTTCCAGAGCCGCCCGCTCAAACTTCCTCTCTCCCATGGATCCCCACTTTCAGAACGGCCTCCTCCCCCGGTCTCCATTCCCTGCTCATTGGTGCTTCCTTTCTGCTGTGGTTCGTTCCGGCAGGCGCGCTCGCTCAGCAACCATCTCCCGCGCGAACTGTCAGCAGCAGTGCTCTTCCGGACGCGCCTCTGCCCCATTCAGTCCCGCCGAATTCCGCTCCGCAAACTCCCCATGCGGACGGCGAAGCCAGCGTCGCCGGCACCGTGCTCGATGAAAGCGGCGCCACCGTTTCCGGCGCGGACGTCAGCTTGTCGCAGGAGGATGGAACGCGACTGCGCTCCATGGTCTCCGAAGCCGGCGGCGAATTTACTTTTACAAAACTTCCTGCCGGCTCCTACCTCGTTACCATCAACGCAAAAGGTTTTGCTCCCTTTACCTCTCCGGAGTTCGCCGTCGCCGTTCGCCAGGCCTACGAACTTCCTGACGTCGCCCTCGCAGTCGCAACGGCCAGCATGGAAGTCACCGTCCGTCCCACCGAATTCGTCGCCGCCGAGCAGATCCGGGCCCAAGAAAAGCAGCGTCTCGTCGGCTTCTTCCCGAATTTCTATACCAGCTACATCTATGACGCCGCTCCACTCACTCCCAGACAGAAATTCTCCCTCGCCACGCGCGGCACCTTCGATCCGGTTGCCATGCTCGGCGTCGCCTTCGCCGCCGGAATCGAGCAAGCCACAAACGCCTATGCCGGCTACGGACAAGGCGCCGCGGGTTATAGCAAACGTTTTGCCGCTAAATTTGTCGACGGGCGCACCAGCGACTTCTTCACTCACGCCGTCTTTCCCACGCTCCTGCACCAGGATCCCCGCTACTACTATCAGGGCTCCGGCTCCATCAAGTCCCGCTTCGCCCACGCGGTCACTTCCGCGTTTCTCGCGCGCAACGATAGTGGGCACACTGTGTTCAACTCTTCCTACTTGCTCGGCGACATGTCCTCCGGCGCGCTCTCCAATCTCTACTATCCCAAAGCGAATCGTGGGGCCCACCTCGTCTTCACCAATACCGCCGTCGGTTTCGCGGGACGCATCGGCACAAATCTGATGCGCGAGTTCCTCTCCAAGCGCATCACCACAAACGTTCCAGGCGACGGCAAACAATAAATCTCGCGTTGTCAACTTGTAGCCGCACTGTGGGCGTGCCGCTCCGTATCAATCCCACCGGCAACGCAACAAGCCCTGTAGGGGCGGCTTTAGGCCGCCTTCTTGGGTTTCCCCGGCAACGCCACTCTCCCGAATGACGTTCCCGCGCCCCCGCCTGCCACTTCACCCCACCCCGCGGGCCTCTGGCCTGCTGAACCATACCGCACGCGTCAGACAGTGCTCCTTCTTTCCCCCTCCCAATTTCCACCTTCGATTTTCTCTTCTCCTAGTCATCCCCCTCTTCAGCTATCATTCCCTCCCGTGCCCCCCACCACCGAATCGTCGCCCCACTCCCGCCGCCGCGCCTTCCGTGACATCCTCGTCTACGGCATAGCCGGCGGCCTGCTCATCCTGATCCTCAAACTCACCGAATACCGTTTCCTCGTCATCGAGCACTCTTTCGAAATCTATGGCGGCCTCATCGCCGCTCTTTTCTCCGCCCTCGGCATCTGGCTCGGCCTAACCCTCACCCGCAAAAAGCCGTCCGTCATCATCAAGGAAATCCCCGCCTCTCCTTCCGAACCCTTTGTCCCCGACGAAGCCCGCCTCGCCCAGCTCGCCATCACTCCCCGCGAACTCGAAATCCTCGGCCTCATCGCCGCCGGCCTCAGCAACCGCGAAATAGCCGCCCACCTCTTCGTCAGCGAAAACACCGTCAAAACGCACTCCAGCCGTCTCTTCGACAAGCTAGGCGCCCGCCGCCGCACCCAGGCCGTCCAACTCGCCAAGACCTCCCGCCTTATCCCATAGCCCCATCCCGTCACCCAAACGCATGATTTCCGCGCGCCCCACCGCAAAATCATCCAAAAGAATGACGACAACCTTCTCCGCTCCCGCTACACTTCCGCCACTGAAACGCACTTTCCTTACAAGGAGCCGCAACTTCCATGAAAAAGACCGTCCTCACCTTCGGCCTCATCGCCGGCCTCATCATCTCCGTCCTGATGGACAGCTCGCTTCTCCTCGCCGACAAGATCGGCTCCCGCCACAGCATGGCCCTCGGCTACACCATCATGGTGGCCTCGTTCCTTCTGATCTACTTCGGCATCCGCAGCTACCGCGACAACAACCTCGCCGGCCAAATCTCCTTCGGTCGCGCCTTCGCCTGCGGCTTCCTCATCGCCCTCATCACCACCGTCTGCTACGTCGCCACGTGGGAAGTCCTCTACTTCAACTTCATGCCCCACTTCATGGACAGCTACTTCGCCGCCCAGATCCACAAGGTCCAGGCCTCCGGACTTGACCCCGCCACCACCGCCACGCAGGTCGCTGCCATACAGCGCTCTCAGCAGCTCTACCAAAACCCTTTCGTCAACATGGCCTACACCTTCATGGAGCCCCTCCCCGTCGGCCTTATCATTACTCTCATCTCCGCTGCCCTCCTCCGCCGCAAAAATCCCCTCCTCCCCGAAAACCCGCCAAGCTAGCGCCGGCTTCCAGCCGGCCTCAAGAATTGTCATCCCGAACCCGCGCCTTTGGCGCGTGAGGGACCTGCTTTTTCGGCCGCTCTTGTAGGGGCGGCTATACGCCGCCTTCTTCCTCCCCTCTTTGTAGGGGCCGGGCTCGCCCGGCCCTCTTGGTTACTCTCCCACCTGCCTGCCTGCCCAGTCTGCGGCCGAGGGATCTCCTTTTCTCTTCCTCCACTCTTCTCAGCGAACTCGGCGATCTCAGCGACCTCTGCGTTAATCTTTCTCTTTCTTCCCGTCCAAATTCCAACATTTGTCCCCTGCCCTCCTGGGTTACTCTTCCCTGCAATATCCCCCGCGCTCATCCGTCTTCACCTGTAGAGATGGACGCTGCGCTCGGAAATCAGTGGCGAATGGCCGATCAAGATCAGCGAATTTCCCAGGTCGTCGATCGCGAACGCCCCCGGCTCCTCAATTTCATCCGCCGGCGCGTCCCCGACCCGCGCGATGCCGAGGACATTCTTCAGGACGTCTTCTACGAACTCGTGGAAGCCAACCGCCTGCTGATGCCCATCGACCACATCACCGGCTGGCTCTTTCGCGTCGCCCGCAATCGCATCATCGACCTCTTCCGCAAGAAGAAGCCGGTCCTCTTCTCCGATGCGGATGCAGAAGACGAGGACGAAGATTCGCTTCGGTTCGAAGAGTTGCTCCCTTCGCCCGACGCCGGACCCGAAGCGCTCTACGCCCGCAGCGTGCTCCTCGCAGCCTTCGAACTGGCGGTGGACGAATTACCCCCGGAGCAGCGCGAAGTCTTCGTCGCGCACGAAATCGAGGGCCTCAGCTTCAAGGAAATCGCCGCTCGCACCGGTGTCGGCATGAACACACTGCTTTCGCGCAAACGCTACGCGGTTCTCCACCTCCGCGATCGCTTGCAAGGCATTTACGACGATTTTTCGAAAACGTAGGGAGGCAACATGGCTGGAAGACTCATCAAACTCATCTTCATCGTTCCGCTGGCAATTCTGGGAATGTTCCTCTTCGCCTTCATCGGCGGCGAAATCGTTCTGCAGCTCTGGAACTGGCTCATGCCGCCGCTCTTCGGCTTGCCTGTGCTCACATTCTGGAAAGCCCTCGGCCTTCTCGCCCTCTGTCGCATCCTCTTCGGCGGATTCGGCTGGCACCGTCCCCGCCGCTATGTTTTCCGCGATCGCGCAGACGGCCGCTGCGGCCGCCTGACTCCCGAAGAGCGCGATCGCTTCCGTCAGCGCGTCCGCGAACGCATCCGCGAATATCTCGGTGTCGACCCTTCCGCCCCCAAGCCGGAGGCTCACTGACACTTTCCACAACTTCCCCGCCGCATCCGACATCAAATCGTTGCCTGTCCTTTTTTGCACACACGGACACGCTTGACTGTGTTCTAATTCACGGGTCGCCTCGCTTTCCTCTCCTCGGCGACGGAGGAATTGCCATGTCTCTAAAAATCACCAGCAGCGAAGTGGATGGAGTCTCCCTGGTCGCCCTCAGCGGCCGCATCGTTCTCGGCGAGGAGAGCACCGCTCTCCGCGAGAAACTCAAAACCCTCATCGCTGCCGGAAAGAAGAAGATCGTTCTGAACATGGCCGAAATCGGCTACATTGACAGCGCGGGACTCGGCGCTTTAGTCGCCGCTCATCTCAGCGCCAAGAACGCCGGCGGCTCCATCCGTCTCTGCAATCTTGGCGATAAATTCCAGGAAGTCCTGCAACTCACCAAACTACTCACCGTGTTCGACGTTTACGACACCGAAGCCGCCGCCGTCGCCAGTTTTCCCACTTCCCTCTCCGCCGGCAATTAGCCGCTATTTCGCGCAGGGCCTTCAGGGGGTCGGAGCTTTAGCTCCGACATTTTAGCGCCTGGATAAATTGGGCTTTAGCCCCTGAGGATACTCTTCGTTTCTGGGCCAACCGCTTCTGAGACAAGTTCTAGCCGCGCTCATCAACATAGTTAAAGCCAAACTTCTCCCCGCCCCGGCCCAAAGGCCAGTGCTATCCGATTCGTTCAGCCTGTTCTTCAGTCCTCTCGACGCGCTTCTTCCAATCGAATAGCCTTGAGCAATGAACAGAGAAATCCGTGGCTTGCGCTTCTCCTTCAACGCTGACGCCGAAATCGTTCCCGAAAACGCTCCCAACGCGGTTCTCCCCGCGCGCGTGACCGAACTGAGCCTGCAAGGCTGTTTCCTCGAAACCGCCGCCTCGCTCGAAGAAAAGCGCCAGGTGTCCCTCAAGATTTGCGATGCCGGAGAATCCTTCGAAGCCGAAGCCATTGTCCTTTACTCCCGCCCATCCGGCTTGGGTCTCCTCTTTCGCGACGTAAAGCCTCGCCACCGCGATACTCTCCAAACCTGGATCCTAAAAGCCCTGGATCGCCAACTAGAACTCCAGCAAATCCCGGGCTGACTTCCCGTAGCGTCCACCTTCAGGTGGACAAGCTCGACTCGTGAATATTTGCACCCCAATCTCCCCATCCAATCTCGATCTGTTCCCTCGTTTTCCTTTCGGCAACACTGTTCCCCAGTCCAGTTGCCTCCAAACCCCCGCTCCCCAACAATAATCCTGAGGGGTATTCCCATGAAAAAAGCCAGTGCACTCATCGTTTCTATTCTGCTAGCCTGCCCCGCCTTCGCCGCGGACCAGACCCGCGAACAAAAACGCCTCGAAACCTGCGGTCAGGTCTTCAAAGAGATCATGGACATCCCCGATGGCATTCCCAAGGACCTCCTCAACAAGGCCGAATGCGTCATCGTGATTCCCTCGGTCCTCAAATTCGCTTTCGGCGTCGGAGGCGACTTCGGCCGCGGCGCCATCGTCTGCCGCACCGGCCAGCACTTCACGGGACATTGGAGCGCCCCCGCTCTCTTCGCTCTCGAAGGCGCAAACATCGGCTTTCAGTTGGGCGGCCAGGCCACGGACTTCGTCCTCCTGGTCATGAATCCCAAAGGCGCGGACTCCATCCTGAGCAGCAAAGTGAAGCTAGGCGCCGACGCTTCCGCCGCAGCCGGTCCCAAGGGCCGCACCGCTGCCGCCGACACCGACATCGTGATGCGCGCGGAAGTTCTCACCTATTCCCGCTCGCGTGGATTGTTCGCCGGCATCTCGCTCGAAGGCTCCACGCTCCGCTCCGATGGCAGCGCCAACAAAAAACTCTATGGCCGCGAACTCAACGCCAGGCAAATCGTCCGCGAAGGCAAAGTCGGCGTCCCAGCCTCAGGCCGCGAACTAGTTTCCCTGTTGGATAAGCAATCCCCCAAAAACCAGTCCGACCCCGTCTCCCTGAAAGAATAAGACCAACAACTCGCTCTCAGGACGGACGAACTCTTCTGCAGGTGAGCGACACCACCCGCGCATGTCATCCCGAACCCCGCTTGCCCTGAGCGAAGTATGCGATGGGCGCTCTTTGCGGGTGAGGGATCTGCTTTTCGTTTGTGCGCCGCGTTCCCACGAGGATGCCAACAGGCCCACGCAACCTCTGAAGTTCGCGTAGCGGCCACTTTCAAGTGGCCCCGTCTTGAGTGCGCTCAAGTAAGTGAGTGGAGCGCCAGAAAAATCAAAAGCTCGCATCACCGTGGCGGATCGCAATCGCCGCCGCGCCGATGCAACCGATTGGATTTCTCTAAAGCCCCAGCCTCACGGCGTCTTCAAATAAATATTCCCGATGTTGTGCTCCCTCAGCATCGCGTTAAACGCCGCCAGTTCCTTCCCCGCCAACGCTTGAAACTCCTGCGTCGCTTTGTCCCCACGCGCCTTCAACTCCTCCTGCACCGCAATCTGCTGCGTGGTCGGCGCAAAATCGGCGCTGCTATCCAGCTGGCTGAACAGATAGCCAACCTTCTGCAGCCACATCGGCGCCCACCGGCAATCGTCCTGCCCTCGCCCGGTTAGCCGGAGCTGCAGCAGACTTCCCTCGATACCCGCGAGCTTCTCCGCCAACTCGTCCGCGGCTTTCCGGATCGGCTTTGCGCTCTCGTCGCTGCCCAGCTCCTTTTCAAACGCAACAAGCTGCGCGCGAAGCGACTCGCTCTGGTTCACGGTCGTCCCCAGCGCGCTCATCTCGTCATACAGGGCTGTCTGCACCCGCAACTGCGCCTGGACGTCGCTTTCCGATCCCGTGGTATGCGGGTCCTTCACCACCGTCAGCTTCTGCGTGAATTTTTCTTCTCCCACGCTCAGCGTAACGTTGTACGTTCCCGGCGCCACAAGCACGGCCAGCCGTCCCACGGCCGGAACCTTCCGCCAGCCCTCCGGCCCGAACGGCACATCCGGCGCGTAGACCGGCGTGGTTCTCAACTTGATTTCCGTGCTCCGTTCGGTCCGCAAGTCCCACCAGTAGCGATTAATCCCCTGCTTTGTTTCGCAAGCCGGCGGCTCCACGTCCGGAAAACCCTCATCAGGCTCCGGCTTTTTCGCCTCCGCCGCGTTTGGTTTCGCCGCGTGGCATTCGATCTCTCGCACTTTCTTGCCGCCGGCATCCGTGATGGTCAGCTTCGCCGTTTCCTTCTCTCCCAGGTTGGACTTGAGATAGAAATTAATGGACGCGCCATAAGGCGGATTTTTCCCCGTCGTGGGGTCGTACTCGACCGCAGCCGGCTGCGCCACCTCCTTAAACCGATACGCATCGCGCGGCGCAAACAGGTGCGCCTTCTTCGCTCCCACCTCCGGCGTGAACTGCTCCAGCGCCGTAATGTCGTCCAGAATCCAGAAGCCCCTCCCGTACGTCGCTGCCACCAGATCGTGAAACCTCTCCTGCACCGTCAGCCAGTACACCGGTGCGTGTGGCAGCCCGTTTTGCAGCGGCTGCCAGTTTTTCCCGTCGTCAAATGAAACGTACGCTCCGCCCTCCGTCCCCAGATACAGCAGTCCCTGTCGCGCGGGATCTTCGCGCACACAATGCGCATAGCTCAGCATGTTGTGCGGAATCCCAGTCGTGATTAACGTCCAGGTTTTTCCGTAGTCCGCGGTCTTGTATACATATGGATCGCGCATATTCACTTGATGCCCATCCACAGTCAGGTACGCTGTCCCCGCGTTGAACCGCGACGCCTCGATATTGTCCACGGTCCCCCACTCGGGGAAGTTGGGAAGATTTTTTGTGACGTTGCTCCAATTTTTCCCGCCGTCACGCGTCACCTGCACTTGCCCGTCATTCGTGCCCACCCAAATCAGCCCCGCCTCTTTCGCCGACTCCGTGAGCGAAAAGATCACACCCGCATATTCCACCCCGATGTTGTCCGGCGTAAGCCCTCCGGAAATCTGTTGCCGGGTCTTGTCGTTCCGCGTCAGGTCCGGACTGATAATCTGCCAGCTATTCCCGCCATCCGTCGTCACGTGAACAAACTGGCTGCCCACATACACCTTGTTGTGGTCGAACGGAGATATCGCGATCGGGAATTCCCAGTTGAACCGGTACTTCACATCTCCCGCCGGCGCCCCCGCCACATAGTCGGGCCACACTTCCACCTCGCGGTCCTGGTGAGTGCGTTCATCAAAGCGCGTCACCGTCCCGCCGATGCTCCCCGATCCCGTGCCCGTGGACCAGATAATGTTGTTGTCCACCGGGTCCGGCATCGCAAAGCCGCTCTCGCCTCCCGCCACCGGGTGCCACGCGCCGCGCGGAATGTCGCTCCCGCCGGCTCCGCCAAATTGCAGGCTGTTGCTCGGGCCGCGCCACGACGGGCCGTCCTGCCGGTTTCCGTACACAAAGTAGGGGATCTGGTCATCCACCGTAGCGTGGTACATCTGCGCGATCGGCAGGTTGACGTGGTTCCAGCTGCGGCCTCGATTCACGGAAATAGCTACGCCGCCATCATGCACCACCGCCATCCGCTCCCCGTCCATCGGATCGATCCACATCTCGTGATTGTCACCCCCGGGATCGGCCGGCATCTTCGTCAGCGTATGCCCTCCATCCAGGCTCCGCGAAAATGCTGCAGAGAAAAAATACACTTCGTTCTCATTGTCCGAAGAAATCTCCAGCCGCGTGTAGTAGTGCGTGCGCCCTCGCAGTTGCCGGTCAGAGTTGACCATCTCCCAGTTCTCGCCGCCATCATCGGATCGCCACAGTTGCCCAAGTTGTCCCGGGCTGTTCGCCTGCGGAACCCCGTCGCCCGTCTCGATTTCCGCATACACCCTGTTCGAATCTTTCCTCGCAACGCGTACCGCAATTCTGCCCACGGGAGCGTTCGGCAATCCATGTCCTTCCAGCCGCTTCCACGTCACGCCACCGTCTGTTGACTTGAATAATCCGCTGCCCGGACCGCCGCTTGTGCGGCCCCACGTGTGAATCTCGATCTGCCACATCCCCGCAAAAACAACTCCCGCATTGTTGGGATCCATTCCCATGTCCGAGCATCCCGTGTTCTCATCCACGAACAGCACTTTTTCCCAGGTCTTTCCCCCATCCGTCGTCCGGAATACGCCGCGTTCCTGCTGCGGCCCATATGCGTGGCCCAGCGCGCACGCAAGCACCACGTTCGGATTGCGCGGGTCAATCTCCACTCGCCCGATCCGCCCCGTCTTCTCCAATCCCATCAATGTCCATGTCTTTCCGCCGTCCGTGGATTTGTAAATTCCCTGCCCCACCGAAATGTGGCTTCGGATGAACGACTCCCCTGTTCCCGCCCACACGATGTTCGGATCGCTCGCCGCCACGGCCAGCGCGCCGATGGACGACACTGGTTCCGAATCGAAGATAGGCTCCCAATGGGTTCCGCCGTCCGTGCTCTTGAAAATTCCTCCCGATGCCGCCCCCACATACCAAATGTTTGGTTTTCCCGGAACTCCGGCGACGGCCGTGGCGCGGTTGCCCTCCGGCCCGATATACCTGTACTTGATCTGCCCGTACACGTCAGGACTGGCGGCAGCCTGCTGCGCCTTCAGCGAACAAGGTGCAACCAGCGCCACCCCCACGGCGATCACTGCCGCATATTTTGAAACAAGGAACCTCGCACGCTTCAACATGGTGAGCCTCTCCAATTGTGATGAATTTGGGATGCGCGGATGATATCGGTGCAGCAACCTCAGGTCAAGCCGCACCCCCGCAAATAGTTCGCAAGCCTCGACGCGCGCTGCCCGCTTTTTGCAAGTGAGCGTCACTACCCCGCGCATGTCATCCCGAACCCCGCTTGCCCTGAGCGAAGTATGCGATGGGCGCCTTTTGCGGGTGAGGGATCTGCTTTTCGCTTGTGGGCTGCGTTCCGGCGAGAATGTCAACAGAGGTGGGTCGCGCGCCCTTGGCGCAGTAA